>JBQCGP010000046.1:0-38758 GCA_051955535.1 Gaiellaceae bacterium | reverse complement strand
ACGCGCCCCACGCCGAGGTGGCGGTCTCGGTGACTCGGAGCGCGGGCCGAGAGTCAGCCGAATCCGGGTTGAAAAGAGGGGTGCGTTGGTTTATAGCTCGTGACGCACAACGCGTTTCGCGTCCTAGAGCCGGGTGACCATCACCGGGGAAAGGGGTTCAGAGGGTGTCTCTCGACCAGAAGAGAGCGCGGGTTTTCGGCGTGCTCTACCTCATCACGTTCGTCACGTCGATCGCGGCGCTGGCGCTCTATGAAACGGTGCTCAGGCATCCCGTCGCCTACGTCGCCGGTGCCGGGCACGACAACCAGGTCTTCCTCGGGGTCCTGCTCGAGCTGCTGCTGATCATCGCGAACATCGGCACCGCGGTCGTGATCTTCCCGATCGTCAGGAGACAGAGCGAAGAGCTGGCACTCGGCTACGTGACAGCGCGGATGTTCGAATGCGCATTCATCCTCGTCGGCATCGTCTGCATGCTCGGGATCGTCACGTTGCGACAAGAGGTTGCGGGTGCGGCCGAAGGGACGGTCGCCTACACGCTCGCTGCGATCAAGGACTGGACGTTCCTGCTCGGCCCCGGCTGGGTCGTCGGCTGGGGAAACGGTCTGATCCTGGGCTACCTGATGTACCGCTCGGAATTGGTGCCGCGAAAAGCGGCGTGGCTCGGCCTCGTCGGTGGGCCGCTGATCATCGTGTCGGGCACGCTGGTCCTGTTCGGCGTCGGCAACAAGGGCGGAACCATGCAGGGCCTCGCGACGATTCCGGAGTTTCTCTGGGAGCTCTTCCTCGGCGTCTACTGCACTTTCAAGGGCTTCAGGCCATCCTCTCCGATCCTCCAGCCCGACGCTCGCCGTGGCGGGACCGCGGCTGAGCTCGCCGTAGCACCCGCTTGAGGGCACGCCTGTGCGGGGAGGCGGCAACCCGGTCGCCTCCTCCGCACTCAGTCAGTGAGCTTGACGAGAATGAGCCAGGCGTAGCAGTGTGCCCGCCCGGCGGCGGGCACAAGTAAAACGTCGGGCAGAGGCTAGGCCCCCGCCCGACGTTCTTCTACCGGGCTAGGGCTTGAGCCCGTACAGCTTGGCGTTGCAGCCCCACTCAGCGGCCGGGACGCTATTCGCGCCTCCGGTCAGATCGCCGGCCTGCTTGACGTGCCCCCAGTTCTGCGAGTGCGCCGGATCACCCTTTGTCGGGTCCGTCTTCAGCGTCCCGTCCCCGTTGTCCGTGTACCACTGCAGGTCTTCCTGTCCCGAATACGCGCACGGAGAATTGCCGTGCACATCCTTGAGCTTGCCGTTACCGGTGATTTCACCGGCGAACGCCGCACTCGTCCCAAGAGCCATTACGGCGATCACGAAGACCGCACTCACGACTAGCCGCAGCATTTTTCCTGCCCTTCTTGTCTCTTCGGCACCAGATCAGGTGCCCCATCGCCGCTACGTTATTTCGTCGAGAAAAGCGAAGTCAAGCGTCCTGGCTAGCCGGTGAGGGGATTGAAATTGGCGTGCGCAGCGAGCTGCCAGCGCGTCCCGCTCCAGGCGAAGACCGATAGGCGGGGGGCCGGTCCCGGTTTGTACGGCTTGCCGTTGACGAGCCCTTCGACAGTCGCCAGGTAGCGGACGACGAGCGTCGCACCAGCCTGAGTAGCTCGAACCTTCGTGAGCTGGAAATTGTTGATCGTCGCTAGGTTCGCGAGGTACTCCCGCTTCTCGGCACTGCTTCCATCTGCGCGCTGGACCTGAAACGCAGGCGAGAGGAAGCGCTGCAGCCCGGCACGATCCTTGTGTTGGAGGAGCGTGAAGAAGTTATTCACCAGCCGGGTCGCGGTTCGTGTCGGGTCGGCGAGCCGGGGTGCCGGCTTGTTGGTGGCGGCGTTGCCGGAGCCGCCCAGCGCGAACGTCAAGGCCAGCATCGCCATAGCCAGTGCAAGCAACCGCACGCGTTGCCTTCCAATACGGCTTTCGGGGGCCATTCCCGTCACCTCTCCCTTTCTGTCAACGGTCCTTCATGACGAGGGTCAGGTCTTGCGGTTACGCACATGCGGCAACGCGTCCTTCTTGAGACAAGCGGGGCCGTCTGCCGCCGACGGCAGGGTTGATCACTCCATGCCGTCCCCTCTCCCTCGGAATGACTGCGGGCTGATGCGAATCTCTGCTGCTACCGGGTCTTTGTCAAGGGGCAGCGCCCTACGGCACGGCGTAGGCCACGACCTGAGCGTCCCCGCCTCCGGTACGCGTTTTGGGGCCGCCCGCCGGAACAATCACCTTGTTGCCGGCGATGGCGATTGGCGAGTTGGCGGAGGTGGGCAGTCGGCGGCGGTAGACGATCGCGCCCGTCGTGCGATCGAGTGCGATCAGGACGCCGTTGTACAGCGTCGTGAACACGAGATCGTTGGAGACCGTGACGGCGCCGAGGGGGAACTGCGGCACCTTTCTGTCCCATTCGACCTTGCCTGTCGCGAGGCTGAGCGCCTCCACCTCGCCGGCGAGAGGACCGGCCGTCTTGATCGCAACCGGGAGCTTGAGGGTCGTGTAGGTGAGTGGCAGGTCAATGGTCGCCACGTAGACGGTCGTACCCACGATGGCCAGGTCGCTCAAAACACCGCCGATCGACCCCGGAAGGATCGTGAGGGGCGCTTTGAGCGTGCTGCGGTGTTCGAGCGCCCGGAGTGAGTCGTTGTCGTGGCCGTTGTGCGCGCCGACCGGACTCTTCCAGATTAGCTTGCCGGTACCGGCGTTCATCTCGTAGACGTAGCCCATCTTGCCGCTGCCGATCACGACGGAGACGCCACCTACGCGCGCGGAGATCGGCGAGGTTTGCATGTCGTAGTCCTTGAAGTCGTTGGGCACGCCCTGGTAGTACCAGCGGAGCTTCCCGGTCGCGGCGTCGAGGTTCAGGTCGCTGTCGGTATAGAGGTCAGCCGCTGGATGCGCGATCGCAGCCTTGGGGGTCTGGTACGGGTTGCCGATCCCGTACGTCACCGACCCGTCACTGACGAGCGGCGTCTCCCACGCGCCGCCGGCGCCGAGGCCGAGCGACTTCACGCCCGGCTCGGGGCCGACCACCGTGTTGAACCTCCAGAGCACGGCTCCGCTTGACGCGTCCAACGCAAGGACCACCCCGCCGCCCGGTCCCGAGCCGTATTGGCTTCCCAGATAGACCCGCCCATTGGCCACCTGCGGCTGGATGCCGAAGGTGCCTTGGCCGTTGCGGAGGAGATCGCTGTTGACCCAGATCGTCCGGCCGGTGGTGGCGTTCAGTGCAAAGGCCGCCTTCGGCGTGAGTCCATACACCTTCCCGCCGGCGACGGCAACACCGTCCGGTCCCGGCCCGCTTCTCGCCGACTGATTGCATCGATACTCCCATCGGAGCTTCCCGGTTCCAAGCGCGAGCGCATACACGTTCGAGTCGAGATCCTGGACATAGACGACGCCGTGCTGCACGACCGGGTTCGCGGTCAACGACCCGTACGCGCCCACGCCGGCCGCAGCCTTCCCCTTGAGCTTGAACGTCCAGGACTGCGCGAGCCTGGAAACGTTTGCCGACGAGATCGTCGACCCGGTGGCGTCCCGGGTGTTCGCGAGGTCGACATTCGGGTACGGCCACGACGCAGGGCCCGCCGCCGCCGGCGCAGCCAGGTTCGAGCCGACGGTCTTGCAGTTAGCGCTCTCGCCCGTTTTCCGATTCCCGCCGCAAGCAGCGACCAGCAAGGCCGCCGCCACAAGCGGTAGCGCGCTGAGCGTAATGCGACGAACGGGGCTCGTCACCCGCGTATAGGTACCGCATCGGTGTCGCTCCAGGGTCGCTGGCTGGACTCAAGTGGGCGCGAAGAGCATCGTCACCTCCGTGATTCCACCCTCGGTCTCCACATGCACGTCGTGGTCACCGTGCTTGAACACGCGCAGCATCCTTGAGTTGCCGAAGGCGACGTCGGCGGTGAACCCGCGTACCCCGTGGGAGCGGGCGTACTCGACCATCCGCGCGTGCAAGATCCCACCGAGCCCTGCTCCCTGCCAGTCGGGGTCGACCATGTAGCCGACCTCGGCGAAGCCACTCCTGGGATCGACGTAGTAGGAGCAGGCGCCGACGATCCGTTCCTCCTCACGCACTCCAACGACGGCTGCGAAGGCCATCTCATCCTGGTAGTTCACGCTGCACAAGGCCTGCGCTGCCGTGTCGGAGAGCGACGTCAGCTTGTGGAAGAAGCGCGTCCGCACGTCTTCCGCGGGCAGGCGGTAGAAGAGGGCCTGCATCGGTTTCGTGTCGCTTGTCCGCGTTGGTCGCAGGCGAACATCACGGCCGTCGCGCAGCGCGACGTCCCGCTCCTCAGCCACTGGATAAGGCGCGCGGCTGCGGAGCATCTGATCTCGCGTGACCAGACCCCTCTCGACGGCACTCTCGAGCAGCCCGTCACGATCGTCCGGGTGCGCAATGTCGATCAACGCGACCGTCCGCTCGGCCAGCGAGTGGCCGAAGAGAAACGCGGTGCCGTACTCGGTGACGACCCAGTGGACGTCGCTGCGCGGAATCGCGACCGGCTCTCCAGGCTCGAGATCGAGCTTGATCGCGGCAGCGCCCTCCGGCGTGCGCGAGGCAAGGCAGACGATCGCCATCCCTCCCGCCGAGGCGAGCGCGCCGCGGTGAAACGCGGGGCCTGTCGAGATCCCGCCGTAGAGCCGCCCGTCCAGGCTCTCGGTGCAGACCTGGCCCGTGAGATCGATGCTGAAGGCCTGCGTGACCGAGACCATCCGCGCGTTCGCTCCGATCACGGCCGGATCGCAGACGTAGTCGATGGGGTGGAAAGCAAAGCCCGGGTCGTCGTCCACGAGGTCGTAGAGCCGGCGCGTGCCCATCGCCCAGCTCGCGACGACGGGACCTCTGACCACTCCGTCCGCGATGAGGTCGACGAGCGGCTCGGTGATGACATCGGAGTGAATCGCCAGGTTCGTTCGGTTCGTCAGATGGCCGAGCATCTGGTTCGGGACTCTCCCGAGCCCGATCTGGAGCGTCGAGCCGTCGTCGATCAGCCGCGCGACGTAGCGGGCGATCTGCTCGGCCACTCCCTCTGCGGGGTCGTGTACGTACTCGATCACCGGACTGTCGACCGAGACGAACCGACCGATTCGCGCTGCGGGGATCCTGCTGTCCCCCCGCGTGCGCGGCATGTTGGGGTTGACCTCGGCCACTACTTCGCGTGCCGCGAGCGCGGCCGCCTGCGTCACATCGACCGAGACGCCGAGGCTGCACGTGCCGTCCGCGTCCGGCGGAGCGACCTGCACGAGCGCGGCGTCCAGCGGGATGCGCTCGTTGCGGAGCAGCTCGGGGACGTCCGGCAACGAGAGCGGCAGATACTCGACCTCGCCTGTGTCCACGAGATCTCGGACATCCTGGCCGACATAGAAGACGCGGTGACGGTACTTCGTCGAGGCGACTCCGGCGGTGACCCGGTCGGTCAGGAAATGAACGAGCGTTAGTCCCGGCACCGGCGGCTGGGCCTGCTCGAGCGCCTCAACCAGGGTGCGAGGTGTCCCGCACGAGGTGCCCACGAAGACGTGGTCACCGGGGCGGACGACACCGACCGCCTCGGCGGCTGAGACCTCGCGGCTGCGCCAGTCCTCAGGTATCAAGATCGTGCCCTAGGCCCATGGTCGCCAAGGCGGCCTCTTCGTGTCCAGCGTTGCTCTTGCATCTGACGATCGAGGGCTGCGTGGCACGATCTGGCGGTGACTACCAGCACCGCTTCTACCCAGCACCTGCGCGACCTCGCCCTGCTGCGCCGGGTGCGCGACCGGATCGACCGGGAGTACGCGCAGCCGCTGGACGTCGAGGCGCTCGCGCGCGGGGCGCACATGTCAGCTGGTCACCTCAGCCGCCAGTTCCGTTTCGCCTACGGCGAGTCGCCGTACAGCTATCTGATGACGCGACGCATCGAGCGCGCGATGGCGCTGCTGCGGCGCGGCGACCTCAGCGTCACCGAGGTCTGTTTCGCGGTCGGCTGCTCGTCGCTGGGCACCTTCAGCACTCGGTTCACCGAGCTGGTCGGCGTGCCGCCGAGCACGTACCGACGCCGGACGACTGGAGCGATGGCCGGGATTCCACCCTGCGTGGCCAAACAGGTCACGAGACCGATCAGGAATCGAGAAGCGCAGGTCGCTGAGGCGCACTAGCCTGGCGGCATGAACATCACCATTCACGCCAGCTTCCTCCCCCACGAGGACCCGGAGGCCTCCCTGGCCTTCTACCGCGACACCCTCGGCTTCGAGGTCCGCAACGACGTCGAATACGCCGGGATGCACTGGATTACCATCGGCCCGGCCGACCAGCCCAGCACGTCGATCGTCCTGTACCCGCCGGGCGCCACCCCCGGCATCACCGACGAGGAGCGCAGCACCATCGCCGAGATGATGGCGAAGGGGACCTACGCGAGCATCAACCTCGCCACCCAGGATCTCAATGGCACCTTCGACCGTCTGCAGGCCGGCGACGCCGAAGTCGTCCAGGAACCGACCGACCAACCGTACGGGATCCGCGACTGCTCCTTCCGCGATCCCGCGGGCAACCTGATCCGAATCCAGGAGTTGAGCAATGGCTGAGAAGAAGAAGACCGCAGGCAAGAAGTCCAAGGGGTTCACCGCCGAGGAACGAGCCGCGATGAGGGCCCGTGCCCAGGAACTGAAGGCGGAGGAGCGCGCGACCAAGAACAGGGCGGACGGCGAACGCGATGTGCTCGCGGCGATCGCCGGGATGAAGGGCAAGGATCGCACCATGGCCAAGCGGCTCCATGCGATCGTCAAGGAGACCGCGCCGGAGCTCTGGCCGAAGACCTGGTACGGGATGCCTGCCTACGCCAGGGACGGCAAAGTCGTCTGCTTCTTCAAGAGCGCGGGGAAGTTCAAATCCAGGTACGCGACGCTCGGCTTCGAAGAAGCATCGAACCTCGACGACGGCGCCATGTGGCCCACTTCCTACGCACTTAAGGAGTTGACGGCCGCCGACGAGAAAAGGATCGCCGCGCTCGTGAAGAAGGCCGTGAGCTGAAGACTTCCCGCCGGCGGCTATCCCTCCACGCCCGGTCTGGCCATGAACTCGAGGGCGTCGATCGAACCGCCGGGCGTGTGCCGATGCGGATGACCTGCCAGCAGCTCGTCGAGTGAGGCGCGCGAGTCTGCTTGCAGGATCGAGAAGAAAGCTCCTTTCGCGACCCCTGGTTAACCGTCCTTACGCATTCGATGCCGCACCTGGTTTGGGCGACCGGGTTTGCATCTCGTCCCGCCGCGGAATGCGGACCTGGAACTCGAACGAGGAGGAAGCCATGGGAATGAAGATCGCCGAAGTGATGACCGATCGGCCGCGTGCGATCACGCGTCAGACATCCATTCGCGAGGCCGCGCAGCTGATGGGCGAAGAGGATGTCGGTTCGCTCCCGATCGTCGACGAGACCACCCGTCTGGTCGGGATCGTCACCGACCGTGACATCGCGATCCGCGCCGTCGGGCGCGGTGTCGATACGGACAGGACAAGCGTCGCCGAGATCGCGTCGGACGAGGTCTACGCAGTGACACCGGACGACGACTTGGATGACGCGCTCCAGACGATGGCTCACGCCCAGGTGCGACGGGTTCCGGTCGTCGTCCGCGAGAACGAGCTCGTCGGCATCGTTTCGCAAGCCGATGTCGCGCGCGTCACCAAGGACAAGACGACCGGTGACGTCGTGGAAGCCATCTCGAGGTCGCCAGGCGGTCCGCGCGTCGCAGGCAGCGACGAAGCGGCCGGCGGCGGCACTGTCCGAACCGAGTCGCCGTCCGAGAAAGACGAACGCACGCGCGATCCGCGCCAGATGACGAACTAAACGCGGGCGCGTCCTGCTCGAGCAGGGACTGTCCCCGCGCGGGGACAGTCCCTGCCTAATGTGTCGCTGAGTGACGACAAGCAGGCCGGTGATCCTTCGAAATGGCGTCGACATCGAGGATCCGCTGACCCCTGTGATCGGCTTTCTCGAGGAGGGGTGGGCATACGACGTCAGCGAGGTTTCGGGACCGTCCTCGTTCGGCGAACCTGACCTCAGGCTGGCGAACCGGGGCGGCGCCCGGATCTCGGCAGCCGAGATTGCGGCGATCCTCGAGCGGCGCAGCCGGATCGAAGGCGCACTGCGGGCGATCGCCCGGGATGCCTCGCTGGCAAGAGCGCAGGGCTCGGTGCCATGGCTGCCGATGAGGCGGCTCTTCGATGCGTTCTCGGGCATCCGAGGGGTCGGCTACTCGAAGATGACCAAAGCGCTGCACCGAAAGCGGCCTGCGCTGATCCCCATGCTCGACAGCGTCGTCCAGAGATACCTCGAGAAGGACGATCCCGGCTCACACGCTCCATTCGGAGAACGCGCGCTCGCGCTCGTGCACGGCTACAAGCACGACCTCGACCACAACCGGGCGGCTCTGCGAGCGATCCGCCGGGAGCTCGCAAGGCGCGATTACTTCCTGACCGAAGTGCGGATCCTCGATCTGCTGATCTGGTCGGTCGAGGCTCCGATCAAGCCGGAACGGCCGTCGGCCGGGACGGAGCCTTCGGGGTGAACGGGTGCAGCTCGTCCTGGCCCTCCTGGACGACCCCGTAGCTTGACTCAGGCACCTCGTTCCAGGCTCCGGGCAGGTCGCCAACAGGCTCCGAGACAATGAGTCGCGACCCGTCCGACACCTCGCGGAGGAGCTCGACATCCGGATACAGCGTCCGCACGGTCGACACATCTTTGGAGTAGAAGAGCGAGCGCGAGTTGCGCACGCTCGAGTAGCGGAACGCCCAGATCCGCTCCCCGTCGCTGGTCGCCACCGTCATCTGGATCGGCTCGTCGACGCCGTGCTTTCGGCCGACGTCCTCGATCAGCCCGACGGCGGCCTCGACGGCGGCCGGCGGGTCGTCCTCGAGGCCGAGCGTGAGCGCGAGGAAGAAGAACACCTCGGTGTCGCTCGAGCCCTCGATCGACGGGTAAAGCGTCGGATCGACGGCGAGCACGAGGTCGCGCTTCACCGTGCTGAACTCGTCGATGAACCCGTTGTGCATGAAGAGCCAGCGGCCATAGCGAAACGGGTGGCAGTTGGTCTGCTGAACGACCGAGCCGATGGCCGCCCGGATGTGCGCGAACAGGAGCGGCGTCTCGACATGGCGCGAGAGCTCCCGGAGGTTGCGGTCGTTCCAGGCGGGCTCGACGCTGCGGAAGACGCCCGGGGTCTCGCCGACGCCGTACCAGCCGACTCCGAAGCCGTCGCCGTTCGTTGTCTCGGCTCCGAGCTTCGAGTGGAGGCTCTGGTCGATCAACGAGTGCTTGGGCGTGTAGAGCAGATCTTGAATCCGCAGCGACGAGCCCGAGTAGGCGAGCCAACGGCACACGTCAGCCGCCTAGACGGCCCGTGCCGCCGTCGGCGGGATGACGGCGCCGATGAGCCAGAAGATCGGAAGAAAGATCCCGAGGATGAACATCACCCAGTGGCCTTTCCGCAAAGTCATCACCCCGAGCGTCACCAGCAGCACGATGTACAACAGAGCGCCAAACCCGATTCCCCACCACATAGTCCCTCCCGTGGACGCAGTGCTTTGAAGTTGCGCTTCCGACGATGGCGTCGCGGCCGGCTGCGAGCATCACCCGCTCCGGACGAAATGGCCCACAGGGCCGTTTCGGCGCTCACCTGGCGCGGACTGAGGCTTCACCTGCTTTGGACGATGCGCCCTTCCGCGACGGCGGGCGATGGTTGCTCAACCAGAGAAAAGGAGCCACACCGATGACGTTGACGCACCCGAAGGGCCCGTCGCAGCCGACAGGTGACCTCTCCGTGCTGCCGATCTTCGAGCTCGAAACCGAGCGGATCCCTCGGCACACGTTGCCGACGGGCGCCATGGACCCGGACGTCGCCTACCAGATTGTCCACGACGAACTGATGCTCGACGGGAACGCGCGCATGAACCTGGCCACGTTCGTCACCACGTGGATGGAGCCGCAGGCCGAGAAGCTGATGGCGGAATGCCTCGAGAAGAACATGATCGACAAGGACGAGTACCCGCAGACCGCGGAGCTCGAGATGCGGTGCGTCAACATCCTGAGCAAGCTCTGGAACGCACCTCAGGCAGAGCAGGCGACAGGCTGTTCGACGACTGGGTCGAGCGAGGCTGCGATGCTGGGCGGGCTGGCCCTCAAGCGGCGCTGGCAGAAGCGGCGCAGGGCCGAGGGGAAGCCGGTGGACACGCCGAACCTGGTCATGGGCATCAACGTCCAGATCTGTTGGGAGAAGTTCGCGAACTACTGGGACGTCGAGATGCGGCTGGTGCCGATGGAGGGCGACCGTTTCCATCTCTCCGCCGAGGAGGCAGTGAAGCTCTGCGACGAGAACACGATCGGCGTCGTCGCGGTCCTCGGTTCGACCTTCGACGGCTCATACGAGCCGGTGGCGGACATCTGCGCCGCGCTCGATGACTTGCAGGAGCGGACGGGGCTCGACATCCCGGTGCACGTCGACGGCGCGTCAGGCGCCTTCGTCGCCCCGTTCCTCGATCCCGAGCTCTCCTGGGACTTCCGGCTTCCGCGTGTCGCCTCGATCAACGCGTCCGGCCACAAGTACGGCCTTGTGTACCCAGGAGTCGGGTGGATCGTCTGGCGCGATGCCGCTGCACTGCCCGAGGACCTCATCTTCTGGGTCAACTACCTCGGCGACAATATGCCGACCTTCGCCCTCAACTTCTCGCGGCCGGGAGCGCAGGTGGTCGCGCAGTACTACATGGCGCTGCGACTAGGCGTCGACGGCTACCGCAAGGTTCACGGCTATGCGCGCGAGGTCGCAACCGGCCTCTCGGCGCGGATCGCCGCCCTCGGCCCCTTCGAGCTGCTGACGAAAGGGGACGAGCTCCCGGTGTTCGCGTTCACGCTCGCGGACGGGATCGACAACTTCACCGTCTTCGACGTCTCCAACGCCTTGCGGGAGCGTGGTTGGCAGGTACCGGCGTACACGTTCCCGAAGAACCGGACTGACCTGGCGGCGCTGCGGATCGTCGTACGACAGGGCTTCGGCCACGACATGGCGGATCTCCTCATCGGCGATCTCGAGCGCCAGCTCCCACGGCTGCAAGCGCAGCAAGCACCGATTCACGACCACACGACCGCCTCGGGCTTCCGCCACTAGGAGGGTTTGGCGGGAAACCGCTCGTCGACGGCGTGCGCTGCTCGTTCGCTGACAAGGACGCAGGGAGCATCAATAGCCAAAGCCATTGGCGCGACTGAGGACGCAGCTCAGCGGGCGAGCAGCGTGCGCCTGCGACACAGACTGTTTTGCGCCAAACCCTCCTAGTCCGACCCCCGCAGCGAAGGGCTCTCAGAGCCTCGGGTACCTCGCGATCGAGGTCAACGAGATCACCAGGAGTACCAGCGATACGGCGAGCAGCACGACACGCACCTTGAAGAGGCCGAACCGCTGGCTAACGGCGATCAGGAACAGCACGGTCGCAAGGAGAACTGTCGTCCGGACGTACTTGTCGCCGGTCTCACGCGCGCTCGCCCCCTGCTCGAACACGTGGGATGCCTGCTTGTCCAGCCGTGCGCCTTTCTCGAGGAGAGCGTTGCGGTACTGCGGCATGTAGAGAGGTCCCGGCGGGGCGCGGGGGTTGGTGAAAGGGTTCGTCGCCAGCCAGGCGTAGAAGGCGGGGCGGTACTCGAAGCGGAAGCGCTTCTCGTATGCCCGTGCGACGCGCGTGTTCCCCGTGAGCTTCTCGCGCAGCCAGAAGTTGAACGTCGTGCCGTCGTAGACCTGCTCCTGGCCGCCCCGCGTCTCGCTCTGGCTCGCCGCGATCCGGATGCGAGACGACGTCCCGTAGAGCTTCGCCGACTGGCCGTCCCAGAGCGCAGACTGATAGCCACTCCATGCGGTCGAGATCGCGACGAAGGCAAGCAGAATCGCCTCGCCGACTTCGATGGCGACTTCGCGGCGTCGCTCGGAGCGCTCCGTTCGTTCACCCCGTTCATGGAGATGGTGTGCGACCTCGATCGTCTGGCCTTCCGGCATCGCCATTGACGATCTCGGCCTCGGTCTCGGGGCGCATCGTCCCGCTCGGGTGATGTCTTAGCGGCGGCCGGCCCGCCAGACAGAGCCCGCCAGCAGCGCCCCGGTAGCCAGCGGGAGGAGCCACCAGGCGTTGACACCGTTGTGCGTCAGCAAGGCGGTGAGCCCCAGCGCGAGCGCGAGCCCTGCGGCGACGCGCCAGTCGTCGCCGACGATGAAATCCCACCAGAAGAGGCCGAAGGCTCGTAGGTACTTCACGCTCCGGCCTCCGACGGACGCAGCGCGACGCGCTGTCTCCGCAACAAGCGCACAAGGACGAAGGAGAGCAGTCCGAGGAAACCGAGTATGGCGAGCAGCGAGAGCTCGTCACCGGGCCAGTCGACGCCGGCTCCTTCGGCTCCCCAGAAGCAGCCGAAGCTCGTCAGCAGCAGGCCGACCGCGAACTTGATCGTGTTCTCGGGGACACGCTCGAGCGGCCCGCGAACGAGCACGCCGGCGACCGTCACGAGGACGACCGCAGCGGCTGCGCCGGCCGCGGCGAGGCCGAGGCGGCCCTGGGCGCTGCCGAACGAGATGACGATGAAGACCACCTCGAGCCCTTCGAGGAGCACGCCTTTGAACGACACCGTGAAGGCGTACCAGTCGAGGCCGGCCTTCTCTTCGCGGCCCGCGGCCGCGGCTTCGGCACGCTCCCGCCGGAACGCCTCGTCCTCGTCATGCATCGCCTTGTGACCGCTCGAGCGGAGGATCGCCTTTCGGAGCCACTGCATCCCGAACGCAAGCAGGAGGGCCCCGACGATGAGACGGAGCGTCGAGATCGGCACGTACGTGAGCGCCGGGCCGAGCGCGGCCACCAGGGCCGCAAGAACGATCGTCGCGGCGCCGACCCCGATCAGCGTCGAGCGCCACCCGCGCACGACGCCGACGCCGAGCACGATCGTGAGCGCCTCGACCATCTCGACCGCACTGGCCGAGAAGGCGCCGAGCAGGATGAGGACTTCGCTCGTGTTCATGCCGGTTGCATGGCGCCTTGCACCGAGTCGGTGGACGGCACGAAGTAGTACGCGCCCGTCAGCGCGCGGGTGTACCGCGTCAGGGCGTCACGAGTTCCATCGTCGAGGCCGGCAATGCTCTCCAGCATCTTCTGGAGGGGGCCCTGCTCTGCGCAGAAGCCGACGAACATCGTGCCGTGGTCGGTGACTGTGCCGTAGGGCGTGTTCCGGCGGAAGATCTTCCCGAACGTGTCCTGGTCGGTGCTCGCAACGTGCGAGTCGGCGGGCTTGTCGTCGAGCTCGACGCTGTCGGACTTCCGCCGGCCGATTACGAGCTCTTGGTCGGCGTCCGCCAGCGCCTCCCACTCGGCGGAGTCGTGCACCCACTTCTGGAGCAGCAGGATCGTGCCCCCGCCGCCGGGGGCGCCCTCGGGAACGATCACGAACTCCGGCGCCTCGATCAGCGTCGGATTCTCGGTGCCGTCGATGAAGCCGGTCAGGTCGAGATCGTGGCGATATGGCCAGCTCGACGTCTCCTCGGCGATCGCCGCGACGTCGACCAGCGACCGGATCGCCATCCGGGCGACGTCGAAGATCACGTCGTAGGCGCTTCCCGACAGCCAGAGCACGGCATCGTGCTGCGTGGCGGGCATCGTGAAGCCGTCGACGCCCGCCAACGGGTCGTTGAATCCGTGGAGCCCCACAGGAGCATCGCCAGGGACGGCGTCGCGCCAGAGCTCGGGCCTGAACCCGGCGACGAGGTTGACGCCGCCCATCGTCGTCCGCGGCTCGCGGAGCGACGAAACCGCCGCCACCAGCTCCTTGCCGCTCCGCCCGGAGCCTACGTCGAACTCGAGGTAGGCGTGCGAGGCCGTCCCCAAAGCGAAGATGCCGCTCTGCGGAGTGTTCACGACGGCGAATCCTCGCACGATGGCGCGTAGGCTGTGGCCGCATGAGAGCGGTCGTCCACGAGCGTTACGGGCCGCCGGACGTCCTCCGTGTCGACGAGGTGGAGCGCCCCGTGCCGGAGGAGGACGAGGTGCTGGTGAGGGTGCACGCCTCGACGGTGACCCGCGGCGAGGCTATGGGCGTACGGAGCGTCGACTATCGATTCACTCGTGCCTTCACCGGCATTCGCCGACCGCGCAAGACGTTCTTCGGGTCGGAGTTCGCAGGGCGGGTTGAGGAGGTCGGGGCGGTCGTCACAGAGCTCCACGTCGGCGACGACGTCTTCGGCACGAGGGGAGGCGCGAACGCCGAGTACGTGGCCGTACCTGAGGCCAGCGTCATCGCGCCCATGCCGAAAGGCCTGACGTACGAAGAGGCGGCGGCGATCCCCGACGGCTCGCTGCTGGCGCTCAGCTGCCTGCGGCCGGCATATCCCCTACAGGGCAAGAGCGTCCTCGTCTACGGCGCCGCAGGCTCAGTCGGAACCGCGGCGGTCCAGCTGCTCGCAAACCACTTCGAAGTGGCCCACCTGACCGCCGTGTGCGACACGAAAGACGTCGAGCTCGTGCGGTCGCTCGGCGCACAGGAGGTCGTCGATCGCTTGCGCGAGGACTTCACGCACACCGGCGAGACCTACGAAATGATCTTCGACGCGGTCGGGAAGCACTCGTTCCGCCGCTGCCGGCACTCGCTGAAGACCGGCGGGATCTACGTCAGCATGGACCTCGGGTTCATGTACCACCTGCCGCTCCTCGCGGTCGTCACACGGTTTGCGGGGAGCAGGCGTGCAACGGTCGGCATCGGGCGCTACCGCAAGGAGGATCTCCTCCTCGTCAAAGGGCTCGTCGAGGCAGGCAGGTACCGGCCGGTCATCGACCGGACCTATGCCCTCGACGAGATCGTCGAGGCGACCAGCTACGTCGAGTCGGGCCGGAAGACTGGAAACGTCGTGATCCGCGTCGCCGCAGACGAACCCGCTCAATAGGCGCGATAGCGAAGGAAGACGGTGCCGTTGGCGAAACGGCTCTCGTCGAGGAGTTCGAGGTTCACCCGCACGCCGTCGGCCGGAAGAGCGCGCTTGCCGCCGCCGACGAGAACCGGGACCAGGAAGAGCTGGAGCTCGTCCACCAGCCCTGCCTCGATGGCCTGGGCAGCAAGCTCGGGGCCGCCTACGGACACGTCGCTGCTCGCCGTCTCCTTTAGCCGCCGGACAGCATCGACGTCGAAGTCCCGCTCGATCCCGGTTCGCGCCGTGCACGGTGCTTCCAGCGTCCTCGAATAGACGATTTTGTCCGCGCCTTTCCAGAGCTCGGCGAACTCCTGCTCGGCCGCGGGCAGATCCTGCAGGTTCGGCGGGTCCTCCCAGAAGGCGAGCGTCTCGTACATTCGCCGCCCGAGCAGGTAGGTGCCGATCGGCCGTTCGAGTTCGTTCACGAACCGGTGGATCTCGCCGTCGGGCGCTGCCCAGTCGAACGTCCCCTCGGCGTCCTCGATGAACCCGTCGAGCGACGCGATCGCGTTGTAGATCAGCTTGGCCACGCGCCGGCCGCAGTTATATTCGTCATCCATTCGTCATGACGCGCCGACACGCAACCCGCGAGACGATCTGACCGATGCTCCGCTGGCTCTTCGTCTCCTGGATTGCAAACGCCGTCGCGCTCGGCGTCGCCGCCCTGGTCCTGAGCGGCGTCGATGTGAACGGCTCAGCTGGGACGCTGTTCGTGGCGGCGCTCGTGTTCGGAGTCCTGAACACGATCCTGAAGCCGATCCTCAAGCTCGTGACCCTACCCTTCGCGATCATGACGCTCGGGGTCGCCTGGTTCTTCGTCTCGCTGCTGATGCTCTGGCTCACGCAACTGCTCGTGCACGGCTTCGACATCCATGGGTTCGGGACTTACGTCTGGGCGACGATCATCGTCTGGGCCGTCAACCTCGTCGTCGACAACATCTTCCACCGCCAGAGTCACGGTCGGAGAGCCGCGGCCGCGACCTAGTGGCCTACGACGAAGGGCTGGCCGACCGGATTCGTGAGCTCGTCGGCTCCGAGCCCGCGCTCACGGAGAAGAAGATGTTCGGCGGCCTCGCCTTCCTGATCGGCGGGAACATGGCGATCGCCGCGAGCGGCCAGGGCGGCCTGCTGGTGCGTGTCGACCCCGACCGGT
The DNA here is from genome assembly GCA_051955535.1 of Gaiellaceae bacterium. Taxonomy (GTDB): domain Bacteria; phylum Actinomycetota; class Thermoleophilia; order Gaiellales; family Gaiellaceae; genus 13-2-20CM-68-14. Next base: position 22,627 of record JBQCGP010000046.1, on the reverse strand, counting down.
CCGACGAGCTGGTGGCGACGACGCCGGCCACTCCGATGGAGATGCGCGGCCGAGAGATGGCCGGCTGGCTGCGGGTCGACAGTGACGACGTGCAGGAGCAGCCCGAGCTCGCTCGATGGATCGAGCTCGGAACGACCTACGCGAAGTCGCTGCCGCCGAAGGGCTAGCTCTGCCTCACATCGACGGGGCGTGCTCCGGCGAGTGCTGGAGATCGCGGACCCGAAAAGCGAACACGAAGTCCCTGACCCCGCGAATCAACGCGAACGCCGCTACCCAGGCGATCAGAAGGGTCGCGCTCCGGCCGTAGTAGCCGGCCGCCCAGAAACCAAGTGCGACCTCGATGATGCCGCCGATGAGCTGGAGCCACCACACCTCGATCTCGTGTCGCGCGGCGATCGACGAGATGATGTCGAACGTTCCTGCAAAGACGAGGAAGAAGCTGAAGACCGCGGCCAACGCCAGGAACGTATCGCCCGGATGGATGAACGAGACGATCCCCGCGGCGATGAAGACGATCGCCAGGAGGACGTTGAGCACCTTCCACCAGCCTCTGGACACCCAGATCATCCCGATCTCGAGCACACCGGCCCCGAGCGCGACGAAGCCGAACAGCAGTGAGATCGCGTTCACGGAGGTGTAGTCGAAACGAAGCAGGATCAGCGCGACGAGCGACCAGCCGATCCCCAGGACGATGAACAGCCACCACGGCGGCAAGACGTCGCCGATCATCCGTCGTTCGCTGGCCGCGATCATGACGCGTGGTTCCTGGTCTGCATGGCAATCCTCCCAGTCGTTTGGGTCGTGCGGGGGGCCTAGTCTGACGCACAACGATCGACGGAGTCCACCCAGAATTGCCTTCGCCTAGCGAGACGGCGCCCCGCCTGCGCGTGGTCTTCAGCGCGCTCCTGCTCGTCTTGCTCCTCGCCGCGCTCGATCAGACGATCGTCTCGACGGCGCTGCCGACGATCGTCGGCGACCTGGGCGGGATCCAGCACCTGTCGTGGGTCGTCACGGCGTACCTGCTCTCGTCGACGATCGTCGCCCCTATCTACGGAAAGCTGGGCGACCTCTACGGACGCAAGCGGCTGCTCCAGGCCGCCATCGTGATCTTCCTCGCCGGCTCGGCGCTCTGCGGGCTCGCCCAGAGCATGTTCGAGCTGATCGCGTTCCGGGCGGTGCAGGGGCTCGGCGGCGGTGGCCTCATCGTTCTCGTCATCGCGACGGTCGGCGACCTCGTTCCACCGCGCGAGCGAGGCCGCTACCAGGGGCTCTTCGGCGGCGTCTTCGGCCTGGCGACGGTGATCGGTCCGCTCCTCGGCGGCTTCTTCGTCGACAACCTGTCCTGGCGCTGGATCTTCTACGTCAACCTTCCGCTCGGCGCGGTCGCATTCGTCGTGATTGCGACGACGTTCCATTCGCGCCGGTCCCCCGAGCGTCACAGCATCGACTATCTCGGCGCCGTCGTGCTCGGCGCGGCCCTCTCGGCGATCGTGCTCTTCACCAGCCTCGGCGGAACGACGTATTCCTGGAGCTCGCCGCGGTTGATCGCGATCCTCGCCGCGGGAGTCGCGCTTCTCGCCGTGTTCCCGTTCGTCGAGTTGCATGCAGCGGAGCCGATCCTGCCGCTCGAGCTGTTCCGCAACCGCGTCTTCACGATCACTAGCGCGATCGGGCTCGTCGTCGGTCTCGCCCTCTTCGGCTCGATCACCTTCATCCCGATCTACCTACAGGTCGTAAAGGGACATACCCCGACGCAGTCGGGACTTCTGATCACACCGATGATGGCGGGCCTGCTTCTCACCTCGATCGCGAGCGGAAACCTGATCTCGAAGTACGGGCGCTACCGGCCTTTTCCGATCGCCGGCACGGCGCTGATGGCTGTCGCTCTGTATCTCCTTTCACGACTCGACGTGGGGACCTCGACGTGGCTCGCCGCCGGCTTCCTGGTGATCCTCGGTCTCGGCCTCGGCATGACGATGCAGGTTCTGGTCCTGGCCGCGCAGAACGCCGTCGACTACCGGCTGCTCGGGGTCGCCACCTCGAGCTCGACGTTGTTCAGGCAGGTCGGCGGCTCGATCGGCGTCTCGGCCTTCGGCGCGGTCTTTTCTAACCGCCTCGGGCACGAGCTCGCGCAGCGCCTGCCGCGCGGAGTCCACGTTCCAAAGGGGGCCAACCCCGAGATCGTGCGCCACCTACCGGCCGCGATCCACGCACCGTACGTCGCGGCGGTCGCGGCTGCCCTACAGCCTGTCTTCCTCGTCGCAGCCGGCGTCGCGCTCCTCGCGTTCGCGTTTACCTGGTTCCTGCCGGAGGTGCCGCTCCGCGAGACGGCAAGCGCCGAGGGGATCGGCGAGACCTTCGCAGCGCCTCGTGAGGACAGCTCGGCGGACGAGCTCGAGCGGATCCTCAGCTCGATCGTCCGTGGAGACATGCGCACCCGTATCTACCGACGGCTCGTTGCCCGCGCAGGGCTCGATCTCTCCCCTCCGGAGACCTGGCTTCTCGGCAGGCTTCGGGAGAACACGCCGGCGTTCATCGCCACGCTCGCGCACGATTTCGCGGTTTCGGCGGAGCGCGTGGCTGCGCTCGCGGGCCGGCTCGAGCGCCGTGGCCTCATCAGCAACGGCGCCGGCCCGATCGACCTGACCGACCGGGGCCGCGAGGCGCTCGCGAAGCTCGTCGATGCGGGCCGCGCCGAGCTGACCGCCCTCTGTGAGCACTGGCATCCCGACGAGGACGACCTGGCGCCCGTCCTCCGGCGGCTCGCAGACTCGCTCGTCGCAGACATCCCCGAAGAGGACTAGGAGGGTTCCTAAACCCGCGTCACGACCAGCGTCAGTCCCTCGATGCGCTCGACGCGGACACGCTCGCCAGGGCCCGCCCCTTCTTCGCAGCTCGCCCGCCACAGTTCCCCGTGGACCCGAACCTCTCCGATCGGGCGGCACGCGGAAAGGACCTCCGCCTCCTTCCCGATCATCGCCTCCGCCCCCGTCTTGGGCCTCCAGCGCCGTGCCAGCCTCAGGCCCCAGACAACCTCTCCGACCTCGATGACGACGCCGCCGAGGATCACGATCAGGCTCCACGGCCACGGGACGAAGAGGATCGCAAGGATGAGTGCGATCGTGAGAGCCACGTCGTTAGTGTTGCGCGGATGGCGCAGTACGACGCACTCGAGCTCGAGATCATCGACCAGGAGCAGCGCGAGTACATCCGCGTGAACCGGGGCGACGTCCAGGACGAGCTCGTGCACTTCCTGAAGCGCACGCACGACTACGAGCTCGCGTGGGTCAAGGTCGAGGGCGACAAATACGTCCGCTACGACCGGATCGCGTCCGTCGCGATCAAGCGCGGCGTGGACGACGGCGGCTGACCAGAAAGTGCGTCGCCGTCAGGCGACGGGAAGGGACTGTCCCCGAACGGGGACTGTCCCAATAGGCGGTTGACGGGACAGTCCCCTCCGGGGACAGTCCGTGCTTCCCTGGGTACGTTTGCGGCCATGACGCCGTCCGCTCCCGACCGCCTCGTCGACCGGCTCACTCACGGCCACGACCACCATGGCCAGCGCTGGACGCTGCATCTGCCGCGCGAGGGCGAGCCGGCCGCCGCCGTCCGGCCGCTGCTGATCCTGCTCGGGCTGCCGACGTTCGGCCTCGCGTTCGCGATCAGCATGCTCACGACCTACGGGCCGGTGATCCTGATCCGGCTCACGGACTCGACCTCGAAGGTGGGCCTGCTGCTCGGCGCGGAGGGCGCGCTCGCCTTGTTCGTGCCGTTGGTGTCCGGGTCCCTCTCGGACCGACTCGAGGGCTCGCCCTCGTCTCGGCGGCTCCCGTTCGTGGTCGCGGGCGCGCCGCTCGTCGTCGTCGGACTCGCCCTGCTGCCGTTCAGCGGGTCGCTCGCCGTTGCCGCGGCCTGCATCCTCGTCTTCTTCGTCGGCTACTACCTCTACTACCCGCCCTATCGAGCCCTCTACGCCGACCTGCTCCCCCAGCGCCTGTACGCCCGCGCGCAGGCGAGCCAGGCCGTCCTCCGCGGCGCCGGCCTCGGCGCCGCGCTGATCGCCGGCGGGCTCCTGCTGGGGCTCTGGCGGCCGCTTCCGTTCGCGATCGCCGCGGTCACGGTGATCGCCGCGACCTTTGCGCTCTCCCCCGTTCTCCGGCTCGACGGGGACTGCCGCAGCCCCGTGCTGCCTTACGAGCCGCTGTCGCTGCGGCGCCTTTTCTTTCGCAGCAGTGAGCTGCGCACCGTCGCGGCGGCGAACGCACTCTGGGAGTTCAGCTTCGCCGGCCTGAAGAGCTTCATCGTGCTCTACGTCGTCCGTGGCCTCGGCCGCTCGCCCTCGGTCGCCTCCGGCGTGATCGCCGTCGTCGCGATCGCCTACGTGGTCGGCGCGCCGCTCGCCGCCCGGCTGGCCGACCGGTACGGGATGGTCCCTGTCCTGCGCGTCTCCTCGCTCGTCTACGGCGCCGGCCTGGTCCTGGGCGTCTTTCCGCACACGCTCCCGCCGCTGCTGGTCGGCCTGCCGCTCGTCGCCTTTGCAGGTGCGATCACGATGACGCTGCCTCAAGCGCTCGCATTCACGGTCGCGCCGCGCGGCAGCCAGGGTGCCGCCGCAGGGCTACTGGACTTTTCCCGGGGCCTCGGCGTCGTGCTCGGGCCGATCGTCGTCGGCGTCGCCGTCGAGGCATTCCGCGGCACCTTCGCCTCGACGCACGGCTTCGCCGCGATGTGGCCGGTGATCGGGATTCCGGTACTCGCGACAGTCCTGCTCCTGCGCACCCTGGAGCCGCACGCGGAGCCTGCTCCGGCGTCCTAGACGATGGAGACCGGCGGCAGCGCGACGAAGCGAGCGGCGGCGAGCGCAGGCGCCGCGGTCGGACGGCTCGCGGGAGCAAGCTCGCGCGCCCTGGAGCGGACGCTCGGCGGAGCGGAGCGGATGCGTGTCGTCGTCCTGCTCGCCTCGGTGCTGGCGCTGAGCAGCGCCGACGCCTCCACCGTCGGCGCCTCGGCGACCGAGCTACGCCACTCCCTCCACATCAACAACACGGACATCGGCCTGCTCGTCTCGGTCACCTCGCTCGTCGCGGCGGCGGCCAGCCTCCCCTGCGGCGTCCTTGCAGACCGTGTGCGGCGCACCTGGTTCCTCGGCCTGGCGATCGTGCTCTGGGGTGTGGCGATGATCTGGAGCGCAACCGTCCCCAACTTCGGGATGCTCCTGTTGGCGCGGCTCGCACTCGGCGCCGTGACCGCCGCGGCCGGGCCGTTCGTCGCCTCCCTCGTCGGCGACTACTTTCCTGCCGCCGAGCGCGGCCGGATCTACGGCTTCATCCTTGCCGGTGAGCTCCTCGGCGCGGGGGTCGGCTTTGCCGTCACCGGCGACATCGCGGCGCTTTCGTGGCGCGCAGCCCTCGTGATCCTGGCCCTGCCGGCGTTTGTGCTCGCCTGGCTGATCATCCGGCTGCCGGAGCCGGCCCGCGGCGGTCGTGACGCGCTGGCGGCCGACGGAGCGGAGACCCCGGTCGAGGAAGCGCACGAAGGCACCGCGGCGCAGCAGCTCGCACGCGAGCGGGGGATCGAGCCCGAGCCGGAGCTCGTGTTGACCTCCGATCCGAGGCGCATGGGCTTCTTCCAGGCGACGCGCTACATCCTCCGCGTCCGGACGAACGTGGTGCTGATCCTCGCCAGCGCCCTCGGCTACTACTTCCTCGCCGGCGTCCAGACGTTCGGCGTCGAGTTCACGACCCACCAGTACGACATCAACCAGGCGCTCGCCAACCTGCTGCTGCTCGTCGTCGGTGGCGGCGCAATCGCGGGTGTGCTCGCGGGCGGCGCGATCGGCGACGGGCTCCTGCACCGCGGCTACCTGAACGGCCGCATCATCGTCAGCGCGATCGCGGCCGCCGGAGCCGTCGTTCTCTTCATCCCGGCGATCTTCACGCACAGCGCCATGTCTGCAGTTCCCTACCTGATCTTCGCGGCGCTCGCGATCTCGGCGCAGAACCCGCCGCTCGACGCGGCCCGGCTCGACATCATGGTTCCACTGCTTTGGGGCCGCGCCGAGGGTGTACGCACCTTCCTGCGCACGACGGCACAGGCGTTGGCGCCGCTCCTCTTCGGTGCCGTCTCCGACTACGTCTTCGGCGGCGGCCACAACGGGCTGAAATGGACGTTCGCGCTGATGCTCCTGCCACTCGCGGCGAGCGCGTACTTCCTCTTCAGGGGCCTACGGACCTACCCGCGCGACGTCGCCACCGCGGCGGCGGCCTCGGACGATGCCCGGCGTGCCCTCCCCGCGGCGGCCCCGGCTAGCTGAGCGCCTCGAACTCGGCGTCGCTCAGCTCGACTTCGAGCGCGCCGAGGTTCTCGCGGAGGTGGTCGAGCGACAACGTTCCAGGGATCGGCAGCATCGCCGGCGAGCGCCGCAGCAGCCAGGCGAGCTTGACCTGCGCGGCCGAGCATTCGCGGCGCTTGGCGATCGCGTCGACCTCGCCATGCTCTCCTCGGAGCGGGTAGAAGGGAACGAAGACGATCCCCTCGCGCTCGCAGTGGTCGACCACCTCGTCCCACTTGCGCTCCTCGACGTTGTAGTGGTTCTGGACCGCAGTGACAGGCACGACCTCTCGCCCCAGCTCGAGCTCCTCGATGCTCACCGAGGAAAGGCCGACGTGGCGGATCCTGCCTGCGTCGCGGGCTTCCTTGATCGGCCGGAGGCTCTCTTCGAGTGGCGTCTCGGGGTCCGGCCGGTGGAAGTAGTAGAGGTCGATCGCATCGACCTCTAGCCGGCGCAGGCTCTCCTCGATCTCCTCGCTGATCGCCTCCGGCCGGCCGGAGTTCCAGCCGCCCTTCGTCGCGACGACCACGCCGTCGCGGCTTGACCCAAGCGCGTCGCCGATCGTCTCCTCGCTCTGGCCTCGTGTGTATGTGTACGCCGTGTCGATGTGGCGCAGGCCTGCGCCTACGGCCTCTTGAATGAACTCGACGTTCGCGGCCGTATCCGCCAGCCGGTTCGTCCCGAGCCCGACCCGAGGCACCTCGGCATCGCCAAGCGTGATCGTTCGCAACGCGGCCATAAGGGCCGGAGGCTAACTGCGCGGCGCCGAGATCGCGGCGAGGTTCGGCCTGCTGATCTCGTCGGCGCGGATCACCGCGACCCGCGACGAGCGGACCGCGCGCAAGGTCGCCGTGCGTTGGCCATCGCCAAGAACGGCCTTTTCGCCCAGGATGGCGCCGGAGCCCACCTGGGCGACGACCACGCCGTCGATCTCGACATCCAGCACGCCGTCGAGCAGCGAAGAGCTCGTCACCCGGCTGCCCCTGTTCGACGAGCGTCTCGCCGCGCGCAACGCGGCGGCGGACAAGCTTCGAGCCCTCGCGGAGAATCGCGGCGGCCAGCGTCCGCTCGAGCTCGGACTCGACGGCGGCCGCAAAGGCCGGCGTCTCGAAGTCGCCCCACGGAGTGCCTTCCTCGAGCTCGAGGTCGAGCGCGCCGAGGACGTCGACCAGCCTGCCGTCGACCCCGTATAGCGAGTGCCGGGGGAACGGGCTTGCGGCGACGAGCCTCGCATCGGTCGTACCGTCTGCCCGGACCAGCAGCTCGAGCGTCGTCCATGCGGAGACGGCGCCGATGTGGAAGTAGGGACGGCCGACGACAGGTCGCGGCACCGGCAGGCCGATGCGCCCCCCGACCGTCTGCGTGAAGCGGGCCCAGCCCTGCCCGAGCTCCGGCTCGGGCTGGATGACCGGGAACTCGACGGCGGCGAAGGAAAGCTGCCGCAGCTCGAGCTCCGGGCCTTCGCCCGCAAGGCTCCTTCCGCTCTGTCCGTAGTCGACGATCTCTCCGTCGTCGACCTCGATCCACGCGGTCAGCTCGTTCGCCTCGCGGAAGCCATCTCGCCGCCTGAGCTCGTCCAGGTCGGGAGCCAAGTCCGGCGGCGGTTCGTCGTGGTGCGCGACCGCGAGCTCCAGCGGAACGACCTTCAGCCGGTCGAGCGCCTCGAAGGGCAACCAGGTGATCGCCGTCGCCGAGGCGTCGACCCGCATCAGGCGGCTGCCTTCGCTTCCTCGCGCTCACGCACCTCGTCCGCGAGGGCCTCGAGGACCTCGGCGAGGGCGGCGCGAGTCTCGTCGTCGGTGAGGTCGCCTTCGTCGAAGCGCGTGTGGGCATGTGGCACCGGAAGCTCGATGTCGAGGACGCGCGCGCCGAGCACGGCGAGCACCTTACGCAGCTCGGCCTGCGCCCAGACGGCGCCGAAGCCACCCGTGCTGGCGCCGACGACCGCAACGGGCTTATTGCGGAGCGCGTTCGTCGCGACCGGGCGCGAGACCCAGTCGATCGCGTTCTTGAGCTGTCCCGGGATCGACGAGTTGTACTCGGGCGTGGAGAAGAGCACCGCATCGACCTCCTCGATCGCTGCGTTCAGTCCCGCGACCGCGGGGGGACGCGGATCGCCGTCGTCGTCCTCGTCGTACGGAGGAATCTGCTTGAGCCCGTCATAGAGCTCGAGCTCGATGTCCGGGCCGGCAGTTTCCGCCGCGGCGCGCAGCACGCTCGTGTTGTGCGAGTCGCGGCGGAGGCTGCCGGAGATGCCCAGGACGCGGGTCATTAGTCGGTCCCGCCCCCCGCCTTCACGAACTGGAGGTCGGCGAGGATGGTGACGTCGTTCGCGAGCGACGGCTCGCCGCTCGGAAGCGGGTTGTTCCAGCTGACGCCGAAGTCGGTGCGGTCGACGGTCGCCGACAGGTTCAGGCCGATGCGGTCGTTCCCGTAGGCGTCCACGATCGGAGCGGTCACGGTCCCCGTCACGGTAACGGGCTTCGTGACGCCCTTGATCGTCAGCTCGCCGTCGACCCGGACGTTGCCGTCACCGTGGAGGCTGATCTCGTCGGCGCTGAAGCGCAGCTCGGGATGCCGCTCGGCGTCGAAGAAGTCCGGCGACTGAAGGTGCGCCGCCAGGTTCTCGTCCTTGACGTCGACGCTGGCGACCTTGGCCGAGCCCTCGAGCGATGCGCGCTCGTCCTCGACGGTGAGGCCGGCTCCGATGTCGTGGAATTCGCCCTTGAAAGTGCCGGCGAGGTAGGGGACCTCGAAGCCCACGCTCGAGTGAACGCGGTCGACATTCCACGTGCCGGCCGGGGCGATGGTCAGGATTTGAGTATTCATGCGGATTTGGCTCCCTTCATTGCGTCGTGTACTATTGAGTACGCAAAGACTCTAGCCCAAATTCTTTGATGACGCAACTTTTGACTGAGCAACAGATTGACCCCGCCGTCCGCGCCTGGACGAGGCTCCTGCGCGCCTACGCGACGACGACACGGGTGCTGAGCGCCGTGCTCCAGGAACGACACGGGCTCACGCTCAACGACTACGAGGCGCTGCTCGTCCTTTCGCGCGCCGACGGCGGACGGATGAAGCGCGTCGATCTCGCGCGCAGCCTGCTGCTCACCCCTTCGGGGATCACCCGTCTGCTCCAGGGTCTCGAGGAGGCCGGGTTCGTCGAGCGCGCCGCGTGCGCGACCGATCTCCGCGTCACCTATGCCCAGCTCACGGACGCCGGGCGCGAGAAGCTCCACGCCGCCGCCGAGGGCCACGACGCTTCGATCTGCGCGCTGTTCAGAGAGCACTTCGCAGACGGCGAGATCGAGTCGGTCGCCGAGATCCTCGGCAAGCTGCCAGGCGTCGCCGGCGGGGACGAATCCTGCTCACCGGGTTAGCGCACAGCCGTCGCCGACCGCAGAATCCGCAGGATGTCGTCAGACGGGCTGCGGGAGGAAGAGCGCGAATCACGTTGGGAGGCGTCGCCCGCAGTTGCAATCGTCATCGGTCTCCAGGTCCTGCTCGCGATCGTCAGCCTCACGCAGGACTGGAAGACCTGGAAGTTCTCCTGGTGGGTCTGGCTGATTCCGGTCGTACCGGAGACGATCCTCCTGGTCCTGCTGTCGTGGAGCCGGCCTCACGAGCGGCTCGTGCAGATGGGGGTCCGCCGCAAGGTCGGAATCGCGCTCCTCGGGGTCGTGAGCCTTGCGAACGCGCTGCTCGTCATCGGTGTGATCGCCTCGCTCGTCCAAGGCCAGGAGAAAAGCGGCGCGCAGCTCCTGCTCAAGGCAGTCACGGTTTGGGGGACGAACGTGGTCGCCTACGGGCTCTGGTACTGGGCCTTCGACCGCGGCGGGCCGGTCACCCGGGTCAGCGCCGATGCACCGCTGCCGGACTTCCAGTTTCCCCAGATGGAGAACCCGCAGCTCGCTCGACCGCACTGGACGCCGGAGCTTTGGGACTACATGTACGTCTCGTTCACGAACTCGATCGCGTTCAGCCCCACCGACGCGATGCCGCTGACGCGCTGGGCGAAGCTGCTCATGCTCTCCGAGTCGGCGATCTCGGCGGTGACGATCCTGCTCGTCGCGGCCCGGGCGGTCAACATCTTCAAGTAGCTGCCGCCGGCTGCTCCTCGCCTTCGTAGGCTCGCCGCAGCGGCTCGATCTCGATCTTGCCCATCTGCAGCATCGCGGCCATCACACGCTGCGCCTTCTCCGGATCGGGGTCGGTCAGGAGCTCCGGAAGCACGGTTGGGACGACCTGCCAGGACAACCCGTACCTGTCCTTGAGCCAACCGCACGGGCCCTTCTCCCCGCCTTCGGAGAGCTTCTCCCAGTACTCGTCCACCTCGTCCTGGTTCTCGCAGTTGACGACGAAGGAGACGGCCTCGGTGAACTTGTACTGCGGGCCGCCGTTGAGCGCGACGAACCGCTGTCCGTCGAGCTCGAACTCGACCGTCATGACGGCGCCCGACTCACCGGGGCCGGTCTCTCCGTAGCGAGCGACGCTTTCGATCTTCGCGTTCGGGAACACGGAGACGTAGAAGCTCGCCGCCTCCTCGGCGTCCCTGTCGAACCACAGGAACGGCGTGATCTGCTTCACCTTTCGCTCCTCTCGTCGGGATCGGTGGGCGTTCCTCTCCGCTTAGACGGCGAGCGTAGGTGAGACTCATCGGTGCCGTGGATGCTCAGGCGGCGCGGCGCAGGCGACGCTCCGTGCCACGTACTCCGACCGGCTGCGCACCGGAGCGGGCGATTGCCCACGCGAGACGCGTCAGCGTCAGCGCCGCGAGCATCAGTCCAAAGTCGCGCAGGGCGATGTCGTAGTACTGCGGCGGGTTGTTCGTGAGCAGGTTGACGACGATGCCCGCGAGCCAGGCCGCGACCAGCGGCGCACCGATCACCGGCGCAACGGCGACGATCAGCCCTGCGGCGATCTCGACTCCGCCGACGAAGTACATGAAGTCCTGGGCGCTGCCCGGCGCGATGCCGTTGATCCAGCCGGCCAGGTAGTCCGGCCAGTGCACCGTCCAGTTGAAGAACTTGTCGATCCCGAACAGGATCGGCGCGACGGTGAAGCCGATGCGCAGGAGCCAGAAAGCCTGGTAGGCGGCGGCTCGAACGGGGTCGGCCTGCGGGGCTCGTGCTTCGATCGTGCTCATTGCATGCACCTCCGTTGGTAGTGGCGACACCTGCTTTGTGTCGCGCGGAGGCGGCGTCTTACTTCTCTTAGAGGGCCTGCTCGCCGCCCACGAGGGCGCGGAGGCTCTCGTGTTCCTCACGGCAGGCGGGGCAGCCGTGGAGGTGCGCGCGGAGGCCCGGGATCTCGGCGTCGGCATCCTTGCCCGCGAGCTCGAGCTCGACGTACCGGTCGAGCAGCTCGAAGCACTCGTCGCAGCCGATCTCGGGGCCGGCCGGGCCGAGCAGGCGTCCCAGTGCCTGCTTCAGGTCGGGTCGTTCGCTCATGTCTCCTCCTTGCCCAACCAGGCCTCGACGGCCAGGCCGGAATCCTCGAGCTGCCGGCGGAGCTTCCTCCGCGCGTCGTGCAAAGTCTTGTAGAGCGCGCCGCGGTTCGTGTTCAGCCGCTCGGCGAGCACGTCGATCGGGACGCCGTTCAGCGCGATGGCCACCAGAACGCGGCGCTGGTGCGTTGTCAGGCCTTGCTCGATCGCGCGCTGCAGGGCGGTCAACAGCTCTGACTGCTCGGCCTCCTCGTCGGGCTCGAGCGCCGCGCTCGCGAACAGGCTCCAGCTCTCCGGCTCGAGCGGGACCTCCCGCCCCTGCCACGCGCGGCGGCGGAGCTTCACCGCCGCCTCGAGCAGCCCGAACTTGTACACCCAGGTCGTGAAGCGGCTCGCGCCGCGGAAGTCGTCGAGGCGCGCGAGCACGCTCATCACCGCGTCGTCTGCAGCCTCGAGAGCGATCTCGTCCAGCTCGTTCCCGCGCAGATGAGGAAGGGTCGGCCGGCGCCGCGCCACCTCGAAGCGGGCCGCGCGCAGCAAGAGGGCGTGAAGGCGCGCGACGGCCTGGTCATGCACGGCGCCGGTCGTTCGGAGGGAAGTCAGCCAGTCCCGGGACTCGCCGTCGAGCAGGCGGGAGCTTCCGGACACTGCGGGCGCCGACACCTGCCGGCCCGCAACCGTGCCCGGCAGACTCACGCGCTCCTCCGGCCCTCGAGCGGCGCCAGGATCCGCACCGCGAGCTCCGGCGGGCAGCCCTGCTCGACGAGCTCGATCAGCGCGTGGAGGTCGTAGGCCGGGTCGAAGGCAATCCGGCGGGCGAGACCGGGCGCAAACCCGGATTGGAGCAGCTGGTGCCGCCGCCAGGAACCGATCTCCTCGCCGCCTGATTGATGTCGCTGCTCGAGCTTCATGTCTGGTTAGTGCCCCGCCGCGCCCGGTCCTTACCCACGTAAGAGATCGCCGGCCCGCAGCACAAACACTGACGTGGATACGCACGGAACGAAGGAGATGGTTTGAAGACCAACCGTTCCAGTCGACGAGGTCTTCCGTCAACCCACTGCCGCATAACCCATGACTACACAGGAGGAGATACGAAATGACACTGGACCCGACAACCCGACGCCGCGGCCTGCTGTTCGTCTTCGCGGTGGCCGGCGCAGGTCTCGCCGCAACGCTTGTCCTGCTCTTCTCGGCAGGACGAGGACAGGCTCAGCCTTCGTCCATGTCCATGTCCATGTCGATGTCCATGTCTCACCCGGAACTGTCTGCGAAAGCCGTCGCTTTCCGCTCCAGCATGGACAAGCTCTGGGAAGACCACATCACGTGGACCCGGATGGTGATCGTCGACTTCGCCGCCGGGCTGCCAGACCTGAAGACCGCAGAAGCGCGGCTGCTACGTAACCAGGCCGACATCGGCAACGCGATCAAGCCGTTCTATGGTCGTCGGGCGGGGAACGCGCTGACCAGGCTGCTGCGCACCCACATCCTCGAGGCCGTGCCCGTGCTCGAGGACGCAAAAGCCGACAACACGGCCAAAGTCGCGCAAGACGAACGCGCCTGGCACGCCAACGCACACCAGATCGCGGTCTTCCTCAGCAAGGCCAACCCGCGCAACTGGCCGCTCGGAAAGATGGACGAAATGATGAACCGGCATCTCGCGCTGACCACCAACGAAGCGGTCGCCCGGCTGACGGGGAACTGGCCGGCCGACGTCGCCGCCTACGACAAGGTGCACGCCGAAATCCTCGAGATGTCGGCAATGCTCAGCGGTGGAATCATCCGCCAGTTCCCGAACCGCTTCTGAATACCCCTCCCCGAGATCCCGGCCGCGGTCACCCGCGGCCCGGATCCACACGGCCCTTTTAGTGCGCGGGGAGCGGCGGCGCTTCCGGCGCGACCGGCTCCTCAGGCTCGAGGCGCGGCAGCCACTCGAGCCAGCGCGGGAGGTACCAGTTCCGCTCGCCGAGCAGCTTCATCGTCGCCGGCAAGAGCACGCCGCGGACGATGGTGGCGTCGATCAGGATCGCCACGGCCAGCCCGACGCCGAACTGCTTGAACATCAGCAGTGAGAGCGTCGCGAAGACGGAGAACACCGCGAACATGACGATCGCCGCGCTCGTCACCACGCCGGCGGTCGACTTGATCCCTGCCGAGATCGCCTCGTCCATGTCGGCGCCCCCCTGGAACACCTCCCGGATCCGGCTGACGATGAACACGTGGTAGTCCATCGACAAGCCGAACAGGATCACGAACAGGAGCATCGGAATGACCGGGGTCACGCCCGAGGTGTCGCTGAAGCCGAGCAGCCCCCTACCGAAGCCGTCCTGGAAGATCAGCACGAGCACGCCGTACGCCGCTCCGACGGACAGGAGGTTGAGCACGATCGCCTTGATCGGGATCACGATCGAGCGGAACGCGACCAGCAACAGCACGAACGCGAACAGGAGGACGAACCCGACCACGATCGGCAGCTTCGCCTTCAGCTCCTCCTGCGAATCCCTCCATTCGGCCGTCAGTCCGGTGACGCCGGCATCGGTGTCGGGGAGCGCACCGACCGTCTCCGGGACCACGTCACGCAATGCCGCAAGAGAAGCCTGCGCGGCGTCGGTTCCCTTCCCCCTGATCGGGACGGTGATGTTCGCGACCGTCGCGTCCGGGTTGGTCTCGATCGTGATCGGCCGGCCGACCTTCCCGGTCGCGAGCGCCTTGTTCTCGAGCTCGCGGATCGCGTTGCGGACGGCGGGCGTGTTCACGTTCTGTGTCTTGACGACCACATTCGCGGGCAGCGGCGTGCCGGGGAACGCCTGCTGCATGCGGTTGTAGGCCTTGATCACCGCCAGTGACTGCGGAAACGTGTCGGGCCCGGGCTGCACCATCCGTAGCCCGAACGCCGGGGCTGCGAGCGCGACGAGCAACCCGCCGGAAACGATGATCGAAAGAACCGGCCGGCGAAGCACGCGGTCGACGATCGCTCCCCAGACGCGGGCCTCTCCGCCGGAACCTTGTCGGCGGCCGATGTGCGGGACACGGAGGCGGTCGACCCGGTCGCCCAGCTTCGACAGCAGCGCCGGGAGAACCGTCAGCGACCCGAGCACCGCGACGGCCACGACGAGGATCGTCGCCACGCCGAACGACGCGAAGGTGGCGTCGCCCGTCAGGAAGAGTCCCGCCATCGCGACCATCACCGTCAGGCCGGAGATGAGCACCGATCGTCCAGAGGTCGCCGCGGCCGCCTCGAGCGCGGCACGCTCGCTCCGGCCCGCGGCCCGCTCCTGGCGCTCGCGGCGGAGATAGAACATCGAGTAGTCCACTCCGACGGCGAGCCCGATCAGCAGGACCGTGGCGGAGACCTCCTGCGCCATCGGCAGTACATGGCTGGGAAGCGCCATCAGCCCGAACGTCGCGAAGACGGCGGTGAGCGCCAGCAGCACCGGAATGCCTGCGGCGACGAGGGCGCCGAAGGCGACGACGAGGATGACCAGCGTGATCGGGAGCGAGGTCACACCTGCCCTCTTGAGATCCTTCGCGCTGGCCTGATCGACCGCTTTCTGCGCGCTCGCGTCGCCGAACTCTCCGATGAAGAAGCCCGGATGGGCGCGTTGCGCGTCGTTGACCCGGTCGAGTACGGCGCCGACCTTGTCGCCCGCCTTGTTTTTGTCTCCCCGGATGGCGAAGTCGATTAGCGCTGTTCGCCCGTCCTTCGACACCGGGCCTTTTTGGAGGCTCTGGACGACCGCGACCTTCGAGACGCGCGAGACGACGTCGTTCACCGCCGCGTCGAAGGCGGGATCGCCGGCCCGGAGCGAGCGGCTCTGAACCACGACCTTCTCAGCGGCAGGCTGCTTGAACCCGTCGTTCAGGATCCTGTCCATGCGGCCTGACTCACCGGGTCCCGCGGTGTAGGGATCGACGGTCTTCGTGCCGACCGCGTTCCCGACGGCGAAGGCGACGAGCACGAAGCCGAGCCAGCCGAACGTCGCGGTCTTCCAATGACTTGCGCTCCAGCGACCCATCCGGGCCGCCAGATTGGGCTTGCGTGACATGACTCTCTCCCTTCGTTCGTCTACGCCCTCGACGCTACGAAGGACCCGCCCAGGCGTCGTCGGCGTGAAGTCCGATTCGGTCTCGGACGACCCGACGATTCGGGCTCCTACCTCGGTAGGACGCGAGCTGCGGGGGACTGGAGTAGGTTCACTGCGTGAGAAGCCTCTGGCCCCTGGCGCGCAGGTACGGGTTCGACGCGCTGATCGTCGTCGCGGCGATCCAGGGGACCCTCACGGTCGCTTTCAACCGCGAAGCGACGGACGCCCCCCGCACCACGCTGTGGTTCTGCGTGCCGGCGGTGGCGCTCGTGATGCTGCCGCTCCTCGCCCGCCGCCGTTTCCCCTTTGCGGCGCCGTTCTTCGTCTGGCTGCTCGGGCCGGCGATCTCGTTCGTCGACGGGCGTCTGGTCCCCTTCACGCCCAGCATCAGCGTTGCGGGCCTGGCCGCCGCGTTCCTGCTCGGCAACCTCCGCAACAACCTCGAGGCCTGGTTGGGGCTGGGGGTCGTCCTATCCGGCGCAGCGATCGTCGTCTACCACGATCCCTCCCATTCGGCGCCGGAGTTCTTCTTCGTGCCACTCCTGTTCTCGATCGGGTGGCTCGCGGGCTACGCCTTGCAGGAGCGGGCCGAGCAGGCCGAGGCCGCCGAACAGCGGGCAAGTCTCGCCGAACGAGAGCGCGAGGCCGCCGCCCGCATCGCTGTTGCCGAGGAACGGGCACGGATCGCGCGAGAGCTCCACGACATCGTCGCGCACGCCGTCAGCGTCATGGTGCTCCAGATCGGGGCCGTCAGGCACAAGCTTCCGGATGAGCTCGGCGAGGATCGCGAGGCTCTTCAAGGCGTCGAGCAGGCCGGCCGCACCGCGCTCGCCGAGATGCGCCAGCTTCTTTCCGCCATGCGCCGGGACGGCGACTCGCCCGAGCTCGTCCCCCAGCCCGGGCTCGAGCACGTCGAATCGCTGCTCGGAGAGGTCCGGCGAGCAGGGCTTCCCGTCGAGCTGCATGTCGAGGGCGAGCCTCCGCCGGTGCCGCGAGCCGTCGACCTCTCCGCCTATCGGATCGTGCAAGAAGGGCTGACCAACGCGCTCAAGCACGCGCATGCCACGAGAGCAGACGTGAATGTCCGCTACCGCGCCGACGCGCTCGAGCTCGAGGTCCGGGACAACGGCGTCGGCGCCGGCGAGAGCGACGGCCTCGGGCACGGCTTGGTCGGAATGCGCGAGCGCGTCAAGATCTACGGAGGAGAGATGACGGCGGGCACCGCAAACGGCCGAGGCTTCGTGCTCAACGCGCGGCTGCCGCTCGTTCGCCGATGATCAGGGTCCTGGTCGCCGACGATCAGTCGATGGTCCGGGCCGGCTTCCGGATGCTCCTCTCGCGGGAGGACGACGTCGAGGTCGTCGCCGAGGCCGAGAACGGCCTCGAGGCCGTCGAGAAGGCGGCGCTCTTCAACCCCACCGTCGTGCTGATGGACATCCGCATGCCAAAGCTCGACGGGTTGGAGGCGGCACGGCGGATTCTCGCCGCGGACGCGGCCGCACGGATCCTCATCCTGACGACGTTCGATCTGGACGAGTACGTCTACGAGGCGCTTCGCGCCGGTGCGAGCGGGTTCGTGCTCAAGGACGACCCGCCCGAGCAGCTGCTCGCCGCAATTCGCATCGTCGCCTCCGGAGACGCGCTTCTCTCTCCCGCGATCACGAAGCGGGTGATCGAGCAGTTCTCGCGGATCCCGCGCCCCGAGCGTCCACCGCAGCTCGACGAGCTGACGGAGCGCGAGCTGGACGTGTTCCGCCTGATCGCGCGGGGCCTGTCGAACGCCGAGATCGGCCAGGAGCTCTACATCAGCGACACCACAGTGAAGACGCACATCACGCACATCCTCCAGAAGCTGGATCTGCGCGACCGCGTCCAGGCCGTCGTGCTCGCGCACGAGACAGGGCTCTTCGACACCGAGGCTGCCCCGGCCGGCCGCTCGGAGCCTATTTAGCCGAGCGCCTAGGAGGGTTTGGCGGAATGGCGCTCGTCGCCGGCGTGCGATGCTCGTTCGCTGGGGAGGACGCAGGGAGCGTCCATATCCGTAGATATGGGCGCGACTGAGGACGCTGCCAGGGGGCGAGCAGCGTGCGCCGGCGGCACAGACGTTATTTCGCCAAACCCTCCTAGCCCCTCCCGAACTCCTCGGCCGCCTTCGGCTCGAACTCGAAGGCCACCAGGCGCTCGTCGCCGACAACCCACGCATCGTGACCCGGCTCGATCACGTATGCCTCGCCCGGGCCGATGTCCTGCTCCGTGCCGTCCTCGTGAACGGCGTGCATCCTGCCCGATTGGAGTACCCCGAGGTGACGGGCCTGGCAGCTTTCGGTTCCCGCCACCGGCTTCACGCACTCGGACCATCTCCAGCCGGGCTCGAAGGTCATGCGGGCAACGGTCGTCCCACCCATCCGAACCACGTCGATCTTCGTCTTGTCGGGCGTCCGCGACTCGTCGGGCGCGTCGAACCCGCGCACTTCAACACCAGCCATCGAAACCTCCTCTCCCGTCGGTCGCTAGTCGCGCATGCGCATGGCCACGTTGTACTTCGTGACCGACGTCCGCTGACCGGGCGTATCGCTCGCGGGCATCGCATTGAGCGTCTCGTCGCCCCGCCGATAGTCATCCTCGTTCTCGAAGAAGAGGACCACGAGCGACTTGTCGCTGTCGGGATCGTGGAGCACGACGATCTCCGACGCCGGAATGTCGGCCGGCCGCTCTCCCTGCTCGATCTCGCGATTCATCTCGTCCATTCGGTCCTTGCTTACACCCTCGAAAGACACAACGCGTGCGACCGCCATGGGGGCCTCCTTGGTCGATTGCGGCAACCCTAAAGCCTCGACTCGGGCCCGTGAAGCGCGAGGGACTCAGGGCGTCTCGATGTCGCGCCGGTCGACGAGCAGCGCGCCGGCGGCAAGCGCTGCAATCGCAGCGGCGACAACGACGAGGACGCCCCAGCCGTCGACACCGTTCTGGAGCGGCGCCGAGCCGATGAGCCAGAACGGCGAGAGGAAGCGCAGAGGGTCGAGCCAGCCGGCCAGCTCGTGGAGGCCGCCGACGAGATAGGCGCCCGCGGCGTAGGCGGCAGGAACGCCGATCGCAAGCAGCCTGTTCGGTACCGCGGCTCCGAGGGCGAGCGAGAGCCAGCCGTAGAGAAGCCCAAGCGCGGCGAGCGCGCCGAACGCGGCGGCCAGCTTGCCGAGGTCGAGATCGAGGTCGGCGAGATCGCTCAGCACGGCGAGCGCACCGAAGCCGACCACGCAGACGAGGAGGACCTCTCCGGCAACGACAGCCGCCTTGGCGAGCACCGCGTCGCGACGCCTGAGCGGGTAGGAGAGGACGAGCTCGAGACGGCCGGCCTCCTCCTCGCCGGCGAAGCTCCGCGCGCCGGAGCCGATCGCGAGGACGAGCACGAGCAGGGGCAGCATGAAGCTGAAGAGCTCGGCGTCCAGGAAGCCCGCGCCGGAGGTGATGTTGCCGCCGCTGATCCCGAAGAGCGACTTGAGCGCGTCGGGGTAGTGCTCGACGAGCTTCGTGAAATCGGCAGAGCCCTTGATCGACGGGAAGATCGAGGCGACCAGCGCCGCGTAGCCGATCACCCCGAGACACCAACCGACGAGAGCACGGCGATGGTCGACGAGCCCGCGGCGTGTCAGCTCAACGGCCATTTGGAGACTCCTCGTACAGGTCGAGGAAGATCTCCTCGAGGTCGGCAGGCTGCGAGACGAGATCGACGACCGGGTGGGCGGCCGCCTCCTTGACGACTGCGTCCATCGCCGGCTCGGGCGCGGAGAGGCGGAGCACCCTCCCCTCCGCATTCTCCACCCGCACCCCGTCCAGCGCGGCGAAGCGCGAGGGTTCGACGGACTCGGCGAAGACGATCGTGATGTGGCGGAGCGCGCGCTCGCGCAGGCGCTCGACGGAGTCCACATCCGCGAGACGACCGGCGCGGATGATCCCGACGCGATCCGCGACGTGCTGCACCTCGTCCAGAGAGTGCGACGACAGGAAGACCGTTCGTCCTTCCGCGGCCGTCTCCCGCACCAGCGAACGAAGCTCCGCCTGCAGCAGCGGATCGAGACCGGAGGAGGGCTCGTCGAGGACGATCAGGTCGGGCCGGTTCATGAACGCCTGGACGAGGCCGACCTTTTGCCGGTTGCCCTTGGAGAGGTGCCGGATCGGCCGGTCGAGGACGACGCCGAAGCGATCGCAAAGGCGTTCGCGCAGCGCGTCGTCCACGCCGCCCCGAAGCCTGGCAAGCGAGTCGAGCTGCTCCCGCGCCGTCAGCCGGTCGGACAAGCGCAGGTCGCCGGGCACGTAGCCCAGCCGCCGACGCGCTTCGACCCCGTCTCGCCTCGAGTCCCGGCCCAGCACGAGGACGCGCCCCGCGGTCGGGCGAATCAGGTCGAGCAGCAGGCGGATCGTCGTGCTCTTGCCGGCTCCGTTCGGGCCGAGGTACCCGAAAACCTCGCCGTGCTCGACTCGAAGATCGAGGTCGGCGATCGCCTTCACGCCGTTCGGGAACTTCTTCTCGAGCCTCAGCGTTTCGATCGCCGGCTCGGCCATCGACTACGGCTGCTTCGAGCGTTGCCTGCGCTGATGCGCGTGCGCATGCGGCCGAGAGGCGAGCAGCGCGAGCAGGGCGACGGCGACGAAGTTCTTGAATGTCGGCTCCGGCCAGCGCACGCGTGCGCTCCCGTTCGCGAACCAATCCGGGTTGACGAGGAAGACGACGCCGGTGATCACGACCTTGCCGACCCAGCCGAGCACGAGGAACAACGTCGCCAGCACGATTCCCCAGAACGCGAGCTCGGGAAGCCCGACGGCGTGCGCGAAGTCGAGCACGTTCCAGGCAAGCCAGAAGATGAGCGGTCCGAGCAGGACGATGGCCGCAAGTGCCAGGACCGCAACCGCCAGACCACCTGCGACCAGAGCGCCGATTCCGAGCGCCCGCAGTAGCCCGCCGAAGAACCCGCCCACACGCAGAGCTTACGAGGAGATCGGCCGGCCGGGCCGAAAACCCGCACGGGCGCCATGGAGCCGAACGACTACACGCGAGGCGACGATGCGTACCCGGTCCAGTTCTCGGTCGAGTACCCGGACCGGGACCTCAACCGGCTGACGACCTTCTTCAGGACCTTCGTCGCGATCCCGATCCTGATCGTCGCGATCAGCCTCGGGCACGAAAGCTTCTCGTACACGAGCACCCAGCAGGGCTGGCAGACCGCGGGCGGAGGCGGCGCCGTACTCACTTTCGCACCGCTGCTGATGATCCTGTTCCGGCAGAAGTACCCGCGCTGGTGGTTCGACTGGAACCTCGAGGTGGCGAGGTTCTTCAACCGCATCGCCGTCTATCTCGCCCTGATGGACGACGCCTACCCCTCGACGGACGAGCACCAGTCCGTCATTCTCGACTTCCCCTATCCGGACGCGAAGACGGATCTGAACCGTTGGCTGCCGCTCGTGAAGTGGCTGCTCGCGATTCCTCACTACATCGTCCTCGCGGTCCTCTGGTTCGCAGCGTTCGTCTTGATCATCTTCGCCTGGTTCGCGATCCTCTTCACGGGCCGTTACCCGCGCGGGATCTTCGCGTTTCTAGTGGGAGTCGGCCGCTGGACGAACCGCGTGTTGGCCTACATGTTCCTGCTCGTCACGGACCGCTACCCGCCGTTCAGCTTCGACGCCTGAGCGTCCCGGGCGTTCAAGCTTCGGGTCTCGGCCGCGTCGGCGAGTCCACGCAGACCACGCGTGCCGGCTCGTCCCCGAGCACTTCGTAGCCATGAGGAGTGCGGGCCGGGGTCACGATCACGTCGCCCGGCTCGGCGTCGATGCTCTGATCGTCGACCGTCCAGCGCATCCGTCCCGAGCGCATGACGATGACGTGGTCCTGGGGCGGGTCGTGCACGTGCATCTCCTTGACCTGTCCGACCGGGTGCGTGACGAGGTGGACCTCGACGTGATCGAGCCAGATGCCCTCGTCCTCGTCGGTCGGACGCACGAAGCGGCTGTAGTCGGTCTTGTCGGTGATCTTGACCATCAGGCCTGGAGATGCGCCTCGACGAACCACAGGTGCTTGTCGATTGCGCGCGAGACCTCGATGAAGAGATCGGCGGTGTCCTGGTCGTCGAGCTCGAGCGCATTTTCGATCGCCGCCCGGATCGACGCGCCGTAGGCACCCAGGCGGTCCGCGATCGCGGCGACGGTGTCCATGCCTTCGACCACGTCGATCGGATACTCCTCGAGGGTCGAGGCGGCGGCAGCCAGCCGGGCCGTGCCGAGCGCGAGCCCGCCGAGCGCGGTTGCCCGCTCGGCGATCTCGTCGACGAACTCGAGCACGCTCTCGGCGACGGTGTCGTAGAGCTCGTGGAGCTGGATGAAGTCGCTGCCCTTGATGTTCCAGTGGGCCTGCTTGAGCTGCGAGTAGAGGTCGAAGGTGTCGGCGAGCCGCGCGTTCAGCAGCTGGACGATCTCGTCGCGCGTCTCGTCACCGATGTCGATCCGCGTCGAGAAGGTGCGCCTCGTCTGCGTGGCCATGATGGACCTCCTAACGGTGGACAGCCCCATACTCGCACCACGCGGTGGGCCCCGCGGGCGAAACTAGAAATGCGGTTTTCGAGTTATATGAACAATGACGTCTCAAGTGATCCTCTGCCCACATTGCAAGAAGCCGTTCGACGGAGAGCTGCTCGCCGAAGGCTCGCGGCACGAGGGGTTCAAGTGCCCGCACTGCCGCCTCTTCGTGCCCGCTGAGCGCGCGGGCGGCGCCGGCGAAGA
>JBQCGP010000045.1:0-6202 GCA_051955535.1 Gaiellaceae bacterium | reverse complement strand
TCGCGGGTCGCTGGATTCTCCAAGGGCTCGACCCTCGACCGCCCACGCTCAAACCGCTACTCGACGCCGGCGTGCTCGTCCACTCCCAGGAGCCGAGCGCCGACGGGAAGACTTGGTTTCGCATCTCAGACCGGAACGGCGGTGCTCGGAGCAATGGACGAGCTCGGCGCCTGACGCGGCCAGCGCAGAGAGAAGCGCTGCACTTGTTGTCACTTTCAGCGAGATCCGAGGTAGGCACCGGGGTAGGCACGCGGTGAGCATGTCCGGCACCGCTGACACACCTGACCCATGGAGCAATGCGGGCTTGCACCTGGCTACGTAGGTTGCAGCTCCCCGGGTTGGACTCGAACCAACAACCCTCCGGTTAACAGCCGGATGCTCTGCCAATTGAGCTACCGGGGAACGGCGCTCGGCCGGGACGGATTGTAGCCGGGGTCTAGACGAGGTTCGTGGCGGCGGTCCGCAGCCTTTCGAGCTCCACCTGCAGCTCCTTCGTCCTCGCCAGGTCGGCGTTCTGGAGCTCCCGCCGGAGCTTGCGCTCGTGCAGGTTCAGAAGCAGCTCCTTCGTGGTCGCCTCGTCGATTCCCTCGGCGGCCGCGCGCGCATCGAGCTCGGCGAGGAGCTGAACGAGCTCTCGGTCGGCCTCGCCCGGTTCGAGCAGATGCTCGCGGGCGCGGCGGTGGAGCTCGGAGTCGAAGTGCTCCGGCGAGAGGCCGGCGAGAGCCTCGCGCAGGTCCGTGTGCGCCGCGGCTCCGGCGAGCGCGTCGCGCTCGAGGCGCTCGCCCGCCTCGAGCAGCTTCGGGGAGACCTCCGGCGCCGCGTCCCGACCGCCGCGTTTGGGGACGAGGCCCGCCTGCGTCTCACGCGGTAGGTCGAGACGATCGGCCACAAGCCGCAGGGCCTGCTGGCGCTCCGGGGAGTCTTCGAACCGTGCGAGCACCTCGCGCGCGTGAACGAAAGCCTCCTGGCGGTCCGGCGCGCGGTCGAGCTCGAGCCGCACTCGGTAGAGCACGTAGCTCTCGGCCTTGGCGAGCCGTTCTTCGAAGCCCTCGGCCGCATCCGCGGGATCCGTGCCGGGCGGGAGGGCGACGACGCGGACGTCGAAGCCCTGCGCGGCGGCGAGATCCATGCCGCGCAGCGTCGCCGCCTCGCCGGCCGCGTCGGCGTCGAAGCAGAGGTAGAGCTTGCGCGTCAGCCGGGAGAGCTCCTTCAGGTGGCGTTCCGTCAGCGCCGTCCCCATCGACGCGACAACCGGTCCGAGCCCGGCCTGCCGTAGCGCCAGAACGTCGGTATTGCCCTCGACGATAAGCGCCCGCTCCTCACGTGCGATTGCCGTCCGGGCCCGGTCGAGCCCGTAGAGCAGATCGCCCTTGCGGAACAGCTCTCCCTCGGGCGAGTTGACGTACTTCGCCTGGAGAGGATCGTCCTCGCGCAGCCTCCGTGCCTGGAATCCGACGACGCGTCCGCGGGCGTCCGCGATCGGGAAGAGCAGGCGACCCTGGAAGTAGTCGTTCCCACGACGGTTGACGAGCCCGGCGCCGGTCAGCTCCTGCAGAGTGAAGCCGCGTTCGACGGCCTTTCGCGCGAGCGTCGCGCCGCGCGCGGCGAGCCCGAGCCGATACTCGCGGCAAACCCCCTCGTCGAGGCCGCGCCTCGCAAGGTAGGCGCGTGCATCGGCGCCGGCCTCCGACTCCCAGAGGTAGCGCCCGTAGAACGAGGCCCCCGCGTCGAGCACCGCGTAGAGGCGGTCGCGGCGTCTGCGCCTGGCGTCCTGTTCGGGGGAGGCCTCCTCGTACTCGAGCAGGACGTTGAAGCGCTGCGCGAGCCACTCGATCGCGCCCACGAAGTCGACGCCTTCGGTCTCTTCGACGAACGAGACGGCGTCACCGGCGGCCCCGCAGCCGAAGCAGTAGTAGAGCCCTTTCTCCGGGCTGACGGAGAACGACGGCGTCCGTTCGTCGTGGAAGGGACACAGCCCCGTGAAGCGCGCACCCGAGCGGCGCAGCTGCGTCCGCCCGGAGATGACCTCGACGATGTCCGCGGTCGCCTTGACCGTTTCGACCGAAGAGTCTGCGATTCGAGCCACTCAGCTCTCCAGCCGAGCGACGTAGGCCAGGGCGAAGCGGTCGGTCATGCCGGCGACGTAGTCCGTAGCTTCCTGTGCCGAGCGCCCTCCGTCGACCAGGTGCTCGAAGCTCAGGCGGATGACCTCGTGTGCGCGCTGCTGGTTCGGCTTGGTGTCGGCGGCAAGGTAAACCCGTTCGAACATGAAGGATCGCAGCGAGAGCATCGCCTCGCCGATCTCGTCGCTTTGACGGATGTCGCCGGCGCGCTCCGAGGTCTCGACGAGATCGTGGACGAGCGTGTCGATCCGCCGCGGCCCGGTCGCCCCGAGCAACCCGATCTCGTCGCTGGGCAGCGCAGCCGGGCTGAGCACTCCCGCGCGCACAGCGTCGTCGATGTCGTGGTTGATGTACGCGACCCGGTCGACGAGACGCACGATCTTCCCCTCGAGCGTGTCGGGCTCACGCTCGCCGGTGTGGGTAAGGATGCCGTCCCGAACCTCCGCGGTCAGGTTGAGGCCGCGGCCGTCGCGCTCGAGGTGGTCGACGACCCGCAGCGAGTGTTCGTTGTGGCGGAAGCCGAGGTCGAAGCGCTCGCGCAGGACGGCGTCGAGCGCTTCCTCGCCCGCGTGGCCGAAGGCCGGATGCCCGAGGTCGTGGCCCAGGCCGATCGCCTCGGTCAGGTCCTCGTTGAGGCGCAGCGCCCGGGCGACGGTGCGCGAGATGCCGGTCGTCTCGAGAGTGTGCGTGAGCCGCGTCCGGTAGTGATCGCCGCTCGGGTCGATGAAGACCTGCGTCTTGTGCTTGAGCCGGCGGAACGCCTTCGAGTGGACGATGCGGTCCCGGTCGCGCTGGAACGGCGTCCGGAGCCGGCACTCGTTGTCCTCGTGGAGCCTTCCGCGCGTCTCGTAGCTGCGCACCGCGAGTGGCGAGAACCAGGCGTCTTCCTGGTCTCTGATCCGCGCCGCAAAGGCGTCCGCAACTCTCCCGGCGAGCTCGGGCACGTGACCGACTCTAGCCGCTGGCTCGGTCGGGGCGGAACCGGTTTTCGAGCCGGTTTCGCCCATCCCAATGGGGGGCGAAAACGCGCCCCTGAAGTCACGCTATCGACGAAGTCGTGCCGTGTCCGTCGCCCACTTGCGCTGAAAGTGCGACTCCTGCAGCGATTCGTTCGAGCCCCGCCGCGTATCAGATGATGATCGGCACGGTGCCGCCGTCGGCGCTCCAGGCCGCGCCGGTCACGTAGCTCGCTCGGTCTGAGCAGAGGAAGGCGATGACGGACGCGATCTCCTCCGGCTCGGCCAGCCGGCCGAGCGGCCGCCCCGCCGCGACCGAATCGAGCACCGCTTCGCGCGACTTGCCAGACCGCCGCGCCTGCTGATCGGCGAGCCCGTCCTCGTCGAGCCAGGCGCCTGTCGCGGTCGGCCCCGGTGCGACGGCGTTGCAGCGAATCCCGTTCTTTGCGTAGAGATCAGCGACGAGCCGCGAGAGCGAGAGCAGGGCCGCCTTCGTCACCGAGTAGTTCGGCATCCCGGTCGAGGGACGCTTCCCAGCCGTCGAGGAAACGTTCACGATCACCCCCGAGCCGCGTTCGAGCATCGTCGGCAGAGCCGAGCGGATCGTTCGCACGGCGCTCATCACGTTCAGCTGCCACATCTCGTCCCACTGCTCGTCGCGCACCTCGTCGAAGCCGGTCTGGTACGCGATGCCGGCGTTGTTGACGAGACAGTCGACAGGCCCGAGCTCGCCTGCCGCCGCGATCAACTCCGCTGGGGCCGCCGGCTCGGAGAGGTCAGCGATCACTCCGAGCTCGGCCGTCGCCTGCTGCCGTGCGCTCTCCACGCGATCGGAATCACGTCCGGTCACCACCACGCGTGCGCCCTCGGCGGCGAGGAGCCGTGCGGTCTCGAGTCCGATTCCGGCGGTTGAGCCGGTGACGACGCAGACGCGATTGCGCAGGCCGAGGTCCATGGCGCGGGCAAGCCTACGGCAGGATGTGCGCGTGACGACGCTGCTGCTCGCCCGCCACGGCGAGACCGACTGGAACCGCGCGCGCCGCTGGCAGGGCCATGCCGACCGCCCCCTGACCGACCGGGGCAGGGCTCAGGGGGCCGCTCTCGCCGAGCGGCTCGCGGACGTCGGGCTCGACGCGATCTATGCGAGCGACTTGCAGCGGGCTCGCGAGACGGCGGCTTTCGTCGCGGCCCGACAGGGCCTGGAGGTGATCGAGCTCCGCGATCTGCGCGAGGTCGACGTCGGATCCTGGGAGGGCCTGACCCGCGAGGAGGCCGAGGAGAGGTTCCCCGCGGGCTACCGGCGGTGGCTCGCGGGCGGCACGGGGTGGGACGACGGCGAAACCTACGAGCAGATGAGTGCGCGCGTTCTAACGGCGGTCGGACAGATCGCCGCCGTCCATGAAGGAGGCCGCGTCCTGATCGTGTCCCACGGCGGCCCGATCCGAGCGATCCACGGCGCCGCGCTGGGCCTCGGCGTCGATGCCTACCGCCGCATCCGCCCCGTCGAGCCGAACGCGCGTCTGTCGGCCGTCTGCGTCGTGGACGGCACCCTTACCGAGTTGTGCCCGGCCGGCCGCATCGACGAGCTCCTCGAAAGAGACCAGGAGGAGCGCCGGAAAGCGGCCGCTCAGCCCCCTTCCCCGGCCGGTTAGCCCTCGGACGGCGCCAGTAGACTGGCCGTTCGTGGAGGACTACACGAACAAGTACAAGGGCGAGCAGGTCGAGGTCGCGCTTTTCGGCGGCGATTACCAAGACGGCGTCCTCACGGCCTACTGCATCGTCGAAGACGTGCCGCATATCGAGCTGAACGGTCACATTCTCGTCCCGCTGCAGAACATCGCCTCGCTCCATTGTTCGAGCCGCTGCGACGCCCCCGAGCCCGACTGGCCGCCGCGCGGTCTCGCGGAGGACGACGGCTCCGAAGAGCCCTGATCGTGAGCCGCACTTTCCTCCGCGTCCGAAACGTCCTCAAGGCCTGGCTGCTCCTTCTCGGGATCTGCGCGCTGCTCGGAATCGTGCCGTTGCTCGCCGGGAACTACCGGCTGCTCTCCGTCTTCCTCTTCTGCGCCCTCCTGTTGGCCGGCGCCGGCTACTTCTACGTCGATCGGATCGCGCTCGGCATGGTCGGCGCCCGCGAGCTGCCGCGGGGCCAAGCGCCGGCACTGCACTCGACCGTCCAGCGCCTCGCCGCGCGCGCCCGGGTGCCGGCGCCCAAGCTCTACGTCCTCAGGGATGGCTATCCGCGTGCGCTCTGCGTCGGCCGCGGCCCGCGCGGTTCGGCAATCGCAGTAAGTCAAGGGCTGCTAGGCGCGGCCGCGCCGGCCGAGCTCGAGGGCATCCTCGCGCACGAGCTCGCCCACATCCGCGACCGCGACGTCCTGATCCAGAGCACGGTCTCCGTCCTCGCCTGTGCGATCGTCGAGACGAGCCGGATCGGCGGCTTTCTCCAGCGCGGCCTGTTGTTCGTTCTGGGCCCGTTCGCGGCGGCGCTCGTCAACCTCTTCCTCTCCCCGAAGCGCGAGTTCCTTGCGGACGCCGCCGCCGCGCAGCTCTGCGACTCGCCACACGGTCTCGCCGACGCCCTGATCCGCCTGGAACAGACAGCCGGGCTAGTCGAGTTCCAGGCAAGCCCGGCAACCGAGCCGCTCTACACGATCAACCCGTTCGCCGAGGAAGGCCTGGCCGCACTCTTCGTGACACATCCGCCGGTGGGCGAGCGTGTCTCCCGGCTGCGAGCCCTCGACCCGACCTGGCGCGAAAAACTGCGCGCCGCCTAGCGCAAATCCCAATCGAGCTAAGGCGTGGCTGCGCCGCGCCGCCACTCCCGAATCGTCGTTAGAAGCACCGTCCCGCACGAGCACGTCGAACGAAATGCGCAGCATTTCGTTCGAAGTTAATTCGGCGGCGACCTACTCTCCCGGGAGGTTGCCCTCCGAGTACCATCGGCGCTGGCGGGCTTAACTTCTCTGTTCGGAATGGGAAGAGGTGTACCCCCGCCGCTATGACCGCCGAAAATTGTCAGGGTCGGCGCCGCTCTTAGCGCGCACCCTCAAAACTCCATAGCGACGTAGCGTGTTCAAATCAAGACCTCGGGCAATTAGTACGGGTCCGCTGAACACATTG
>JBQCGP010000044.1:0-34892 GCA_051955535.1 Gaiellaceae bacterium | reverse complement strand
GACGACCCGGCCCCGGGCGAGCCGGCGGGTCAGTCTTACGGCCGCCGCAAGGTCGGCGATCTCGAAATGAACCGCCCTTGCGAGCTCCGTCATCAGCGTGCCTCGGCCTCCGCGACTCGAAGCACGATCGCGAGATCGTCTCGAATCTGCTCGAGCGCGCCCACCTGGACGCCGCTCTGCCGCTCCTCGTCGAGCAAGATCAGCGCGTCCTCGATCGACTTCAGCGCGTGCTTGACTCGAAAGCGACGGATGTCGGCGACGGGAGAGAGGGAGAGGAGCCGCCCGCCGCCGACGGATCCGTCTACTCGGACCGGTTGTCCGGTCGCGAGGCTGGGGTCCCGTCCGTCGGTGTTGCAAAGCATGGGACGAGAATGGCGGTTTCACCCAGGCTCTCGCCTGACCGGTTTAGGTCATTAGAGGGTTTGGCGGAACGGGCGGCTCAGACACTGTTTCGCCGAACCCTCTTTAGACAAGCCGACGGCGCCGCCCGGGAGCGGCGCCGTCAGTTGTTCGGATTCGGATGAGACGCGGGCGTCAAGCGTTGCGGAGCTGGCGCCCCCCGTAGGCCACGAGCCCGTAGATGATCAGGATGTCGATCGTGAACATCGCAAGCGACCAGAACGGGTAGGCCGGGATGTAGTAGAGCTGCCCAATCGCGTTGATGCTCACCACCGCGACTCCGAACCAGCGGGCCAACTCACTGCCACTGAAGAGGCCGAATGCGGCCAGCAGCATGCCGACGCCCAGAAGCAACACGATCCAGCCCCAGGTGTTCAGGTTGCTGAACACGAGGGTCTGGTGACCGGTGTAGACCCTCGAGTTCGCGATCGCGAGGATGCCCTCCAGGACGTTGAACGTCCCGGCCAGCCCGAGCATCACGGCAGCGAAGGTGATCCACCCGCCGCCTCTGATGTCGTAGGCGCCCTCGCTGCTGTACCCGGCGTCATAGCTTGTAGTCGCCATTCGTCTCCTTTCGCTCGTACTCGGCCTGAGCGAAGCCGAGTCGCTCTGTGCGTACATCGTCCAAACGGGATGAACCCGGTCCCGCTAGGGGTTCGACAACGAGGGTCAATCCCTCCATGCCGCGGACGACGACCGTGTCGCCAACCTCGGCACCGGCGTTCGACGTCGCCTCCCAAAGCTCGCCGTTGACCTTGACCTGCCCGAGCGGATGCATCGGCGAGACGACCTCCGCGTGCACACCGATCATCGCTTCGGCCCCGGTCGTCGGCCGCCACCGCTTTGCCAGCCGCCGGCCCCAGATCACCTCGCCGATCTCGGCCACGATGCCCGCGCCGAGGACCAGGAGCTTCCAGGGCCACGGAACGAACAGGGCGATCACGATCGCGACGATCAGAACCATCGCCTCGAACTCGACCTCCGCAGCCCCGTCGACGCATCGTCCGATCGGGACGAATTCGCCGGGTCATCCCATCTGGAGGATGCCCCTAGAGCGCGGCGCCGAGATCCTCGCTCGCGAAGGTGCACACGACGAAAGGACGGACCGAATGGCGGAACTGATCGCGATTGGCTACCCGGACGAGACGACCGCCGGCGAGGCCGAGCAGGAAGCCCATCGCCTTGCCGAGGAGCTGATCATCCAGCCCGACGCGATTGCTTCGATCGTGCGCGACAAGGACGGCAAGTTCAGGGTCTCGACGAGCCACCACGCCGTCGGCGCCGGAGCGACGTACGGCATGTTCTGGGGGTTCCTCTTCGGGCTCCTGTTCTTCGTGCCGGTGCTCGGCATGGCCGTGGGAGCCGGTATGGGCGCCCTGATGGGGAAATTCGAGAAGAGCGGCATCGACAGGGAGTTCCAGGATCAGGTACGCGACATGCTGAAGCCTGGAACCTCCGCGCTCTTCCTGATCCTCGAAAAAGCTACGCCCGACAAGGCCGTCGCGGCGATGAGCAAGTACGGCGGAACCGTGCTCAAGTCGTCGCTCTCGGAGGACACCGAGCGCCAGTTGCAGGACGCCCTGCACGGCAAGCAACCGGTCGCGGCCGGCGCCTAGGCGGGAAGGAGGCAACGCGATGTTCATGCGAAGGCGACGCCCGCTGGCGCGGGCGGCGATGGTCGGAGGCGCGGCCTACTACGCGGGCAAGCGGGTCCAGGAGGGACGCGAGGATGACGCCTACCGCGACGCCCGTCTGGACGAGCTCGAGGCCCAGCAGGGACAGCAGGCGGCCCCGCAGGGAGGCGGCATGTCGGACAACTCGATCGAGCAGCTCCAGAAGCTCGGCGAGCTCCACAACCAGGGCGTCCTGACGGACGCCGAGTTCGAGGTGCAGAAGCAGAAGGTGCTGCAAGGCCTATGAGCGTTCCCACCCATACGGACGAAGGACTGACACTCGGCCCCGTTCAGATGCTCGTCGTCGGTTTCGACAACGACAACTTCACGGGCGAGATCCGGGCAGAGCTCGCAAGGCTGAAGGAAAACGACATCGTGCGGCTTATCGATCTGCTCCTGGTCAGGAAGAACGACGACGGAGAGATCGAGGCGATTCAGCAGAGCGACCTCAGTCAGGAGGAGGCTGAGCGTTTCGGCGCGATCGTCGGAGCACTCGTCGGATTCGGGGAAGGCGGCGAGGAAGGAGCCGAACGAGGAGCCATCGCAGGGGCCGCCGAGCTCGAGGACGGGCACGTCTTCGACGAGGACGCGGTCTGGTACCTCGGCGACGCGATCCCGCAGGGCACCGCGGCGGCCGTCGCGCTGCTCGAGCACCGGTGGGCGATCCCGCTTCGCGACATGATCGCCAAGGCCGGCGGGGTCACGCTCGCGGACGAGTGGGTCCATGCCGCCGACCTGATGGCCGTCGGACTGATCCGAGCGCAGAAGGTCGAGGCTTAAGGAGGGGTTGCCCTCGACTTCAGGTGAGCCGGTCCCCGGGTCCGGCTCACCTGGGGACTCAGTAGCGCACGGCGCGCCACATTACGCGGGCGAACCAGAGACCCGCAGGCGGCTTCACCGCATCGTACGATGCGCCGGAGGCGGGCCGAACGTTCCCTCTCGCCAGACGAAAGGAGGAGCAGCATGACCGGCAAGGCGGACTTCACCGAGGAGGAGTGGGAGCTCGTGCGCGAGGGCCCTCCGGCGGCTGGGCTCGTCGTCCTGACGGCTTCGAGCGGAGGCAGCTTCCGTGAGAGCTGGGCGATGGCGAAGGCATTTACGGAGGCACGGAAGGAGCGCGGGGCCAGTGAGCTGCTCGACGAAATCGTCGGCGAGTCGCCGAAGCTGAAGCGCTACCACTCGCCGGAGGAGGCCGAACAGGAAGGACTGAGCCGCCTCCGCGACGCGGTGGTGCTCCTCCATCAGAAAGCGACCCCGGAGGAGGTCGACGCGTACAGGCACTTCACGCTCGATGTCGCCGACAAGGTGGCCTCGGCGCACCGGGAGAAGGGTGAGATCGGTGACGTCAGCGCTTCCGAGCGCGAGGCGATCGACAAGATCACTGCGACGCTGAACGCCGGCTAACGATGCTCGTACACGACCTCGGTCCCGGCGACGAGGTCGGGCAGTCCGCGCCTGCGCGAGTCGAACAGGACTGGGACGTAGCCGAGAAAGAGCGGCACGATCGAGACGATGGTGGCGGCCGCCCGCAGTAGCGAGCGCCAGAACGAGGGCGGCCTGCCCGCCCGATCGCGGACGCGAAGGTGCATCACGTGCATGCCGGGCGTCCTCCCGGCCTCGCTCCAGAAGAACACGAAATAAGCGACAGCGACGATCAGCCAGCCACCCCCGGCGATGGCGCCGGCGAGCCAGGCTGGGCGCAAGGCGCCGACGATGTTGGTGATCAGGGCGAAGAGTCCAGCAAGCACGGCGAAGATCGCCGCGATCGCGAGCAGGTCGACGGCAAAGCCAACTCCACGGGTCGCGAGGCCGGCGAAGCTCGAGTGCGCGGCCGCAGGGCGCCGGTGCACCCGAGCCTCGATGCTCCCGTCGATCTCGACGCTGCGGCGCCGGATGTCTCCGGCCAGATCCTCGGCCAGCCCGGCGCTCTGCTCGGTCAGCGCCTTGCGGACCTCGGGGCTGGAGACCACATCCTTGAGCGCCTGCCTGAACGCGGGGCTGTTGACGAGATGGTCCACCGTCTCCTTCGTCCGAGGGCTCGCGAGCGCCTTCTCGACTGCCGAGTCCAGCGCGCCGGACTCGGCGAGCTCGGCCGCGACCCGTTCGAGGACGTGGTGCTCTGCGATCGAGCGTGCGAGCTGTTCCGGCAGGTCGCTTGCGAATGCCCGGTCGGCGATCCGGGAGAGCTCCGGGACGAGGTGCTCGTCCGCCACGTTCTCGATCGGGCCCCGCGTGGCGCGAGCAGCCGCGCGCGCCGGGAAGAGCGCGAGCCGCCCCGCGGCCCCGAACCGCGACCGCCGGCGTCGCCCGTCTCCGGTGCCCGCGCTCAATACTCCGCCAGCCGCTCCGACAGAATGATCCGTGCTGCCGCCTCGAGGAGGGCGAGGTGCGAGAACGCCTGCGGGAAGTTGCCGAGGTGCCGTCCGGTCTCGACGTCGAACTCCTCCGCGTAGAGGCCGAGCGGCGAGGCGACCCGCAGCAGCCGTTCCATCAGGTCACGGGCCCGCTGGACTTCCCCGATGATCGCGAACGCGGAGACGAGCCAGAAGGAACAGATCAGGAAGGTCCCTTCCTTGCCGGCGAGCCCGTCGTCGGTCTCGTCGGTCTTGTACCGCAGGACGAAGCCGTTCTCCGTCAGCTCGTCCCCGATCGCCAGGACTGTCGCCTGCAGCCGCTCGTCCTCCTCGGGCAGGAAGTCGAAGATAGCCGCGAGCAGGCTTGACGCGTCGAGCGAATCGCTCTCGTAGTGTTGGCGCAACACCCCGCGCCCGTCGACTCCATGAGCGAGGATGTCCTCCTTGATTTCACGGGCGACGGCGTCCCACTTCTTCTCGACCTCGGCGTCGCCTCGAATTGCCGCCAGCTGTGCGGCCCGGTCGAGTGCGACCCAGCACATCAGCTTCGAGGAGACGTAGTGCCGGGGAGCGCCCCGGGCCTCCCAGATCCCCTGGTCAGGCTCGCGCCAGACGCGGGTCGCGCATTCGGCCTGTGCCTCCACGATCGGCCAGAGCCGGCGCGGCAGCCGCTCGCTCCGCCGCGTGTGCAGCAGGATCGAGTCGAGCGCGGCACCGTAGACGTCGTTCTGGCGCTGGTCGAACGCGCCGTTGCCGATTCGCACCGGCCGCGCGCCGGCATATCCGGTCAGCTCATCGCGCGTCGATTCGGTGAGGTCGCGCCGCCCGTCGATGCCGTACATGATCTGGAGAGACCCGTCTTCCTTCGCCTCGACGTCGGCGACGAACTGCATGAACTCGTTGGCCTCCCAGTCGAGGTTCAGCATGTGGAGCGCCCTCAGCGTGAACGTCGTGTCGCGGATCCACGTGTAGCGGTAATCCCAGTTCCGCTCGCCGCCGGGCGTTTCGGGCAGAGACGTCGTCAGCGCCGCGACCGTTGCCCCGGTCGGCATGTAGGTGAGCCCTTTGGTCACGAGCGCGGCGCGCTGGATCGGGTCGCGGAAACGGTGGTCCGGGATGCGCGCGCGCCCGAGCCACGCGCGCCAAAAGCGCGTCGTCGTCTCGATCCGCTCGGCGGCCTCGTCTGCGTTTTGCGGGCCCTCGGCGCTCTCGTCCCAGGAAAGGGCGCAGTACGCCTGGTCACCTGCTCGCAGAACGTGTCTCGCCCGGACACGGTTCTCTTCTATGCCGAGGCTGACGTCGGTCTGCAGCCGCAGCCTCTGGTCCGCGCCGACGGCATCGGCGACGTGGCGGCTCCCGTCGACGAGCGCCCACTCGGCGGGCGCGCGCCCATAGTCGAAGACCGGCTCGCAGACCAGCTCCACCTCCACGTTTCCCTCCAGGCACTCGACCGTGCGCACGAGCATGTGGTCAGCGTCGTCGTCGGCCGGTGGACGCGTGTGCGGCGTCACCGTGTCCTCGTGCTCGCGCGGCCCCATCGTCAGGGCGTCGCGGACGACCACCCAGCCGCTCTGCGCTTTCCACGTTGTCTCGAGAATGTTCGTCCCGGGGACATAGGCGACCGCGGCCGGATGGTTGTTGCCGAAGGGCGCGAAGCGGAAGAAGCCGGCCTGGCGGTCGAGCAGGCTGCCGAAGACACTCGGCGAGTCGAAGCTCGGCACGCAGAGCCAGTCGATCGCGCCGTCGGGCGCGACGAGCGCGCCCGTGTGGCAATCGGAAAGGAACGCGTACTCGGCGATCGGCGGAAACGGCGACGGTGCCGCGGCGCTCTGCGGTGACTCGGAAGCGGGCTCGACTGCGGTCATCGGAGGGCTGCTTTCTCTCTGATGCCGATGCGCCCGCGCCCGAAGGCGTCGACCCGGCCCCAGCGCCCGGGGATGTCAAGGAGCGCAACGTGACCGATTCCGACCGGGAGGGCGGGATCGACGACGAGCAAGTTTTCGACGGGCTCGAGGCCGAGCATCGTGCGGAGCAGTAGTAGCGGCGTCCCGGTCGACCACGCCTGTGGGCTGCACGCCGTCGGGTACTGGACCGGATACCGGGTCAGCGACCGCTCGTAGCCGCCGAACGCTTCGGGGAGCCGCCCGTCGAAGAAATCTGCGGCCTCGAGAATCCCGGCCGCGATCTGCGCAGCTTCTTCCTTGAAGCCATACCGGCGGAGGCCCCAGGCGATGAACGAGTTGTCGAACGGCCAGACCGTTCCAACGTGGTAGCCGATCGGGTTGTAGCGCCCTTCGCCCTCTGCGAGCGTTCGGACACCCCATCCGGAGAAGAGCCGAGGCCCGAGCAGGTGGCGGGCGATCGCCTTCGCCTTCGACTTGTCGACGATGCCGCTCCAAAGCAGGTGCCCGATGTTCGAGCTCAGCGAGTCGACCCGCTTCCCGTCGGCGTCGAGCGCAAGCGCGAAGTACTCGCCGCCTGCGACCCAGAAATCGCGGTTGAAGCGGCGCTTGAGGTCGCCTGCCTGCTTCTCGAGCTCGGTCGCGAGCTCCTCGTCCTTCCAGATCTCGCGCGCCAGCCTCGCGCCGCGGACCTTCGCGTCGTACGCGTAGCCCTGGAGCTCGCACGTCGCCCGCGGGAAGCCCGCGAGCCGGCCGTCACGGTAGGAGATCGAGTCCCAGGAGTCCTTCCAGCACTGGTTCTCGAGCCCCGTCTTCTCGTTGCGGCGTTGATACGAGATGTAGCCGTTGCCCATCAGGTCCGCGTACGCATCGATCCAGTTCAGGGCCGCGCGCGCTTCGTATTCGAGCTCGTGAACGAGCCGGCGGTCTCCCGTCCAGCGCTCGTACTCGTCGAGTAGCACGACGTAGAGCGGGGTCGCGTCCGCCGATCCGTAGTACGGCGAGTGTGGCCTTTCCTCGAAGGCCGGCAACTCGCCGTAGCGCATCTCGTGGAGGATGCGCCCGGGGTCCTCGTCGCGAAAGTCGTCGACCCGCGTCCCCTGCCACTCGCCGAGCGCACGCAGCGTCGTCGCGGCAAGCGAGGGCGCGAACGGAAGCGCCTGGAGGCTCGTGAGGATGCTGTCGCGGCCGAACATCGTCATGAACCAGGGGAGCCCCGCTGCCGGCAGGCTTCGGTGGCCCATGATCGGAGGCGAGAACCGAAGCGCGGCGAGGTCGACGAGGCTACGCCGGTAGGTCTCGCGTAGCGAGTCCCAGTCGCACTCGATCTTCGGGGCGTCGTCGAGCCACCGCTTCAAGTTCCCCTCCATGCTCTCGCGACCGCGAGGCCGCGCGACCGTCGGCCGCTCGTCGAACTCATCGGCCCCGAACAGCGCGGTCGCAACGTCGAGGTTGGTCGACCACTCCCCCTGCGGCTCGATCCGCGCCTTGAAGGTCAGGCCGCCCTTGTCGATCCGGGCGCGTTCCGTCGACGAGATGTCCGTCCCGCGCACGAAGGTATCCCGCTGGTAGCTCAGCAACAGGCGCCCATCCTTCACCCGCGTCGAGTATGTGCCCTTCTTCTTCAAGTCGTCCTTGACCTCGAAGAGGTCGGCGAAGTCGGAGGCGGCATCGATTCTGATCGTCAGGTCGACCAGCTTTTCGTCGTGGTTCAGGATCGTCAGCTCTTCGCGGAAGCCGTTGCCGACGGCGCGGCGCCGAATCAGCGAGAGCTTCGAGTCGACATAGACGGTGCCGGTTCCCGGTACGAGGAAGAAGCGCGTCTCGAAGTACTGGAGGTCGTCGGTCGAGAGCGGCGTCAGCCGCTGGCCGTTGACCGTCAGCACCCAGTGTGAGAGGAAGCGCGTGTCGTAGGAGAAAAGCCCTGTCGGGTCGGTCAGCGACGCCTCGATGTCTCCGCGCGCGTCGCTGACGACGAACGTGTTCCCGTCGAGGATCTTGACGAGGCCGTCGCTCACGCCGGCCGCCGGCCGTTCCGGCTTCGAGTAGCCCGTGCACGCGGTCCCGGGAACGTCCTCCGGAGCACCATCATCAGCTCCATTTCCCCGTCGATCGTCATTGCGCCGCGGAGGACTGCGGCCGTGCCGTTCGCCTTGCCGACAGCGATCTCGTCGAACAACGCCTTGTCGACCCTGATCACGCAGTCCGCGTCACGGTTCGCCCGCGAGACGGTGACCTCACCGTCCTTGAGGGACACGAGCCAGCGGTCGACGCGCCTGCCGTCCCTGAGGTCGAAACGAATGGTGCCGTTCGCCTTCGCGAGCAGCGGGTCGCGGTCGAGCTCGGCGAGCCCGGCGAAGAACTCCGCGGTGGGATCAGCAGGCTTCCGTCGAGCGCTCACGGACGAGCACGACGCTACGGCCGGCGGGCCCCTGGAGCTTCATCCGCTTTGGGTGATGGCGCCGGATCAGCCGTCCGTGACCCTTCCGACCATGGCGTTCCCGACCGCGTTCATCGTCCTCGCGGTCGCGGCGGCGGTCACTGTATGACCTGTCTGATCGTCCGCGACGCCTGAGAAAGGAGCACGACCCATGGCCACGATGATCGACCTGCGCGGGAGGCACTTCCTGAAGCTGGCGGACTTCAGCCCCCAGGAGATCACGTATTTGATCGACCTCTCGGCCGGACTCAAGGCCGCGAAGAAGGAAGGCCGGGAGGAGCAGAGACTGACCGGAAAGAACATCGCCCTGATCTTCGAAAAGGACTCGACGAGGACGCGCTGTGCGTTCGAGGTCGCGGCGTACGACCAGGGCGCACACGTCACGTACCTCGGCCCTTCCGGCTCGCACATGGGCCGCAAGGAGAGCGTCAAGGACACGGCCCGCGTGCTCGGCCGGATGTACGACGCGATCGAGTACCGCGGCTTCGGCCAGCAGGTGGCCGAAGAGCTGGCCGAGTATGCCGGCGTCCCTGTCTACAACGGGCTCACCGACGACTGGCACCCCACGCAGATCCTCGGCGACTTCCTCACATTCCGCGAGCACGCCGACAAGCCGCTCAACGAAGTCGTCTTCTGCTACCTGGGCGATGCCCGCTTCAACATGGCTGACTCGTACCTGGTTGGCGGCGCGAAGCTCGGGATGGACGTCAGGATCGCGAGCCCGAAGTCGCTCTGGCCCCGTCAGGACATCGCCGACCTTGCGCGCTCGATCGCCGAGGAGACCGGAGCCGAGATCACGATTACGGAGGACGTCGGCGAGGCCGTTCGCGGGGCCGACTTCCTGCTCACGGACGTGTGGGTCTCGATGGGTGAGCCCGATGAGGTTTGGGCCGAGCGGATCGAGCTCTTGAAGCCGTACCAGGTGAACGCGGAGGCGATGGGGGCGACCGGCAATCCAGAGGTCAAGTTCATGCACTGCCTGCCTGCGTTTCACAACACAGAGACCCGGGTCGGCGAAGAGATCTACGAGAAGTTCGGGGTGGAGTCTCTCGAGGTGACCGAGGACGTCTTCGAGTCGCCGGCGTCGATCGTCTTCGACGAGGCCGAAAACCGACTGCACACGATCAAGGCCGTGATGGTCGCGACGCTCGGGAGCTGAGCGAACCGAAGGAGGGTTGAAAGAGATGGCGACGACTGAGGCGTCTCGGATCGAAGGCGACACCGCGGTCGAGGCGCGGCCGTGGCACGTGCTCGACGGTCTCGAGGTAGCCCGAGGGCTCGGCGTCGATCCGGGGCAGGGATTGTCGTCGGCGGAGGCCGCGAAGCGGCTCGAGCAATACGGTCCGAACAAGTTCGCCGAGGTGAAGACCGAGCCGCGCTGGCACGCGTTCATCCGTCAGTACCGCGACCCGATGCAGATCGTCCTGCTGGTCGCCGGTCTCGGCAGCATCTGGCCGGTGCACGAGCTCGGGACCGGGCTCGTAATCATCTTCCTGACGCTCTTCAACGCCGTGCTCGGCCTGCGCCAGGAGGGCAAGGCCGCCGAGGCCGTCGCCGCTCTTCAGAAGATGATGATCGTCAAGGCGCGGGTGCTCCGGGACGGGCAGCTGACGCAGGTCCCCGCCGAGCAGCTCGTCGCGGGCGACGTCGTCTCGATCGAGGCCGGGGACGTCATTCCCGCGGACGGGCGGCTCTTGTCCGCCGCGACGCTCGAGATCGCCGAGTCGGCGCTGACGGGCGAGAGCGTTCCGGTCGCGAAGGGCGCGGACGCGATCTCCGCGGAGGACGCGCCGCTCGGTGATCGCGGCGACATGGTCTACATGAACACGAACGCCACACGTGGTGCGGGCGAGTTCGTCGTGACCGCGACGGGGATGAGCACCGAGGTCGGCCACATCTCGAACCTGCTGCAGGGCGAGGGCGATGCGAAGACGCCGCTGACGAAGCAGCTGGAGAAGTTGACGGGCCAGATCCTGTTCATCGCCGGCGCCGCCGTCGTCGTCTCGATCGCGCTGAACCTGTCGCGCGGCGAGTCGTTCAAGACCGTCTTCACCGCCGCGATCGCGTTCGCCATCGCCGGGATTCCGACCGGCCTGCCGGCGGTCGTGACGACGATCCTCTCCTACGGCACGCAGCAGCTCGCGAAGGCTGGGGCGATAGTGAAGCGACTGCGCTCGACCGAGACGCTGGGATCGACCTCCGCGATCAACTCTGACAAGACGGGCACGTTGACGCTGAACCAGATGACCGCGGTGGAGATGGCGCTCTGGGCCCGCCGGTACAGCATCTCGGGGACCGGCTACCTGCCGGACGGTCAGATCCAGCGTGTGGCGGGGGAGAGCGACGTCCCCCTCGACCAGTTCCTGATGCCGATGGTCCTCGCCTCCGACGCGGTTGCGACAGACGGCGAGATGATCGGTGACCCGACGGAGGGGGCGCTCGTCGTGCTCGCCGAGAAGGGCGGCGTCGACCCGAAGGGGACCCGCGACACCTACCCGCGTGTCGCCGAGCTGCCCTTCGACGCGGCGTACAAACTGATGGCGACCTTCCACCGGATGCAGGACGAGGACGGCCACGATGTCGTCCGCTGCTTCGTGAAGGGCGCGCCGGACCAGCTGCTCGCCCGGGCGACGGAGGCCCTGGACCCGGACCTGCGGGTCGTCCCCGTCGACGACGAAGGGCGCGAGAAGTACCTGGCGGAAAACCAGCGCCTCGGCGAGCAGGGCCTGCGCGTGTTGGCGACGGGGAGAAAGGACTTCGCGCCGGACACGTTCGATCCTGGAGCCGACCTGCTCCCGCTGCTGGACGGACTGACGCTGCTCTCCCTGATCGGAATCGTGGATCCGCCGCGGCCGACCGCGAAGGATGCGATCGAGACGGCGAAGAGCGCGGGAATCCAGGTTCGGATGATCACCGGAGACCACGCGGTCACGGCGGCGGCGATCGCCCAGCAGCTCGGCATCGAGGGACGGGCCATCACGGGGGCCGAGTTCGCCGCGATGAGCGACGAGGAGCTGATCGGAGCAATCGACGGAATCGGCGTCATTGCACGGGTGACCCCGGAGGACAAGGTGCGCCTGGTCGACACGCTGAAGCGGAAGGGGCAGATCGTCGCGATGACCGGTGACGGGGTGAACGACGCGCCCGCGCTGAAGAGGGCCGACATCGGGATCGCCATGGGGATCACGGGGACGGAGGTCTCGAAGGAGGCCGCGGCGATGATCCTCACCGACGACAACTTCGCCACGATCGTCAAGGCAGTCGGGCTCGGGCGGGGGCTCTACGACAACCTGACGAAGTACATCCGGTTCCAGATCGGCGTGCTCGCGGGGCTGATCATCACCTTCCTCGGCTCGAGCATCTTCAATGTCCTCAGCGGTGTTCCGTTCCTGCCGCTGCAGACCCTCTGGGTGAACTTCACCACTCAGGTCTTCCAGGCGATCGGGCTCGGCTACGGAAAGCCGAGCGAAGGACTGATGGAGCGTCAGCCGCGCCCGTCAGACGAGCAGTTGCTGCCGCGCAGGCTCCTCTTCTGGCTCGCCGTCTACGGCCTGGCGATGGGAGCGGTCACGATTGGCGTGGGCTGGATCGTGGACGACAACCACGGGAAGGTCCTGGCGCGGACGATGGCGCTGACGACTTTCGCCCTCGCGAATCTCTTCTTCTCGTTTGAGTGCCGGGACGAGCGGCGGTCCGTGTTCAGCCTCGACATCTTCGAGGACCGGCGGTTCCTGATGATGAGCGGGCTGTCGCTCG
This sequence comes from Gaiellaceae bacterium, assembly GCA_051955535.1. Classification (GTDB taxonomy): domain Bacteria; phylum Actinomycetota; class Thermoleophilia; order Gaiellales; family Gaiellaceae; genus 13-2-20CM-68-14. Next base: position 22,369 of record JBQCGP010000044.1, on the reverse strand, counting down.
TGGCGATCGTCTTCGGGACCGAGCTCAGGCTCTTCCAGCGGTTCCTCGACACCGAGCCGCTCTCCTTCCGGCAGTGGCTCGTCTGCATCGGTCTGGCACTCGTGGTCGTCGTCGCCGCGGAGGCGCGCAAGTGGTGGCTGCGCCGCGGGGACGCGGATGAAGCCGTTCCCGCACCGACCTCGTGATCGTTCCGCGCTGGGAATGGCGGACGTTCGGCGAGCATTTCGGCGACGCAGAGGCCCGCTTCGCGGCGCTGACACCGGAGAGCGTCCGGGAAAGCGACGAGCTGTACCTGCTGTCGCCCCTCGCCGACGAGACGGTCAAGGTGCGCGACGGACTGCTCGACATCAAGCACCTCGAGCACGTAAACGAGGACGGGCTGGAGCAGTGGAAGCCCATTCTGAAGGAGGCTTTTCCGCTCTCGTCCGAAGCGGTCGGCGTCGCACTCGCGGCTCTCAGCGTCCCCACGCCTTCGGCGCCGAGCATCTCCACGGTTGACGACCTTGTCGGGCTCAGCAAGGAGCTTGTGACCGTGCCGGTGGGGAAGCGGCGGGTGCACTACACGTTCAACGGCTGCATGGCCGAGCTGACGGACGTGAAGACGGGCGGTGCGGCAACGCGGACGATTGCCGTCGAAGCTGAGGACCCGGCGCGGGTGATCGCAGCCGTTCGCGAGCTCGGGCTCGGCGCCCGGGCGAACGTGAGCTTTCCGCGCGGTCTGAAGGCCCTGCTGGGGCTCGGCGCCGACCGGTATGCCGTTATCGACGTCGGCACCAACTCGGTGAAGTTCCACGTCGGCGAGCGGCGCGCGGACGGGTCGTGGTCGACGGTCGGCGACCGCGCCGAGGTGACGAGGCTGGGCGAAGGCCTCGACGAGAGCGGCTCGCTTCAGCCCGAATCGATGGAGCGGACGATCACGGCGATCGCGGACATGGCCGAGGAAGCGAAGCGGGACGGCGTCGAGGCGATCGCGGCGGTGGGGACGGCCGGGCTTCGGATCGCGAAGAACAGCGACGAGTTCGTCGCGGCAGTCCAGGAGCGCTGCGGCGTCGAGATCGAGGTCATCAGCGGCGAGGAGGAAGCCCGGCTCGCCTACCTCGCGGCGACGTCCGGCCTCGAGCTCGGTCACGGCCCGTTGGTCGTGTTCGACTCGGGCGGCGGCAGCTCGCAGTTCACCTTCGGGCACGGGAACGACGTCGAGGAGCAGTTCAGCGTCAACGTCGGCGCCGCCCGGTTCACCGAACGCTACGGGCTCGACGGGACCGTCTCGGAAGAAACGCTGGCGGCGGCGCTCGAGGCAATCGGCGGCGACCTGGCGCGGCTCGATGGCCGACCGACGCCCGACGCGCTCGTCGGCATGGGCGGCGCCGTCACCAACCTTGCGGCGGTGAAGCATCGACTGACCGCGTACGACGCTGACGTCGTGCAGGGAACCGTCCTCGACCTCGCCGAGATCGACCGTCAGATCGAGCTCTACCGGACGTCGACCGCTGACGATCGGCGGCGGATCGTCGGCCTGCAGGCAGGGCGCGCCGATGTGATCCTTGCCGGGGCTTGCATCGTCCGCACCGTGATTGCGACCCTCGGGCTCGGCGCGGCGACCGTCAGTGACCGCGGCCTTCGCCATGGCCTGCTCCTAGAGCGGTTCGGCGCCTAGCGGAATCCGCGTCAGCGGTGCGCGCCGGCGAACTCGAGGTCCGGCGTGAAGGTGTGCAGCTCGTCCTGACCCGGCTTGACAACGCCCCACGAGGATTCCGGCACCTCGTTCCAGGCGCCGGGGAGCTCTCCGAGCGGCTCGGAGACGACCAGCCTCGCCTCGTCGCTCAGCTCGCGCAGCATCTCGTTCTCCGGGTAGAGCGCGCGGAGCGTTCGCACGTCGGTGCTGAAGAAGAGCGACCGCGACTTCCCCTCGCTCGAGTAGCGGAAGGCCCAGATGCTCTCGCCGTCGGTCGTCGCGATCGTCCCCTGGAACGGGTACTCGACACCGTGCTCGCGGCCGGCCGTCTCGACCAGCCCAATGGCGCGCTCGACCGCGCGGGGCGGATCGTCCTCGAGGCCGAAAGACAAGGCCACGTAGAAGAGCGTCTCGGAGTCCGTCGTCCCCTCGATCTCCGGGTAGAGGTCGGGATCGACCGCGAGCACGAGGTCGCGCTTGACTGCGTGGAAATCGCGGATCAGGCCGTTGTGCATCCAGAGCCAGCGGCCGCGGCGGAACGGGTGGCAGTTGGTTTGTTGCACGGGCGAGCCGGTCGAGGCACGAATGTGCGCGAAGACCGTGCCTGCCGAGATGTGATCGGCCAGCTCGCGCAGGTTCCGGTCGTTCCACGCCGGCTCGATGCTGCGAAAGACGGCGGGTGTCTCCTTCTCTCCGTACCAGCCGACGCCGAAGCCGTCGCCGTTCGTCTCCTCGGCGCCGAGGCGCGAGTGGAGGCTCTGGACGATCAGCGAGTTCTGAGTTCCGTAGAGGAGCTCCTCGAGAGGGACGGGCGATCCGGAGTACGCGAGCCAGCGACACATTGCCGGTCGACTTTGCCGCCGGAGCCGACGCGACGCATCACCCGATTCGGACGAGGAAGCGCTTTGTCGCTGTGGAATTGAGCGCCACCGCGGAAACCTAGAAAGGAGCTCCTAGATGGCTCTGGCCAGCAACTACCCCTTCCTGGACATCATGTGGACGATGTTCATTTTCTTCGCGTGGGTGATCTGGATCTGGCTGTTGATCATGGTCCTGGCGGACAACTTCTCCCGCCGTGATCACTCCGGTTGGGCGAAGGCAGGTTGGACGCTCTTCGTCATCTTCCTACCGCTGATCGGCGTACTCGTCTACATGATCGCGCGGCCACCCGAAGAGGGCGCGCTGATGACGCGCACCGGCTGAACCGCGTGTGCGGCGCCGCACGGCCCGACCGAGCGGCGCCGCGCCCGGCTTCACCCTATGGGGACGATGCCCGCGTGGGCGACCCGCCGAGAATAGGTTCGTGAGCCAGGCGGCCACCGCGACCCTGGAGGCGCCGGCTAAGCGCCCGCGCTGGAAAAGCCTGCTCTTCCTCGGGCTTTTGGTCGTCGTCATCGGCGCGGCCGCAAACCTGCTCGGCTGGGACATAAAGGGTTGGTTCGACCAGCTCTGGGACACGATGACCGGCATCTCGGCCGGGTACCTCGTGGCCGGAGTCGCGCTCAAGACCGTTCAGACGACGCTGACCGCGTTTTCGTGGTACGCGATCCTCCGCTACGCGTATCCGACAACGCGCTTCAAGCTTGTCCTCGCCTGCTACGCCGCTTCCGTTGCATTGAACGGGATCCTGCCGGCGAACCTCGGGACGTTCGCGCTGCTTCTGATGTTCACGACGATCATCGCCGGCGCGACCTTCTCCGGCGTGCTCGGCGCGTACGTCGTCCAGAAGATCTTCTTCACCGTGATCGGCGCGTTCACCTACCTCTACCTGTTCCTCAGCGTCACCGGCTCGTTCGACATCAAGTTTTCGTGGGTCCACGAGCACCCGTGGGGGACGGCGGTCCTGCTCCTCGGGGGCGCCTTCCTGATCTACCTCCTGATCCGCTCGTTCTGGCCGAAGGTGGTCAAGTGGTGGGGCGAGGCGAAGGAAGGCGGCGCCATCTTGGCCGAGCCGAAGAAGTACTTCCTGCGCGTGTTCACGCCCTCCCTGCTCGGCTGGATCGCGAGCCTCGGCGTGATGGCCGTCTTCCTCGCCGCCTACGACATCCCCGTCAGCTTCAACACCCTGATGCGGCTCTGCGGCGGCAACTCGATTGCGAACGTGACCTCGGCCACCCCGGGCGGGGCCGGCGTCAACCAGGCATTCAACGTCGCCTCGCTCAACGGCGTGACCGATCCGACGACCGCGACCGCCTACTCCGTCAGCCAGCAGCTCGTCACGACGGCCTGGAACATCGTCTACGCGATCATCCTGCTCGTGTGGACGTTCGGCTGGAGCGGCGGCAGGGAGCTCGTCGAGACCTCGTACGCGGGCGCGAAGGAGAAGGCGGCGGAGCAGAAGGCGGCGCGCGCGGCGAGGAAAGAGGCGAAGCGGGCCGCCCGAGCCTCCTCGTAGAGTTCGCGCGTGGGCTGGATCGACGCCGAGCTGGCGCTGACGGCGCTGGCGGCCATGTTGTCGCCGACGACCTTGACGTTCTCGGTCCTTTTGCTTGTCCTCGGGGAGCGGCCGCTTCGGACGGGCCTGTGGTTCTACTCCGGCGCGCTCGGAGCGACGCTGGGGATCGGAGTCATCGCCGCGTTCGTGCTGGGCAACGCCGCTGCGGACCACACCCCGAGCACGCCAAAAACGTGGGTCTCGATCTTCGACGTGGTGGCGGGCGTGCTCCTGCTCGCGTGGGTGGTCGGTCGGCTGCGCAAGCCGCCGAACCCCAAGCGGATCGCGAGCATGATCGACCAGATGCAGAAGGTCGCTTCGTCGCCGGCCGTCGCGATCATCGGAGCAGGCGCGGCCCTTGCCAACCCCGGCGCGTTCATCCCGATCGCCCTCAAGAACATCTCGGAGCTCAACCCGTCGGCGACTCAATACATCGTGGACTGGGTCTTCTTCTCGGTCGTCTCGCTCTTGCCGCTGGCGGTCGCGCTCGTGCTGCTGCTCGTCGCACGGGACTGGGCAGAGCGCCTGCTCGGAGGGGTGCGGGTTTGGCTCGAGCGCAACGCCCGCACCGTCGCCGCGGTGATCATCGTGCTCCTGGCCGCGTCGCTGATCCGCAACGGGATCGCGGGCCTGACGAGCTGACCCCGCCGGAGATCAGTCGCCCAGCTTCGCCTCGATCGCGGTGAGCCGCTCTTCGATGCGGCGAAGTGTCGCCTCCGCCGCGGCCGCGCGGGCGGCCCGCTCCGCGTTTGCCTTCGCGTCGGCGTCTGCCTCCTCGGCCTGCACGAAGTAAGAGGTGACGGTGGCGATCAGGAACGAGACGAAGGTCACGCCGATGACGATCACGATGCTCCCGACGACGCGGCCCCACGTGCTGTGCGGCACGACGTCGCCGTACCCGACCGTGCTGAGGGTCTGGACGGCCCACCAGACCCCGATGCCGAACGTCGGAAAGTCCTTGTGGTCGACGAGCGTCACGATGAACCCCGACAAGATTCCTAGTCCCGCGGTGGTGACGAGCAAGAACGGGAAGATGCGGCGGTTGGCGACTGCCTGCTGCGTCCGCTCTTGCCAGCGGAACTGTCGGTGGGCGCGGCGCCATTCGCGCGAGTCCATCGCGGCGCACGTTGGCAGAGGCGCCGGATGGCCTGGGAGGATGCGGCCATGACGGACAGCGTCACGGGCGAGGCTCCTCGCCGCCGGGCTGCGCGCCTCGGGCGGGCCGCGATGGGCGAACGGCTCGGCGGATACATCTCCGGCACGATCGTCGCCCTCGCCGTGGTGGCCGCGGGCGCGCGGGCGTAGCCCCACGGCGCCGGCCACATCGCCGCCCTGGTGGCGGTCACGAGCGTCGCGCTTTGGATCGCCCACGTGTACGCGCACGCGGTCGCGCACAGCGTCGGGAGCGACGAGCACATCTCCCTCGCGGAGCTGCGCCACATCGCAAAGCGCGAGGGCTCGATCGTCGAGGCGGCTCTGCCGCCGGTGGCGGCGCTCCTGGTGGGCGCTATCGGCGTGATCTCGACCCACTCGGCCGTCTGGGTCGCGTTCGGCCTCGGCCTCGGCGTGCTCGCCGCCCAGGGCGTCACCGTCGCGCGCGTCGAGCGGTTCGGCTGGCTCGGAACGCTCGGCGTCGTCGCCGCGAACGTCAGCCTCGGCGTGCTCCTAGTCGGGCTGAAGCTGGTCGTCACGCACTGAGGGACCACCTGCGTTGGTGGGGATGAACCAGGCGGCCACGAGGCCGATCCCGCCCGCCACTGCGAGCGAGATCATCGCCCACAGATACGACCGGCTCCCGGTCGCCACAGCCGAGACGAGAATGGTGCCCGCGATCGCCGTGCCGAGGGAAGAGCCGAGGTTCGAGATGCTGCGCGAGAGGCCCGAGATCTCGCCCTGCTGCTCCTCCGGGAAGCTCGACTGCACGACGTTCACCGAAGGAGTCAGCATGAGTCCGAGCCCCACGCCGATCAGGAAGAGCCCGGGGACGAAGGCGAGCACGTTCGACCAGGCTCGCACGATGACGATCAGGAGCACGATCCCGGCGAGGGTGCCGACAAAGCCCGCGAGGATCAACGTCCTCTGCGCGCGGCGCTTGGCGAATCGCTCGGCGCCGAGCGACGAGAGCAGCACGCCCACGGTCGCGGCCGTGAAGATGACTCCGGTCTCGATCGCGCTGTAGCCGCGAACGGTCTGGAGGTAGACGGCGACGACAAACGAGATCCCCATCAGCATCAGCCACTGGGTCAGCTGCGTGACCAGCGCGAGGTCCGAGGTGCGGTTCTTGAACAGCCCGGTGGACAGCAGCACATCCTTTCCCGCGCGCTCACGCCGACGGATGTAGACGAAGAACCAGGTCAGGAAGACCGCGCCGATCACGGCGAAGACAGCGGCGAGCACGTTGTGGGTTCCGATCTGCAGGATCGCGAACACGAGGAAGAACAGCCCGACCCCGGAGAGCACCGCTCCGATCGTGTCGAAGGGGCGGTTGGGGTCTGCGGGCAGCGGATCGACGACGCTGCGCCGGCTCAAGATGATGATCGTCAAGACGACCAGGGCCTGGAACACGAAGGCCGCCCGCCAGCTGATCCCTGTCGTGAGCAGGCCGCCGATCAGCGGCCCGGCGGCGGCGCCGAGGCCGGCCGCCCCCATGATCGTGCCGAAGGCCTTGGCGCGGGAGGTGAGGTCGTCGAACGCCAGTGTCGTGAGGATGTAGACCGGCGGAATCAGCAGCGCCGTGCCCACGCCCTCGAACACGGAGTTGCCGAGGATCAGGACGCCTAGATTCGGGGCCGCTGCGCTGATGACGGCGCCGGCCCCGTACAGGATCAAGCCGCCGACGAAGCAGCGCTTTCGTCCCCAGCGGTCGCTCAGCTTGCTGCCTGGGATCATCAGGATGGCCATGATCAGCAGGAAGAGCGTGATCGCGGTCTGGACTCCCTCAACGGTCGTGTTCAGGTCCTTGCTGATGTCGTTGATCATCACGTTCATGTTCGAGCCCGCGAAGCTGCAGATGAACTGCGCGAGCGCGAGCGGAAGGAGGAACTTCCGCCGGGAGAACGCGGCGGGCGGCGCGACCGCCTGAGCCCCAGCCCCGAGGCGCTCCGTCACGTAGCCGCCTCGGGCGCTCCCGGCTGGGTCGTCGGAATGCGCTGGGCGTAGAAAAGGGCCACGAGCACGAGCACCGTCACGGGCCGGCCGGCTGGAGCGTCCGCGACTCGTGCTCGGCAGCGGCGTCGGGCGAGCTCGGACCGTTCAGGAGCCGGCGCCATTCGAGGAGCACGTCGTGAACCGCCGCCGCGCCGACGATCGGCTCGCCCGGAAGCGGCAGGTTCGCGGGATAGAGCAGGAAGGGCCGCGTCTGGGGCCCGCCGATCCCGCCGTGGAACGAGATCAGCTCTTCGAACGCGCAGCCTTCGTCGAGCGCGGGCTCGTAGAAGCTGCCGACCATGATGTCGGCGACGTTCTCGAAGCCGTCGGTGCGAAGCAGGTGCGCCGGCGCGTTCGGCGAGAACTGCTCAAGCGGGTCGTCGCCGTCGACGCGGCCTTCGGCGAGGTAGTGCGTCCCGTTCCCGCCGAGCACGACAGGGCCGGCGCGCTCCGAGCGGATGAGCAGCCAGCCGACGTGCGGGTGGCTGCGTAGGGTCGGGAGCAGTTCCGGATACCGCTCCTGGATCTCCTCGAGCGTCAGCCTGCGGCGTTCCTCCATCAGGTAGATCAACCCGAGGTTTCCCGACCCGAGCACGACCACCTCGCGGTCCGAAACGTCGTTCTTCGGCCGCTTCTGCCGCGTCCCAGTCGCCTCCGCGGCGGCGTTGCCGACCACCGCGCTCTGCTCGTCACCGCCGGCGATCCCGGTGACCCTCGCGCCTCCCAGGGAGCGCTCGACGAGCTCGTCGAGGCTGTAGCCGTTGCGTTGCTTGAAGGTCGAGCCCTGTGTCTGGCCGTGATCCGAGAGTACGACGATCTCGTATGGCCTGGCCGCGTAGGCGCGTGCCTGCTCGATCCGGGCGAACTGCTGGTCGAGTTTCCGCAGGGCCTCGAGGGTGTCCGCCCGCTCGAGGCCGGAGTGGTGGGCCACCTCGTCGTAGCTCGAGAAGGTCGCGTAGATCGCGGGGCGCCCCTTCATCATGTCCGTGAGGACGCCGTAGACGATCAGGTCACGGACAACGACGCACAGCGCGGCACGCATGAACGGATAGAGGCCACCGCGGTGGCCTCGCGGCCGGACGTCGCGGCGCTTGGCGCGCCCGGCGGCCGACCACTCGAGTACCACCTCCCAGCCGAACAGCACGAGCACGCGGATCACGTTGAAGCCGTTGGCGAAGAAGGCCCGGTAACCGGGGTTCGCGCGTTTCTCGGCGTCGATCCGGCTGCAGGTCAGGATCACGTGGTCGGCGTCGCCCGAGAGCAGGTTGCCGCGGCTCGCGCCGCCGTCCGCGAGCAGCCCCTCGCCGGACGAGTGGCGGCGCTCGATCTCCGCGCAGTCCGGCGGGCCGGAGCATGCGACCAGCTTCGCCGACTCCTTCTCGACCCACCGGAACGCTGGGATGTTGTCGTTCGAGCCGAGCAGGATTCCAGCCTGGCTCGCGCCGGTCTGTGAGGAGAGGTCGGTCTCCCACTCGGCAAAGCGGTGGCTGCCGTCCGCTAGCCAGCGGGCCATTGTGGGCGCGTTCCCGTCCCGCATGGCCCGCTTGAGGACCGGGAGCGCGAGCCCGTCGATCTCGAGGAAGACGATTCCGGGCGCGTCGGTGATCGTGCGGCCGCCGGAGCGTTTTGCGATCCGCTGGATCACCTTGAACGTGTACTCGTCGTCGTCGTTCGTCCCGAGAACGACGTCGATCACGACGACGAGCGCCGACGCGACGAAGGCGACGCCGAGTGCCGACCAGAAGGAGTCCACCTTCAGGTCTCCGCCTGTGATCCGGTCGGCGGCGAGCAGGATCAGCGCGTCGACGATCAGGACGAGGACGAGCCCGACGAGCAGCATGAACGGGAGGCGCAGAGCGGCGATCAGGGGCGGGATGAGCGCGTTCAGGACTGCAATCGCAGCCGTCGCGACCAGGGCACCCCAGAAGTCGTTGACGGTCGCGCCGGGGACGATCTCGGCGGCCGCGAACAGCGCCACCGCCGAGGCCAGCCAGGCGACGGCGAGCCGCAGCGGCCGAAGCTTTGGGCGCGCTGGGCTCCACGCCGCAGCACGACCGTAGACCGGTTCGGTGGTAGTCGTCATCGCGTGCCCGCTCCGAAGCGATTGTCAGGCCGCGCGCCGGCGGCGACCTCATCCGAAGGGGATGATGATCGCGGCCGGCGGGGGCTGTTCGCTGGGCACGAGAACCGTTGAGCCTGCTCACCTGGCTGGGGCACAGCACGGTCGTCCTCGACCTCGAAGAGACGCGGGTCGTGACCGACCCTGTGCTACGTGCTCGAATCTGGCATCTCCGGCGCGGCGCCGAGGTGGGCTCGGAGTCCCTTGGGCGGCTCGACGCGATCCTCATCTCGCACGCCCATTTCGACCACCTCGATCTGAGGTCGCTCGGCAAACTCGACAAAAAGCTCTTCGTAATCGTCCCGCGCGGCGCCGGCGGGCTCGTCCGCCGGCGCGGCTTCGGTAGGGTCGTGGAGATCGACGTGGGGGAGGAGGTCGAGGTCGGTGCAATCCGCATCCGCGCGACCCATGCCGAGCACGCGTCGGGCCGCGGGCCGTTCTCCGCGAAGAGCCCTTCGCTCGGCTACGTGCTGGAAGCGTCGGCCTCCGTCTACTTCGCGGGCGACACCGACCTCTTCGCGGGGATGAGCGAGCTCGGGCCGGTCGACGTCGCGTTGCTCCCCGTCGCCGGCTGGGGCCCGAAGCTCGGACCGGGGCACCTCGATCCGGCTCGGGCCGCGGAGGCGCTTCGCCTGCTGCGGCCGAAGGTCGCGGTGCCGATCCACTGGGGCACGTTCCGCACGCCGTTCGCCGAGCCCTCAGGCGACGGCCCCGCGCGTGAGTTCGCCCGACTCGCCGGTGCGCTCGCTCCCGGGGTCGACGTTTGCGTCCTCTCGATCGGGGAGACGCTCGCGCTCGAGGCGGTCACGTGACCGCGCAGCTGGAACAGCCGGTCGCGCACCCGCCGAGTCGCTGGTACCGGAACCGCTGGATCAGGCGTGGCCTGGCGGCCGGGTTGGGGCTCGCGGTCATCGTCGGCACCTTCGTCTTCGTCCTGCCGCAGTTCGCGAACTACAGCGAAGTCTGGGCACGGGTCGAGAAGCTGTCGTGGGCGTGGATCGTGGTGTTGCTCGGGACGGTCGTGCTCAACGTCGTGACGTTTGCGCCTCCGTGGATGGCGGCGCTGCCGGGACTGGGGTTCATTCAGGCACTGACGGTGACCCAGGCCTCGACGGCCTCGACCTACGTGGCGCCCGGCGGGCCTGCCGTCGGGGTCGGGCTGTCCGCGGCAATGCTCCTCGGCTGGGGCTTCTCCGCCAGCGCGGTCGCCCTCGCGGTGACGTTGACCGGGGTCTGGAACCAGCTGGCGATCCTTGGCTTCCCGGCGCTCGCGTTCGTCCTGCTGACGATCCACGGCGATAGCGGTGCGGCTCTGCAGACGGTTGCCGCGCTCGGCCTGGCGGCGTTCGTGGTCCTCGCCGGCGCCTTCGCGGCGGCACTCGCGAGCGCGCGGATGGCCGCGAAAGTCGGCGACCGTGCTGCGCGCATCTCCGACCGGCCGCTCAAGCTCGTTCGCCGCAAACCGGTCACCTGGGACGGAAGCAGCCTGGTGCGCTTTCGGTCCGGCGCGCTCGGCCTCCTCCGCAGGCGCTGGCCTGTCCTGACCGTGACGACGCTCGCCGGGCAGCTGTCGGTGTTCTTAGTGCTGCTCGCATCCCTTCGCGCGCTCGACGTCGGGCCCGGGGAGGTGAGCGTGCTCGAGGCATTCGCGGGATGGTCGCTTGCACGAATCATCGGCTCGCTACCGATCACGCCCGGCGGGCTCGGGCTCGTCGAGGTTGGTCTCACCTCGGTGCTCGTCGGCTTCGGCGGGAACAGGGCCGGAGTCGTTGCGGCGGTGCTGCTGTTCCGCTTCCTGACGATCGTGCCGACGCTTCTGCTCGGCGCGGGGGCGGGGTTCCTGTGGCGCCGGTACCGCCGGCCCAAGCGGCCGGCACTGGAGCCGTCGAGGTGAACGAGCGTACTGGAGAAGGTACGGGACCCGACTCGCCGAAACGCCCGCGCCGACGTCCCGCCGTGGTCGGAGCGGTCTCTGAGCGGACCACGGCCGTGTCGAGGCGCGGCCAGGAATGGGTTGATCGGCAACGTCCCGACTCGCCGCCCGGGGTCGCGATCGACGCCTGGCGGCGGTACCGCGCTGTCGATGGGCCGCTCCAGTCGGCGCTTCTTTCCCTCTACGTCCTCGTCGCAGTTCTTCCGGCGCTGCTCGTCCTCGAGGAGTACCTGGACCCGCACCCCAACTCGCTGGCGAACAGCGTCGTTCACCACTACCACCTGAATACCCCGACCGCCCAGACGATCCATAGCGTGCTCGGCGAGGGTCGCACCCACGAGCTCGGCTCGGCATTGTTGGCGATCGCGAGCGCGCTGTTCTTCGGCCTCGGCTTCGGCCGTGTATTGCAGCTTGTACACGCGCGGGCCTGGCAAATTCCGCTCCCGACGCGGCAGACCGACCAGGCGCTTTACGCGACTGTGCTTCTCGCCCTCTACGGGCTGATCGTGCTGCTGCTCGTCCAGTTGACCGAGCTGAAGGGCAGCCCTTTCTGGGTCGAAAAGACGCTCGCTCTAGGCTGGGCGGCACTCCTGGTGCTGTTCTTCGTCTGGGCGCCGTGGCGCCTGACGCACAAGCTGATCACACGCCGGGACCTGCTCCCTGCTGCGGTCCTCACCTCAGTCGGCCTCGTCCTCCTGATGCTCGTCTCGCGATACGTGATGCAGTTCTGGGTCGACCTCTATGCCAAGGACTACGGCGGGTTCGGTGTGGTCCTGGCGATCTACTTCTGGCTCGCCCTCAGCTCGGCGGTGATCGTCTGGGCGGCCAGCCTCTCGCCGGCGCTTGCGGCCCGCCGCGATCTCCGGCGGCGGTGATCTCCTGGCTAGCTAGACCCCGCGGGGCTGGCGCAGCTGCCGGCGCTTCGATCCCGCCACGGAGACCGGTGAGAGCGGGCGGCCGAAGACGTCGATGAAGAGGGAGCACGGCCCGGACTCGGCAGGCAGCTCGCCCTCGAGCACGTCGACCCGGTACGTGAGGTCCGTCCCGTCGAAGGAGGGCTCGTGCAGGACGACCACCGCGTCCGAGGCCCCGCCGCCCTCGTCCTCCAGGAACGAGATGACGGCGTTCGGCGGGTCCACGGCGAAGCTGTTGACGCCGGCGGCCCAGAGCGACACGAACCGCCTGGATGGGATGTGGCCGATCTCCCGGCGCGGCCGGTCGGCGAAGTAGACCGTCGAGTCCGCCAGGCCGTGCAACGTCACCGTGTCGGCGTCGCTCGAGAACCCTGTCGCACTCTGGACGAACAGGGCGTCGATTCGTTCCAGTTGCGGTTCCACCATCTCGCTCACCCGCCTGCGAGAGTTGTTTGTGCGTCGCGTCGCCCGCTTCGGCAGGTGACAGGATTGTCGTGTCCGCGGGGCGCCCGGTACATCACCCCCTCCGGGTGATGCTGGGGTTCCGGGTGTCGAAGGACTATCGGTCAAGGGTGTCGAAGGACCTACGGTCAATCATGGCCCGCGCAGGCTTCTTTCGGCATCTGCTGAAGCGGGACGGTGCCGACGGAGTCGTCGAGACGCCGGCCGTTGAACTGAGCCCGGCCGAGGCGGGACAGCTCGCGACCGTCTTCACGCCGCCGCGCTGGCTGCGTGACCTGGGCCGCACCTCGTGGCTGCTCGTCGGGCTCTTCCTCCTCCTCGCCGGCGTCGTCTGGCTGCTGGGGACGACGCAGACGATCGTCGGTCCGCTCGTCGCCGCGGCCATCGTGGCGACCGTGACCGGGCCGATCGTGCGGCGGCTGACGGCGCACCAGATCCCGCGCGCGGCCGGAGCGGCAATCGTTCTGCTCGGCGCCGTGGCCATCGCGGTCGTCGTACTGGTGATCGTGGTCGGCGGGATCACGTCCCAGGCCTCGGAGATCGGCAGGAATGCGAGCGAGGCCGCCGACAAGGCGGAGGGCTGGCTCACGAGCCTCGGCGTGGACAAGTCCGGCGCGGCCGGCGCGAAACACGCGACCGAGACGGACATTCCGGCCATCATCTCGGCGCTGACGACAGGCGTGATCCACGGGATCCAGGGCCTCACGTCCGTGGCCTTCGGTCTCTCACTCGCGGCGCTCAGCCTCTTCTTCCTTCTCAAGGACGGCCCGACGATGAGGTCCTGGATCGATCGCCACCTCGGGGTGCCGCTTCCGGTCGCGCAGACGATCACCGGCGGGGTGATTCGGTCGCTTCAGGGCTACTTCCGCGGCGTCACGCTCGTCGCGGGGTTCAACGGCGTCGTCGTCGGGCTGGCGGCGCTCGCGCTGGGCGTCCCACTCGCCGGGACGATTGCGGTCGTCACCTTCGTGACGGCGTACGTCCCGTTCATCGGCGCGTTCGTCGCCGGCGCGTTCGCCGTGATCATCGCGCTCGGCGCGAAAGGGACGACCATCGCGCTGGTCATGCTCGTCGTCGTCATCCTCGCGAACGGGTTGCTCCAGAACCTCGTTCAGCCGTTCGCGATGGGGTCGGCGCTCGACCTCAACCCGCTCGCCGTCCTCGTGCTCACGATCGGCGCTGGGTGCGTGTTCGGGATGATCGGGCTGGTGCTCGCCGCGCCGATCGCCTCGGCGGCGGTCCACATCACCCGCGACCTCGCCCGAGCACGGGCGGCCGCCGCCGCGGCGGCGCCGGACAGTCAGATGGCTGCCGAGGTGCCTCCGGAGACGCCTCCGGTGAGCGCATGACCGCGGGGAGCCAAATCTGGGCTGACTCGGATCATCCCGGGCGGGTGACGACGACGCGCGGCTCGGCTTGGACGATCGAAGAACACGAACGAAAGGACTGACATGGATGACGACGGGCTCGGCGCAGGTTTTTGGCTGAAGACGATCGGTGTTGTCTTCGCGATCGGCATTGGCGGATTGATCCTCTTCGTGTTCATCGGCGCAGCGTGGTACGCGTGGGGGCTGCTGGGAATGTTCGTCTTCGTGGTCGGCGTGCTCGCGCTGGTCGCCTGGATCTACGACCGGCAGCGCGCGAAGCGCTACGAGGACCTGAGCACCGAGTAAGCGTCAGGGTTTAGGACGCGACCGAGCGGCTCGAGTCGAGCGGGCGCAGCTTGTCGGTGGGCTCCTCTTCGGCGCCGCTGAGGCCGTGCTCGGCATCGACCAGCCCCAGCTCGGTGGCCCGTTCGATCGCCTCGCTGCGGCTGGAGACCCCGAGCTTGCGGTAGACGGAGATCGCCTGCGTCTTGATCGTGTTGCGGGACACGAAAAGGCGTTCGCCGATCTCCCGGAAGGAGAGATGCGTCGACAACAGCGGCAGCAGGCGCAACTCGGCTGCCGTGAGGCCTGAGCCGGCGCCGTTCCCGTTGGCCGGCATCGCGTCGATCTCTTCGGCGAGCGCGTCGACCGCTGCCGCGAGCACGCCGAGCTTCGGCTTCACCGCGAGGACGCCGCGCGTTTCCTCGAGCATCTGCCGCGCGCCGTCGTGGTCTCTCAGCGTCACACAAGCGTGTCCGAGCTCGAGCCGCGTCTGGACGGCGAGCCAGGGGAGCGCGTGGGTGAGGGTCGGCAAGAGGCTCTGAGCGAGCGTCAGCTGTGTCCGCGCCTTCTCCCAAAGACCGTGCCTAAGCATCGCCCGCGCAGACACGGCAAGCGCCAGAGCGCTCGTCGAGTAGTCGGTCAGCTCGGTCTCGTCGAGAAGCTCGCACGCCTCGGTCGCCAGGGCCTCGGCCTCGTGATAATCGCCCCGGGCCTCGGCGAGCAGCGACCGCTCGCCGAGGGCGATCACCTGCGTCTCGGTCGAACCGCGGCGCTCGGACTCCTGGGCTGCCTCGGCGAGGAGGGGGTCCGCCTTCGCATCATTGCCGAGGAGGATCGCCGCGGCGCCTTCGACGAGGAGGGCCGATGGACGCCACGTGGCGTTCGAGCCAAGCTTCGCCACCGCTGCCTCGGCGTCCGCCAGCATCTTGGCGGGGCCATTCGCGCACAGCGCGGAGCGCATGACCGAGATGCAGGGGCGGACGGCGGCGATGCCTTTCCGATGAGCGACGGCTCCGCGCTCGGCGGCTGCCAGCCACCGCTCCGCGTCCTCCGGCCGGCCGCGGACTGCATGGATGCGAGAACCGTTGACCGCGACACCGGGGTATCGCTCGAGCCGATCTTCGTCGTCGAACGGACGAAGCCAGGTCTCGAGCAGCGCCGCCCGGCCGCTGTGGTGCACCGTCAGCGCGATCGAGCTGAGGATCCGCGCGGCCTCATCGCTGTCTCCGGCCGCGTGTGCGTGCCCGAGCGCCGACTCGGGATCGCCGTGCGTCTCGTACCACTCGGCCGCGCGCCGGTTCAGGTCCGCGACGAGGTCCGGCTCCACGTCGGCCAGCTCGCGGTTGAGGAGCTCGCGGAAGAGCCGGTGGTAGCGGTACCAGCCGCGCTCGCGATCGACGGGCACGAGAAACAGGTTCGATCGCTCCAGCGCGCCGAGCGACGCCGCGGAGTCGTCGCGCTCGAGCACCGCGTCGCAAAGCGCGCCGCTCATCTTCTCGAGCACCGAGGTCCGTCGGAGGAAGGAGCGCTCGGTCGGTGTCAGCCCTTCCAGGTACTCGGCCTCGACGTAGTCGAGGAGGTAGCGGCCGTCGGGCTCGAGGCGGGCGTCGCCGTCCGGCTCACCGACGGCCCGAGCTGCCAGGGCCTTCAGGTAGATCCCCGCCGCCCAGCCTTCGGTTTGTCGGAGCAGCGCGAGCAGCTCGTCCTCCTCGAGCTCGACTCCACAGGTCCTGAGTAGCATCTCCGTCTCGCGTCGGCTGAGCGCAAGCTCGTAGGCGCCGATCTCCAGCAGCGGGGCGCCGACGCGGAGCGAGGCGACCGGCAGCCTGGGCTGAGTGCGGCCTACGAGGGCGACCATCGAACGGGCGGGCACGTTCTCGATCAAGGCCGCGACGATCGCGATTGCCTCTTCGGAATCGAGTAAGTCGATGTCGTCGAACACCAGCACCAGCGGCGAGTCGCGTGACGATAGGTGCGTGGTCAACCGTGGGACGATCGCGTCCCAGACCGACGTCCGCCGTGCGGCGAGCGCCTCGAAGATGCGCGGGTCGACCGGATCGATCCGGTCGAGCGCCGCCGCGAGATGCCGGAGCAGAACGACCGGGTCGTTGTCGCGCTCGTCAATCGAGAGCCATGCGAACGGCCGCGTGTCCTTGGTCGCCCATTGAGCGAGCAAGGTCGTCTTTCCGTAGCCGGCGGGGGCGATGACGGCCACGAGCGGGAAGGCGCCCCCCGCACGCAGCCGGTTGACCAATGCCGTCCGGGAGACGGAGTCCCTTCGCACCTGTGGAACCGTCACCTTCGACTCGATGACATCGACCGCAGGAGGCCGATCGCGCTCGACCAGAACGGCCTTTGCGCCGACGTCGCGAAGCGAGCGGCTCGGCCGTGCGCGGCCGGCGCCGAAGCCCCTCGCGTGGTCTAGGACGACCATGCTCGCGTCTTCCTGCGGTCCCCGGGCACGGAAAGAAGGCCGAACCGGTCAATCGAGCGACGGAGAGGTATCCCGGCCTCCCTTCGGTTTTGAGCCCTCTTTAGGCTGAACTCCCACGGCAAGTATCTCGCTTAGGATATGGCCGCGGAAAGGGGTGCAAACACCACAATTTGCCGCGGTGCCGGCACCACCGGCCCAGTGTCAGCCGGCCGATGAGCTGCGGCCAGCCTCGACGTTCACGAGCCGTTCACGAACCGCCCAGAGCGCCAGCTGCGTGCGCGACGTGAGGCCGAGCTTGCGGAGGATGTTCGACACATGGGTGCGTGCCGTCCGCTCGCCAATGCCGAGCTGCGCCGCGATCTCCTTGTTCGCTTTGCCCTCGCCGATCAGGGCCACGACGTCGAGCTCACGGGCGGTGAGCTCGCCGGAAACGGGCCGCGGCTCCTGGAGCGTGGACATGAGCCGCCGGGCCACCGCCGCATCTAGCTGGAGCTCCCCCCGGTGAGCGGCGCGGATCGCCGCCGTGACCTCGTCCGCATCGGCGTCCTTGAGCAGGTACCCGGACGCTCCGGCCTCGACGGCCCGCTGGACGCGCTCGGGCTCGCCGAACGAGGTGAGCGCGACGACCTCCACGTCGTCGTAGAGGGCACGAACCATGCGCGTCGACTCGATCCCGTCGAGCGGGCCCATCTGCAAGTCCATCAGGATCACGTCGGGCCGGACGCCCTCCGAATCGAGCTGTGCGAGGAGGTCGAGCGCCTGGGCCCCTCCCTCCGCCGCGCCGACCACCTCGAGGTCGCTTTCTCCCTCGAGGAAAGCCAGCAGGCCGCTGCGCACGACGGCATGGTCGTCGACGACGAGGACGCGGATTCTGTCGCCGTCAGCTTCCATTTGCACGGACCTCCACCCGGACGACCGTCCCGTCGCCCGGCTCGCTCGCGATCGTCAGAGCGCCGTCGATCGCCGCCGCGCGTCCGCGCATCGACTCGAGTCCGAAGTGACCGGGACGCTGGGCGGTGGCATCGAAGCCGCGGCCGTCGTCCGAGATCTCGAGCAACACGCTCTCGGGAAGATCTTCGATCCGGACGGTCGCCGACCGCGCGTGCGCATGCTTGACGACGTTGGCAAGAGCCTCGCGGCCGATCGCGAACAGCTCCTCCTCCGTACGAGGCTGGATCGGCAGCCGGGACTCGGGGCCCTGCACGCTGACGGGCAAGCCGGTCGTAGAGCGGATGCTCGAGGCGTGGGCGTCGAACGCCGAGACGAGCCCCGCCTCGACGGCGTCGCGCCGGAGCTGGAAGATGAGCGCTCGCATCTCCGACTGCGCGGCCTTCGTCAACTCGCCGATCGCGCTCAGCGACTGGCGGAGCTCGGATGAGCCTGCGCCGTTGTGCTCGAGCGCTCTCTCGGCCGTGCGCGTGTGCAACGCGGTCGAGAACAACGCCTGCGAGACCGAGTCGTGTAGGTCTCGTGCGATCCGATGGCGCTCCTCGATCGCGCGCTCGCCCTCTCGTCGCTGCGCCTCCGCCAGCGCCCGAGAGGACGCGGCCCGTTCGGCGACAAGGGCGCACAAGAAGAACGTGGTCACGGCGGTCACAACGATGTAGACCTGCGTCGCCAGCGTCCTGTGGTCGATCGGCTGGCTGAAGAAGGGACCGACCTGGTGCGCGGTGGCGGCGATGGTTACGAGCGCAGTGATCGCGACCGACAGAGTCGTGCCGGCCGGCCCGAACCTGAAAGCTGCCCAGATCAGGGCCGGGAAGACCACGTAGGTCAGCGGGCCGTTAATCGACATCGCAACCGAGGCGAGCGCGGTCACGGCCGCGATCAGCAGGGCTCCTTCCCACGTACGGAGGCGCCGCCACGCCTCGCCCGGGCGCGACGCCCACACGACGATCAGCGGCACGACCACCAGCCCGCCCGCCGTGTCCCCGAGCCACCACGTCCGCCAGAACTTCAGGACCGCGGGCCCCGTGATCACGCCGCCCGCGAGCATCGAGACGGTCCCCACGGTGGCGCTGATCGCCGTCGCGATCCCGATCGCCAGGATCATGCCGCTGACCTGCTCGGAATGGTCGAACGTGGCGCGCGGCCCGATCAGACGACGGAGCAGGACTGCACCGACGATGACCTCGACCATGTTCCCCGCCTGCTGCCCGATCAGGCTCCCGAGCGGCAGTAAGTGGAGAAGCTGCGCGTTGACGGCGATCTCCGCGAGAAAGACGCCCGGCCACAGGCTCGGCCCCCAGAGGTAGAGCGCCGCGATGCCGACGCCGGCGGGCGGCCAGACGGCGGAGACCGACGCCGTGTACTGGAGAGCCTGGCCGGCCTTGGCCGAGCCGTAGTAGGCAGCCGCGAGCAGCAGGATCTTCGCGACGTATCGCGCCGGCTGCGAGCGCAGCGAGGAGCCGACCGTCCACCGTACCGTCGGTTGCGGGACCGAGACCTCTGCCGGGGTCGCCGTGGGGGCTCCTTTCGGAGGTGCCGGCGTCACGTTACAGCGATTACGGGCCTACGCCAAATGACGTAGACGCCCCCTAACGAATGCTGCTTCCGACGCGGAGACCAAACCGTGCATCCTTTGTGGTGCACCCAGAAGGGAGAGGCAGTGTTGCGTGAAAACCCACGGCAGCTGCGGCAGCCGGCGCACATGTTCGCCGGCTGCTTCGTGAAGGGCTAGAGATGGCGACGACCGCAGCGCGTGCATCGGCTCAGACGGCCGGAGCGCTGCGTGCTTACGCCATCGCCGCCCTGCTGTTCGCGGGCGCCGTCGCGTCGATCGCGACCATCTGGTTCGTCGACCGTAGCCCGATCGTCGTCAATGCCGACTGGATCGGCATCCTCCGCGGCGTCCTGATCGCAACTTGGGTCGGCGCGGGCACGTACATGTGGTGGCGGCGCCCCGAGAGCCGGCTGGGGCTACTGGTAGCCGGGGTCGCGCTCGTTTACGCGGGGACGTCGCTGATGGCGTCGGAAGACGGCGTTGCGCACACGATCGGCAGGGTCGTGCTCGCTGCATTCGTCGTCTGCTTCTCGTACGTCTACCTTTGCTTTCCCGGCGATCGCCTCGTCGAAGCCCGGGACCGCTGGTCGATCGGCGCGCTCGCCGTCGCCACGGGCGTCCTCTGGCCGTTCGTGCTCGTTTTCTCGGCCCAGCTTCCGTCCGGGGGCGCGCTCAACGAATGCGGAAGTCGCTGCCCGGCGAACGCCTTTCAGCTCGTCGGCATCCCCGAAGCCGCAGAGGACGTCCTGAACGGCGCGGTCGCGGTAGTGACCGCGCTCGGCTTGGTCGGAATCGCGATCGTTCTCTTGATGAAGGCCCGCGCGCCCGGCCGCCTGCGCCGGCGGGCGGTCGAGCCGGTGCTGTACACGTTCGGCGTCGTGGCCGCGGCCTACGTCGCCAACGTGGTCGCCAGCCCGTCGGGGCGGGCGCTCGAGATCACGCAGGTCGTTGCCGCCGCCGGCGGCTTCCTCACCCCGGCCGCGATGCTCGCCGGACAGGCGCAGGCGCGGACATACGCGGCGGCCGCTCTCGGCCGGCTGGTGGTTCGCGGCCGCGCCGAACGCCTGTCACCCGCCCAGATGCAGGACTGGCTGCGGGACGCGCTCGGCGACCCGACCCTCGAGGTCGCCCTCTGGGACCGGCTTCGCTTCCGTTTCGTCGACATCAACGGGAGAGTCACCGACGTCCTCAGCGCTCCGCCGGGGCGCGCGACGGCGACGGTTACCCAGGACGGCAGGCCGGTCGCGGTGCTCACATACAGCGCCTCGCTGCAGGAGTCGGCCGACGTCGTCGACGGGCTCGCCGAGACTGCGGTGATGCTGCTCGAGAACACTCGGCTCGTCGACGAGCTGCGCGCTTCCCGCGCCCGGATCGTTGCAAGCGGCGACCAGGAGCGGCACCGCCTCGAGCGCGATCTCCACGATGGAGCCCAGCAACGCCTCTTCCTGCTGCAGGTCAAGCTCGCGCGGCTTCGCGAAGAGCTCGGCGACGCGGCGGTCGCCGCCAGGATCGACGAGATCGAAGAGGACGCCCGCGCGGCGCTCGAGGAACTGCGCGTGCTCGCGCACGGGATCTATCCGACGGTCCTGGTCGAGCGCGGCGTTCCGGAGGCTCTGCGCGCTTTCGCGTTGGACGCGCCGCTCCCGGTCGAAGTGAACGACCACTGGATCGGCCGCTGCTCGCCCACGATCGAGGCGGCGCTCTACTTCTGCGCGCTCGAGGCGATCCAGAACGCCGCCAAGCACGCAGGTACGGAAGCGCGAGTGACCATCGACCTCGATCGCGACGGCGACCGGGTCGACCTCAGCGTCGCGGACGACGGCGTCGGATTCCAGACGGACGGGGCTTCCGACGGGATCGGCCTCGTGACGATGCGCGACCGGATCGGCGCGGTGGGCGGAGAGTTGGAGGTGGTCTCGGAGCCGGGAGCGGGCGTCACCGTACACGTCACCGTCCCAGGCGCCCCCGAGCGCGCCGCGGGCGACATCGCCGAGTCGTCCGAATGGCAATCCGAGTAGTCGTCGGCGAGGACAGCTTTCTCGTCCGCGAGGGCATTGCCAGCGTGCTGGGCGGCCTCGACGGGATCGAGCTCGTCGAGACGGCCGGCGACCTCGATGAGCTGCGAGCTTCGGTCGAGCGGTCGGTTCCCGACGTCGTCGTGACGGACATCCGTATGCCGCCGACCAACAGCGATGAGGGAATCCGGTTTGCGGAAGAGCTTCGCTCCTCCCACCCGGAGGTCGGCGTCGTGATCCTCAGCATGCACGCCGAGCCGCGTTACGCGTCGGCCCTCCTCGAGGGCGGCTCGGACCGCCGCGCGTACCTGCTCAAGGAACGGCTCATGGACGGGGCCGAGCTGAGCCACGCTCTCCAGGCCGTGGCAGCAGGGCGGTCGGTCATCGACCCGGAAGTCGTCGAAAAGCTCGTCGCCGCCCACGAGCGAAGAACCTCGCGGCTCGATGCGCTGACTCCGCGCGAGTTCGAGATCCTCGGTCTGATCGCGCAGGGGCGTAGCAACAGCTGGATCGCCTCGAACCTGACGATCACGAAGCGTGCGGTGGAGCGGCACATCAACGCGATCTTCCTCAAGCTCGACCTCGGTGAACCGGAGGACGTGAATCGCCGCGTGCGGGCGACGCTGCTTTACCTGAGCGGCGACAGTTCCTAGGCGTCGCTTGCGATGCCGCTAAAAGGCCACCCGATTCACTCGGGCGGCCGTTACGCCCGGTTCTGGGCAGAACAACGTTTGTACCTGCCCGCCGACGAAGCGTGACGCGCCTTTCACCCGGTTCGGACGATGGAACGAGGGCGCCGGAGCGGTTTTCTCGTGTCTCGTGACTGAGCCGATGCCTCAAGGATCAGACGAAAGATCTGTGGCTGACCAGCCCTCCGCCCCGAAGTCGGCCCCGAAGGAAGGGGGCGACTCGTCCTGGCGCGGTTGGCTGCCATGGGTGCTGATTGTGTTGGCGGCCTTTATCGCGCTCGTTTCGGCACTCACCGTCTGGGTGAAACGGCAGGCCCTCGACACCAATAACTGGACGAACTCGAGCGCCCAGCTGCTCGAGAACGACAAAGTGCGAGGCGCCCTCTCCGTCTACC
>JBQCGP010000043.1:0-5345 GCA_051955535.1 Gaiellaceae bacterium | reverse complement strand
GCTGGTCGAGGGCCGACTACGGCAGATCGGTTCGCCGGCGAAGCTCGTCGCAGCTCCGGCCGATCCGTTCGTCGCCACGTTGACGGGCGCGAACGTCCTACGCGGCGAGGCGCGCCCATTCGACGGGCTCACCGAGCTCGTCCTCGAGAGCGGTGAGCGTGTCCGCTCTACCGACGTCGCGGCGGGAGCCGCCGTCGCCGTTGTTTACCCGTGGGAGGTGACGCTCTCGCGAACGGCACCGGACGATTCCGCCCAGAATCACGTTGAGGGCCCGGTCGCCAGCCTCGTCCCGATCGGCAACCGCGTCCGTGTGCGCGTCGGGCCCCTGACCGCCGAGATCACGTCCGACTCGGCCGACCGGCTGGGCCTCCGCGTCGGCGACCGCGCCGTCGCGAGCTTCAAAGCGACCGCGACGAAGCTACTGGGGCACGGTCCCTAGGGTGTAGCCCTTCTTCTTGAGATCGTCGGTCGCCTGGCGGGCGTCGATCAGCCCATGCGAATTGCGCAGATCGTTGAGCGTCTTGTTGACGAGCTGGGGATCCTTCTTCTGGGCAGCCTTCTTGAGCGAGTCGAGCTCGCGCGCGAGCTCGCGGAGCCCGCTCGTGAGCTTGGCGTTGTCCGCCTTGACGTTCTTCGGGGGGTTGACGCCGTCGAGATCGTCGGCGGCACCGTTCAGCTTCGAGACCCCCGCCCCCAGCTCGCTCGCGAGCTGGTCGAGCGAAGTTGGCTGCTGCGTGAGCGGCTTGAAGGCCTTCGTTATCTGGTCACCGTCGGTCTGAAGGTGCTTCTGATAATCGGACTTCGAGAGTTCGCCCCCGCCACCGCTACCGCAGCCGGCAGCCAGGAGCGCGAGCAGGACCAACACGCCCGCTAGAGTGGCGAGGCCGCGGTGCCTCGCTCGTGCGAGGCTGAGAGAAAACGCGTTGAACCTGCTCTGGGTCATACCAGCGGAGGGAGCGTAGTTGTCGCCGGCTCGGATAGCCAGACCCGTCTGGGTCATGCCAGCGAAGGGAGCGTAGTCAATAGACGAGCAGACGCCGAACTGGGGCATCGAGCCCGTACCAGACCGTCTGCGGGTGCTGGGGCTGCTCGACACGATGCTGCTCTGGGGCAACCTCTCGATCAGCCTGCTCGTGATCGTGCTCGGCGCCTTCCTCGTGCCGGCTCTCTCTCTGAAGACGGCCCTCCTGGCGATCCTCGCCGGAGCCGTCGCCGGAAACCTCCTGCTTGGGCTCGCGGGCCTGATCGGGAGCGACGGACGCGTTCCCGGCATGGTGCTTCTGCGGGCGCCGCTCGGCCGCCGCGGGTCGTACGCGCCCACGATTCTCAACGTCGCACAGAACCTCGGCTGGTCGACGTTCGAGCTGATCATCATCTCGATCGCAGCGGCGAAGCTGTCGGACAGCGTCTTCGGCTTCTCGGCGCGCTGGGCGTGGGCGATCGCCTTCGGCGCCGTTTCGATCGCGCTGGGCCTACTCGGACCGATCGGGTTCATCCGCCGCTACGTCAAGAAGTTCGCGGCCTGGGCCGTCCTCGCCTCGATCCTCTACCTGACCTGGTGGGTGCTGGACAAATCCCACCTACACGCGTTCTGGACGGCGAAGGGCGAAGGCGGGATGACGTTCGGGCAGGGCGTCGACCTCGTCATCGGCAGCATCGTCTCGTGGACGCCGCTCGCGGCCGACTACACGCGCTTCACGCGCGACCGACGAAGCGCATTCTGGGGGACGGGGATCGGCTACTTCGTGCCGACGCTCTGGTGCTTCGGCATCGGCTGCCTGCTCGTGCTCGCCAAAGACATCAGCGCCCCCGAGCAGATCCCCGCTGCGGTCGCGGCCGGCGGCGCCGGCATCCTCGCGCTGCTCGCCTTGACAGTCGACGAGTCCGACGAGGCGTTCGCGGACATCTACTCGACAGCGGTGTCGCTGCAGAACCTGCTCCCGCGCGTCTCGCAGCGGCTGCTGATCATCGTCGTCGGCACCGTCGCGACGATCGGCGCGGTCGTGGTCGACCTGCGCTCCTACCAGAGCTTCCTGCTCCTGCTCGGTTCCGTGTTCGTGCCCCTCTTCGGCGTCCTGCTCGCCGACTGGCTTCTGGCAGGCACGCGCTACGCCGAGAGCGACTTCTTCGCCGGGCCCTCGGTTCGCTGGGAGCAGCTGGTCGCATGGGTCGTGGGCTTCGCCCTCTACCAGTGGCTCTCGCCGAACGGGCCTTCCTGGTGGACCGACCTCCTGGCGCATGTCCACCC
This sequence comes from Gaiellaceae bacterium, assembly GCA_051955535.1. Classification (GTDB taxonomy): domain Bacteria; phylum Actinomycetota; class Thermoleophilia; order Gaiellales; family Gaiellaceae; genus 13-2-20CM-68-14. Next base: position 3,097 of record JBQCGP010000043.1, on the reverse strand, counting down.
CGGCCATGCCACGTGGACCGCGTCGCTACCGAGTTTCGCCGCGGCGTTCGTGCTGGCGACGGCGGCGGGACTGCTGCTGCCGCGAGAGAATCGGTTCGGTGCGAGTCGCGGTAGTCGGGAACCTCTCGCTCGACCACGTTGAGGGCGGGCCGCCCCGGCCGGGCGGGCCCCCGCGCTACGCCGCGCGCTCGCTCGCCGCGCTCGGCGTCCCCTCGCTCGTCCGGGCGAAGTCCGCGGCCGCCGACCGGACACGACTCGTGCAGCCCTTCGAAGAGCTCGGAGTCCCGGTCGAATGGCGCCTGGGCGCGACGACGGCGACCTATGCGTTCTCCTACGACGGCGAGACGCGGGCCATGGAGGTTCGGGAGCTCGGCTCGACGTGGACGCCCGGTGACGTCGCGGGCCTCCGCGCCGACTGGGTCCACGTCGGCGCGCTCTTCCGCGGCGAGTTCCCGGAGGAGGCGCTGGCGAAGCTCGCGGAGAGCGCCCGGCTCTCCTTCGACGGGCAAGGGCTCGTTCGGCCGGCCCGCCTCGGCCCGCTGGAGCTCGAGCCCGGGCCCGACACGTCGTTCCTGCGCCACGTCTCCGTGCTGAAGCTGTCCGAGGAGGAGGCGCTGGCGCTTGCCGGCTCGCTCGAGGAGTGGCCGCTCACCCAGCTGGGCGTGCCCGAGGTCGTGGTCACGCTGGGATCTCGCGGGGCGATCGTCGTCGCGGCAGGGAACCTCGTCCACGTGCCGGCCGAGCCCGTCGACGCCGACCCGACCGGCGCCGGCGACGCCTTCGCGGCCGCCTACGTCGTGGAACGAAGCCGCGACCGCGAGCCGCGCGAGGCCGCCGAGCGGGCGACTCGGCTCGTCCACGAGCTGCTCCGGGGGTCGCAGTGAACGCCGCGGTCGAGACCGACGAGGGCGTTTACTCGATCGATACCGAGACCGAGCAGGTGCTCGACTTCGTCGTCGGCGCAGAGCTCTCGTCGGAGGATCAGCCACGTGTCGGGCTCCCGCTGCTCGTCGCCGCGGCAGCCGAGGGCTCGACCGTCGTCGCCCTGCTCGACCGCCGCCCGCCCCTCGCGGTCTCCCACGACGCCGGCTCGAGCTGGCGCGAGGCCGGCGGCGGCCTCCCGCCCGGCCGCGCGATCGCGATCGCCTCAGGCGACCCCGACCGGATGCTTTATGCCGCCGCGCACCGCGTCTACGTCTCCCGCGATGGCGGGCGCTTCTGGCGCGCGCTCGAGCCCGAGCTGCCCGAGATCAAGCGCGTCGCCTGGCTGGACTAGGGCAGGGACTGTCCCCGCAGGGGACTGTCCCAGCAAGCGCGCGTCACACTGAGACGGTTAATGGGACAGTCCCCGTTCGGGGACAGTCCCTGCTCAAGCAGTCGCGACCTGGAACTCGCCGCGCGCGACGGTCACGGCGGAACCGCCGACCTCGACGCGTTCGACGTTGTCGGCGCTCCCGTCGGCCCGCGCGTAGAGCGTCGAGGGGCGGTCGATCTCGACGCCCTGGGTGATCTCGATCTCCTCGCCGAACGCGATTCGTCCGTGCCGCGCGAGGTGGAGCGCGAGCGGGCCGGCCGCGGAGCCGGTCGCCGGGTCCTCGGGCACGCCGCTTCTAGGAGCGAACATCCGGGTCTTCCAGCGTCCATCCGAGCCGGCGAAGCAGTTGACCCCGACGACGCCTTCGATCTCCCCAAGCCGGTTCAGATCGGGGCGAAGCCGCGCCACCTCGTCCTCCGACCGCAGCGCGACGTAGACGTGCTGCGCGCCGTTGTCGTACCAATCGACCGGGAGCTCCGAGTGCTCCACGCCCAGTGCGGCCAGCAGCTCGGCCTCGGCGTCGAACGGCTTGACCGTGGGCAGCGGCTGCGCCATCCAGCCGAACACGATCCGGTCTCCTTCACGCTCGAGACGCACGGGCACGATCCCCATCCCGGTCTCGAGCCGGATCTCGAGCAGCTGCAGCGGCGCCGCCAGCACGAACGCCGTGCCCAGCGTCGGATGCCCTGCGAAAGGGAGCTCGGTGGAAGGCGTGAAGATCCTCACCTTGGCGTGTCCGCCCTGCTCGGGCGGGAACACGAAGGTCGATTCGGAGAGCTTCAGCTCACGCGCGAGTGATTGCATCGTCTCGACGTCCAGGCCGCGTGCGTCGGTGAAAACCGCCAGCTGGTTGCCGGCCAGCGGCCTGTCGGTGAAGACGTCGCAGAGGACGTAACGAAAGCGGGCCACGGCCCGATCGTTGCAGAACGCGCAAGCCGGTGGGAAGATCGATGGGCGAAACGGCGTCTAGCCAGTAGCGCTATCTCTCTCGGCGCAGGATCGGAAGGAGGAACAATGGACGAGAGGCGTGGAACGATCAGACTCGCCGATCCCAGCGAGTCCGAGGCACGTGGCCTCGTCACAACGGTGCCGCGCGCACAGGTCGAAGAGGCGCTCCATCTGGACGAGCCGGTCGACCTGTTGCTCGACATCGAGCGCTCCACCGGAGGCGAGGGCCGCGAGACACGGCGGCTCGCGCTCGCCTGGGAGCGCCAGGATCTCGAGCGGATGCTCGAGAACGACGGGAGCGATATCACGCTCACCTTCGACGAAGCCGAGCTCCAGCGGCTGCTGGACGACGACGTCGAGGCGCACGGCATGCGCGAGAGGCTCGCCGTGCTGACCGTCGTGGCGGCCGGAATCGCCGCAGCCGGCGCCGGTTCGGCGTTGGCGTCACCGAACAGCGGCGACGGTTCCCTGGCCGGCGGTACCGCCGTTCCGGCGGCGACGGCCCAGGCGCCGGCATCGGAGATCAGCACCGGCCTCGGTCAGCAGATCACGGCCCAGGGCCGCCTTGTGGTTCCGTCCGAGATCAGCACCGGCCTCGGCGCAACGACCGCCGCAACCGCGGCGACCGGACGGACGGGTCCATCCGAGATCAGCACCGGGATCACCGGGACAGCTCCGGCACCCGCCTCGGAGATCTCGACGGGCATCGTGGGCGAGACGCCCGCACCGTCGTCCGAGATCTCGACCGGCATCGTGCAGCAGCCGACGGCGACGCCCGTCTCGGCGGATTCGCCCTCGTGGTCGCCCAGCCCGAGTGAGGGCGCCGCTATCGCA
>JBQCGP010000042.1:0-3469 GCA_051955535.1 Gaiellaceae bacterium | reverse complement strand
GTGCGACATATGTCGAGCACGAGGGCGAGGTGGAGCTGCTACCGGGAATCCGCCTGCTGCCGGCGCCCGGGCACACGGACGGACACCAAGTGGTCGTCGTCGAGACGGGCGGGCGTCCGGTCGTCGTCGGCGGCGACGTGGCGGTTTGGTTCGGCGAGCTGGACGAGCCGCACACCGAAGGCCAGCTGCGGGTGCGCGCGCTCGAGCCCGAGCTCGTCTGGCTCGCGCACGAGCACGAGCCCTGGCGGCCGCGCACTCAGCTCTGAGCGGGCGCGGCGCTCAGAGGAGACGGACGAGGTCGGCAACGGCGTCTCGGGCGGCGCCGACACTCGCAACGTCGCCTACGCCCGTCCCGGCGTACATCGCCATGTCCACGGGGTCGCGGTCGACGTCGCGGTGAGGCGTCTCGAACTTCCGCCAACCGCTCTGCCGAGCCGCGTCCAGCGCTGAGCTGAGGACACGGTGCGGCGCGTTCTCCCAGCCTTCCCCGAACCATTCGGTGAGCACCGTTGCGTCGCCACCGTTCGCCTCGAGGATCGCCTCGACGTAACGGGGGTGCGCGCCCGACTCGGAGCAAACGACGAACCTCGTCCCGACCCTGACACCGTCGGCGCCAAGCTGCATCACGCGCGCGAAACGCTCGGCGGTCGCAACGCCGCCGGCTGCGACCACGGGAACCGCGACGGCCTCGCGGACAGAAGCAAGCACCTGCTCGAGCGGCTCCGTTCCGCGCACATGCCCGCCCGCCTCGACCCCTTGCGCCACCACGTAGTCGCAGCCGCTCTCCTCGGCTGCCCTCGCCTCGGACGCCGACCCCACCTGCCAGCCCGCTAGCGCCCCCTGCGCGTGGACGACCTTGACAAGGTCAGCCCGCGGGTTTCCATAGAAGAACTCGACAATGCCGCTCGTGCTTGCCGCCTCGGCGACCTGATCGATCTCGGGCTCGAACGGAATCAGGAAGTTCGTGCCACAGACCCCCGTTGGCGGTGCGAAGCCACGATCGCGGATCATCCCCAGCCCGCCGGCGGCAGCCACAGCCGCCGCAAGCTCAGGCGTACTCACTCTGCCCATCGCAGCAAGCTGCAACGGCAGCTCGCAACCGACCAACTCGGTAAAGCGTGTGCTGATAACTACCCCGCGGGCCCTCTGGGACGTCCGAACCTGAGGAGTCTAACCCGCCGTCTCGACCGAGGACGATGACCGCTACCTGGGCCGGTGTTCGGGAATGACCGCGACCACGAGCATGCCTCGCGGGGCTAGCCTTGGAGCGCATGGGAGTTTTTTCGTCACCGCCCGGGGGCGAGGACTCGGCAACGACCGATCCGGTTTCCTGGCTCCAGATCGAGCCGGGCTGGAGTGTTGTTGGCTCTGACGGTGAGCTCGTCGGATCGGTTGTGAGTGTCGCCGGCGACAAGCAGGACGACATCTTCGATGGACTCGCGGTCAGGCTCAGCGGATCCGCATCGCCTCGCTACGTGCCCGGGGAGCGAGTCGGTCTCATCTTCCCCGGCAAGGTCACAGTCCGATTCGCCGGCACCGAAGCGCACGAGCTGGAGCAGTTCGAGGCTCCTAGGCCCGAGACGATCTGGCGACCGTCTGCCCCCTCGCTCGGGACCCGGCTCTCGAACTGGATGCGCGGGAAGCGCTAGACCCAACAGCCCAGCGCCCGCAGAAACCGCTTAAGTGCCTGCGGGTAGGCCAGGACGCTTAGACATCACCCTCAGTGGATGACGGTGGCTGCGGCCTCGGCGGTGAGACTTCTCGGCGATGCTGAGAACGAGCGCGGGTGACTGCGGTCCAGACCGCGAGTCCGCCCCAGCCCGGTCTGCCCCGGCTCGCTGGGGCGTAGCGGGAGACGCTCCATGAGCAGGGTTTTCCTGTTCGCCCTTACGGCCGCGCTTAACCCGACGCTGCTGACGGCGACGACGGTGATGTTGCTCCTTCCGAACCCCAAGCGCCTGATGCTCGGCTACCTGGCCGGAGCTCTCACGACCGGCGTCCTCGTCGGAATCGCGATTGTGGAGTGGCTCTCGGGCTCGAGCGCGGTGAGTGAGACCAAGCACACGGTCGCGCCTGGGATCGACTTCGCGTTCGGGTTGATCGCACTCATCGCTGCCTACGTCATTCAGAGCGGGCGTGTTGAGCGTGCGCGCGAACGTCGACGTGAGAAGCACGGCGCCAAGCCGAAGAAGACACCCCGCTGGCAGCAGGCGCTTAGTGGCGGCTCCCCTAGAACGACCTACCTGGTCGGGCTGCTACTGAGCTTCCCGGGGGCCTCGTACCTGGCGTCCCTCACGGAGATCAGCAAGCTCAACCTCAGCGGAGCAGAGGTCGTCTTCACCGTGCTCGCCGTGAACGCGGTGATGCTGGTGCTGCTCGAGGTGCCGTTGCTCAGCTTCGCGCTCGCGCCCGAGTGGACGCCCGCCGCGATCGAGCGGTTCAAGGCCTGGATGGCCGAACACGGCGGGAAGGCTCTCGTGCTTACGCTGACGGTCATCGGCGTCCTGCTCATCGTCCGTGGGATCATCACCATCGCTGCCTGACCGGCGAACACTCTTCGGGGCGCCTGTTCGCATCGCGGGCAGGCGATGTCTACTGAGCCATCGTTGTTCTCTAGTCGCACTATCTCGCGCTGCAGTCCTTGCCAGTGGCATCGGGAAAGTCACCCGAGAGGGGGTGGGCGTGGCTAGCCGTCAGCGAAATCGCTTGGAACGATCGAGAACATGACGCAGTCGTGTCGCCGCCCATGCGTCTTGCAGTGAGCACGCAGGAGACCCTCTCGCTGGAAACCCGCCTTCTCGATCGCGCGGATCGACGCAACGTTCTCGGCTGCCGCCTCCGCATAGACCCGCTGGAGTCCGAGCTCGAGCATCGCCCACTTTCCGCCAAGCCGACGGGCTCGCGGACCCACTCGTCGCCCGCGCGCCTCGGGAACACCGAAACCGCGACACCGGCGACCTCCTGGTCGTCGAACTGGACGTTGACGAGTCCTAAGGCGACGTCGGTCGTCGCCTCGGCGATGACGAACGGTGCCGCTCGGCCTGACCGCCATCGCTCCCACGCGCGAGAGACGAGGTCGCGCTGCCGCTCGGCTGTAAGGGGCTCGTCGTCCAGCCACTTCCTCGTCTCGGGATCGTCGGAAGCGTCAGCGATCAAGTGCACGTCGCGTTCCTCTGAACGACGCAGCACGATCATACCGTCGCTCATCGGTGCGGGAGGTTCGAGCCTCACCGCCTCATCGTGACGGACTTAGTCCCCGCTTGGGCCAGGGTTCGGGAATGTCCCATGACCCGACCGCCGACGACACGCCGAGACTCGCCGGGCTCGACCGAACCAATGGAGCCGCCGTGTCCTAGTCGTACTCTTTCTCGATCCCGGCCGGAAGAGAGAGCCACGAATACCGTCGCGTCGCCCCGTAGGCCGAGACGGTCGGATGCGGGAAGGAGGGATCGGCGAACGCGCCGACCGC
>JBQCGP010000041.1:0-10149 GCA_051955535.1 Gaiellaceae bacterium | reverse complement strand
CCCACGGGATCCACCCCGCGATCCTCACCGAGCGCGGCCTGCCGTACGCGCTTCGCGGCCTCGCCGAGCGCGCCCCGTTCGAGGTCGAGCTCGAGGTGCGCCTGGAGCAGCGGCCGCCGGAGCCGATCGAGGCAGCCGCCTCTTACGTTGTGGCGGAGTCACTCGCCAACGCCGCCAAGTACGCGCGCGCGGCCACGGCGCGGGTGACGGTGAGCGTCGATGACGCAGTGCTCCTGGTCGAGGTTGCCGACGACGGGATCGGCGGCGCCAGCCCCTCGACGGGGTCCGGGCTGCGCGGGCTCGAGGATCGCGTCCAGGCCTTCGGCGGATCGCTGGAGGTGGTCAGCCCCGTTGGAGCGGGGACGCGGATCCTCGCGCGGCTGCCCCTGCACCTCTAGCCGTAGACTCGGCGCGTGCGCGTGGTCATCGCCGACGATTCGGTGCTGCTGCGCGAGGGCGTCGCGCGGATCCTCGAGGACGCGGGCTTCGAGGTCCTCGGCCTGAGCGGCAGCGCTGCGGACCTCATGTTGAAGGTCCGCTCCTACGAGCCTGACCTTGCGGTCGTCGACATCCGGATGCCGCCGACCCACACCGACGAGGGGCTGCAAGCTGCCAAGCTGATCCGCGCGCGCTGGCCGCAGGTGGGCATCCTCGTGCTGTCGCAGTACGTGCAAGCGCGGTACGCGGTCGAGTTGCTGGCACAGGGAACCGAGCGTGTCGGCTACCTGCTCAAGGACCGTGTTTCCGACCTAAACGAGCTGTCGACGAGCGTCAAGCGGATCGGCGAGGGCGGCTCCGTCCTCGATCCCGCGGTGGTGTCCCAACTCGTCGGCCAGCGCCGCAAGGGCGACACGCCGCTCGAAGACCTCACGAACCGTGAGCTCGAGGTGCTTACCCTGATGGCCGAAGGACGGTCGAACAAGGCAATCGCGGAGCGGCTCTACATCACCGAGCACACCGTCGAGAAGCACGTGAAGAACATCTTCGCAACGCTGCGGCTGCCGCAAACGGAGGACGACCATCGGCGCGTTCTCGCAGTCGTGACGTTCCTCAACGCGACCTAGTACCGGGCAGCCCTACCTCGAAAGTCTCCGGCTGCCCGGCTGGGCAGGCGACGCCGGGGGTGCGAGCCTCGAAAGACCCCAAAGGAGGTCGCAGATGAGAGTCGGACGCTGGAGCATCGGCCACCCGCGACTCGCGCTCGTCGCGTGGCTCGCCTTCGTAATCGTGTGCCTGGCGCTCGGCGCGATCAGCGGCACGAAGACGCTCGACAACGGCGCCGTCGGCGAGTCCGCACGCGGCTACGCGATCATGAACAAGCACCAACTGTGGGAGCCGCCGCGCGAGCTCGCCTACCTGGACACTCGTGCGGCGCCTGTCCCTCGCAGCGCGATCGTCGACGTCGCGAACCGCTTCCGGGCGCTCGGGCTCACACCCGAGGTCAAACACAGCAAGGACCGACGCTCGGCCGTCGTCCTGGCCGAGCTGACCCGCAACATCGACGTCGATCGGATCCGGGCGGCAGCCGCCGCCGCGGGACGCGAGCACCCACGGGTCACGATCGAGGAGACAGGCGACGTCTCGACCGACCACGCCCGCAACCGCATGGTCGACCGCGACCTGCACCGGGCCGAACTGCTCTCGATCCCAGTGACATTGCTCGTGCTCCTACTCGCGTTCGGGTCGCTCGCCGCCGCGTTCGTCCCGGTTCTACTCGCCTTGAGCGCTGTTGCCGCCGGTCTCGGCCTGCTCGGCCCGCTCAGCCAACTCTTCCCGGTCGAAGGCAGTGCCAAGACGGTCGTGCTGTTGATAGGGATGGCCGTCGGCGTCGACTACGCCCTCTTCTTCGTCGTTCGCTCGCGCGCCGAACGACGGCGCAGCGCGGCGCTCGATGATGCGCTCGAGACGACGCTGCACACCTCCGGCCGCACCGTGGTCGTCTCCGGCGCGACTGTGGCGATTGCGATGGCCGGCATGTACATCGCCGGCGTCAAGACGCTGAGCGGGATCGCAACGGCGGCGATCGCTGTCATCGTCTGCGCCGTTCTCGGCGCAGTCACCGCTCTGCCCGCCACCCTGCGGCTGCTCGGCCCGCGCATCGACTCCGGGCGCATCCCGCTCGTGCACCGCGCGGACAGCGACCGCGGCAGCAGGTTCTGGTCGTCGGTCGTCGACCGGGTCACGGAGCGGCCGCTCATCGCAGTTGCGCTCGCGACCGCGGCTCTCCTCGCGCTTGCCTATCCGGCGCTCTCGCTACGCCTCTCGAAGCCGAGCGACCTCGCTCTAACGGCGCAGAGCGCCCCTGCACTGAAGGCCCTCGCCGACGTGCGCCGCACCTTCCCGAGCGCGGGCGAGACCGCGATCGTCGCGGTCGAAGCGCGGGAGACACGGCAGCAGCTCGCCGGGCACCTGCGGCGCCTCAGTCGGCTCTCGGTCGACGTGGGCATCGCGAACGAGCCGGTCGAGCCCATTCGTACGGTCCCGGACGGCCACGGCAGCGCCGCAGCACTCTTCCTTCCGCTCACCGGCAACGGTGCCAACCCGTCGAGCCGACGCGCCGTCAATTGGCTGCGGACCAAGCTGATCCCGAGGACCTTCGGCGGCGTCCCCGGGGTCGAGACCGCCGTCACCGGCCCGACGGCCGAGGACGTCGACTTCACCCGCCAGATCCAGCACACCCTGCCGTACGTGCTCGCGTTCGTTCTTCTACTTGCGTTCGCCCTTCTGCTCGTCGCGTTCCGTTCGCTCGTCGTGCCGCTGAAAGCGATCGCGCTCAACCTGCTCTCGGTCGGCGCCGCCTACGGCATCCTCGCGCTCGTCTTCCAACATCACTGGGCACAGCCGATCCTCGGCTTTCGCTCGAACGGCACGATCGTCTCGTGGCTGCCGCTCTTCCTGTTCGTCGTTCTCTTCGGTCTCTCGATGGACTACCACGTGTTCATCCTCAGCCGCGTCCGCGAAGCCGTTAGCTGCGGCGAACCCACCGAGGCCGCAGTCAAACGGTCGATTGGGCTGACTGCTGGCGTTGTCACCGCCGCCGCCACAGTGATGTTCGCCGTCTTTGCGCTCTTCGGAACACTTTCCTCGCTCGAACTCAAGCAAGCCGGCGTGGGACTCGCCGCCGCCGTCCTCATCGACGCGACGCTGATCCGCGGCGTACTTCTCCCCGCCACGATGAAACTGCTCGGCGACCGAAACTGGTACCTACCACGGATGCTTCACTGGCTCCCCCATCTTGACCACGAGCCAGCACGGCGGCGCGAACTGACGCCTTCGCTCGAAGCTCACGGGTTGAATACGAACACCCGGACGCCCCTCTCTGCCATGTTGCCCTTCACGTCCCAGGCTCGGACGACGACTTCGTAGCTGCCGTCCGGGACTTGTCGGGTGTCCCAGAACTCCTGCTTGAACCGTGAGAGAGGGCGAAACCAGAGCTCTCCTGTACAGACCATCGTCGTTTGGAACACACATTCGGACATCGGCACGTTCTCGACCGTGCCCGGCGCGTAGTGGACGAGGTAGGGCGTCCGCGGAATCTGGTCGCTTTGGAAGGCGATTCGGTCGAGGACGAGCGCACGCGTCGCGAGCGACCTGATCGAGACGGCGACGCGATACGGATGCAGCCCCGTTTCCCAGCGCGGATGCGATTCAAGCCACCCGCCGAACGACTGGAGGTCCTCGATCTCGGCACGGAGCTCGACGCGACCGTAGAGATACGTCGCCGAGAGGCGTTGGGCGCTGTCTGGCAACGCCAGGTCGATCCGCGGGTGCCACGGCCTTAGCGGTGGCGTGAAGAAGCGGAGAGCGCGGATCACCGGTGGCGCCGTGTCGACGTAGGGCAGCAGCTTCCCACCGGCATGCAGCGGATTCACCCAGACGTGGCGGCCGTCGAGCATCTGCCACTCGGAGAGATGCACATGCCACTCACCCCGGCAGGTCCAACCGATCGGGTCGCCCGCGTGGACCCAGATGCCGTCAGGCACCGTCGGCGAGACGTGCAAGTAGGCGAAGTGGCCGACCGCCAGAAGCCGGTCGGGGCACGGAGCCGAGTCGACCCGTTTTCTGACGTCTGTCATGCCGTTCTCCACCGCGTAGACCCGATGACTGAAGAAGCTGCTGGGTGCACCCGGATCCGGGTGGCTGTCGTCGACGCTGATGTCGATTCCGAAGTGGTAGCCGGCGAGCCCGTTCTCGTCGAGTCCGCGAGGGTCGAGAAACGAGGAGCGCACCGGGTGCTGCTCGTGAACCGGCGCGATCGGCCAACCGTGGTAGTCGTCGTTGTATCGGTAGACGAACCCGCGCGGAAGCGCACCCGGGACTCCCTGGCTGGAGCCCGCCCCCGGCGCTCCGACCGACGGGGTCACGAGCAAGGCCGTGAGCGCCAGCACTCCGGCCAAGCCGCACGCGGGTCGACGCGACCAGGCAAGGACATGAATCAAGCGCTCAACGATTCTCATGCTCCCGCGCCAGACGACGTGGTCTCCGGCAGAGGTGACTCCGTCAGCTTCGCACCATCGCGAGAAGCGTTCATCGAGTACCGGCAAGATCCTCGTCCGAGTGGTTCTGTGTGTGAGCTGTCGGGGTCCCTGCGACGGAAACCGCCCCGCTGAGGGGGGTCAGGGAGCGATTGCGCCAGACTTGGCGAGCCCATCACGAGGACGTTAACCGCCCGCTTTTCAGTGAGGTTGACGTCGCTGGCCGGCTACGGCCGAGAGCTGCGCACCCAGTGGGCGAGTCCCTGTGCGGTCCCGAAGAGCCAGGTTCCGAGCACGCCCAGGATCCAGAAGACGACAAGACCCGCGAGGTACAGCCCTACGCCGAACATAAGGACGAAAACGCCCGCACCGAACTCGCCGGGCCCAAACCCAGCTCTTTCCCACCAGAGCGCGATCGCAGCCTCGACGAGGATCACGGCGGCAGCCATGCCGGCGGTCCAGGCCGCGAACACCCAGTCGGCGATCGACAAGCGCGGGAGTTCTCCGTGCAATGCTCCCGGCTCCACGTTGAACGACAGTAACGCTCCTCGGTAGCAGCGGCAACGAGAGCAACCTAGTTCTGCGCCCAGCCCGGTCGTCATTAGACAACCTGCGGCAGCAAGCGCCAGCGCACTCGCTCGCAATAGGCCGCGTAGGCCGGGTCGCCGTTCAGACAGCGCTCTTCCGCCCGAATCCGCAGCAGTTGAAGAGCGCCGACCGCAGCGAGGATCGCCCAGTTCCGGTCGGTCGGGCTCTCCAAACCGTACCCCAGCTGCGTCAGGAAGTAGCCCAGGTAGAGCGGGTGCCGCACCAGCCGATACGGGCCACTGCTACATACACCACGGTTTGCAGCGACAAGGCCGAAGGAGCGCCTGAGCGTCAAGATGCTCGCAAGCGCCACCGCCAGGCCGGTGAGCTGGAGCCCGGCGTAAAGTGGGTCGAGGCCTCCGAGCGGCTGCCCGCCTGGCCTGGCCGCCAGACACCCGAAGGTCCCGAGCACGGTCGCCGCCCAGGCGAGCGGCGAGCGGCTCGTCGACCGTGCGGGTCGGCGGACGACGAGGAAGGAGGCACAGGTGAGCTCAAGCAGGGTTGCGCCGAGCCCCGTCGGCTCGCCTGTCCGACGCCAGTAGAAGAAGTTGGCGACTGCGAACAGCGACATGCCGGCAGCGAGCGGTACAGCAATTGCGAGCGATCTCCAAGGGACGCTCCGACCCACTAAGGCAACGCCGCTTCTAACGGAGGGGCTCGAGTCTGCGGCGACGACTTGCATTGGGTCCGGACCTGCCTGGCTGTGGACCGGTTAAGTATCGGAGTCGTGGTCTAGCGGGCGCCTCCCTCAGATGGGTGGCCCGTCGCAAGTCCTGAAGGCCCTGCTCTCACGGGGTGACTAGCAACAAGAACTTCGGCGCGGAGAAATCGGAAGGCTGGCCTGCCGCAGACTCGGCCGCCCCACGCATGGGTCATGCGTCTGTAAGTCATGGGCGGGTCGGATAGCGCCCAAAAGCCTTTGCGGGGCTTTTCTCGATGGGCCCGCCTGGATTCGAATCAGGGACCAACGGATTATGAGAACGAGGCTCGGTCCTTGCGATGGTTTGGGACTGATAGAGCGAAGCCGGTCTGTGCGTTCGTGTGGAACCCGAAATCGGGTTCGATCTTGGGCTCTATCGCGGCTCATTGGTCACACCGCTGGTAACACTGCTCGCGAGTTATTCAGGTCCGATCTCGCTCGGCTCCGGTCTCATTGCAGTGACGCGATCCACGCAGATCTGCTATCCGCGCGCGTGTGTGTAACGAACCTAGGAAGACCGCGCGGTCCCAACTCAAACACGGCATAGCATCACTGGCCCAACCGACAACTGCCACGCATGCCCTGCGGCAAGAACCGAAAAAGAAGCGTCGTGGTAACGCGACCCAACAGGCCGCCGAGCCAGGCGTTGTGTCGTTAGCCCCTCTGGCCTCGTGCGGACGGCATGCGTGAGCCCGATCGATTCGTGACCCGAGTGAGACCTAGAGCCGCCAACTTGCTCGCCGTTGGCGGCGTCGTTGCGGCCTTGACGGTGGCGCTGCTCGGGCCGGCGCTGGCGACGACCGGGCGGCGCGCGTCCGGCTGCGCGGCTCTTGTCGTCACGAAGGCGAGGGTGGGCTACCCACACAAGACGACGATCGGGGCCGCGGTGAGAGAGGCGAGACCGTGCGACTGGATCCTAATCGCCCCCGGCGTCTATCCCGGCTCCGTTGTGATCCGAACCCCAGATCTGCACCTGCGGGGAATGGATCGGAACCGAGTGATCGTCGACGGCCAACACAGCAGGGGCGCGAACGGGATCGAGGTGCGCGCGAACGATGTCTGGGTCGAGAACCTGACCGTGCGCAACTTCGATCGGGCGACGGCGAACGGCGAGCAAGGCAACCAGGTCTGGTGGCATGACCTGCACGGCTGGCACGGCAACTACCTGACCGCCTACGACACCGGTCTGCTCGGCGGCTACGGCCTCTACGCCGAGCGAGCCGAGGGCGGCGAGTGGGATCACGTCTACGCCTCCGGCTTCGACGACTCCGGCTTCTACATCGGTGCCTGCCGCGACTGCCGGGCCACCGTCTCGCACGCGCTCGCCGAGCGCAACCCGGTCGGCTACGCCGGCACCAACTCGGGCGGACACCTGCTTGTCGAGGACTCGCTCTTCCGCGACAACGCGGTCGGGCTGAGCCTGAACTCCTCGGAGAGCGACCCACCGCCGCCGCAGCTCGGCACCTGCGACGCGAGCACGAACCGCAGCGTCACGCCGACGATCAGCTCGACCGCACTCAGCCGCTGCACGCTCGTCCGCCGCAACCGGATCGTTGCGAACAACAATCTGAGCGTCCCCTCAAACACCGCCAGCGAACGGCCCGGCTGGGGGATCGGGATCGTCCTGCTCGGCACCTACGGCGACCTCGTCACCGAAAACGTCCTCGCGGAAAACCGCAACGTCGGCGTGCTCGCGCTCGAGTTCCCTTGGTGGCTGCTGCCGCACCGAGCGGCGGTTCACTTCCAGCTGGCCGGCAACCGGATCGAGCGAAACACGATTCGCGGCTCGAGGGTCGGGATCGCGCTCGAGGGCGGACTGTTCGGCTCCAAGCGCTCTGTCGATGACTGCTTCTGGCAGAACCGCTACGCACGCTCGCTGCCCGCCGAGCTGGGCCCGTTCACCTGCACCCTGCAGACGACGCCGAACCCTGGCGCGGCCCTCAGCCGGCAAATCGTCGCCCTCGTGAACAGGCTCCACCGTCAATTCCTCGCCCGCCGCGCTCGCGGTCAGCTGGCCCCGCCGCCGCAGCTTTCGATGCCGAATCCCTGCGCGGGGGCCCTGACCAACTCTCTCTGTCCGTGAGCGCTCCCCGGCGAACGCTCCGAGAACGGCGGCCGCAGGCTAGGGTCACGGCCTGATCGTCTCCCTGCACGTGGCGACCGGCGCGGCCGGGGGTGCGCTCGTCGGTTCGAGGCTTCGATCGCTGCCGCTGGGGCTGGCGCTGCACCTCGCCGGCGATTGGCTGCCCCACCAGGACATCCCCGACCGGGCCTTCGAGATCAGTTCCGGAATCGCCGGCGTTCTGCTCCTCGGCGCCGCGCGCGGGCCGCTCGACCCGGCCGTGACCGGAGCGCTGGCGGCTTCGCTTCCCGACCTCGAACACGTCTTGCCCTTTCCGCGGCCGGGCGGTCGCAAGCTCTTCCCCAGCCACCGGCTGCGCGGTTGGCACCGGAGCGGCGGTGTCTCTGCGCCGGTCCAGCTTTTCCTCGCCGGCTTCCTGATCGCCGTCCTTGTTCGCCGGCGAGAGAGGCCCTGAGCAAGGGGTCAATCAGGCCGCCGGCGCTCAACGCGTGCGTGACGTCAGCCGGCTAGGCCTCGGTTGCCAGGGTCACCGGACGAGTTTGAGTGAGGGCTCCATCTTGTTGTCCATGTTGGCTACGCGGCCGAGGTTTTGGCCGTCCCCACTGCGATCGCGGAACGGCTCGAGGAGTTCGGCGCGGATGCCGGAACCGACCCGTCCTCAACCGCCTTGAACAGGGCGAACGATCGACTCGAGCTGGCGCCTCTGAGCACGTTCGGGAAGGTGGGCGACGATCGCGTCGCGGACCCGGCAGCCGAGCGGGCTCGCGAGCTGGCCAGCCTTGTCGGCGCGGCGCGACAGCTTGCCTACGAGCTCGGTGCGCCGTCGCCTCGTCTTCTCGTATTCCATGAGCGCGGTCTCGACGTCCGCGGCCTGGTTGAGGCTTTCCGCTAGCGCGACTGCATCCTCGATTGCCTGGGCGGCGCCCTGACCGACTCCGGGCGTCGTTGCGTGCGCGGCGTCGCCGAGGAGAGCGACCCGGCCCGCGCTCCAGCGTGGAAGCGGTTCGAGGTAGTAGACGTCGTTGCGTAGGATCGCGGCCCCGTCTGCAGTCTCGATCACTTTCGCGATCGGTTCGTGCCAGCCGGAGAACAGTCGCTCGAGCTCCCCCTTCCGTTCGCCCGGCTCGTCCGCTTCAGCCTCGGGGGCGTTCTTGGTCGCGAACCAGTACGTTCGGCCGCGACCGATGTCGACGAGCCCGAACCGTCCGCCGCGGCCCCAGGACTCGGTCAAACGCCCCGGCTCGACGCTGACCGGCGAGACGCCCCGCCATGCCGTGTAGCCGGCGTAGCGGGCGGACGAATCCGCCACAGCGCGCCGCACGATCGAGTTGAGGCCGTCGGCGCCGACGACGAGATCGGAGCGTTCCTCGTCGCCGTCCTCGGTTCGTACGATCGCGCCGTCCGCGACCCGCTCGACGGCGGTGACGTTGGCGCCGAGCCGCAGCTCATCGACCCGGTTTGCCAGCACCGCCTGGAGATCACCGCGGTGCACTGCGATCGTGCCTTCGAGCAAATCGGGCGGCACTCGTGCAAGTTCACGCCCCTCCGCTGTCAGGATCCGGCTCTGGGTTGCTGCCGCGCCGCGGCGCGCAACTGCTTCTGCGACGCCGAGGCGACCAAGCGAACGCATCGCGTTCGCGAACAGGGTGATCCCCGCCCCGAGCGGATCGATCCGCGGCGCGCGCTCGAGGACGACGAGCTCGTGCCCTAGCCCGCGCAAAGCGATCGCGGTGCTCAGCCCGCCGATGCCGCCACCGACGATGATCACCCGCACGTCGACATGATCCGCCGGAAGCGTTTCGGGTGCAAGCGGGATGCTCGACGTTGCGCCCGCGCAAACCGATGCACAAGGTCGCTGGCCCGACGCGCGAAGCTGGCGTCATCCAAGAACGACTGACCCCTCTTCGTGAGAGGGTCGTCTTCTCGTTCCGAGCGATGAGGACTGGCGGGTCCGGGCCGCTCCCGCCGTCGGACGCGGGAATCTGCCGGTTCGATTATCTGCGGGACGGGATGAGCTGGGCTAACGACCAGCCAAAGAGGAGGGTGCTCATGTGCCCTCCTCAATTTCGCGCGCGCGCGTCTAGCCTCCTTAAAGGGACCCCGCGGGCGTCAGGCTCGGCGTAGGTCTGTCCGAGTGCAGCCCAAGTGAGAGCACTCTCGCCCAAGCGAGCGGCCTAGGACTCGGTAGCCATCGGGGGCCAGTGCACCATCCACACGTTCGGCTCGACGTAGACGCCTTCGTCTCGCTCGCGGTCGATCTCGATCGGCACCAACGCACCTGACACGACGTAGGGGCCGCTCTC
>JBQCGP010000040.1:0-25249 GCA_051955535.1 Gaiellaceae bacterium | reverse complement strand
CCCGCGTGGTTCAGGCGCGACGGCTTGAACGGAACCAGGCCCTCGTAGGCCGACCAGCCGTAGTTAGCGAGGCCGGTCGCCGAGCGCGGCCTGTAATCGATCTCCTCCCAGGCGTTCCCGCCGACGTCCCCGATGTAGAGGTCGCCGTTCGCCCGGTCGAAGGAGAAGCGCCACGGGTTTCGCAAGCCGTACGCGTAGATCTGCCAGCGGCTGCCGTTGAAGCGAAGCAGCTTGCCGAGCCTGCGCGACAGGTTCTGGGAGTTGTCCAGCGGGTCGCCTTCGGAGCCGCCGTCGCCGGTGCCCGCGTAGAGGTGCCCGTCGGGCCCGAACTGGAGCTGCCCGCCGTCGTGATTGTCGTTCGCGCGGTGGTCGACGAGGAGCAGCCGCCGCCGCGACGACGAGACGGCGCGGCCGCGGCTCGAAACGAACGTGTCGATTTCGATGTTGCCGTCTCGATTCGTGTAGTAGACGTAGAAGCGGTGGTTCCTCGCGTAGGCGAGACTGAAGGCGACCGAGAGAAGGCCCTGCTCCGTGTGGCCGCTCTCGACCCGGCTGCGGATGTCGAGGAAGGTGCGGCGCTTACCGCCGACGAGCGCGAGGATCCGGCCGCGGCGCTCGACGACGTAGAGCCGCCCGGGCTCGTTCTTCGGCTGCGCGACGTAGACCGGCTGGTCGAAGCCCGAGGCGATCTGTCGAAACTGGTAGGTAGCGCGCTGCGGCTGCCCGGCCGCCGAAGAAACGAGGGCAGCGAATACCCCCAACCCCAACGCTGCCCTCGGTGCGCGCACTACGCCCTTTGACGCTGCCGGCCGGATTTGGTTGGCCGCCTCAGGACTTCAACAGCACCCGGCGGAGCTCGTCCTCCTTGCCGGGCTGGAGGATCGCGAGCACCTGATCGCCGGGCTGCAGCTCCGTCGAGCCGATCGCGATCTCCGACCGGCCGTTGCGCGTGATCGAGATCAGCCGCGACCCGTGCGGAAGCTTCAATTTCTCGACGCGCTTGCCGGCGGCGGGGGCGTTCTTGTCGATCTGGACCTCGACGATCTCGAGGTTCTCCTTGCGGAGCTCGAGCCGGTGGATCAGGTCGTGCTCGGGGACCTCGTGCTCGATCAGGGCCCTGTTGCTCACGGTCGCCGAGACGGTCGCCGAGATGCCGAGCAGGTCGAAGTGCGTCTGGTTGCGCGGGTCGTTGACGCGGGCGACGACCTTGCCGACGCCGTACTTCTCGCGCGCAAGCTGACAGATGACGATGTTGTCCTCGTCGTCCCCCGTGACCGCGACGACCACGTTCGGCGGCCGCGCGATTCCGGCCCGCTCGAGCACATGGATCTCGGTGGCGTCGCCGAGCTGGACCTGGTGCTCGAACTCGCGCTCGAGATGCTCGTAGCGGTCGCGCCGCTGCTCGATCAGCGTCACCTCGTGGCCGTGGCCGTCGCGCAGCAGGCTGCGGGCGAGGTTCGCCCCGATCTTCCCGCCGCCTGCGATGAGGATGTACACGGGCTAGTTAGCGACCGGCTCCCGAGGCTTGATCTCGCACGCGCGCGCTGCCTCGAGCAGATCGTGGATCGCCGTCTTCGTCGGCGAGATCGTGCGTAGCCCCAGCTCGCTGTAGAAGTCGGCGCGCGCCGGATCGAGGATCCGGACGACGACGCACTGGTTGTCGAAACGCTTCATCGCCACTTGGGCGATGACGATGTTCGTGTTGTCGCCGTCGGTCGCGACGACGACCGCGTCCGCCTCTTCGATACCGGCCTCGCGCAGGACGTCGACGTCCATGCCGTGGCCGAGCACGAAGCCGCCGCGCCAGTTCTCGCCGAGCCGCGTCAGCGCCTCTTCCTTCTCGTCGACGGCGGTCACGTCCCAGCCCTCGTCCGCGAGCCGAATCGCGACGTTCGACCCCACCCGACCGCAGCCGATCACCAAAGCTCTCACCGGCTCAGGATACCTCCGCAGGTTCGAATTCCGGTGTCTCCTCATCCTCCTCGAGGACGCCTTGCGGGAACGCGACCACGAGCACCTCGCACGGCGCCTTCTTGAGCACGTACTCGACCGTCGGCGAGAAGAAGCGCGACTGGCGCCGCCATCGCGGCGACGAGCCGACCACGATCAGGTCGACGCCGAGCTCCTCGGCCTGCTCGACGATTGCCTGGCCGATCGAGCGAGCCCGGACCGTCTTCTTCTTCACCTCGACCCCGTGGTCGGCGCCGAGCGCCTGGGCCTCGGAAAGCGACTCCTCGGCGCGCTCATCTTCCTCGGCGACCGCCTGGTCGAGCTTCCGCTCCATCGGCACGCGGGTGACGTAGAGCGCCCAGACGGACGCGCCCGCCTCCTGGGCGAGCTTCACCGCAGTCGCGACCATCTCCTCGCCGATCGGCCCAAGCTTCATCGGCACGAGGATGCTCGAGTACTGGGCCTCGGTGAGCCCCACGTGCTCGTCCGCCGAGACCACGCGTTCCGTGAGGCCCTCACCGCGCGAGCGGCGGACGACGACGTATACGACGAGACCGGCGGCCAGCCAGACAGGGCCCCCGTAGCGCGCACCTTCGTGCGTGGCCATAGCGAAGACCCAAACGACCGCTGTGAGGGCGGCGCCGATGACGGATGGGACCGGCACCCGCCCGACGCTGAGGGGCACCCGGTAGGGCCGCCGCTTCTCGGGATGGCTGAAGCGAAGCCTGACAACCGCCAGCTGCGCCGCCGTGAACGCCAGCAGGACCCCGAAGCTGTAGAGGCTTGCGAGGAAGAAGATCGGGTGGGTCAACGCAACGTCCGTCACCACGAGCAGCGCCATCGAGATCAGCGCCGCCGCGATGATCGACTGCGGTGCGATGACGGAGCGGCGACTCAGCCGTCCGAACTCACGCGGCAGCTGGCCGTGCTCGCCGAGCGAGTAGGCGAGCCGTCCGAACCCCGCGATGGAGGTCGCCGCGGCGGTCACCAGGATCAGCGCCCCCGACGTCCCGACGAACACCTGCAGCGGCACGCCGAGTGCGTCGGGCAGGTGGTCGCGCAGGCGCGCGACGATACCCATCAGTGGCGCCTTCACCCAGCTCCCGCCGAGCGCCGTGCCGTTCTCCCCGGGAAAAGCCGAGAGCCCTACGACCGCGATCGCCGCGTAGAGGACCACGACGAGACCGATCGCGCTGAAGAGGCTCCGGGGCAGGTCACGGCCGGGGCGCCGCACCTCTTCCGAGAGGTTGGCGACCGTCTCGAGACCTGTGTAGGCGAGCATCGCGAGCGGCACCGCAAAGATGATCGAGTGCCAGCTCGGGTTGGTGCCGAGAGACGTTCCCTTGGTGAGCGCGTGGGGCGAGAAGAGCAGCGCGAACCCGAGCACGACGAGCAGCAGCTGGGTGACCAGATCGACTAGCGCGATCACGAGCGCGAAGCGGAAGAGGCGCCGGTTCCGAAGCAGACGGTAAACCGCGATGCCGGCGATCACGATGCAGCCGAAGACGACATCCCATGGTTTGCTCACGGATGTGAACATGGCCGCGGCGGCGTAGTGCGGGACGTACAGCGCGGAGAGCGCGATCACGATCAGGTAGTCGAGGAACAGCGCCCAGCCGGTGATGAAGCCCCAGAAGTCGTTGAAGGCGATCCGCACGAAGGTCGCTGCGCCGCCCGTCTCGCGGATCGCGGCGGTGCCCTCCGCGTATGACAGCGAGACGAGCAGGAACAGCGCTCCCGTGAGCAGAAGGACCGCCGGCGTGAAGCCGAGCGCGTGGAAGGCGATGATCCCGAGCGCGAAGTAGATGGACGAGGCGATCTCGCCGTAGGCGATCGAGAAGAGCGCCGGCGCATCGAGAACGCGCTGCAGGCGCGGGAGCTTGCGAGCCACGCGCTCAGCTTATTCCCGGCAGGGCTGACCCCGAATGACGAAGGTCATTTCACGGATGCGGACGAGACACGGTTGTTCCGCGTGACTCACAAAGCGGCTGGGCATGCCGCGGTTGCGATGATTTGGATCGTGGCTACCGAGCGTTCCCTTCCGATCTCGGCACACGAACCGCCGACAGCACCGAAGACCGGGCTCCGTCGCTGGCTAGGCGACGTGGAGCTGCGGCGTTCGCTCATCGGCTGGGGCGTGAGCCTTGCCTTGCTAGTTGTCGTTACAGGCGTCATCGAGCTGCTGAAGCCGCACGTGCCCGTGCTCAGCCTCGCCGTCCTCTACCTCTTCGCGGTGCTTCCCGTTGCGGTCGTGTGGGGCCTGGCCTACGCGATTCCGGTGGCGATCCTCAGCATGCTCGCGTTCAACTTCTTCTTCCTGCCGCCCCTTTACACGCTGACCCTCCAGGACTCGCGCAACTGGTTCGCGCTGGCGGTCTTCCTCGTCACTGCCGTCGTCGTCAGCGAGCTCGCGGCGCGCGCACGACGGCAGGCTCGCGAGTCCGCGCTTCTCGCGCAAATCGCTACTTCGTTGCTCAGGCGCGGCGAGGTCAGCGGCGAGCTGGAGCGGATCGCGTCCGAGGCGGCGCGCGCCCTCCAGGTCGAGCAAGCGCGGATCGAGCTCGGAGCTCGACCCACTCCGTCGGGTGACTGTGAGGAGTCCTTCCCCCTCGCGGTCGAGGGTCGGCGCCTCGGAACCATTTACCTCGCCGGGCCGCGCCGAACCAGTGCGGCTGCGAGACGGCGTCTCCTTCCGGCGCTCGCATCGCTGCTCGGCGTCGCAGTCGATCGGGAGCGGCTGGCACGCGAGGCGCTCGAGGCCGAGACACTACGTCGAAGCGACGCCACGAAGACCGCGGTGCTCCGAGCGGTGAGCCACGACCTGCGCTCACCGCTTATGGCGATCCTGACTTCGGCGAGTGCCCTCGAGCGAGAGGACCTGGAGCTTGGGCCCGAGGATCGACGCGAGTTGGCAAGCACGATCCTCGGCGAAGCAGGACGGCTCGATCGACTAGTCGCAAATCTTCTCGACCTGTCGCGGCTCCAGGCGGGAGCCGCGCAGCCGACGTCCGGCGTCTGGCCCGTCGACGATCTCGTCGTGCAGGCGCTTGATGAGGTCGGCGCAGCGGGACAGCGCGTCGAGATCGCGCTTCCAGACGAACCGCCGTCCGTTTGCGTCGATGCCGACCAGATCGAACGGGTGCTCGTGAACCTGATCGAAAACGCCTTGAAGTACTCGCCGGCCGGTGAGCTGGTACACGTGCAGGTGACTTCGACAGCGTCGGAAGCGCTGATCCGCGTCGTCGACCACGGGCCCGGATTAGCCGCGGCTGATCGCGAGCGAATCTTCGAACCGTTTCAACGCGCCGCGGACGGCGGCTTTCGGGGTGCGGGTCTTGGCCTTGCCATCGCGCGCGGATTCGCCGAGTCCAACGGCGGGCGAGTCTGGGCGGAGTCGCGCAAAGGACAAGGCTCCACGTTTGTGCTGGCGCTCCCCGTCGCTGCCGACGAGTCGCGGCGGTGAGTAAGCCGCGCGTCCTCGTGGTCGACGATGAGCAGCAGATTTTGCGGGCGCTGCAGACGAGCCTGCGCGCGGCCGGCTACGAAGTCGAGACTGCGGAAACGGCCGAGAGTGCGCTTGCCGCCGCGGCGATGCGACCTCCCGAAGCGGTGATCCTCGACCTTGTGCTGCCCGACGGGACCGGGACGGAAGTGACGCGCGAACTCCGCACCTGGAGCTCGACACCAGTGATTGTGCTGTCGGCGGTGGGCGACGAACACGAGAAGGTCGCCGCTCTCGACGCCGGAGCCGACGACTACGTCACGAAGCCCGTCGGGATCAACGAAGTGCTGGCGCGACTGCGCGCCGTGCTTCGGCGAACCTCACCCTCCGGCGAGCCGGTGATCACCGTCGGGGACCTCGTGGTCGATCTGCAGAAGCGAGCGGTCAGCGTCGACGGCAAACCCGTGCACCTGACACCGCATCAATACGAGCTGCTGCGCCTTTTTGCCCTAAACGAAGGAAAGCTGCTCACCCAGAGGACGCTGCTGCAGGAGGTTTGGGGCCTTGGATACGACGGAGCGGCGAACCTGCTGCACGTGAACGTTTCGCAGCTCCGGCGCAAGATCGAGACGGATCGCGCACACCCACGCTACCTGCTGACCGAGCCTGGCGCCGGTTACCGGCTCGTCGACCCAGAAACGCAGGACTAGCCGCCGTCAGACTTTCTTCAGACGGCATTGCGTAACCCTAAGGCGGCTCTCAGGCAGGGCTCCCTAGTGTCGATGGCGTGGACTTTCCGCACCTCTCCCTACGCGTCGACGGTCGCAACGGGTTCGATCCGTCGCGGCCGATCCGATCGGGGCTTGCAACCGCAGCGGTCGGGTTGCTGCCGCTCGCGCTCGGGCTCGCCGACGTCATCCGACCGCTGTCGGGTCTCGTCTTCGCCGGGATCTTTGCCGTCGTCGGAGCCCTGCAATGGTCGCTCGCCCTCTTCGAGCTGACTGATCTTCGACGCCGCGCCGACCTCGAGCTTCGGCGCGAGCCGCGACCGCATCTCCTGTCTACTCTCGCGCAGTGGCGCGCGCGCGAACTCACCTCCGACCGTTACCGCCTTGCACTCACGCGATCGGTCGCACGAACGGTGCGCGATCTCTCGCCCATGCTCCTGCCCGGCGCCTCACCCATCAACCGCGTTGCAGCACGTCCGCACGCCGAGCTTTTCAATCACCTGGCCGAGCGGCTAGCTGCGCTCGACCGGCCAGTGACGCCGCAGGCGATTTTGGAGGTCGAGGACCTCTTGACCTCGCCAGACAGCCCGCTCTACGCGCGGGGGCGTGCGGCGGAGCTACGCACCTCGCTGCTGACGTCGCTGCACGGTCTCGATGCCCTCACGGTGAGTTTTCCCGCCGCGCGAGACCCGGCTAGGAGGCAGAGCGGTCTCACCGCCGGCAGGAATGGCCAACGGCTGCTGGCCGGGAAGACAAGCGGGCTTCGGAGGGTGCTACTTGAGCCGGTTTCAACACTCTTCGGGAGGCGGGCGATGGCAGCTCGCAGGAATCAGGACTGATGTTCGATCTCGCCGCAATCGCGGTGGCGCTTGCCTGCTTCGCATTCGTCTTTCTGTTGCTTGAGTTGTTGGAGCGAGTCTGATGTCGGCCGGTGACGCCTTCGGCCTGGCGATCTCGTTGCTCGTGCTCGCGTATCTCGTCTATGCGTTGTTCCGAGGGGAGCGCTTCTAGGTGTCAGGCCAGGGAATCTCGCAGATCGTCGTCTACGCACTCGCGCTGGTGGCGCTCGGATACCCGCTCGGCATCTTCATGGCTCGGGTCTACTCGGACGGCAGCTTTGCCACGCGCGGGTGGTTCGGCTGGCTCGGATTCCTCGAGCGTGGCTTCTACCGTCTGGTTCGGACGAACGCGAAGAAGGAGCAGGACTGGAAGAGCTACGGCGTCACCGTGCTCGTCTTCAGCGTCCTGTTTTGGTTCGTCCTCTACCTGATCCAGCGGATCCAGGGACACCTGTTCCTCAACCCGGACGGGTTGAGCGGCGTGCCCTCGCACATCTCGCTGAACACCGCGGCGAGCTTCGTCACGAACACCAACTGGCAGTTCTACGGCGGCGAGTACACGATGTCGTATCTGACGCAGATGGCGGGCCTGGCGGTGCAGAACTTCGTCTCTGCCGCCGTCGGGATGGCCGTCCTCGCCGCCATGGTTCGCGGCATCGCGCGCCGCTCGGCCGGGACGCTGGGGAACTTCTGGGTCGATCTCTACCGCTCCCTCGTCTACATCCTGCTGCCGCTTGCGCTGATCGTAACGGTGATCCTGCAGTGGCAAGGCGTTCCCCAGACCCTCCACGGTCATGCGACCGCGACGACGTTGCAGGGCGCGCACCAGGCGATCGCGCGCGGACCCGTCGCCTCGCAAATCGCGATCAAGCAGCTCGGAACGAACGGCGGCGGCTTCTACAACTCGAATTCGGCCGTGCCGTTCGAGAACCCGACGGGGCTTTCGAACTTCGTGGAGATGTTGGCGATCCTGCTCATCCCGGCGGCTCAGGTCTTCATGTTCGGGAGGATGGTGCTGGCGCGACGGCAAGCATGGGCGGTGTTCGCCGCGATGTTCGTCGTGTTCGTGATCGGCATCGCCATCAACCTGCCCGCGGAGCAGCACGGCTCGCACGTTCTCCGCAACGCCGGAGTGAACATCACCCAGGGCCACGGCCAGTCCGGCGGGAACATGTCGGACAAGGAGGTCCGATTCGGCCAAGCGGTGAGCGCGAACTGGACCGTCGTGACGAGTGACGCCTCCAATGGCTCGGTCAACAGCGGCTTCGACGCGCAGACGCCGGCTGGGGGCGCCGTGCCGCTCGTCAACCTCTTCCTCGGCGAAGTCATTTTCGGCGGAGTCGGCTCCGGGCTCTACGGGATGTTCTTCTACATCGTCATTGCCGTCTTCGTGGCGGGCCTGATGGTCGGCCGAACACCAGAGTGGTTAGGCAAGAAGATCGAGGCGCGCGAGATCAAATACGCGGCTCTCGGCGCGCTGTTCGTGCCGACGATGGTGCTCACGCTCGCTGCGATCTCGATCGTGACCAAGAGCGGGCTGGCATCGGTCTTCAACAGCGGCGTCCATGGCTTCACAGAGACGCTCTACGCGTACGACTCGCAGGGAAACAACAACGGCAGCGCCTTCGCCGGTTTCGGTGCGACGAGCTTCAGCGCCTATTTCGGGTCGATCGCGATGCTGCTCGGCCGATTCGTGCCGATGTTTGCGGCGCTCGCGCTCGGTGGCGCACTCGCGCGGAAGAAGATCCATCCCGTCTCGGCAGGGACGTTCCGCACGGACGGTCCGACGTTCGTCGTCCTGCTCGTCGGCGTGATCGCGCTGACCGCTGGGTTGATGATCTTCCCCGCGCTGACGCTGGGGCCGATCGTCGAAGGGTTGATGCACTGATGCGCAACGTCGTCAGCTCGGTGGTCGCGATCGTCGTGCTCACGGCGGTCTTCGGCTTTGCCTACCCGCTCGTGATGACTGGGTTAGCACAGGTCGCGTTCAAGCACCAAGCGAACGGCAGCCTGATCAAGGTGAACGGCAAGGTCGTCGGGTCGAAGCTCGCGGCACAGGAGTTCTCCGGGCCCCGCTACTTCCACGAGCGGCCGTCGGCGACTGCGCCCCCGTACAACGCGGGCGCCACGACCTTCGCGAATCTCGGCCCGACCAGCTCGGATCTGGCGAAGAACGTCAGCACGGCGGCGGCGGCAATCCTGAGGCTCGAGCGGCCGTTCAACCCTGACCTGACGATCCACGACATCCCGGTCGACGCCGTCACGACGTCCGGGTCGGGGATCGACCCCGATATCTCTCCGGCCTACGCAGCGTTGCAGTCGCGGCGCGTCGCGGCCGTTCGCCGGCTCCCGCTCACGACTGTGAAGAAGCTGATCGACGAGAACACCGACGGCCGGTCGTGGGGCTTCTTCGGCGAGGCCGGCGTAAACGTCCTCAACCTGAACATCGCGCTCGACAGGCTGGCGGGCAGCTGATGGCGACGACGGTGGAACGTCCCCAGACCGTCGAGCCGGCGCCCGCGACTCGGGCGCGGCGCGCGAGCCTGTTCTCGCGCGAGCTCGTGCTGGCCGCGATCCGGGATTCGTTCCCGAAGCTCGACCCGCGCCACCAGCTCAAGAACCCCGTCATGTTCATCGTCGAGCTCGGCAGCGTGATCACGACCGTCATCTTCTTCAAGGAGCTCATGCAGGGGCATTACGGCCAGTTGTGGTTCGTCGGAACGATCGCGATCTGGCTCTGGCTGACGGTGATCTTCGCCAACTTCGCCGAGGCGATCGCCGAAGGCCGCGGCAAAGCGCAGGCGGACGCGCTGCGCGCGACGCGGACGACGACGGTGGCGCACCGGCGCACAGACACCGGCGGGATGGAGGACGTTCCGGCCCCGGACCTCCAGCGCGGGGATGTCGTGGTGATCTCGGCCGGAGAGATCATCCCCGCCGACGGAGAGGTGATCGAGGGCGTCGGCTCGGTCGACGAGTCGGCGATCACCGGCGAGTCGGCGCCCGTGATCCGCGAGTCCGGCGGCGATCGCTCGGCTGTCACCGGCGGCACGAAGCTCCTCTCCGACCAACTCGTCGTGCTGGTCACGCAAGAGCCCGGACAGTCGTTCCTCGACCGGATGATTGCGCTCGTCGAAGGTGCCGAGCGGCGCAAGACGCCGAACGAGATCGCGCTCAACATCCTGCTCGCCGGGCTGACGATCACGTTCCTGGCGGCAGTCGTAACGCTGCAGCCGTACGCGATCTACGCCGGGTCGCGGCAGTCGGAGACGGTCCTGATCGCGCTGCTCGTCGCCTTGATCCCGACCACGATCGGAGCGCTGCTCTCCGCGATCGGAATCGCCGGCATGGACCGGCTCGTGCAGCGGAACGTCCTCGCGCTCTCCGGCCGTGCCGTCGAAGCGTCGGGCGACGTCGACGTGCTCCTGCTCGACAAGACCGGGACGATCACACTCGGGAACCGGCAGGCCAGCGAGTTCATCCCGGTCGACGGCGTGTCGCCCGAGGAGCTCGCAGAGGCAGCGCAGCTCTCCTCACTCGCCGACGAGACCCCCGAAGGACGGTCGATCGTCGTCCTTGCCAAGGAGCGCTACGGCCTGCGCGGCCGCGAGGTCGGCGAGCAGACGGCGACGTTCATCCCATTCTCGGCGACCACGCGGATGAGCGGCGTCGACCTGAACGGGACCAAGTACCGGAAGGGTGCTGCAGACGCGGTGAAGCGGTTCGTCGAAGAGCAAGGTGGGCGCATCCCGCCTCGCCTCGACGAGGAGGTCGACAAGATCGCGCGCGAGGGAGGCACGCCGCTCGTCGTCGCGCAGGACAACTTCGTGCTCGGTGTCATCTACCTGAAGGACATCGTCAAGGGCGGAATGAAGGAGCGCTTCGACGAGCTGCGCAAGATGGGCATCCGTACGGTGATGATCACCGGCGACAACCGGGTCACCGCCGCCGTGATCTCCCAGGAGGCCGGTGTCGACGACTTTCTCGCGGAGGCGACGCCGGAGGCGAAGATGGCGTTGATCAAGGAGGAGCAGGCGAAGGGAAGGATGGTCGCGATGACCGGCGACGGGACCAACGACGCGCCCGCGCTTGCACAGGCAGACGTCGGCGTGGCGATGAACGCCGGCACCTCCGCGGCCAAGGAGGCGGGCAACATGGTCGACCTCGACAACAACCCGACGAAGCTGATCGAGGTCGTCGAGGTCGGAAAGCAGCTACTGATCACCCGTGGTGCGCTGACCACGTTCTCGATCGCCAACGACATCGCCAAGTACTTCGCGATCTTGCCGGCGATGTTCGCATTCGCGTACGCGACGCACCCCGGCAAGCGCGGGCCGCTCGACTCGCTCAACATCATGCAGCTCGGGACGCCGAAGAGCGCGATCGTCTCGGCGATCATCTTCAACGCCCTGATCATCCCAGCCCTTGTGCCGCTCGCCCTCCGCGGCGTCAAGTACCGCGCGATCGGCGCGACCGCACTGCTGCGGCGCAACCTCTTCATCTACGGGCTCGGCGGCGTCATCCTGCCGTTCATCGGCATCAAGCTGATCGATCTGATCGTCCATAACCTGTTCGGGGCGTGACGTGGCGCGCGGGCACTACCGCATCCTGCTCGGGATGGCGGCCGGGGTCGGCAAGACGTACCGAATGCTCCTCGAGGGGCACCAAGCGCAGGAGGGCGGCCGCGACGTCGTGATCGGGTATCTCGAGCCGCACGACCGGCCCGAGACGATCGCGCTCGCCGAAGGTCTCGAGGTCGTTCCGCGGTTGCGTGCCGCTCACGGCGGGCTCGAGCTCGATGAGATGGACGTCGACGGCGTCGTCAAGCGCGCTCCGGCGCTCGCGCTCGTCGACGAGCTCGCGCACACGAACGCGCCGAGTATGCGCAACGAGAAGCGCTACCAGGACATCGACGAGATCCTCGCCGCGGGCATCGACGTCATCTCGACGGTCAACGTCCAGCATCTCGAGAGCCTCAACGACGCGATCTTCGAACTGACCGAGGTGCGCGTGAGGGAAACCTTCCCGGACCGCATCCTCGACGAGGCCGACGAGGTCGTGCTGGTCGACCTGACCCCGGAGGAGCTACAGGAACGGCTGCGCACGGGCAAGGTCTACTCGCCCGAGCGCGCCGAGATCGCGCTCGAGAACTTCTTTCGCTACGAGAACCTCGCCAAGCTGCGCGAGCTCGTCCTCCGCGAGGTCGCAGAAGACGTGGAGGCGCGACGCCAGCCGGACGCGCTCGAGCCGCTGAGCCAGCAGGCAATCGCCGAGCGCGTGCTCGCCCTGGTCGAGCCGCAGCCGAAATCCCAGCGAATCCTCCGCCGCGCCTGGCGTTCGGCCCAGCGGCTCGGTGCAGACATCGACGCCGTGTGGATGCACCCGAACGGCCGCCAGCCGACTCCGGAGGAGCAGACCCAGCTCGCAGCGCTCCGACGCGTCGCGAGCCTGCTCGGCGTGCACTTCTTGGAAGAGCGCGGCGACGACCTGGTCGAGACCGTCCGGCGCGTCGCCCGCGAGCGCGGCAGCACGTACATCTTCCTCGGCACTCCCGATGAGTCGCGTCGCCGGGAGATCTTCGGCGGGTCGCTCCTCTCACGCATGGTTCGCGAGCTTCCAGGGATCGACATCCGCATCGTCGCCGACAGGGCGCTCAGGGAGGACACGACGAAGTGAGCCTGTTCGGCCGCATCCGCCGACTGCTTTCGAAGGCCATCGACGCTGTCGCTCGCATCTTCCGCCGTCGTCCACGTACGAGCGGGCCCCGCCGTGTGCTCGTGCCATTCACCCGCGGTCACCTCGATCCGACCGTCCTCGACGCCGCGATTCGTATCACTCGCGCCGAAGACGCAACACTGGTGCCCGCCTACCTGATCCTGGTGCCGATGCAATTCGCACTCGCCACGCCGATGACGCAGGAGATGGCGCTCGCGATTCCGCTCCTCGAAGCCGTGGAGCACGCAGCCGGCCGTGCAGGCGTCGCGGTCGACGCACGCGTCGAGAGCGGCCGCACACCCATCCACGCGCTCGAGAGACTCTGGAGCGTCGAACACTTCGACCGCATCGTGATCCCT
Source organism: Gaiellaceae bacterium (assembly GCA_051955535.1). Classification (GTDB taxonomy): domain Bacteria; phylum Actinomycetota; class Thermoleophilia; order Gaiellales; family Gaiellaceae; genus 13-2-20CM-68-14. The sequence continues at coordinate 12,216 of JBQCGP010000040.1, read as the reverse complement.
GCCCCGGCAGGCCGCGAGCCCGGCTTCACTCCAAAGGAGCTGTTGTGGACGCTGACCAACTCCCCGAGTGAGACGCTGATCCTGAGGCCCGATCCCGGCGCCCAGAAAGAGGAAGTCGCCGCGCCTGACGGCCGCGCTCCGCTTCCCAAAATGCGAAAGACGGCGCCAGCGAAAAGGCTGCCGGACACTCGCGAATCACGCGTCCTGCTGAGGACAAGTTAAAGGCTTGACGCGGAAGTGGTTTCTCCGGAGCGCCGGCGCGCGGCACTCGTAGCCGCGGAGTGTGGCTTGTTACCTTCGGCGTAGCAGATACAGCCGGCCGACGCCGAGCGCTGCGAACAGGATGCCGAGCACGTATCCGAAGGCGCCGCCGCCGTTCGCTGCCGTGACGACGATCAGCGCGACCCCGATCCCCAGAAACGTCACCGCGAAGACGGCGGTTGCGCCGCGATGAAAACTCAAGCGGCAACCTTCCTGCCGGCGGCCACCATCACACGGCAGGGTGCGTTCTTCAGCACGTAGTCGACCGTCTCACTGAAGATCGCCTTGCCGGGGCGATCGGCGCGCGGCGCGCCGAGCACGATGATCTCGGACTGGCGGCGCTCGGCCTCACGGACGATCGCGCGACCGGCATTCCGGCTGCGGAGCAGCCGGCCGACGACGTCGACCCCGTACAGCTCGCCGATCGCCACGGCAGCATCGAGCGCTGCGTTCGCCTCGGACTCGGCGTCGGAGAGCTCAGCGTCCAGCGGGAGCTCCAGCGGCACGACCACGACGCTGACGGCCGCGATCGCGGAGCCCCGTTCCCCGGCGAGTCTGCAGGCGAAGTCGATCGCCTCCTCCGACTCGCGGCCGGGCTTCATCGGAACGAGGATGCTGCGGTACTCGAGCGCTGCAGCGGGCCCGATCAGAAGCGGCGCGCGCAAGGTTTCGCGAAGCGGCGCATGGACCGCGTAGCGGCGGTAGACGACGTAGAAGAGCAGCCCGAGCGCCAGCCAGCCCAGCCCGACCCAGCGCGCCCCAGGTTTCTGCACGACCACGACAAACCAGGCCGCCGCCGTCCCCAGCCCCCCGAAGATCGCGAAGAGCGGCCAGTCGATGCCACCGATCCGGAGATTCGGCCGGGCACGGAAGCGCAGCTCTCGGTCGCGTCGCTTGATCCGGAGGGCAGTGATCGACGCGTGCGCGATCGTGAACGAGAGCATCGCGCCGAACGCGTACATGTCGCCGAGGAACGTCGTCCGCCCCGGCAGGAGCACGGCGATCGCGATGATCCCGGCGAAGACCACGAGCGAAAGCCAAGGAGTCTTGAACCTCGGGTGCAGCCGCCGGAAGATCTCGGGCAGCTGCCGGTGGCTCGCCATCGCGTACGTGATCCTCGAGGCGCCGATGACCCCCGCGTTCGTCGCGATGAACAGGATCGTCGCGGCGAGGATGCCGACGTAGACCTTGGCCGCGCTCAGGACCGCGCCGTGTAGGCCCAGGTGTTCGACGAGCCCGAGCACCGGGTCCTTCGCGAAGCCCCCCTTCTCGGGCGGCTCCCCAAGCTTCGTCTGGTAGCCCCCCGCGACGCGATGGACGGGCAGGGCCGAGAGGGCGATCAGCGGCAGCGTGAAGTAGATCGCGAAGACGGCGCCGGCCACCCACCGGATCGAGCGCGGAATGTCGCGGGGAGGGTCGCGCACCTCCTCGGCGAGATTGGAGACGGTCTCGATCCCGGTGTAGGCGATCATCGCGATCGGGATCGCCAGGAAGAAGTCGGCCCAGGTGGGCGCGACGCCCCAGTGAATGTTCGCGGAGAAGACCGTGTGCGCGTCGAAGATCAGTGCGAACCCGATCACCACGAGCAGGAGCTGGGTTGCGAAGTCGACGACCGCGAGGAAGATGTTCAGGTTCGCCGCCTCCTTGATCCCGACGATGTTGATGGCGACGAGTAGCGCGATCACGATCGCGCCGCCGACGATGTCCCACGGGTTCTGCCGCAGCGGCGCCCAGAAGATCGAGAGGTAGTGCGGGACAAAGAACGCCGAGATGGCGATCGTGATGATGTAGTTGAGCATCTGCGCCCAGGCGGCAAAGAACGACACGAGCTCGTTGAAGGCGTGCCGGGCGAAGCTCGACGACCCACCGGCTTCGGGGAACCGGACTGTCCCTTCGGCGTACGTGGCCGCGGTCGCGGCGAAGATCAGGCCGCTGATCACGAAGACGAGCGGCGTCAGCCCGAGCGCGATCCCGGCGACCAGACCGAGCGCGTAGTAGATCGAGGAGCCGACGTTGCCGTACGCGGTGGCGAAGAGCGCCGGGGTCCCAAGAACGCGCTCCAGCCCCTGCTGTCGACGCCGTCTCGGCACGGACGGACTCTACTTTCGCGTCCGGAGAGGCAAAACCATCGACCTATGCTCTCTACGTGACGAAAACACGCGTTCTCGTGGTCGACGACGAGCCGCAGATCCTGCGTGCGCTGAAGGCGACCCTCCAGGGCGCGGGGTACGAGGTGGCCACGGCAGCGACCGGCGAAGAGGCGCTCAGGCTCGCGGCGGTCCAGCCGCCGGAGGCGATCGTGCTCGACCTCGTCCTGCCCGACCGGCGCGGCACGGACATCGCGCGCGAGCTGCGAACCTGGTCGAACGTGCCGATCCTCGTCCTCTCAGCGGTCGGCGAGGAGAGCGAGAAGGTCGCCGCATTGGACGCCGGAGCGGACGACTATGTGACCAAGCCGTTCGGGACGGACGAGCTGCTCGCGCGGCTGAGAGCGGCGTTGCGGCGGGTGTCGCCCGACGGCGGGCCGGTGCTCGAGGTGGGCGAGCTCGTGATCGACCTCGAGAAGCGCTCGGTGACGATGGGCGGAAGGCCGATAACGCTGACCCCGCACGAGTACGCGCTGCTGCGCCTGCTCGCGCAGAACGAAGGAAAGCTGCTCACGCATCAGACGATCCTCCGTGAGGTCTGGGGCCCGGCCTACGACGCGGAGTCCCACTACCTCCACGTCTACGTCTCGCAGCTCCGGCGCAAGCTCGAGCCGGACCCCGCGCGACCTACTTATCTTCTGACCGAGCCCGGCGCCGGCTACCGGCTCGTCGACCCGTCGGCGCGCGAATCGCCTCAGCGCATGAGCTGATACGGCACCGAGGCCAGAATCACGTGCGGCTCGAACATCAGGAGGCGTTTGATGTACAGCGCCCGCTGGTTGTGGAGCAAGCGGCTGGGCCCGCGGACCACGAGCTCCGGCAGCACCAGGATCACCTCGGTCCGCCCATCGCCGGTGATCTCGTCGACGTAGGCGCGGAGAGGAGCCCCGATGTCACGGTAGGGCGCGCTGATCACGTCGAGCGGAATCCGCGGCCCCCGTATCGCCCACTCGTGGCGCATCGCTTCGCCCTCTTCGTCGCTGAAGGCGAAATGGATCGCCTGCGTGTCGGCGATTCCGAGGGTGCGCGCATAGTTCACGGCGCGCATGGAGACGGCGTTCACCGCAGAGACGAGCACGCGGACGACGGCGTGCTCCGGCGGCGCCTCGTGCGTGCCGGCAAGCGCCGGCACGTTGGCGACGACGACGCCCGGCTCGGTGAGCAGGCGCAGCTTAAGCATCGTCTCGCGCGGATGCCTGAACGCCTCGACGAGGCTCGGACGGCGGAATCGCTCGGGGATGACCACGGTGACGAAGTTCGACTCACCGCGCGGCAGCCGCCACACCTCCTCGACAACGGCCTCCGTGACACCGAGGGAGTTGTCCAGCACCTCGAGGTGCGAGCGCTCGTCCGAGAAGCGGAACCAGCGCGGCTTGATTCCCGGGTCGGTCGAGCGCGTCGGGACGTGGATCGCGCGGAAGCCGTTCTCGCTCGCGTGCTCGGCGAACCAGAGGGCGTCCACGGTCGCCTCGTCGATCGACTCCACGAGGACGATTGTCTCGTTGTGCGGCGGCGGCGCCGCGAGCACCGCGTCGGAGCCGGCGCGCAAACGCCGCTCGACGCCGCGGTAATGGCGGCGGATCCCGTAGGCACCGAGGACGAGCACCGGGATCGCGACGGTCACGAGCCAGGCTCCGGAGGCAAACTTCGTAACGATCACGATCGCGGCGACAAGGCCGGTCGCGGTGGCGCCGATGCCGTTGACGGCAGCGCGGTGCTGCCAGCCGCGGTCGCGGACGCGGCGCCAGTAGCGGACCATGCCGGCCTGCGAGAGCGTGAACGCGGTGAAGACGCCGATCACGTACAGGTGGATCAGCGAGTTCACGTTCGCGCTGTAGATCCAGATCAGCAACCCCGCCAGGGTCGCCAGCACGAGCATCCCGTTCGAGAAGACGAGCCGGTCGCCGAGGTTCGTGAACTGGCGCGGCGCGAAGTTATCGCGCGCCATCAGTGCGGCGAGCCGCGGGAAGCCCTGGAAGGAGGTGTTGGCGGCGAGGACGAGGATCACGAGCGTCGTCGCCTGGACGACGTAGTACATGAAGCTCGATGCAGATCCAGCCGGGAACGTCGCGCGGGCTATCTGCGAGACCACCGATGCCGTCCCGCTCGGCATCGCGTGCTCGTGTACGGCGAGGTAGGAGACCCCGAGGAAGAGGGTGATCGCAATCCCGCCAAGCGCCGCTAGCGTGGCCGCCGCATTGCGACCATGCGGTCGGCGGAATGCGTTGACGCCGTTCGCGATCGCCTCGACGCCGGTCAGCGCAGTGGAGCCGGACGAGAACGCGCGCAGAACCACGAAGAGCGTCACCGCGCCTGCGCCCGTCGCGATCGGGTGAGGGGTCACGGCCTGCGGTGCAGTCCCGAAGATCGTCTTCACGAGACCCACCGCGACGAGCGCGAACATGGCCGTGATGAAGGCGTACGTCGGCAGCGCGAAGGTAATCCCGGACTCGCGGATGCCGCGGAGGTTGACGAACACGATCACCGCGAGGCACGCGAGCGAGAGGGCAACCTTGTGCGGCCCTAACGATGGAGCGATCGAAGTCACCGCAAAGATCCCGGCTGCGATCGAGACGGCGACGGTCAGCACGTAGTCGGTGAGCAGGGCAGCCGCGCCGACGAGGCTCGGCAAGGTGCCGAGGTTGTCCTTCGCGACGATGTAGGCACCGCCGCTCGTCTCGTACGCCATCACCGTCTGACGGTACGAGGCAACGACGATCGCCATCAGGATCGCGATCCCGATCGAGATCGGAAAGACCAGGTGTGCGGCGGACGCCGAGGCCGCGACTAGCACGACGAGCGCCGCCTCCGTCGCGTAGGCGACCGACGAGAGAGCGTCCGCGGAGAAGATCGGCAGCGCCAGCGTCTTCGGGAGCAGGGTCTCCTCGATCTCGGTGGTCGCCATCGGGCGGCCGACGATCGCGCGCTTCAGGGGCCGGGCGCGCCTCGGTTCGACCGTCGCGCGGCTCATGCGGCGGCTCGGTCGGCCTTCTGGGGTTCGCCCGTCGCGATCATCACCGGACAGGGCGCGTCGTTCAGCACCGACCAGACGTCGCGCGAGAAGGGTCGCCGGAAGCCGCGCTGCGAGTCGACACCGGCCCCGAGGACGATCAGCGATGCGCGGACATCGGCCGCTGCCTCCGCGACGCCGCGGCCGAGCTCACCCGGCCTGGTCCGGACGATCTGCGTGTGCGCGCTGACGCCGTAGCTTTCGGCGATCGCGCGATCCTGCTGGAGCTCAGCCCGAAGCGCCGCCTCCTCTTCCTTGAAATGCGCATTCAGTGGGAGCTCCCACTCGACGTACAGGGGCGCTAGCAACAGCAGGCGCGTTCCGCGTTCGAACGCCAGGCGAGAGGCGAGGTCCAGCGCATGCCGTGTGTGCTTCGGCTCGAGTACAGGGACGACGACCATCCGCCAGCGTCCGACGAGCGGGTACGTAGCCCGGCGCAACCGGCGGCGGCCCCGGGCGAGGCTATGGCGCGAGAACAGGCGGCGCAGAGTGGCCACCGTTCCACCGTAGGTCGCGGCGTATCAGCCGCGGCTCAAGATTCGACGGTCTGACCTCAAGATTTCCTCAATGGCCGGCAGCTCGAGCACGAAGGTCGAACCGGCCCCGGGCTGCGGCTCGAACAACACGCGCCCGCCGTTCGCCTCGGCGAATCCGCGCGCGATCGCAAGCCCGAGCCCACTCCCCTGGCCGCTCGCGCTACCGCGCTCGAACGGCTCGAAGATCCTCTCGCGGTCGGGCTCCGCAACGCCGGGGCCGCGGTCGCGGATCCGAACGGAGATCCGCCCGCCGCCCTCGACCACCGAGACCTCGACCGGGTCCGCCGGGGACGAGAACTTCAGCGCGTTCTCGAGCAGGTTCACCAGCACGCGCTGAAGCTGCGAGCCGTCGACGCGGACGAGCCCCAGGTCGGGAGCGAACGTCGTCTGGACGCGGTCGGCCTCGGGGCCGAGCTCCTCGAGCGCCGACACGATCAACGCGTCGACCGTCCAGAGCTCGGGCCTGCGCCGCGCCGGGCCCGCCTCGAGCCGCGACAGGTCGAGCAGGTTGTCGACGAGGCGCTCGAGCCTGCGGACCTCGAGCCTGATCGTCTCGAACATCTCCTCGCGCTCTTCCGCGCTGAGCCGAAGAGACGGGTTGTCCAGCCCTTCGCTCGCAGTGCGAATCGCGGTCAGAGGCGACCGGAGGTCGTGGCTGACCGCATGCAGCACGGCCGTCTTGACCGCGTCGCTCTGGCGGAGTGTCTCGGCCTCGACGGCGGCGCGGGCCAGCCGACGAGAGCGCGTCGCGAGCTCTCCCACGACGACGCCGACGACGAGGTAGACGCCGAGCGCCACCCAGTTCGCCGAGTCGCGCAGCGAAAACGTGTGGAGCGGCGGCAGGAACAGGAAGTTGAACACCAGCATCGAGGCAATCGACACCGGGATCGCGTAGGCGAGCCCGCAGAAGACTGCAACCGCGACGACGGCGAGCACGTAGAGGACGCCGAGGCTGACGTCGGGCGCCACCGGCCGTAGCGCGTAGACGCCGGCCGTCACGACCGCGATCGCCGCAACGCTGAAGCCGACCTTCGCGATGACGCTGCGCATCTCACCTGCAAGATACGCCCGCCGGCACGGGGGAAACCATGTTTCCCCCGTGAGCCCTCTTCTTCTTGTCAATGGCACCGCATACGGTGCTTGGCCTCTCGCCGGGGCAAGCCCGGCTTCGGCCGTGTGCGGCAGCTAGCCGTGAATCGAGACTAGAAGAGGAATGATCAGGATCGCGACGATGTTCGTGATCTTGATCATCGGGTTGATGGCGGGGCCGGCGGTGTCCTTGTACGGGTCGCCGACCGTGTCGCCGGTGACCGCGGCCGCGTGGGCCTCCGAGCCTTTGCCGCCGTAGGCGCCGTCCTCGATCAACTTCTTGGCGTTGTCCCAGGCGCCTCCGCCCGACGTCATCGCGATCGCCAGGAAGAGGCCGGTCACGATCGTGCCGATCAGCAGGCCACCGAGCATCCGCGCGTTGATCAGGCCGACGACGATCGGGATCACGATCGGGATCAGCGCCGGCAGCATCATGCTCTTGATCGCCGAGCCGGTGACGATGTCGATCGCTCGCCCGTATTCCGGCCGGGCGGTTCCCTCCATGATCCCGGGGATCTCACGGAACTGGCGGCGCACCTCGGTCACGACCTGGCCGCCGACGCGGCCCACGGCCTCCATCGCGAGCGAGGCGAACAGGAACGGCATCAACCCGCCGATGAAGAGCCCGGCGATCACCCACGCGTCGTCGAGCGCGAAGGTGATCCCGGTCAGCCCCTGGCGCGTGAGTTCGGAGTGGTAGCTGTCGAAGAGAACGAGAGCTGCGAGCGCGGCCGACCCGATCGCGTACCCCTTCGTGACCGCCTTGGTCGTGTTGCCGACCGCGTCGAGCGGGTCGGTGATCGCGCGCACCGACTCGGGTAGGTCCGCCATCTCGGCGATGCCGCCCGCGTTGTCGGTCACCGGGCCGTAAGCATCCAGCGCGACGATCAGGCCAGTCATCGACAGCTGGGCCATCACCGCAACGCCGATTCCGTACAGGCCCGCGAAGTGGTGCGCAACCAGGATCCCCGTGGCGATGACGACAACCGGCAGAGCCGTCGCCTGCATGCCGACGGCGAGACCCTCGATGATGTTCGTCGCGTGCCCGGTCTGGGACGAGCGAGCGATCTGCTTGACGGGCCGCCAGCGGGTGCCGGTGTAGAACTCGGTGATCGCGACGAGCAGGAAGGTGACGACGAGCCCGACGATCGCCGACACGTACAGGTCGGAGAAGTTGTACTTCGAGTTGTCGTCGAAGGCGAGCGTGACCGGGATGAACCCGATCGCCGAGAGGACCGTGGCGACCAGCACAGCCTTGTAGAGCGCGTTCATGAGCGAGCCGCTCCGGCCGACGCGCGCAAAGAAGACGCCCACGACCGAGGCGAGGATCGAGACGCCGCCGAGCGCGAGCGGGTAGAGCGGCAGGCGCCCGTGCAGCGGGAAGCTGAGCCCGAGCAGCATCACCGCCACGGCCGTGACCGCGTAGGTCTCGAACAGGTCCGCGGCCATCCCGGCGCAGTCGCCGACGTTGTCGCCGACGTTGTCTGCGATCACGGCCGGATTGCGCGGGTCGTCCTCGGGTATGCCGGCCTCGATCTTCCCGACGAGGTCGGCGCCGACGTCGGCGGCTTTCGTGTAGATCCCGCCGCCGAGGCGCGCGAAGACCGAGATGAGCGAGCCGCCGAACGCGAGGCCGATCAGGTCACGGATCGCCGCGTCCTGCGACTTGTCGAACCAGCTCGTCAGGACGCCGTAGTAGCCCGCGACGCCGAAGAGTCCGAGCCCGACCACGAGCAGGCCGGTCACCGATCCGGCGCGGAAGGCGACGTTCAGCGCGGGTCTCAACCCATGGCGCGCGGCCTCCGCGGTGCGCACGTTCGCCCGAACGGCGACGTTCATGCCGATGAAGCCGGCGGCCGCCGAGAGCGTCGCGCCGATCAGGAAGCCGACCGCCGTTCCCCAGCCGAGCTTGTCGTAGAAGCCGATCAGCAGGAACGGGATGATCGAGACGGCTCCGATCGTCAGGTACTGGCGGCGGAGGTAGGCGGCTGCTCCTTCCTGCACCGCGCGGCTGATCTCCCGCATCCGCTCGCTTCCGGCCGGCTGGCCGAGCACCCAGACGGTCAGTCCGATCCCGAACCCAATCGCCACGCCTGAGCACAGCAGCGCGAACAGGACGGTGTGGTGGTGGAAGAACCCGCTCAATCAGCCTCCCTGACAAAGTCAGCGCCGGGATGCCCCGGCGCGGCGCAGTTTGTATCAAACGCTGGCGATCAGCGGAGGGACTGATCCCGAAGGGGTCTGTCGCAACAACCCTTACTGGGACAGTCCCCGTTCGGGGACAGTCCCTACCGTCTCCTGCAGCGCCCAAGGGTGGCGCCGCGGTTGCGGAGCCTCTTCGCGACCGCCTTCGTGACATGGATCGTGCGGTGGCGGTAGCAGAGCGTCACTTTGACCGGGGCCCGTCCCTTGCTGACGGCGAGCGAGACGGCGGCGCCGTTCGCCAGCTTCGTCCCGGCGGCGACGCCCTGCGAGATGACGCGACCCTTTCGAACCTTCGACGAATAGCGCCTCTTGATGGCCCCGGTCTTGCAGTGCGCGGCCTGCAGGCTCGCCGAAGCACCGGCGAGCAGCTTGCCCCTCACGGCCGGGACGACGCACGCCGTCGGCGGAGGCGGTGACGGCGGGGGTGGTGGTGGCGGTAGTGGCGGTGGTGGAGTCGCCGATGTGAAGCTCGCGGTCGCGGCCCGCGCGGCGCCCATCGTCACGACACAGGTCGCCGGCTGGCCCGCGCAGTCCCCGGTCCACCCGGAGAACGTGTCCCCCGAGTCAGGTGACGCCGTGAGCGAGACGGTGGCGCCGTCGAGGAAGATGCCGCTACACGCCCCGGCACATGCGATGCCGGCCGGCGCGCTGGTCACGTGTCCGTTCCCACTCGTGGAAACCGTCAGGCCCCGAGTCGTCACGTCGAGGAAGGCCGCGCCGCTCGCGCCCTTGCTGTCGCTCGCGATCATCGTCACCAGGCGCGTCCCCGGTGTCGCGTAGGTGTGTCCGACGACCGCCGAGCTCCCGGAGCTAGACGTGCCGTCGCCCCAATCCCAGGCGTACTGGGTGACCGTCGCGCCGGCGTTCGGCGTCGTCGTCGCGCCCGCGTCGAAGCCGACTGGCGCGAGCGACGTGGACGGCGCGAAGCTCGCCGAGACGCCCTGAAGACCGCCTGGCGGATGCGTCGCCTCGCAGGCTTTGTTCGTGTTGCTCCACTGCTTCTGGACGGTCCACGTGAACCCGCCGAACGTCGCCGAGGCTTCCTGGCCGTTGCAGATGTCGCCGATCTCGCCGTTGTTCCCGTCGTACCAGGCCAGTGGCGGCGCTAGAGAACCGGCGTCGCCGACCTCGGGGTCGGTCATCGACTCGACCATCTCGTGGCTCGCCATCGAATCGAGGTTGCCGGTTCCGGGGCTGGAGCTCGCTCCGCAGCCCGGATCCGTCGGCGTGCTCTCCGGGAGAACGGCATAGGCGAACGGAATCCCACCGAAATGGGCATCGGAGTGGTACGCGCAAAAGGCCACGTCCGAGCAATCGCTGCCGATGCAGATCGTGTACGTGGGCGGGAACATCACGTAGTACTCCGTCACCGGCCCGCCAAAGGCGACTCGCGGCGCGGGCAGCGCCCCGATTGAGATCTGGTGGATGAGCTCGGCCTGGACGTCGGTGTCGTCCAGGTCCGTCGAGGGTGTGCTCGGCGAGATCGTCGCCGTGCCGAGGTAGCGGCTCGCGATCGTGATCGGCTGGTTCGTGGTCGTGCCGGCCCGGCCGGCCGTCTGGTACTCGAGCGCGACGTTGTACGGATTGAAGTTGCCCGCCGTTGCGAACGCGGTCAGAAAGCTCGGGAGGTTCGCGGTCAGCGTCGCGTCGTGGCCAGAGCTCCCCCAGAGGACGGTCTCGTTCTCCGCGAAGGGCATGATCGGGCCGCCCCAGTACTTGAAGCTGACCGGAGCGAGTCCGGCGAACGGCGGCGGGATCGGGACCGGCCGCGAGAGCGGCGCGATCGGCATGAGTCCGCGGACCTGACCCACAGCACTCCCGCTGAACAACAGCCCTGCTGCGGCGAAGGCCACTACTGCGGCAACTCGCCGAAACCCCACCAGCAGCTTCTACCAGGTCGAGCGGCGGGCGCCTAGCCTTCTAGTGCTCTGCGGTCGAGTCCTCCGCGGCCGCTGCCGCGTAGGCCAGCTGCATGTTCGCGAGCACCTGGTTGAAGTCGCGCACGACCTCATCCGCGACGGCGCCCTCCAACACCGGGAGGAGCGCCTGCAGGGCGTCGACGGCGAGCCGCGCCTGATCGAGGTCTCTGTTCTCGCCGCTGAGCCGGTGGTACCCGAGCGAGGAAATCGTGTAGACCGTCTGGACGAGCAGGTCGGAGACCTTGAGGCGGCTCAGCTCGGCCTGGAGCTGCTCGACGAGCTCCTGCTCGCTCTCGGTCGGCTGCTGCGGGGGCTGTTCCTCAGCCACGAACCGGGGCGCCTCGCCGGACGAGGCCGGCATAGATCTCCTCAATCGTCGCGCCGTCTCGGTGCTGCGCCATCTGGCGCTCGGCAGAGTTGGCCGTGGGCACGGCGAGATATTGCGATGCGCCGAGCTCGTCGGCCACCGGCGCGACCCAGTCGAGCAGCCGCTCGACGTGCTCGCGGGCCGGGCGGACGACGCCGGTGCCGAGGTCGATCAGCTCGCCGGCGAGGCCCCAGCGGATCGCACGCCAGAAGTTCTCCTCGATCAGGCGGTGCGGGTAGTCGGGCAGCGGCTCGCCCTCGTCTAGCGCGCGCGCGATCCGTGCGGTGAGCGAGTACGCGAGCGCCGCGAGCGAGTGCGACTCCTCGAGGTCCGGCTGAGCGTCGCAGATCCGGATCTCCACAGTCGGAAAGGCCAGATGCGGCCGGACGCTCCACCAGATCTGTGTGTGCTCGGCGATCGAGCGGGTGTCGTAGAGGAAGCGGACGTACTCGTCGAACCCGCGCCACCCGTCGTAGGCGTCGGGCACGCCACAGCGCGGGAACATCTTGGTGAAGATCTCCGTGCGCGCCGAGTGCAGATGGGTGAAAACGCCCTCGACGAAGGGAGAGCTCGCCGATACGGCAAGGAGCTCGGGCAGGTAGGTCCGCAGCGCATTGCAGACCCCGATCGCACGATCGGCGCCGCGAATGCCGACGTGGATGTGGAGGCCGAAGCTGTTGTT
>JBQCGP010000039.1:0-14540 GCA_051955535.1 Gaiellaceae bacterium | reverse complement strand
CGACTCTTTAGCGCGCATTAAGGGCTCTTTTAGCCCCTTGCGCTTCCGTCTGCAACGGCGGCGCGCAGTTCGTGCCCGCGGGAGAGCCTCGTCCACGACAGGAGGACGGAATGCGTTGGTTAGCGCTTATCGGGGTATTGGGCATCGCCGCGACTTTCGGCTCCTCGAACGCCGACTCGGCGGCAACAAAGACGCTGTGCGTCGGCGGCACGGGCTGCTTCTCGACGATCCAGGCCGCGGTCGACGCGGCCCAAGACGGCGACACGATCACCGTCAGCGCCGGGCAGTTCGCCGGCGGGATCTCGATCGACAAAAGCGTAAACCTCAAGGGAGCCGGGCCGAATGCGACCACGATCAGTGGCGGCGGCCCAGTTCTCACACTGGGCGTGTTCGGCGCCGCAAGAGAGCCGACCGTGACTATCGCCGGCGTGACGATCACTGGCGGATCCAGCACTTCGAGTCCGATGAGCAACACGCCGGGCGTCAATGCCCGTGGGGGCGGGATCGAGATTCCCCCCGCAGCCGGCTCGGGACCGGGAGCGACGGTGACGCTGACCAACAGTGTCATCCGGGATAACCGCGCGAGACCGGGCGCCACTGCGCCCCTTGGCCCTCCATGCCCTGGAGGCCCGTGCCCCTTTGCGGGGGCCTCGGGCGGCGGGATCGACAACTGGGGATCGCTCACGCTCGACGCAGTGACCGTGAGCCGGAACTCGGCGGAGGGCTATTTTGCGAGCGACGCGCTCGGCGGCGGGATCTGGAGCGGGGGCTCCGGCAAGCTCGTCCTCTCCAACACCGAGGTGAGCCTCAACCGCTGCTGGCCATGGGGTGAAAATGGCCGATTCGCGGAAGGCGGCGGCATCTTCGTCGAGAGCGGCCGCCTCTCGATCACAGGCAGCCTCGTCAGCAAGAACTATGTGATCCTGGGGAGCAAGCTGCCGTCGATGGCCGGCGGCAAGTTGATCGAGATCAACGCGAACTCGGGCGGCATCCACGTGAACGACGGCGTCCCGACGAGGATCGACCGGACGAAGCTCATCGAGAACTCGGTGACTGCAGATGATCCCAGCGGGGAGCCACTCGCCTTCGACGCCGCGATGTACGTCGGCGACAGCAGGCTCGTGATGACGCGCAGCGTCGTCAGCCGGAATCAGGTGACCGGAACCTCTGCGACCTCGGCCGACGTGGGGCCCGGCGGCAGCGCGCTCGAGCTCGACGGCGGCGGCACCATCAGCAACACTCGGATCACCAGTAACACAGCCGAGGCCGACAGCCCATCCGGCATCGCCGCCGTCAACGGCGGGCTCGCTGTCCTCAACTTCAACCACGACCCCAAGCTGGTCATCGTGCGCGACAGCGTGATCAGCGGCAACACGGCGGTCGCGAGCTCCACGGCGGGATCGGCTAGGGCCATGGGTGGGGGGATCATGAACGGCAGCCTGCTTCGGCTCATTCGCGTCCAGGTGAGCAGCAACGTCGGAACGGCTACCGGCCCGAAGGGCGTGGCTCAAGGCGGCGGGATCTGGAACGGCAAGTTCTCCGACCCACCGGTACGACTCGAGCTCCTGAACACGAACGTCGTCCACAACGCCCTACGGGCAAGCGGCGGCCTCAAACGCCGAGGCGGCGGGTTGTTTACGACATTTCCCGTGAAGCGCAGGCACTCGCGGATCGCGCGGAACGCGCCGGATCAATGCATCGGCTGCTGACCAGCGCCGGGGCCGGCCTCGCGGTTCTTCTGACCGTGCTGGCCGTCCCCGCGCTCGCAGCGCGGCGAGACGGCGAGAACGCAATTCGGGCCTCGGGGAGGTCGGTGCGAGTGGAGGCGCTGGTGGTGGTGGTTCCGAGCGGGTTCAATCGAAGGGACGACCGATCGCGCGGTCGCCGGGTGGGAATCACTGTGGCCGACGCACGCATTCCGACTGATCATCTCCACCGGCGCGCTCCCGTGCCGGAGCCTCAGCACGGAGTCGTGCTTGGGGTTTGGGCAGACGTCCATCCTGTGATGCGCGAACCGCGAGTACGGCTGCCGCTCAGCTTTCACGAACACTGGCAAAGGCGCCACATCGCGACGCAAGGAGCCTGGCGAATCGGCTACCTCCGCATCGGCGGCCAGAACTACGGAGTCCTCGTCTGGATTGGGCGATACGCCCCGCCGCACGACCACGCCGCTCTCCTACGCGCGCTCACGTCGATCCGCCGAGCGAGCTAGATGGAGCACTGCTAGCACCAAGAGCCGCATCGCACCCGTTTCCAGGCCTGTCCGGTGTAGGAGACAGCGACTTCCCAACCCGCGACCGAGAAGTTCAATGGCGATGCGAGCGCCCCGACGCTCGCCTGGGCCAGTGTTTCGGAATGACCCCTGTCAGGCCGCGGGCTGTTGGGCGCTAGACAGCCGCCGTGCGAGGCCGCAGACTTGGCCCGTGGACATAGCGGATGTGGAGTACGCGCGTAGCGGCGAGGTGGCGATCGCGTACCAGGTTTACGGGAGGGGTTCAGTCGACCTGGTCTTCGCACGCGGGTTCGCGGGTGATCTGCTCACGACGTGGGAGCAGCCGTTGCTCGTCCGCCAGCTCGAGAGTTTTGCGGCGATGGCTCGCGTGTTGATGCTCGACAAGCGGGGCACCGGGCTTTCTGACGGCTTCCGGGAGCCGCCGACGCTCGAGACCCGGATGGACGACTTGCGCCTCGTCATGGATGCCGCCGGCTCGGAACGAGCGATTCTTTGGAGCGCGCAGGATGGGGCGAGATTGGCGCTCCTTTTTGCAGCGACGTATCCGGAGCGTACAGCGGGCCTGGTGCTCTACGACCCGCATGCGACGTCTCGACGCGATGACGATTATCCCTGGGCGCCGGGTGATGAGCAGTGGCGTCACCGGCTGGTCGACGCGCGAGAGGGCTGGGGGACTGTCGAGTATTTCCGCCGTCTGGTGGCTGATTGGGCTCCCGAGCGGGTCGGCGATCAAGAGTTCCTTGATTGGTTCGTTCGTCATATGCGGCGTAGCCTCAGTCCAGGTGCGGCGGTCGGGTTCTTGCGGGCGACGATGGGGGCTGATGTGCGCGATGTCCTCGCGGCAGTGCGAGTTCCGACGCTCGTCCTTGCGGCGCCTGACCGGCGTGAACCGGCGGCGTACGTCGCCTCTCGAGTCCGCAACGGCGAACTGGTCGTCTTGCCGTCCGTGCGCGGGCTCTTCACGTGGCTCGATGTAGACGCGCACGAACGTGCTATGGAGGAAACGAAGCGCTTCGTGGATCGTGTCGGGCGAGTCGCGTCGCCCGATCCCGTCTTGGCAACTGTCCTCTTCACGGACATTGTGGGCTCGACTGACCGGGCAGCCGAGCTCGGAGATAGAGCCTGGCGCGAACTGCTCGAGCGCCACCACGCGCTCATGCGCCGCCGTCTCGCCGAGTTCCGAGGCGACGAGCTCGACACGGCAGGCGATGGCTTCCTGGCCGCGTTCGACGGACCCGGCAGGGCCATTCAGTGCGCCCAGGCGTTCATGCGCGAGGTACCGGCCCTCGGGCTCGAGGTTCGAGTCGGCGTCCACACCGGCGAGTGCGAGCGAATGGACGGCAAACTCGCCGGCATTGCCGTCGCCGTCGGCGCGAGGATCGCATCTATGGCTAAGCCAGGCGAGATCCTGGTCTCCGGAACTGTGCAAGACCTCGTGGCAGGCTCCCCCCTCGCCTTCGAAGACCGCGGAGCCCACGAACTAAAGGGCGTTCCCGGCTCCTGGCGACTCGCTGCCGTGCTCACGCCGTCCTGAGGCTGGCCAGGCGATAAGACGTTCCCTTGGGCAAGTGCCCTCTCACCTGAAGCTCGGACGCGGTCCGGGCGCGCAGCACGCGATAAGTCGCGATTCCGTCTCTCGCCGTCGCCGCTTCACAATGCGGCGACGCACGCCTCGGCGTAGGCGGACTGCTTTGCGCAGCAGCGTGTGAGGGTCGCGACGAAGGCGGTCTCGGCTGGGGAGAGGGGGCGGCTTGCGAGTCGGGCGATGTGGAAGTCGCGTGTGAGGGGCCTGCGGCCGCGTAGGCGGAAGACGTCGAGCTCGCCGCGTTCGGTTTCCTCGGCGACTGCGTAGCGGGAGAGGAAGCCCACGCCGAGTCCCTCGCGGACGGCGCGCTTTACGGCTTCGGTGGAGCCGAGCTCCCAGACGCGCGCCGGCTGAACGCTGATCGTTTGTAGCTCGCGCTCGACGTAGCTTCGTGAGCTCGAGTCGGGCTCGCGGCAGAGCAGCGTCAGTTCCTTGAGCGCTTTCGGTTCGAGTTTGCCCTCGTGCGTTTCGATGAGTCCTGCTTTCGCGACGCCCACGATTTCGTCGGCGAGGAAGGGCTCGAGCGCGATCCGTTCGTCGGCCTGGTCGACGCCGACGATTGCCAGCTCGATGCGGCCGGAGAGGAGTCGGCGGAGGATCTCGCCGCTCGCGGCGATCTCGACCTCGACGTCGACTCGGGGGTAGTCGCGGCGGAAGCAGCCGAGCGTGTCCGGCAGCAGGTAGGAGCCGGGCGCGGTCGAGGCTCCGAGTCGGATGGTGCCGGTCTGGAGGCCGGCGAGCGCGCCGAGCTCCTGCTCGCCGGCGGCGAGCGCGGCGAGCGCCTGCGCCGCGTGCGCGGCGAGGACGCGGCCCCCCTCGGTGAGTCGGCTGCCGCGGCCGTTGCGCTCGACGAGGCGTTGCCCGGCGGCAGTCTCGAGTGTGCGGAGGTGCTGGCTCGCCGAGGGCTGCCCGATCCCGACGGCCTGGGCCGCGGCGGAAAGGCTGCCCTGCCGGTCGATCTCGACCAGCAGGCGCATCCGTGTGGTGTCCCAGACCTCGGAGAGCAGCGTCATCGGTTATCGCCTCAGACGATACGTGCCATTGCGGATTTCGTCTAGCGCGATGAGTGGTTTGGCCGTACGTTTCCGCGCATGAGTGAGATCAAGGAATCCATCCTCAGCGTTCGAACCGCCCTCGCGTCGAAACCGGATGCGGGGCCTGCGCCCGACCGTCCCGCCGTCGCGGTTATCGAGGACGGTCTCCGTGCCCGTGTGGAAGGTGGCGACGGCTGGGCTGTCGTCACCGACATGCCGGCAGCTGTCGGTGGTGGAGCGACGGCGCCGTCCCCGGCCTGGTTGAACCGGGCAGCGCTGGCCTCCTGCACCGCGACGGCGATCGCGATGCGTGCCGCCGAGCTCGAGATCGCATTGACGCAGCTCGAGGTGACTGCCGAGAGCGAGACGGATATGCGAGGACTACTTGCCGCCGGGAATGGCGTCGACCCAGGGCCCGCGACTGTCCGGATGCGAGTCGGGCTTGCGTCGGACGGGGAGGACGAGCAGCGGCTTGACGAACTCGTTCGGTGGGCCGACAGCCACTCGCCCGTCTGCGACGCCCTACGGCGAGCAGTGCCTGTCGAGCTCGAGATCACTGCTGGATGATCCTCCGCCAGTTCCTCGTTCCGGAGACCGCCTGCGCGAGCTACCTGTTCGGCTGCACGAGCCACGGTGCGTTGGCGGTCGTCGATGCCCACGCGGACCTGGTCGATGAGTACACGGCGGCGGCATCGGCGATCGGCTCACCGATCGTGGCGGTGTTCGAGACGCACGTGCAAGCCGACCACGTCTCCGGACTGCCAGCGTTGGTCGACCGAACGAGGGCGACCGCATACCTGCCCGAATGGGCGGGGGTGGAGTTCGAGCATGTCGCTCTCGGTGACGGCGACAAGGTTGAGCTAGGGAACACATTCGTCACGGCGCTTGGAACGCCGGGTCACGCGCCCGCACATCTCGCGTACGTCCTTGCCGACCGGCGGCGAGGTAGCGATGAGCCGTGGCTCGTGTTCAGTGGCGATTCGCTGCTGATCGGCGACGTCGGCCGCCCCGATCTGCACGTGGCGGGCGACGCTCACGGGCAGGCAAGGCTGCTGCACGCAAGCCTGGACCGCCTGCTGCAGTTGCCCGATCACGTCGTCGTATACCCGAGCCACTTCGGCGGCTCGGTCTGTGGTCGCGGTCTGTCCGGAAATCCGATCTCCTCCATCGGCTTCGAACGCCGCCACAATCCGATGCTCGCGTTTGCCGACGCGAACGCGTTCGCAGATGCGCTCTTCGCGGACACCCCGCCACGGCCTGTCGAGCAGGAGCAGATCGTCCTTGCCAACCGGGTCGGAAACGTGAGCGCTCCGGCGTGACAGCTTCGGTCCGGCTTGGCTTACGCGCAAACGCCCGCCAGTTCGCGCTGTTGGTCGGGCTGAACGCGCTCGTCGGCGGCATGGTCGGCCTCGAACGGAGTGTGCTGCCCCTGGTCGGCGAGCGCGACTTCGGGCTGCGTTCAAGCGCGGCGATCCTCGCCTTCGTCGTCACCTTCGGGGCTGCGAAGGCGCTCACAAACCTCGCTGCAGGCGACCTCGCGGAGCGCTTCGGCCGCAAGCGCCTGCTCGTGATCGGCTGGCTGGTCGCGCTGCCGGTGCCGGTCCTGGTCGGGCTTGCCACGTCCTGGTGGTTCATCGTCGCCGCGAATCTCCTACTTGGCGTCAATCAGGGCCTGGCCTGGTCGATGACGGTCGTGATGAAGATCGATCTTGCCGGCCCGCGTCGGCGCGGGCTCGCCCTCGGATTGAACGAGGCCGCCGGCTATCTCGGCGTCGCCGCCGCCGCGTTCGCCACAGGCGCCTTCGCAGCGAGCTATGCCCCGCGCACCATCGTCTGGATCGGCGCGGCGGCAATCGCCACAGCAGGTGTCCTGATCAGCGTCTACGCGGTCCGCGACACCGGAGCGCACGTGGCGCACGAGCAACTCGCACACGGCGATCCAACCGCACAGCCGCGCGGCCTGCGCGCCGCTTTCGCGCAGGCGAGCTGGCGTGACCCGGTGCTCCGCGCGTGTAGCCAGGCGGGGCTCGTCAACAACCTGAACGACGCGCTTGCCTGGGGGTTGGCGCCGCTCTACCTCGCTGCTCACGGCGCCTCGGTGCAGCAGATCGGGATTGTCGCCGCCGCCTACCCGCTCGTCTGGGGCGCCGGCCAGCTCGCGACCGGCTGGCTCTCCGACTACACAGGCCGCAAGCCGCTGATCACGGCCGGGATGCTCGTCCAGGCGGCCGCGCTCGGTCTGCTCGTCGTCGGCCACGGTGCCTTCGCCGCCTCGCTAGCCGCGGCTGTCCTGCTCGGGGTCGGGACCGCGATGGTCTATCCGACGCTGATCGCCGCCGTCTCCGATGCGACCCAGCCACGCGACCGCGCTCGCACCGTCGGCGTGTACCGCTTCTGGCGCGATTTCGGCTTTGTCGCGGGCGCTCTGATCGGCGGTATAGGCGCCGATGCCGCCTCGCCTCGGACGGCGATTCTCGTCGTCGCCGTGCTCACCGCCGTCAGCGGCCTCCTGGTCGCCGCCACCTCCTGGCAGCGAGGTCAGAGGCTGGAACCCCAACCCGTCCGCTAGGACACAAGAGCGAAGGAGGAGACGATGGCAGGGAACGACAAGGTGCTGATCAACCTCGCTACGGGGATGGAAGACGGTGAGCGCGTGCTCGTCGCGTTCCTCGTCGCCACTGCAGCGCAGCAGCAGGGCAAGGAAGTTGTCGTCTGGGCGACGAAGGACGCGGTGCGGCTCGGCCTTCCCGGAGAGATGCAGGGCGTCGTCTGCAAGGACTGCCCACCGCTCGGGCGGCTATGGGAGCAGTTCACCGAGGCCGGCGGCGAACTCTGGCTATGCCCGATCTGCCTCGCATCGCGCGACCTCGCCGAGACCGAGAAGGTGGCGAGCACGCAGGTCGTCGGCGCGAGCCCGATGTGGGAGTGGGCGGGCAGCGATGCGACCGTGTTCAGCTACTGAGCGTGAGAGGGTTGTCGCTATGAGAGCGGCTGTGTCGACCGTGGAGTTGGTGTGATGGCTATCGAGGTCGGAGTCGACGTCGGTCTGCTGAAGAGCGAGATAAAGAAGACCTACGCGTCCGTCTCCGGGGAGCCCGAACGCGACTTCATCTTCCCGACCGGCCGCGCCTGGGCCGAAGACCTCGACTACCCGGCCGAGCTCGCGAACGTTCCGGAGGGCGCGGTGGAGTCGTTTGCCGGCGTCGCCAACCCGTGGACGATGGGACGCCTGGCCGAAGGCGAGCGGGTGCTCGATCTCGGCTCGGGTGCCGGAACCGACTCGCTGATCGCCGCCCAGATGGTCGGGCCGCAGGGGCAGGTGACCGGCGTCGACATGACGCAGCAGATGCTCGACAAGGCGCGGGCTGCAGCGTCAGAGATGGGCGCGACGAACGTCGAGTTCGTCGAGGCCGAGGCCGAACGGTTGCCTTTCGCCGACGAGAGCTTCGACGTCGTCATTTCCAACGGGGTCATCGACCTGATCCCAGACAAGGACGCGGTCTTCAGCGAGCTTCACCGCGTACTCACGCCGGGCGGGCGTCTGCAGGTCGCGGACGTGACGATCCAGAACCCGGTCAGCGAAGAAGGACGCCGGAACATCGACCTCTGGACCGGCTGAATTGCTGGGGCGCTGCTGGAAGCAGCGTACGCCAAACTCCTAGAGCGACACGGGTTCGAGAGAGTCGAGACCGGTCAGCTCGTCGACACCTACGCCCGCTCCAAGTTCGAGGACACGCGCCGCAAAGCGCAAAAGTTCGGCGCGCGCGGCACGACGCTCAAGGCATTCAAGAAGAGTGCATGAGCTTCGCTAGCGGCGGCTCCTGAGTGACAGACTTCGGAGCTCTGAATCGGCCTGAGGTGGTCCTTGTCGGCCGGGGTAGTAGCGTTGCCCGTCGTGGTGACGGCGGAGGAGATCGGTCGGGTCGCGGTGTTCGCGGACCTCGAGCCGTCCGAACGCGACCGCCTTTCCCGGTTGGTCGCAGATATCACGCTTATGCCTGGCGAGTTCGTCGTGAACGAAGGCGACGAGCGGGCGCTGTTCGGGGTTCTCGAGGGACGAATCGAGGTGCTGAGGCGCTTCGACGGGGTGGAGAGTGTGATCGGTGAGCGGAAACCGGGCGAGGTCATCGGGGAGATGGCGATGGCGTTCGGAATGCTTCACCCGGCGGGGTTCCGCGCAGTTGAGCCCTCGCGGGTCTTCCGCATCGACCTTCACGACTACGCGGAGCTCACCGCCGCGGTGCCGGAGATCGCGGAGCGGGTGGGCGCCCTCGCGAACAACCGGCTCGCAGGGCCGAAAGGTCTGCAAGCCCGTGCGTCTGCACCAGCCCAGTATCGGGCGATCGTGCTCGGCTACCGCCGAGAACCCTCGTGCGCCGAGCTGAGGCGGTTCCTCGACCGCAACCAGATCCGGTTCAGATGGCTCCAGCCCGACTTGCCTGCCGACGTTGCGCAGTGGGCCGGAGCGCTGCCCGCGGAGGACAGCTACCCCGTGATTCGCGTGAACGGCAAGACCGTCGTCCGGCCGCAGCTTCGACGGGTGGCCGAGCTGCTCGACCTGGCGACTGAGCCGGTGGCAGCGGAGTACGACACGGTGATCGTTGGTGCTGGCCCGGCCGGGCTGGCAGCCGCCGTGTACGGCGCTTCCGAAGGACTGCGCACGATCGTGATCGAGTGCGAGGCGCCGGGTGGCCAGGCAGGTACGTCATCCCGGATCGAGAACTATCTCGGCTTCCCCTCGGGGGTGTCCGGGGAAGCGCTCTCGAGCCGCGCGCTCCAGCAGGCTCGCAGGCTGGGAGCCGAGATTGTGGTCACCCGCTCGGTCGAGCGGATCGACGCCGCGACCCATCAGGTGTACCTCGACGGCGGCGACGTCCTGCAGGCCCGGACGATCATCCTCGCCTGCGGTGTTTCCTGGCGGCACCTCGAGGTCGAGGGCTTCGACCGGCTCGCCGGCAGAGGCATCTCCTACGGCGCTGCCCGCAGCGAGGCAGCGAATACACACGGCCGGGATATCCACATCATCGGTGCCGGCAACTCAGCCGGGCAGGCAGCGATGTTCTTCTCGACCTACGCGCAAAGCGTGACCGTTCTCTACCGCGGTGAGAACCTCGGCAAGAGCATGTCGCAGTACCTCGTCGAGCAGCTCACCGCACGGGAGAACATCCACGTGCGATACCGGACCGAGGTCATCGCCGCCGAGGGCGACACCTCGCTCGATGCAATCGACGTCCACGACACGACGACCGGGGCTACGACTCGACTTGATTCCGGCGGCCTTTTCATCTTCATCGGCGCAGATGCCGAGACGGCCTGGCTCCCACCCGAAATCGCCCTGGACCCCAAGGGCTACGTGCTCACGGGGCCCGACGCGCGCGACGCCGCTTCGGCGGTCCTCGACCGAGATCCCTACCTCCTCGAGACGAGCGTCCCCGGCATCTTCGCCTGCGGAGACGTCCGCTTCAGCCCCGTCAAGCGAGTGGCCGCGGCAGTCGGAGAAGGCAGCATGGCGATCGCGTTCGTGCACCAGTACCTCCGCGAGAACACGTGATCGGGACGGCGGCGACCGGAGTCAAACGTCTACTTCAAGTAGATCTCTGCGATCCACTCTGTGGGAGGTTCGTTCTCCTTTTCCCGCAGCGGCGGCGCGGGCTGATCCGCAAGATCCGGTCTCACGCATGCACGAAAAGTCGTGATTAGGTCAAGAGCTCACGTCGATGTTCGCGTAGAGGGCCATGATCTCGGCCGGAGCGCGGCCGTCTCGAAGTCGCTCGGACATAAGGCGCATGGGCTGGTCAATGTGGTGGAAAAACGCCTTGTAGCCGGCGCAGAGGTAGTTGAGCCCCGGCTCGTCGTCGGGAGTCCGCGTAAACCTGTCTTTGGGGCATCCGCCGTGACAGGCAAAACGGACGTCGCACTCACGGCAGTAGTGAGGGAGGGTAGCGGCCTTGTCGAGACCGAACTGCTGCTGTCGTTGAGACGCCACGAGTTCGAGCATGTGGGTCTCCTGGATGTTGCCGAGCCGGTACTCCGGCTCGACGAAGTGGTCACACGAGTAGAGGTCGCCGTTGTGCTCTAGCGCGAGCGCGAGCCCGCACGTCTCCGAGTGCACGCACAGTGAGGGTGGCTCGCCGTACCAGTTTGCGAGCGCAACGTCGAACATCTGGACGTAGACCTCACCGATGTCTCGACGTACCCACTCCTCGAAGACGTCGATGAGGAACCTGCCGTACTGCTCGGGCGCAACCGAGCGCGCCGTCACGGTGTCGCCCTGCTGCGAATAGAGAGGTCGGTCCCGCCACGACGTCCACTCCTCATCCGACTTCTCGGCCACGCGCTCGATGATCGGGATGAACTGGATGAAACGGCATCCGAGCTTGTCGCGCAGGAACCGGTAGATGGCCCGTCCGTGATCGCCGTTGGCCGCGTGAACGGTGGTGAGCGCGTTCCATTCGACGCCTTCGTCGACGAGAACGCCGAGCCCGCGCATGACCTGGTCGAACGATCCCTTCCCGCCCTTGTCGACCCGGTAGGCGTCGTGGAGTTCGCGCGGGCCGTCGATCGAGATACCGACGAGGAAGTCGTGCTCGTGGAAGAACTCCGCCCATTCCGCGTCGAGCAGTGTGCCGTTCGTCTGAATCGTGTAGACGGGCCGTTGATACGGCTGCAGGTACTGCTGGACGAGCTCCACCGAGCGCCGGAAGAAGTCGAGCCCCATGAGCGTCGGCTCGCCTCCTTGCCAGGCGATGACGACCTCCGGGCTCCGCGCGTGCGCCTCGATCAGCTGCCGGACGTAGAGCTCGAGCAGTTCCTCGCCCATCCGGAAGCGGCTCCCCGGATAGAGCATCTCCTTCGAGAGGAAGAAGCAGTACGAGCAGTCGAGGTTGCAGACGGCTCCCGTCGGTTTCGCCAGCAGATGGAACGCGGACGGTTGGCCGGCGGCGGTGGCCACGCTCCGAGGGTCGCATTCGACCTGCCCTTCCCGCCTCATCCCGATAGGACGATGCCCTCCGACGAGGCGCGTTTGACGCTTGTGCAATGACTACTTCCAAGCGCACCGTGCTCCCGATTCCGGATCCCCCGCGGCCTTCGTGTGACGTGCTGGACGCGAAAGACCCAGCTGCGAAATTCCCTCCGATAGAGCCGCTGCGCCCGCCCGAGGGCGCACCGAACGTCCTCATCGTGCTGCTCGACGACGTCGGCTTCGGTGCGTCGAGCGCGTTCGGCGGGCCTTGCCAGACGCCGACTGCGGAGCGTCTCGCCGAAGGAGGACTGAAGTTCAATCGCTTCCACACGACCGCCCTGTGCGCACCGACGCGCGCTGCGCTCCTGACGGGCCGCAACCACCACGCCGTTGGCATGGGCGGGATCACCGAGGTCGCGACCTCCGCGCCGGGATACAACTCGGTGCGGCCCAAGGCGGCGGCGCCGCTGGCCGAGACTCTGCGCCTCAACGGCTATTCCACGGCCCAGTTCGGCAAGTGCCACGAGGTACCGACCTGGGAGACGAGCCCGATGGGGCCGTTCGATGCGTGGCCGACCGGGGGCGGCGGGTTCGAGTACTTCTACGGCTTCATCGGCGGCGAGACGAACCAGTACTTCCCCGCTATCTACGAGGGGACGACGCCGATGGAGCCCGACAAGACACCCGAGGAGGGCTACCACTTCACCGAGGACATGACGGACAAGGCGATCGCGTGGATTCGCCAGCAGAAGGCGCTCATGCCGGACAAGCCTTTCTTCATCTACTACGCGCCCGGCGCAACCCACGCTCCGCACCAGGTGGGGCCGGAGTGGGGCGACAAGTACAAGGGTCGCTTCGACGAGGGCTGGGATGCGCTTCGCGAGCAGACGCTCGCCAGGCAGAAGGAGCTCGGCGTGGTGCCGCCCGACACGCAGCTGACCCCGCGGCATGAGGAGATTCCAGCCTGGGACGAGATGCCGGAGGAACTCAAGCCGGTGCTCGCTCGCCAGATGGAGATCTACGCGGGCTATTTCGAGCACGTCGACTACCACATCGGTCGGGTCGTCGATGCGATCGACGACCTCGGCATCCTCGACGACACGCTCGTCATCTACGTCATCGGCGACAACGGCGCCTCCGCCGAAGGGGGCCTGAACGGCACGTTCAACGAGCTGATCTACTTCAACGGCGCCGCCGCGCTTGAGACGCCGGAGTTCATGGCAGAGCGGATCGACAAGTTCGGCGGCCCGGAGGCGTACAACCACTTCGCGGTGGGCTGGGCGCATGCGATGGACACGCCATTCCAGTGGACGAAGCAGGTTGCGTCGCACTGGGGCGGCACGCGTAACGGGACGGTCATCCACTGGCCGAGGGGATTCGACGCGAAGGGAGAGGTGCGGACCCAGTTCCACCACGTCATCGACATCGCCCCGACCGTGCTCGAGGCCGCCGGATTGCCCGAGCCTTCGTCGGTGAACGGGATCGAGCAGACGCCGATCGACGGGGTGAGCATGCTCTACGCGTTTGACGACGCGTCGGCCGCCGACCGGCACACGACGCAGTACTTCGAGATGTTCTGCAACCGCGGCATCTACCACGAGGGATGGACCGCCGTAACCAGGCATTCGGTCCCGTGGGTGGTGGGGCCGCTCCCGTCCTTCGAAGAGGACGTGTGGGAGCTGTACGACACCTCGACCGATTGGAGCCAGGCACATGACCTCGCACGAGAGATGCCCGAGAAGCTGGCGGAGCTGCAGCAGCTCTGGCTCGAAGAGGCGAAGAAGTTCGATGTGCTGCCCCTCGACGACCGTCGGGTCGAGCGCTTCGATCCCGATCTTGCCGGGCGCCCCAAGCTCGTCAGGGGCAACTCGCAGCTCCTCTTCGGCGGCATGGGACGCCTGAGCGAGGGCTCGGTGGTCAACACCAAGAACAAGTCCCACGCGGTCACGGCCGAGATCGTGGTGCCCGAGACCGGCGGCCGCGGCGTCATCGTCGCCCAGGGCGGTGCCTTCGGCGGATGGGCCGTCTACCTCAAGGACGGCGCGCCGACGTACTGCCACAACTTCATAGGGCTGCAGCGCTTCACAGTTCGCGGCGAGCAGGCCGTCCCGGCCGGCACCCATCAGGTGCGGATGGAGTTCGCCTACGACGGCGGCGGCCCCGCGAAAGGCGGCACCGCAACGCTCTATGTCGACGGTGACCCGATCGGCGAGGGCCGCGTCGAGGCGACGGTGCCGTTGATCTTCTCCGCCGACGAGACGACGGATGTCGGCCATGACACCGGGTCTCCGGTGAGCGACGATTACTCGTCTGAGGAGAGCGCCTTCAACGGCACGGTCAACTGGGTGCAGATCGACATCGAGGAGTCAGCCGAAGACGCGGACCATGTGCTCTCCGCCGAGGAGCGGCTGCGGGTCGCGGTGGCCCGGCAGTGAGTTGAGTACGGACACGGCCCTGATCGCGTCGAGGGCGCCGGTTCTGTGGTATTTCGCGCTCCGCGAGTGAATGGAGCGCGCTTCGCTGCAGCCGGCGGCACGATCTCGGCAAGGGCTCCCCGGCGGAGCCTCCGGCTCAGGGGGCATCCGGGTCTTCGCCTCCCCTCGGGGGTTGGCTCGGGCCCGACGCCCGAGCGATCTGATCGTTTTCGTACCCGCACTGATCACGCTTGCGCTGCTGATCGTCGCGCAACCGCCGGGCGAGTTCGAGCGCTCCCTCGAGTCGTTC
>JBQCGP010000038.1:0-77505 GCA_051955535.1 Gaiellaceae bacterium | reverse complement strand
GCTCACCCGCGCGCTGGAACTTCAGGGTTCAGCCGACGACGCTGACGTTTCTCGCCTGCGGGCCCTTTGGGCCCTGCTCGACCTCGTACTCGACCTTAGCGCCCTCGGTCAGGCTCTTGAAGCCCTCACCGCTGATCGCGCTGAAGTGCACGAAGACGTCATCGCCGCCGTCGGCCTGCGAGATGAAGCCGTAGCCCTTCGCGTCGTTGAACCACTTCACGGTTCCGGTTGCCATTTCCACCTCCCTGCTTCTTCCACGAACGTGCAGCGGAGGCGTCGTCGCACTACCGGTACTCGCTCTTGGTGAACTGGGTTCGCCGAAAACGTACCACCGTTAAGCGGGGATCGTCACGTGCGCTTGCTCGGCGGCCGCCTTCACGCCCTGGCCGAAGGTCGGGAAGACGTGGTGCGCGACCGCGAGCTCGTCGACGGTGACCCCGAGCCGCAGCGCGATCGACAGCCCCTGGATGATCTCGCTCGCGCTGGGGGCGACGACGTGCAGCCCGAGCACGCGGCGGCTCCGCAGGTCGAAGACGATCTTGAACAGCCCGTGCATCGCGTCGACGTACGAGGCGCGACGGACGGAGCGGAGCGGGTGGACGACCGTCTCGGCGTCGAAGCCGGCCTCCTCGGCCGTCATCTGCGTGAGCCCCACCCCGGCGAGCTCGGGGTCGGTGAAGATCGCCTTCGGAAGGAGCGAGTGGTCGGCGGCCGGGCCTTCACCCGGGCGGTACATGTCCTCGACCGCGATGCGCGCCTGGTACTGCGCGGCGGGCGTGAACGGCTCCAGCCCGTTGGCGTCCCCCGCCGCCCAGATGCCGGAGACGCTCGTCCGCATCCGCTCGTCGGCGACGATCCCGAGCTTGTAGGTCGCGACCCCGGCCGCAACGAGGTTCAGCTCCTCGATGTTCGGCCGCCGGCCTGAGGCGAGCAGGAGCCTTTCGAACTCGACCTCCCGCTCCACGCCACCTTCGCGGGGCACGATCGTCGCGACGTGCCGGCCATCCCGGGCCGCGATCTTCTCGACGAGGCAGCCGAGGTTGATCTGGATGCCCTCGGCCTCGAGGGCCTTGCGGAGCTCCATCGCGGCGTGCTCATCCGCGTGGGGCGCGATCTCGTCGAGCGCGTCGACGAGCGTGACCTCGGAGCCGAAGCGCGAGAAGGCCTGGCCGAACTCGAGGCCCACGGCGCCTGCGCCGACGACGAGGAGTGAGTCGGGCAGCTCTTCGAGCTCCAGCGCGCTGACGTGGTCCAGCCAGTCGACCTGGTCGATGCCTTCGATCGGAGGGACGGCTGTGCGTGAGCCGGTCGCGATCAGAATCTTCTCGGCGGTCAGGTCGGCGTCGCCGACGTGCACGGTGTGGGCGTCGACGAAGCTCGCGGTTCCCTGGAAGGTGTCGAAGCCGGCGGCCCGGAGGTCCTCGACCCATTTCTCCTGCGGCTTCTTCAGGGTCTCCTTCCACGCGCGGACCCGGGCCAGGTCGACCGTCGCCGGCCCGACCTCGATTCCGACCTCGTTCGCGAGCGTGTTGACCTTGTGCGCGAGATCGGCGACGACGAGGTACGCCTTTGTGGGCGTACACGCGACGTTCGGGCAACTGCCGCCCCAACGCTCGTGCTCGACCAGCGCGACCTTTGCGCCGTAGTCCTTTGCCGCCTTGTTCGCGCCGTACCGCGCCGCGGAGCCGGCGCCGATCACGATCAGGTCGTACCGCTGCATTGGCATCGCTCCTCCGGATGTCACCGCTCGGAGTCTCCCACTCGGGCCCAGCGTTACAGTCGCGCGATGGACGACGCTGCCGTCATCGCGGCCCTGCGCGCCGGCGACGAGGGCGCCTTCGCGGACCTGATGCGGATGTACAACGCCTCGCTGCTGCGGGTCGCGCAGATCTACGTCGCCAGCCGCTCGGTCGCAGAGGACGTCGTTCAGGACACCTGGATCGCCGTCTTCAACGGGATCGACCGCTTCGAGGGGCGGTCGTCGCTGAAGACGTGGATCTTCCGGATCCTGACCAACATCGCGAAGACGCGCGGCCAGCGTGAGGCCCGAACGGTCCCCCTCTCGGCGCTCGAGCGCCCCGAGATGGTGCCGGAGCCGGCCGTCGACCCCTCGCGTTTCCTGCCTGCCGACCACGAGCGCTGGCCGGGCCACTGGGCCCCGAAACCGGAGCCCTGGCCCGAGGAGCGGCTCCTTGCGGCCGAGACGCGCGCGGTCGTCGAGCGCGCAATCGAAGGGCTTCCGCCCGCGCAGCGCGCGGTGATCAGCCTCAGAGACCTCGAAGGCTGGAGCGCGGAGGAGGCGCGTAACGCTCTCGGCGTCAGCGAGACAAATCAGCGGGTACTTCTCCACCGCGCGCGCTCGAGGGTGCGGCAGGCGCTGGAGGACTACCTCTCGGAGGAGACATGAGCACGACGATCGAACCGCTGGCCTGTCAGGAGCTCGTCGAGCTGGTGACGAGCTACCTCGAGGGCGCGCTTTCGCCCGAGGAGCGTGCCGCCTTCGAGCACCACATCGGCGCCTGCGACGGCTGCGGCGAGTACGTGCACCAGATGCGACAGACGATCGAGCTGACCGGCACGCTGACGCCCGCCGACGTCAGCCCCGAGGCGGAGGCCGCGCTGCTTGCCGCCTTCCGCGACTGGGGCGCACGCTAGCGGCGCTACGATTCGCCGGCCGTGTGGCTCTACTTCATCCCGCTCTACATCGTCGGCGCGCTGCTGATCCTGCTCGCGGTGTTCGCGCTGCTTGCGCGCGTGCGCGGCGGCAAGTACATGCGGCCGGTCATGCAAGGGATCGCCAAGATTCCGGGGATCCGCGGGCTGATGATGAAGGCCTCTCGGAAGGCGCTGGAGAAGCAGAACCCCGAAGCTGCGAGCGCCCTCAGGAAACTCGAGCGCGCCGGGGTCGCGAACGACCCGCAGCGCGCTCAGGCCGCTCTCTCGCGTCTGAGTGCCTCAGAGCGGCGGGCCTACCTCGAGGCCGCCGGCCAGGAAGGCGCGCTGCCCGAGCCCGCCAACCGCCAGCAGCGGCGTGCGATGGAGAAGATGCAGCGGCAGCAGCAGCGCCGCGGCCGCTAGGAGGGTTTGGCGGAACGGTGCTCGTCGCCGGGGTGCGATGGTCGTTCGCTGGCAAGGACGCAGGGAGCGTCAATAGCCGAAGCTATTGGCGCGACTGAGGACGCCGCTAGCGGGCGAGCAGCGCGGCCCGGCGGCACAGACACTGTTTCGTCAAACCCTCCTGGCTAGTACGGACGCACGGCCCCGACGTAACGGTTCGCGTACGCGGCCAGCGGTGAGAGCTTGACGACGTCTCCCGTGTGCGGCGCCTGGATGAAGAGGCCGCCGCCGACGTACATCCCCTCGTGCCCGGGAACGCCGAACGCGCCCGCGTCGAAGAAGACGAGGTCGCCGGGCTGGAGCGCCTGGGGCGGCACCGGAACTCCCTCCTGGATCTGCGCGCCCGTGTAATGGCTGAGGTGGATGCCGAGCTGCGCGTAGACGAACATCGTCAGCCCGGAGCAGTCGAAGCCCGTCTCCGGGCTCGCGCCGCCCCAGCGATAGGGGATGCCGAGGAACTGCGCGGCAAGGGCGACCGCGCGGCCGCCGATTCCGTTCGCCGGCGGCAGCACGCCCTCGAGCAGCGGCTCACTGACGATCGGGAAGCTGCCCGGCGAAGGGGCCGCGCCGAAGCCCAGTGACGCCCACGGTCCGGCTGCAGTGACGACGCTGCTCGCGAGCTGGTTGACGCCTTGGTTTCCGCGCTCCCTGAGCCCGACGAGCACCTGCGCCCCTTGCGGGACGCCTGGATACCCGGGCGCAACGCTGAGGCGGAGCCCGACGTAGCCGGTCTTGCCGCCGATGACGGCCTTCTGACTGACGACGAGGTAGCTGCCCGTGTCGAGCTGGTAGAGATGGTTCGCGCTCGCGTCCCGGAGCAAGCCCTGGACGACGAGCCCGGTGATCTGTGCGCGCCGGCCATGGCGGATCGTGACCCGGTCGGCGTGGACGCGGCCGCCGAGCATCGAGACATTTTCGAGGTCGACCCGGGTCTTGGTGGCGGCGACCCTCCCGATCGAGAGCACCGAGCCGTCGCTCGGGTACGTGAAGGAGCTGCCTCGTGCCGCCGCGAGCAGCGTCCCGGCGGACGTGCGGACCTGCGCCGTGCCCAGGATGTCGGCTGCCACAGCGGGCGCGGCGATGAGCGCAGTCGCGATCGCGGCCGTAAAGGCGAGGGCGCGCATCTACCGGCAGAGTAGAGAGATGCGCGCGATGCTGCTAGATCGGCAGCGGCAGCCGCTGCGGGAGGCCGAGCTCCCCGAGCCGGAGCCGGGGCCGGGCCAGCTGCTCGTGCGCGTCCACGCGTGCGCGGTCTGCCGCACCGACCTGCACATCGCGGACGGCGAGCTGACGCGGCCGAAATTGCCGCTCGTGCTCGGGCATCAGATCGTCGGGACGGTCGTCGGAGGAGAGCGGCGGATCGGGATTCCGTGGCTCGGCTGGACGGACGGCGACTGTCGATACTGCCGCTCCGACCGCGAGAATCTCTGCGACAACGCCCGTTTTACCGGGTACGACATGGACGGCGGCTACGCCGAGTACGTGGTCGCGGACGAACGTTTTTGCCTCGCGCTGCCCGACGAGTACGGGGATCTCGAGGTAGCGCCGCTGCTCTGCGCCGGCCTGATCGGCTACCGGGCCCTCCGGCTCGCCGGTGACGGCGTGCGACTCGGCCTCTACGGATTCGGCGCGTCCGCCCACATCATCGCCCAGGTGGCGAAGCACGAGGGACGGCGGGTCTTCGCGTTCACGCGGCCCGGGGACGACGAGGGTCAGCAGTTCGCGCGCGAGCTCGGCGCGGAGTGGGCGGGAGGGTCCGACGAGCGCCCGCCGGAAGACCTCGACGCCGCGATCATCTTCGCGCCCGTCGGCGAGCTCGTGCCGGCGGCGCTGCGAGTGCTCGTGAAGGGCGGCGTTGTCGTCTGCGCCGGGATCCACATGAGCGACATCCCTTCGTTCCCGTACGAGCTGCTCTGGGAGGAGCGCATGCTGCGATCGGTCGCGAACCTGACGCGTCGCGACGGCGAGGAGTTCCTGGCGCTCGCGCCGCGCGTGCCCGTGCGGACCTCGATTCGGGAGTTCACGCTCGAACAGGCGAACGACGCGCTCGAGCACCTGCGCCGCGGGGAGATCCACGGCGCCGCCGTCGTTCAGGTTCGCTCGTAGACCGAGACGTGGGAGTTGCTGCGCGGCCCGAACTTCTCGCGCCGCCAGCCGCCCCAGCGCTCCCGCAGGCGCAGGCCGGCGAGCCGCGCCATCAGGTCGAGCTCGGGCGGATACGCGTAGCGGAGCCGGACCGGCCGCAGCTTCGTGCCGGCCACGCCCACCGTCGCCACCTGAACGTCGATCCGCTGGGCGACCGGGTCATGGCGGGACAGGTCGATGTCGACGCTGTCGCGCTCGACCTTCATGACCGAGATGTTCTGGTCCCGTACGTAGCGGGTCACGTCTGGGACGAACGCCTCGAGGACGAAGATCCCGTCCTCGGTCAGGTGCCGGGCCACGTTCGCGAAAAGCCGAACCTGATCGTCCTGCGTCTCGAGGCCGAAGATCGTGTTGAACGCGAGGAAGATCAGCGGGAACGTGCCGCCGTAGTCGACCTCGGAGAAGTCGCCCATCGCGACGGGGATGTCGGCACCGCCGGGCTTCTCGCGGAGGCGCGCGACCATCTCCTCCGAGATGTCGACGCCGTGGGTGTCGACGCCGCGCTCGGCGAGCGGCAGCGAGATCCTTCCGGTGCCGATCGCGAGCTCGAGCACCGGCTGGCCGGCGGCGAGCTCGGCGATCGTCTCGACAACGGGCGCTGGGTCCATCTCGCCGTGGAACTCGTCGTACTCGGCCGCCCACTCGGAGCCGTAGGTCTTCTGCGTGTAGTCCTCCACGCGGCGCGAGCCTATACGGCGACGGCGGCGTCGATCGCGGCTCGCAGCTCGGTCACGTAGTCGCGCAAGGCGCGCGGCCCCAGCTCGGCAACCTCGACCGCCCGCGAGCCAACGGCGACGCCGTCGACGAGCTCGACAGCGGCCCGCGCGTCGGCGGGCGTCGAGATGCCGAAGCCAGCGTAGAGAGGGAGCTCGGTCGCTCCGCGCACGCGTGTGGCGAGCGAGGCGAGCGCCGGGGAGAGGCCGTCGCGCACGCCGGTCGTTCCGGTCAGGGTGACGAGATAGAGCCAGCCGTCCGTCCGGTCGGCGGCAAGCACGATCCGCTCGTCGGAGGACGTCGGCGCGACAAGCTGGACACGCTTGATGTCAGGGCGCGCGTCGGCCGGAAGGTCAGTGACGATCAGGCTCGTGGCGCCGGCTGCGCGAGCATCGTCCGCGAAGCGTTCGTAGCCGAAGGCCTCGAGCAGCGACGCGTAGGTCATCGGGATCAGTGGCACGTCGACGCGCCCGCGCACATCTGCGAGGCAGGCCAGGCAGGCGTCGGTTCGCATGCCGTCGGCGAGCGCCCGCTCGCCGGCACGGCGGATCACGGGCCCGTCCGCGAGCGGGTCCGAGAACGGGAAGCCGAGCTCGATGATGTCCGCGCCGCCCTCCACCGCCGCCTCGGCGAGCTCGGGTGTCCGGGCCCCGCACATCAGGTAGATCACGAGCGTCTTCACGGCCGTGGAGGGCCGTTCGGGGACAATCCCTGCGGGGCGGGGGTCAAGCAGCTCATCGGGACAGGATCGCGGCCAGGTCCTTGTCGCCTCGGCCCGACAGGCAGACCAGGATCGACTCTTCGTCCAGCTCGAGCGCCTTCGCGAGTGCATGGGCGGGCTCGAGGGCCGGGATGATGCCTTCCGTTTCCGCGAGCCGGCGGAACGCGGCCAAAGCTTCTTCGTCGGACGCGTGTAGGTACTCCGCCCGCCCGCTGTCGCGCAGGAGCGCATGCTCCGGGCCGACGCCCGGATAGTCGAGGCCGGCCGAGATCGAATGGGCGTCCAGAATCTGGCCGTCCTGGTCGGCGAGCAGCGACGAACGTGACCCGTGCAGGACGCCGGTCCGGCCCGTGCCGAGGCTCGCCGCGCCGGCGGCCTCGACGCCGACCAGGCGCACCTCCGTGTCGTCGAGGAATCCGGCGAAGAGCCCGATCGCGTTCGAGCCACCGCCGACGCACGCAATCGCGACCTCGGGCAGCGAGCCCTCGGCCGCGAGGAACTGCTCGCGCGCCTCCCGGCCGATCACCGCCTGCAGCTCGCGGACGATCTCGGGGTACGGCGCCGGGCCGACGCAGGAGCCGATCAGGTAGTGCGTCGTCTCGACGGTCGTGATCCAGTCCCGGATCGCCTCGCTCGTCGCCTCCTTCAGGGTCCGCGTCCCGAATTCGACGGGGCGCACCTCGGCGCCGAGGAGCTTCATCCGCTCGACGTTGGGGGCCTGCCGGCGCATGTCTTCGGCGCCCATGTAGACGACGCACTCGAAGCCGAAGCGGGCGCAGACGGTCGCGGCCGCGACGCCGTGCATCCCTGCACCCGTCTCGGCCACGATCCGCCGCTTGCCCAACCGGCGGGCAAGCAGCGCCTGGCCGAGGGCGTTGTTCAGCTTGTGCGCGCCGGTATGCATGAGGTCCTCGCGCTTCAGGTAGAGCCGCTTGCCGCCCGCGAACCGCTCGGCGCGCGTCAGCGGGGTCGGTCGGCCGCCGTACGACCGGCGAAGCTCGTCGAGCTCCGTGTCGAAGTCTGCGTCGGCGAGCGCGTCGCGCCACCCTTGCTCCAGCTCGTCGAGTGCCGGGATCAGGGTCTCCGGCACGTAGCGGCCGCCGTACTCGCCGTACGTCGCGGTCTCCGTCATCTCGCCGCCTCGACGAACGCGCGCACCCGCTCGTGGTCCTTGATGCCCGGTTCGATCTCGAGGCTCGAGCTCGCATCGACCGCCCACGGTCGGATCGCGTCGATCGCCTCGCGGACGTTCTCGGGCGAGAGGCCGCCTGCGAGCACGATCCGGCCGGTCGCCCCACGTGCGCGGTCGAGGTGCTCCGGGTCGTCCTGCTGCCACGCGCGGTCGACCACGCGCGCGACCTGCTCGTCGCCGCGGAGCAGAACGCCCTCGCGGCTTCGGTGGCCGTTCTCGCGCGCGTAGAGCTGAACGAGGTCGCTACGAGCGCGGCTGCGCTCCCCGACAAAGACGGCCACCGAGAGCATCGTGTCCGGAACCGCCAGCACGCCGGGTGCCCGCCGGGGCGTCTCGCGGGCAAGGATGAAGCCGGCGAGATCGGCGCCCGCTTCGGCCGCAACGGCCACGTCCTCCTCGCGTGTGAGCCCGCAGACCTTGACCAGTGGCCGCGCGAGCAGCTCCCTTAGCTTGGCGGGGGGATCCGCCGCCCGCATCAGCGCCGACCCGACGAGTACCGCATCGGCGCCCGCGAGCTCGGCCGCGGCCGCGTGCGCCCGCGCGCCGACGCCGCTTTCGGCGACGATCACGCGGTCGTGAGGAGCGGATGCGACGAGGTCGAGCGCCCCGCGGCGGTCGACCTCGAACGTGTCGAGGTCGCGGGCGTTCAAGCCGATTACCTCCACGCCCAACGCGGCAGCGCGCCGAAGCTCGTCGGCGTCGTGGGCCTCCACGAGTCCATCCATGCCGAGCTCGCGGGCACGCGTGAGCAGCGCAGCCGCACGCCGGTCGTCGAGGTCGCGGAGCAGCAGCAGCACGGCGTCAGCTCCAGCCTGCGCGAGCTCGTCGAGCTGCTCGTTCTCGCGGAAGAACCCCTTCGCCAGCAACGGGACGTCACTAGCGGATCTCGCGGCAGCGAGATCCGCTATCGAGCCAGCGAAGCGCTCGTCGACGAGGATCGAGACCGCTGCGGCTCCCGCCGCGGCGAACGCGCCAGTGAGGACGGCCGGATCGGCGTCGGGGCGCAAGTCGCCGGCCGACGGCGAGCGGCGCTTCACCTCGGCGATCGCTCCGAGCCCGGGCTTGGCAAGCGCTTCTTGGAATCGACCCATCAGGCGACTGCCTCCGCCCGGGTGAAGGCGATCAGCTCGTCGAGCCGCGCCGCCGCGGCGCCGGAGTCGACGGCGCTGCACGCCAGCTCCAGCCCGTCCCGCAGGTCCTCTGCGTGGCCGCCCGCGGCGATCGCCCCGGCTGCGTTGAGCAGGATCGCGCTTCGACGTCCGCCGTTCTCGCCGGCGAAGACGGCGCGGATCGCGGCCGCGTTCTCGGCCGGCGAACCGCCGCGCAGCTCGCTCGGCTCGCAGCGCGCGACGCCGAGCTCGAGCGGGTCGATGTTCCGGGCCCGCACGGAGCCGTCGACGACCTCGCAGACGAAGTTCGGGCCGGCGGGCGACAGCTCGTCGATCCCACCGGCGCCGTGCACGACGAACGCGCGGCTCGCCCCTAGCTGCGCGAGCACCTCGGCGATCGTGCGCACGAGCTCCGGCGCGTAGACACCGACCACTTGCGCCCGCGCCCCGGCGGGATTCGTCAGCGGGCCGAGCACGTTGAAGACGGTTCGCGCCGCCAGCTCCCGCCGCACCGGCGCCGCATGCCGCATCGCCGGGTGGTGCGTTGGCGCGAACAAAAAGCCGAAGCCGAGCTCGTCGATCGAGTCGGCCACCCGCTCGGGCGGCAGCTCGAGCTCGAAGCCGAGCGCTTCCAGGACATCGGCCGAGCCGGACGCCGACGAAACGGCGCGGTTCCCGTGCTTGGCGACGCCAGCGCCCGCCGCGGCCGCCACGAGGGCTGCCGCGGTCGAGATGTTGATCGTCTTCGCGCCGTCGCCGCCCGTTCCCGCCGTGTCGACGAGGTCTGCGCGCCGCGGCCGCACCGGCAGTGCGTGCTCGCGCATCGCCTCCGCGCAGCCGGCGATCTCGTCCGCCGTCTCGCCCTTCGCCCGCAGCGCGATCAGGAAGCCCGCGATCTGCGCCGGCGTCGCCTCGCCGCTCATGATCGAGCCCATCACCGCCCTCGCCTCGTCGCGCGAGAGGTCGTGGCCGTCGAGCAGCTGCGCGAGCGCCTGCTGGATCACCGCTGCGCCTCCAGGAAGTTCTTCGCAAGCGCCGGCCCCACGGGCGTGAGTACGGACTCGGGGTGGAACTGGACTCCGTCCACCGGCAGCTCGCGGTGGCGGACGGCCATGACCTCGTCTTCCGCGCAAGTGGCCGAGATTTCCAGGTCGTCCGGCACCAGAGTCGCGGCGAGCGAGTGATAGCGCCCGCCTTCGAACTCCTCGGGGAGCCCGGCGAAGATGCCGCGGCCATCGTGGCGGACGGCGCTCGCCTTCCCGTGGACGAGGCGCTTTGCCGCGCCTACCTCGCCGCCGAAAGCTTCCACGACCGCCTGGTGGCCGAGGCAGACTCCGAGAGTCGGCACGCGCGGTCCCAGGCGCTGGACGATCTCGACCGTCGCGCCGGCGTCGCCCGGCCGGCCCGGCCCCGGTGAGACGACGAGATGGCCAGGAGCCAATTCCTCGGCCATGTCCGCGTCGATCGCGTCGTTCCTGTACACCGCGACCTCGCAGCCGAGCGACCCGAACAGGTGCGCGAGGTTGTAGGTGAACGAGTCGTAGTTGTCGATCAAGAGGATCACCGTCGGGCCTCCGCCAACTCGATCGCAAGCTCGAGCGCGGCCAGCTTGCGCATGCACTCCTCGTGTTCCGCCTGCGGGTCGGAGTCCGCCACGATTCCGGCCCCGGCCTGCAGCAGCGCGACGCCGTCGTGCAGGACGATCGTCCGGATCGCGATGCAGGTGTCCAGGGTCCCGTCCGGCAGTGCGTAGCCGACAGCCCCCGCGTACGGCCCGCGCCGGTACTCCTCGAGCTCGGAGATGATCTGCATTGCACGGACCTTCGGGGCTCCGGAGACCGTGCCGGCCGGGAAGCAGGCCCGCAGGAGGTCGAGGGGCGACACCCCCTCCCCGAGCTCGCCCGCGACTTCCGAGACGAGATGGGTCACGTGCGAGAACCGTTCGGGCTCGAGGAACCGCTCGACGTGGACGGAGCCGGGCACGCAGACCCGCGAGAGGTCGTTTCGACCGAGGTCGACGAGCATCACGTGCTCGGCGCGGTCCTTCTCCGAGGCGAGCAGCCGCGCCGCGTCCCCGTCGCCGGGCGCCGTCGTGCCGGCGATCGGATTCAGGCTTGCGCGGCGGCCTTCGAGCTTGACGAGCGTCTCCGGGGAGGATCCGACCAGAGCCAGCCCGTCGAGCTCGAGCAGGAAGAGGTACGGGGACGGATTGACGCGCCGAAGCGACCGGTAGAGCTCGAGCGCCGTCGCGGAGGTCGGCCGCTCGGCGCGCTGCGAGAGAACGATCTGGAACGCGTCGCCGGCGCGGATGTGCTCCTTCGCCGTGACGACGTTCCGCTCGTAGTCGAGGCGAGAGGGCAACCGGCGCGTCGAGCCGGAGCGGCCGCGGGCTCCCGCGCGCGGATCGGGCTGCGGGCCGCCGAGCAGCTCCGTCACCTCGACCGGGTCGCCGGACAGAACCTCGGCCATCCCGAGGCCGTGGTCGAAGCGGACGAGCGTCTCGGCGAGCACGAAGCGGCTCTCCGAAAGGCCGCGGCCGTCGTCCGGAAGCGGCACTGTCGGCTCGAGCGTCGCGGCGTGGTCGTAACCGAGGTAGCCGACGACGGGTTGTTCGAGCACTTCCACCTCGTCGAAGCCGACGAGCCGGGACCCGGCGCCGACGAACGAGTGCCGTCCGAGCCGGCCGTGCTCGACCGACTCGAGCAGAAACGACGCCGCTCCGGACTCGCGCAGCCGGAGGTAGGCCCCGAGTGGGGTGAGGAGATCTGTGGAGACGACTGTGGTTGCGTTCATTTTTTCGAGCAACAAAAAAGACCCTCCGGCGGAAGGTCTTCGAGCGGAACGGGCTGTGTGCCTAGGTCAGGTCAGGCGACGCTCCCGCCCCGCTCGTGGCGCCAGGCCCAGCCCCAGGTCTGCGTGGCAGGAGTCATCGGCACTGAGGGTACGCACCAGCCACCCCGCCCGTCAACTACGTGATTAGGGATCGTCACTTTGGGGGCATCGAAGTGTCATGCAGACGTTCCTGCTAGACCGAGTCGACTCCGCGATCGGTGACCAGATCGAGGGCCTGGTCCGCTCGCACCACCGCCGCAGGCTCCGCCGCGCGGGCTGGGCGATCGCTCTCGAGCCGTCCGAGCGGCTGTGGGCCGACGGCGACCCGCCGCCGCGGCCCGGGAACGACGTCGAGATCCTGATCGACGGTGCGAGTTTCCTACCCCGGCTCACCGAGGAGCTCGGGCGGGCCGAGTCACATGTCCACATCGCCGGCTGGTACCTGTCGACCGAGCTCGCGCTTGCCCGCGAGGGAGAGCGTGTCGTGCTCATCGACCTGCTCGCCGAGCTGGCCCGGAAGATCGACGTGCGCGTGCTCCTCTGGGCCGGCGCGCCGCTGCCGCTCTTCAGGCCCTCGCGGGGCGACGTGCGTGAGCTCGCCGAGCGGCTTCGTACCGCCGGGGTCGAGGTCGCGCTCGACGCAAAGGAGCGGCCGATGCATTGCCACCACGAGAAGCTCGTCGTCGTGGACGACCGGGTCGCCACGGTCGGCGGCATCGACCTGACGGGTTACAACGGCGACCGCTACGACTCGAGCTCGCACCCGTGGCGGCCGGCGCTCGGCTGGCACGACGCCGCCGCGCTCGTCCGCGGGCCGGTGGTCGCCGACGTCGCCGAGCACATCCGGTTCCGCTGGCGCGAGGTCACTGGGCAAGAGCTGCCCGCACCCGCCGCCCAGCCTCCGGCCGGCGAGCACGAGGTCCAGCTGGTCGCGACCATCCCCGACCACGTCTACGAGAGCCGGCACCGCGGCAGCTTCCAGATCCTCGAGAGCTACGTCCGCGCGCTGTCCTCGGCCGAGCGTCTCGTCTACCTGGAGAGCCAGTTCCTATGGTCGCCCGAGCTCATCGAGATCCTCGTCGAGAAGCTGCGGCGACCGCCACGCGACGACTTCCGCATCGTCGCCGTCCTGCCGTCACATCCGGACAGCGGCAACGACGACAGCCGCGGCCAGGTCGGCCGGCTCGAAGAGGCCGACGGCGGCGCCGGCCGGTTCCTTGCCTGCGCCCTCTACGCCCGCAACGGCAAGGCGAGGGAGCCGGTCTACGTCCACGCGAAGATCGGGATCGTCGACGACCGCTGGCTGACGATCGGCTCCGCCAACCTGAATGAGCATTCGCTCTTCAATGACACCGAGGTGAACCTCGTCAGCTGCGAACCGGACCTCGCTCGCGGCACGCGCGAGCGGCTCTGGGCGGAGCATCTCGAGCTGCCGGTCGAAGAGATCCGCAGACGCGACGCGGTCGAGCTCGTCGACGAGCACTGGTTCCCGACCGCCAAAGAGCAGGTCGACCGGCGCAACCGCGGCGAGCCGCTGACGCACCGGCTCGTCCGGTTGCCGGCGGTCTCGCGCCGCACGCGGCGGCTGCTCGGGCCGCTGCAGGGCTTCGTCGTCGATGGCTAGGCTGGACCGGATGGCCAGATCCGTGATCGTCTCCGCCGTCCGCACCCCTTTCGGGAAGCTCGGCGGCGGGCTGAAGGACTACGAGGCGACCGAGCTCGGCTCCGTTGCGATCAAGGCGGGCCTGGAGCGGATCGGGCTCGAGCCGAACGAGGTTCAGTACGTGATCATGGGCCAGGTCCTGCAGGGCGGCGCCGGCCAGGCGCCCGCACGGCAGGCGGCCATCGGCGCCGGGCT
Source organism: Gaiellaceae bacterium (assembly GCA_051955535.1). Taxonomy (GTDB): domain Bacteria; phylum Actinomycetota; class Thermoleophilia; order Gaiellales; family Gaiellaceae; genus 13-2-20CM-68-14. The sequence goes on along the minus strand of JBQCGP010000038.1, from coordinate 63,817 downwards.
ACCGATCGAGGTTCCCGCAGACACGATCAACAAGGTCTGCGCATCCTCGGTCCGGGCGATCGAGATCGCCGACTCGATGATCCGCACCGGAGACGTCGAGGTCGTCGTCACCGGCGGCATGGAGTCGATGTCGAACGCGCCCTACGTCCTCAAGAAGGCGCGCTTCGGCTACCGGCTCGGCGACGGGACGCTGATCGACCTGACGACCCACGACGGCCTGACGTCGACCTTCGACGGGCGCCACATGGTCGAGCAGGCGTCGTTCGTCTCGCGCGAACTCGGGATCTCGCGCGAGGAGCAGGACCTTTGGGCGCTTCGCTCGCACGAGCGTGCCGTCAAGGCGCAGGACAACGGCTTCTTCGAGCGTGAAATCGTGCCCGTCGGCGACCTCGCCGCCGACGAGGGGCCGCGCCGCGACACCTCGATCGAGGCACTGGCGAAGCTGAAGCCCGTCTTCGATCCCGAGGGGACGACGACCGCGGGCAACGCGCCAGGCGTCAACGACGGCGCCAGCTGCGTCGTCGTCTGTTCGGAGGAGTTCGCCGAGCGCCGCGGCCTCGAGCCGCTCGCGACCATCCTCGCGCAGGGCTATGTGGCCGACGACTTCGCCTACCTGGCACGTACGCCCGCCAAGGCGGGCGAGCAGGCGCTGGCGCGGGCCGGCCAGTCGATCGACGACGTCGAGCGTGTCGAGGTCAACGAGGCGTTCTCGTCGGTCGCGCTCAACTCGGTGAAGATGCTCGGCGCCGACCCGGACAAGGCAAACGTCAACGGCGGCGCCGTCGCCCTCGGCCATCCGATCGGCGCCTCGGGCGGCCGCATCGTCACGACGATGATCAACGAGCTGAGCCGCAACGGCGGCGGCCTCGGCCTCGCCGCCATCTGCTCCGGCGGCGGCCAGGGCGACGCGCTGCTCATTGAAGTAGAGCGGCGTTAGCGGAGCAGGGACTGTCCCGAAGGGACTGTCCCATTAGCCGCCGTTGGGACAGCTCCTCGTTTACTTGTCGCGGTCTTCGAGCACGCGCTTGAGCTTGTCGAAGTCCTTGCGGATCTCGTGCGCGGCGGCGTGCTCCACCATCGGGCGCATCAGGCGGCCGATGCCGTGGCCGGGGTCGGCCTCGGCCTCGACGGCGAGGTACGTGTGGCCCTCGCGAGCCTCGAGCCGGTGGCGGACCGTGAAGCGCACCGGGCCCGAGATGCCGTGCAGCGTGAACAGGCGCTCCGGCTCGAACTCGGCCACCTCGACCTCCGAACGTGCGCGCCGCCCCAGGAAGCGTCGCTCGTCCTGGAGGTGAGTGCCGACGCCGATCTCCCCGTCCGAGATCTGATGGGACGAGAGCGCGCTCGCCTGCCACTCGGGGACGTTCTCCGGGTCGATCAGGTACAGCCAGACCTCGTGGACGGGTCTCGCGATCTCGACGGCGAGCTCGAAGCGGACCACTGCGGCGTCGGACGTTAGCCTCTCAGCCGTGCGTTTCGAGCACGTTCTCGTCGTCGGGGCCGGCCAGATGGGCGGCGGCAGCGCGCAGGTCGTTGCCGCGTCCGGCCGGCACGTCTCGCTCCACGACGCGGCACCGGGGGCTGCGGAGCGGGGCCTCGAGGCGATGCGGAAGAGCCTTACGAAGCTCGCCGAGAAGGGCGGGCCCGACCCGAACGAGGTGCTCGGGCGGGTGACGGTCGTCGACGAGGTCGTCCCGGCGGCGCTGATGATCGAGGCGGTCGTCGAGGACGCCGACGTGAAGGAGGACGTCTTCCGCCGCGCCGATCTGACGCTGCCTCCCGAGGCGGTCCTTGCCTCGAACACCTCGTCGATCCCGATCTCGTCGCTCGCCGCGGCCACGGACCGCCCCGAACGAGTGATCGGCATGCACTTCTTCAACCCGGTGCCGGTGCTCGAGCTCGTCGAAATCGTGCGCGGCCGTGAGACATCCGACGAGACGGCCGACGCGATAACCGAGCTCGCGCGCGAGCTCGGCAAGACGCCGGCCGTCGCCAACGACTTCCCCGGCTTCGTCTCGAACCGGATCCTGATGCCGTTCATCAACGAGGCCGTCTATGCGTTTCAGTACGGAGTCGCCGAGGCCGACGCGATCGACACGATCGCGAAGCTCGGTTTCGCACACCCGATGGGCCCGCTGGCGCTCGCGGATCTCATCGGCCTCGACACCTGCGTCGCGATCATGAAGGTCTTGCAGGATGGGCTCGGCGACGACAGATACGCGCCGGCACCGCTGCTGGAAAAGAAGGTCGAGCAGGGAAAACTCGGCCGTAAGTCCGGCGAGGGCTTCTTCAACTATTAGAGGGATCCGGCTCTAAAGGCATTCGGCTTTCCCGCCGAAAAAAGGGAAGCCGCAGACACGAGGTAAGGAGTAAGCGCCTTGCGTCTTTTGCTTGTCGATGACGATCCCGGACTGAGAGCGCTCCTTCGAGCAACGCTCGATGCTGTCGACATTGACTTCGAGGAGGCCGCGGACGTACCGAGCGCGCTGACGGCGATCCGGGAAGGGCACCCGGACGCGATCGTCCTCGACGTCAACCTGCCGGGCGTGGACGGACTCGCCTTCTGCCGGCAGCTCAAGCGCGACCCGGCGACGAAGGCGATCCCGATCGTCGTCCTGAGCGGCTCGGACGGCGGCACCGCCGACGCGGCCGTCGAGGCCGGCGCAGAGGCATTCCTCCGTAAGCCGTTCAGCCCTCTCGAGCTGCTGGGGATCGTCGAGCGGCTCGCCGGTGGCCTTTACGGAATCCCCTTCCGCGCGACGAAGAAACGCGAGCCGGAGGAGCAGCTGCTCCTCTACGCGCGGGACCTCAGGCATCTGCTCGAGATCGAGCGCGGCCAGCGCCATCTCCTCGAAAGCGCGTACCACGAAACCGTTGCGGCCCTCGCGACCGCGCTCGAGACCAAGGACACCGGAACCGGGGCGCACTCGCAGAGGGTGATGCGCTACGCCGTCGAGCTCACGAAGGCGATCGACGCCGAACTGACCGATGACCAGAGCACCGAGTACGGGTTCCTGCTGCACGACGTCGGCAAGATCGGAATCCCCGACGACATCCTCCTCAAGGCCGGTCCTCTCACCCTCGCCGAGCGGCGACGGATGGAGACCCACACCGTGCTCGGCGAGCAGATGCTCGGAGGCGTCGCCTTCTTCCAGGGCGAAGGGCTGCGCGTCGTCCGCTCGCATCACGAGCGCTGGGACGGTCACGGCTATCCGGACGGGCTCGTAGGCACCGACATCCCGCTCGGCGCCCGGATCTTCGCGGTCGCCGACGCCCTCGACGCGATGACGAGCAACCGGCCCTACCGGAAGGCGGTCAGCTGGGCGGCGGCGGGCCGGGAGGTCCTCGCCCAGTCGAAGCGCCAGTTCGACCCGGACGTCGTCAAGTCGTTCGTCGCCCGCGAGCGATCGCTGCGCGCGATCCGCCGCGAGTTCTCCCAGCTGGCTGCCTAGACCGCAGGTCCTACGGGCGCGGGCGACGAGCTGGTCTGGTGCCAGAGCACGATCTTGCCCCTTCGGACGCGGAAGATCGCCGTCGCCTTCTGCCCCGGGCCGTCGCACTTCTTCTTCGGACGGTCGCCGAGCAGGAAGGTGGCGCGCGTCAGGTCGCCCGTCGTCTTGATCGAGACCAGCCGACCCGAGCAGGGCAGGGCTGTGTTCCAGGCGACCGCCTCTGCGTGCGTGTTCAGCCTGATCGCCGTTCCAGCCTGAACGACCTCGGCGCCCGGCGCGAAGAGCTTGGCGGCGCCCTCGTTGTCGCCCGAGTTGAGCTCCTGGCTCCAGGCGCGGACGACGCTCTCCGCCGAGGGCGGCTTCGAGCTGCAGCCCACGAGCAGAGCCGGGAATAGGACAAGGAGACCGAGCCAGAGCCGCAAGACTCCGCGACTAATATCACGCCGCCGATGGATTTCGACCTCACTCCGGAGCAACGCGAGATTCAAGCGCTTGCGCGCGAGTTCGGCACGGAGAAGATCGAGCCGAACGCGGCGGACTGGGATCGGGAGCACCGCTTCCCGCGCGAGCTCTTCGGCGAGCTCGCGGAGCTCGGCTTGATGGGAGCGTGCGTCCCGGAGGAGTACGGCGGTGCGGGCGCCGACTTCCTGTCGTACATCCTCGTCCTCGAAGAGCTTTCCCGCGCAGACGCCGGCGTGGGCGTCACCGTCGCGGTGCACACGAGCGCGGTGACGCTGCCGATCCTCACCTTCGGCACGGACGAGCAGCGCTCTCGGTTCGTCCCGCCGCTCGCCCGCGGCGAGCATCTCGGCTCGTTCGCGCTGACCGAGGCGGAAGCGGGATCCGACGCCGGTTCGCTGCGTACCCGCGCCGAGCCCGAGGGCAACGGGTGGCGCATAACCGGCGGCAAGCAGTGGATCACGAACGCGCGCTACGCAGGGACGGTTCTGCTCTTTGCGCGCACCGACCCCGAGACGCCGGGCGCGCGGGGCGTCAGCGCCTTCATTCTCGACGGCGACCACATCAGGGTCACTCGGGACGAGGAGAAGCTGGGGCTGAACTCCTCGATTACGAACGACCTTGTCGTCGAGGGCGCCGTCGTCGAACGCGACCGGCTGCTGCACGAGGAGGGCAAGGGCTTCCGCGTCGCCATGGCGACGCTCGACGGCGGCCGCATCGGGATCGCGGCGCAGGCGCTCGGCATTGCGCAGGCCGCGTACGACGCGGCCCGCGGCTACGCGCTCGAGCGGCGCCAGTTCGGCAAGCGGATCGCCGACTTCCAGGCGATCCAGTGGAAGCTCGCCGACATGGCGACCGAGATCGACGCGGCCCGGCTGCTCGTCTACCGCGCGGCGGAGCTGAAGCAGCGCGGCGAGCCGCATACCGAGGCGGGGGCGAAGGCGAAGCTGTTCGCCTCGGAGATGGCGCGCCGGCAGACCGCGGAGGCGATCCAGATCTTCGGCGGCTACGGGTACACGAAGGAGTTCCCGGTCGAGCGCTACTACCGCGACGCCAAGATCACCGAGATCTACGAGGGAACGAGCGAGATCCAGCGACTCGTGATCGCACGCTCCATCCTCGCAACCGCGGAAAATGCTGCGCACTTTCCGCGGGTCTAGTTTGTCCCGTCGCTACGCTCGGGAGACGTGACGAAAAAGCGGAACGAGCCCGTCCGCCTGACGCGCATCTACACCCGCGGCGGCGACCGGGGCGAGACGAGCCTCGGCGACGGCTCGCGCGTCTCGAAGCTCGATCCGCTCGTAGGCGCCTACGGCGCCGTCGACGAGCTCAACTCCGTCGTTGGCTGGGCACGGGTCGAGGTCGGCGACCCGCGGCTGGAGCGGATCCAGAACGAGCTGTTCGATCTCGGCGCCGACCTGTCCGTGCCGTACGAGGAGGACGACGAGAAGCTCCGGGTGACTCAGGGCCAGGTCGACGCGCTCGAGAGCGACTGCGACGAGGCGAACGACCGGCTCGAACCGCTCAAGAGCTTCGTGCTCCCAGGCGGCAGCGAGGCAGCCTCGCGGCTCCACGTGGCGCGCGCGGTCTGCCGCCGCGCCGAGAGGGTTGCGCTGGCGGCGGCGGAGGAGCGGCCTGTGAACCCGCTCGCGCTCGTGTACCTGAACCGCCTCTCCGACCTGCTCTTCATCCTCGCCCGTGTGGCGAACGCCGGCGGCGGTGAGCTGCTCTGGACGCCCGGGGCTTCGCGCGGCGGGCTCTAGACTGTTTTCGTGGCCGCGACCGAGGAACCGCCCGGCCTGAAGGGCAACACCGACGAGTGGCGGCGTGAGCTGTACGACGCCGCGCCCGAGCGCCAGGGCGAGCTTTTCTCGACGATCTCGGGCCTCGAGAACGAGCCTCTCTACGGGCCCGACACCGTAGGCATCGATTACGACGCCGATCTCGGGTACCCGGGCGTCTATCCGTTCACGCGGGGCGTGTACCCGTCGATGTACCGCGGTCGGCTCTGGACAATGCGTCAGTTCGCGGGCTTCGGGACGGCGGAGGAGACGAACGAGCGCTTCCGCTACCTGCTCGAGCACGGCCAGACCGGCCTCTCGACCGCCTTCGACATGCCGACGCTGATGGGCTACGACTCCGACCATCCGCGCTCGCTCGGCGAGGTCGGCCGCGAGGGCGTCGCGATCGACTCGCTCGCCGACATGGAGACGCTCTTCGAGGGGATCCCGCTTTCCGAGGTCTCGACGTCGATGACGATCAACGCGCCGGCCGCGATGCTCCTCGCCTTCTACGCGTGCGTCGGCGAGCAGCAGGGTGCCTCGCCGGCAGAGCTCCGCGGGACGATCCAGACGGACATCCTCAAGGAGTACATCGCCCAAAAGGAGTGGATCTTCCCGCCCGAGCCGTCGATGCGGCTCGTCACCGACATGGTCGAGTTCTGTGCGCGGGAGATGCCGAAGTGGCACCCGATCTCGATCTCCGGCTATCACATACGCGAGGCCGGCTCGAACGCCATCCAGGAGCTTGCGTTCACGCTCGCCGACGGATTCGCCTACGTCGACGCGGCGATCGAGCGCGGGCTCGACGTCGACGAGTTCGCGCCGCGGCTGAGCTTCTTCTTCAACGCCCACATCGACTTCTTCGAGGAGATCGCCAAGTACCGGGCGGCGCGCCGGATCTGGGCGCGTGAGCTGCGCGAGAAGTACGGCGCGAAGAACCCGCGCTCATGGCTGATGCGCTTCCACACCCAGACGGCCGGGGTCTCGCTGACGGCGCAGCAGCCCGAGGTGAACATCGTGCGCACCGCGCTCGAGGCGATGGCCGCCGTGCTCGGTGGCACTCAGTCGTTGCACACGAACTCGTTCGACGAGGCGCTGGCGCTGCCGACGGAGGACGCGGTTCGGATCGCGCTGCGCACGCAGCAGGTGATCGCGCATGAGACCGGTGCGGTCAACACGATCGATCCGCTCGGGGGCTCCTACTACCTCGAGGACCTGACCAACCGGCTCGAGGCGGAGGCCTACGACTACTTCGAGCGGATCGAGAAGCTCGGAGGCGTCGTCCCGGCGATCGAGCAGAACTTCTTTCAGCGCGAGATCGCCGACGCCTCGTTCCGGTACCAGCACGAGGTCGAGCAGAAGCAGCGGATCGTCGTCGGCGTCAACCGCTACGAGCTCGAGGACGAGCCGGCGGTCGAGATCCTGCGGATCGACCCGGTGCTCGAGGACAAGCAGATCGACCGTGTGCGGGCGCTCCGCGCCCGGCGCGACTCGGCCGGCGTCGAAGCGACGCTTTCACGCCTGAAGCAGGCGGCCGACGGCGGCGAGAACCTGATGCCGCCGCTGATCGAGGCGTCGAAGGCCTACGTGACGCTCGGCGAGATGTGCGACGCACTCAGGGACGTCTGGGGCACCTGGACCGAGACGCCCGTCTTCTAACTCAGCGCCGGTTTTCTCGTCTACCCTCCTGATGGCCGTGAACGTCGTCCAGTCCGCTATATCTTCGCGCCGGTTCAGCCGCTGGCTGTTCGTGGTCGCGGCGGCTGTGCTCGCCGCCGGGGTGATCGCGCTCATCGTCACGAAGGTCACCGGCGGGAGTAGCGGCAAGAGCAGCAACCCTCCGGCCCAGAGCGCGAAGCCGACCGGGCCGTCGATCCGCCAGATCGAGAAGGCCGAGAAGAACATTCGTTTCCCGGCGGACGCGTGGAAGGTCGTCCAGCAGTTCGTCTTTAGCGCCGCCTCGCGCAAGAACCTGGCCCGGTCCTATGCGCTGGCCGACGAGAGCATGCGCGGCGGCTTGACGCTCAATGAGTGGAAGAGCGGCAACATCCCGGTGACGTACTTTCAGACCGGAAAGATCGTCCGCTACAACTTCAAGAACACGAACTTTGCGCACCCGCGAGAGGCCGCGCTCAACATCATCTTGGTTCCGCCCAAGAACTCGACCGCGCGCCCGGTGCCGGCTTTGATCTTCGTGAAGAAGGTCGGCCAGGGCGCCAAAGCGCACTGGCTGGTCGACTACTTCGGCTCCGTCCAGGGCCCACCGGTCCCAGCGCCCTAGACCCCCTGGAAATGACCTTGGCAGGGAGTAACCTGAGGCCAAGGTGAAGCGGATTCTCGCGTCGTACCGCTGGCGGCGGCGCCTGATGTGGTTGACCATCACGGCGGCCGTGGTCGGCTGCTTGCTCGCGATCGGTTTCATCTGGCCGAACACCGCTCCACCCCAGCACGACAACGCGACAGGCGGGCCGGTGAAGGTCTATTCCACGCCGAAGGCGGTGCGCCTGAAGCTTCATGACCGGGCGGCTGCGCTGGTGGTCGTGTCGCAGTTCGTCAACTCGGCCGTCGCCCGGCACCACGTCGACCGGGCGTGGTGGCTGGTCACGCCGGAAATGCGCGCCGGCTACACGCGCAAGCAGTGGGACACGCAGCCGCTCCCCGACATCGCGCCGTTCCCGGTCGCACAGGCGAGGTGGCAGCTCCAGTACTCGGACACGAAGGGCGTCGGCTTCACGATCGCGCTCTTCCCGCCGAGGCGCACACACCAGCAGCCGATCGTCTTCATGGTCGGCCTTCACGAGGTCGGCGCGCGCAGACAGCGCCACTGGCTGATCGACAACTGGCAGCCGGCGCCGATCAACGCCACAGCATCCGGAGGCGGCGGAACCAGTGGAGAGTTCGCGCCGCAGCTCGGCGCCAACGCAGGCGCCTCTCCCTCGGGCAAGGCGAAGGAGAGCCCGATCTGGCTGCTCGTCCCCTTCGGGCTGCTCAGCCTGATCCTGATCATCCCGGCCGGGGTCTTCGGGATGAACTGGCGCCGCGACCGCCGCGCGCGCGCCGCCTATGACGGCTAGCCGCCTGCGGCCACCTCGACCTCCATCCCGTCGTGCACCTGCTGCAACGACGACTCGAGCGGGCGTTCGTGCGGGCGGTGGGTCAGCAGCAGCCTCTTCGCCCCTGACTCCTCGAACGCCTCGACCGCCTCGTTCGCGGCCAGGTGGCCACGCGTGCCGCCTTCCGGGTTCGGCGCGAGCAGCGTCGCCTCGCAGAGGAAGAGGTCGGCGTCGGCGGCCAGCTTTGGCAGCGCCGCGCTCGGGCCCGAGTCGCCGGAGTAGGCGAGCACCGTCCCGTTCGCCGCGGCGCGGAAGCCGAACGCAAGCAGCTCGTAGTGGAGGACCCGCTCCGGCGTAACTTCGAACCCGGCGGACTCGAAAGGCTCGGCGTCCACGTACTCGCGGAGGTCGAAGGCTTTCGAGAACATCCCGGGCTGCCCGATGCGGTCGCCGATGCTGTCGAGGGTCTCGATCCCGCCCGGCGGCACCCAGAGCTCGGCCTTTTTCGCGTCGACCCCGGGCCCGAACATGCGCCCCCAGACCCACGGGACGACGTCTCCCCAGTGGTCGAGGTGCCAGTGGGTGAGCGCGATGGCATCAACCTCGGGCCACGGCTCGCGCTCACGCAGCCGGGCGAGAACCCCGGGGCCGCAGTCGAGCAGGAGGCGCTTCCCGTCGCTCTCGAGCAGGTACCCGGACTGCGCCCCGCCGGGGTTCGGCCAGGCCGGGGAGCACCCCGCCACCGTTAATTTCATGCCAGCATCACAGCCATATACTTGCCGCCCGTGGCCCGCAAGATCCGAGTCGTGATCGCAAAACCCGGCCTTGACGGACACGATCGCGGGGCCAAGATCATCGCACGGGCGCTACGGGATGCGGGCATGGAGGTTATCTACACCGGCCTGCATCAGACGCCGGAGCAGATCGTCGAGACCGCCATCCAGGAGGACGCCGACGCGGTCGGAATCTCGATTCTCTCCGGCGCGCACATGACGCTCGTGCCGCGGATACTCGAAGGCCTCAAGGAGAACGGAGCCGAGGACGTGCTCGTCGTCGTCGGCGGCACGATTCCCACGGCGGATGCCGACGAACTGAAGCAGCAGGGCGTTGCCGAGGTGTTCACGCCTGGGGCGCCGACTTCCGAGATCGTCGACTTCCTGCGCGAGAAGGTTGCTGCGTGAGCGTCGGCACGGACAATTCGGCTCCTGGTGTCGTCCTCGTCACCATTGATCGACAGGACGCGCTCAACGCGCTTGATCTTCCGACGCTGACGGAGCTCCGCGACCGGCTGAGGGACCTCGCCGAGGATCCCGAGACGCGCGTCGTCGTGCTCACGGGCGCCGGCGAGAAGGCCTTCGCCGCCGGCGCGGACATCAAATACATGAGCGGGCTCGGCGTCGACGACGCGAAGGCGTGGGGCGCGCTCGGCCACGAGACGGCGCGGCTGCTCGAGACGATGCCGAAACCGACGATCGCCGCGATCAACGGGTTCGCGCTCGGCGGTGGCTGCGAGCTTGCGATCGCCTGCGACCTGCGCTATGCGGCCCGCACGGCAAAGATCGGCCAGCCGGAGATCAATCTCGGGATCATCCCGGGGTGGGGCGGTACCCAGCGGATGGCTCGCACGACGACTCTCGGCTACGCCAAGGAGCTGATCTACACCGGCCGTGTGGTGGACGCCGACGAGGCGGAGCGCCACGGCCTCGTCAACGCGGTCTTCGAGCAGAGCGAGCTACTCGACAAGGTGATGGAGGTCGCGAGTCTCCTGGCCTCGAAGAGCCCGCTGACGCTCGCCGCGGCCAAGGCGGCCACGAATCGTGCGCTCGGCGGCGGCGAGCACGGCGCGAACCTCGCGCGTGAGGCGGAGGAGTTCGGCGACCTGTTCGCCTCCCAGGACGCGAAGGAGGGCATGGCCGCCTTCGTTGAGAAGCGCGAGCCGACCTTCGTCGGTCGCTAGGGCGTTTTCAGCAGGACGAGCGCTGCGTTCAGCGCCAGGTCGTCGCCGCGCTCGGCCTTGAGGCTCGCGATTGTCGGCATCGTCCAGACCTTGACGGTCTGGCCCTGGCGGGCGGTGAGGATGGTCGTCTTGATGGTCGAGCCGCCGTTAACGGACTGGACGACCGCCGTGGCCGGGACGTTGAGCAGCAAGGGCCGCTTCAGCTTCGTCTGATGCTGACCCATCGGCCAGGCGTGGACGGTGTTCAGCCTGATCTGCAGCGTCAGAGCCGCCGGGGTCATCACGGTGCCGTCGAGCTCGAGCGTGAACGCCTTTCCCTTGGGGGCCGAGAAGAGCAGGTGCTGCGCGGCCTGGAGGTACGGGTAGCCGTCGACGGCCTTGCCGCCGTTCGGATGCACCTCGAAGTGCAGGTGCGCGTGCAGTCCGTTGGCGTCCCCGGAGTCGCCTACGAAACCGACCGGCTGGCCCGCCGCCACTTTGGCCCCGTTCTTGAGGCCGGGCGCGTACGCGGTGCCGGGCACGCACTTGCCGCGATTGTCATTGCCGCGCGTGAGGTCGTTGTTCAGGTGGATGTAGTAGTACGTCGTGCCGCTCGCGCCGTAGAGGTAGAGCATGCAGCCGGCCGACGCGGAAGTCGTCCAGAACTTGATCTTGCCTGCCTCGGCCGCGAGCGCGAGCGACTTCTTGGCGGCGAGGATGTCGATCCCCTGATGCGGGCCGCCCGCGCGCGGCTGGCCGAAGTCGTCGGCGTAATGGGCCGCTCCCAGCACCGGGAATATGATCGGTTTCGTCGTATCGCCTCGTGCCGCGGTCGTTCCGGCCAGCAGGCCGGCGGCAAGCAGGAGGCAGAGGGCTCCTCGGGCTGTCGTCCGGTGGCGTCGCATGAGCTCCGGGTCGCGTTCTGAGGCGTCGCTTGCGATGCCGCCTGAGAGGCCGGACGATTTACTCGGCCGGCCGCTGATCCACGTTCGTACGGAAATCAGCATCTGGGCTTCGGCTCGGTTGGACCGAAGCGCGGAACCCTAACAGGCGGCCCAGCTAAAGTCCGGCGCCGGATGAAGATCGCCGTCTGCGTAAAGGCCGTGCCCGAGCACGCCCGCCGCATCGACCCGGGGACGAAACGGCTCGACCGCTCTGGCGAGCCGACGCTGAACCCCTTCGACGCCAATGCCGTCGAGGAGGCGCTGCGGCTCAAGGGTGACGACTCGTCGTCCGAGGTCGTCCTCGTCTCACTGGGGCCCGAGCGGACGCTCGACGCGCTCCGCAAAGCGCTTGCGATGGGCGCCGACCGGGTCGTGCTCATCTCGGACGACGCCGCGGCCGGCTCCGACTTGGTTGCGTCCAGCTACGCGCTCGCGAAGGCGCTCGAGCGCGAGCAGCCCGATCTCGTCCTCTTAGGGCAGCAGGCAAATGATTCGGACGGGGCCGTCCTCTGGGCCGCGGTCGCAGAGCGGCTGCGCCGCCCGTTGATCTCGCAAGTCGCGGAGCTCACGCTCGCGGACGGCTCGGTGCGCGGCAAGCGGCAGACAGAATTCGGCTACGACGTGATCGAGGCGGCGCTCCCGGCGGTGGTCGCAGTCTCGGATGCGATCAACGAGCCGCGCTACCCCTCCCTGAAGGGGATCATGGGCGCGAAGAAGAAGCCGCAGCAGACGCTCACGCTGGCCGACCTAGGCGTCGAGGCCGATCGCGCCGGCGAGGCCGGCTCGCGTACGGAGGTCTACGCGCTCGAGGACCCGCCGCCGCGCGGCGAGACGGTGCGGATCGACGATGACGGCACCGGCGCGGAAAAGGTGGTCGAGTTCCTGGTGGAGCGGAAGGCGCTGTGAGCACGCTCGTTTTCCTGGAGCACCACGACGGCGAGCTCCAGAAGGATTCCCTCGGCGTCCTCGGCAAGGCGGTGCAGCTCGGCGGCGAGGTCTCGGTGCTGATCGCAGGCTCGGGCGTCCAGGGCCTGGCCGAGCAGGCCGGCCGGCACGGTGCGAGCAAGGTCTACATCGCGGACGACGCGGCGCTCGAGAAGCCGCTCCCACAGCCGCGTGTGGACGTGTCCGCGAACCTGGTCCGTGAACATGGCTTCGACACGGTCCTCTTCGGCGCGACGGTGCTCACGGCCGACGTGGCGGCCGGCCTCGCTGCACGACTCGACGCCGGCCTCAACTGGGATCTCGTCGATCTCGTGGAGCAGGACGGTCGACTCGTCGGCAAGCGCCCCGCGCTCGACGACACCGTCTACGTCGACGTCGGCTGGACGAGCGAGCCTCGGCTGGCGCTCTTCCGTACCGGCACTTTCGACCCGGCCGAGAGCCCGGCCGAGCCGAAGGTCGAGGAGGTCGAAGTCAACCTCGAGGACTTTTCCACGCAGGCGACGATGATCGAGCAGGCCCACGAGGAGAGCGAGGGCCCCTCGATCGAGGACGCGGACGTGATCGTGGCCGGCGGGCGCGGGCTCGGCGGGCCGGAGAACTTCGCGCTTGTCGAGGAGCTCGCGAAGGCACTCGGCGGCGCCGTCGCAGCGACGCGGGCGGTCGTCGACGCAGGCTGGTACCCCTATGCGGCCCAGGTCGGGCAGACCGGCAAGACCGTTGCGCCTAGGCTCTACGTCGCCGTCGGCATCTCCGGCGCGATCCAGCACAAGGTGGGCATGCAGGGCTCGAACGTGATCGTCGCGATCAACAAGGACCCGAACGCGCCGATCTTCGAGTACGCCGACCTCGGTGTTGTCGGCGACCTGCACGAGATCGTCCCCAAGTTGACGGACCTCGTCCGCCAGCGCAAGGCAGCTTGAGCGCTACGCGCCCTGGTATGACGCGCAACAACGCCGCTGTGACGCAAGCGATTGCGGCCACGTGACACGCCCCTCGGAGTTCCCGCCACCCTTCGAAATCGCCGAGGCGATCTCGCCGCCGACCGATCCCGAGGACGAGCGGATCGACGTCGGCGTCTGCATCGTCGGCGCCGGGCCGGCCGGGCTGGCCTGCGCGATCCGGCTCGGCCAGCTGCTCGAGAATGCGCCCGCGGTGGCAGAGCGGCTCGGCGAGGTGCCGGTCGCGGTGATCGAGAAAGGCAAGCAACCCGGGTCGCACCTGCTCTCCGGCGCGGTCGTGAACCCGCGCTCGCTGCAACGGCTCTTCAAGGGTCGTAAGCGCCTCGACGAGATGCCGTTCTACGGTCAGGTCGAGCAGGAGTCGGTCTACTTCCTGACCCGCAACCGCGCCATGCGGATCCCCACTCCGCCGACGATGCACAACCACGGCAACCGCGTCGCCTCGCTCTCGCAGCTTGGGCGCTGGCTGGCCGAGCAGGCCGACGAGGCGGGCGCCATGATCCTCCCGGAGACGGCGGCGACGAAGCTGCTCGTCGACCACGGCCGCGTGCGCGGCATCCGCACCGGCGACAAAGGGCGCGGCCGCGACGGGCAGGAACTGCCGAACTTCGAGCCCGGTTCTGATGTTCTCGCGCGCATAACGGTGCTCGCAGAGGGAACGCAGGGCCACCTCACCGGCGCCGCGATTCAGAGCTTCGGCCTTGCCGGCGAGAACCCGCAGGTGTGGGCTCTCGGCGTCAAGGAGGTCTGGCGCGTCGCGAAGCCGCTCCGCAGGGTGATTCACACGCTGGGCTGGCCGCTGCGAGCGGGCTCGAGGTACCGCGAGTTCGGCGGCTCGTTCATCTACCCGATGGGTGACGAGATGGTGACGCTCGGGATGGTCGTCGGGCTCGATTACCGCGACGCCGAGCTCTCCGTCCACGACCTGCTCCAGGAGCTCAAGACGCACCGGCTCGTCCGGAAGCTGCTCGACGACGGCGAGCGGATCGCCTGGGGTGCGAAGACGATCCCGGAGGGGGGGTTCCTGTCACTGCCGAAGCGGCTGCATGCAACGGGGCTCCTGCTCGTCGGCGACGGCCCGGGCTTCGTGAACGTGCCGGCTCTGAAGGGCATCCACTACGCGATCGAGACCGGCGCGCTCGCCGCCGAGGCCGCCTTCGCGGCGCTGCAGCGCGGGGAGGCAGTCGGCCGTCGCGGGGTGCTCTCGTCGTACGACGAGGCGGTCAGGCAGAGCTTTGTCTGGCGCGACCTCGAACAGGTCCGGAACATGCGCCAGGCCTTCGGCCGCGGCTTCTGGCTCGGCGGCGCGCTTGCAGGCGCAATGACTGCGAGCCGCGGCAAGTTCCCGCCGGGCGATGCGCGCACCGAGCCTGACGCCGACAAGGAGCTGATCCGCACCGATCGGGCGCGGAGCTACCCGGCGCCGGACGGCAAGCTCACCTTCGACAAGCTTTCGTCTGTCTTCCTGAGCGGCAACAAGACGCGCGACGACGCACCGAACCACATCCGCGTCCAGACCGAGGTCGCGCCCGAGCTCGCGGAGATGTGGGCACGCATGTGCCCGGCACAGGTCTACGAGGCGTCCGACGGCCGCGTCGAAGTGACCGCGTCGAACTGCGTCCAGTGCGGCGCGATCACCGCGAAGGGCGGCCGGCTGACCCCGGCCGAAGGCGGCTCGGGACCCGAATACACCCTTACCTAAGCCGCCGTTCCGTGTTACAACCGCCGCAAGATGGCGCGCGGACTGCTGATGGTCGGGATCGCCATGACGGCGCTTGCGGTCGCCGGTTGTGGGAGCAGCAAGAACGCCGCCTCGACCCAAAGTGTCACCACTCCGCAGGTCTCGGCGCCGACGCTTCCCCTCACAAAGCAGGTGCTCGCCCGCTCCGAGCTGCCCCAGAACGTTCTCCCCGCCGGAGTCCGCCCCAGCAGGTCTTCGCTGATCCTGGTTCGAGGGCTCGACCCGCTCTTCCAGCCGAAGTTCTTGGCTCGCCGCCTACGCGCGGCGGGCTTCCAGGCCGCCGCGGTCGAAGGGATCGCCGGTCGCGGCAAGCTTGCCAAGACGACCGGCGGCTTCTCCGCCGTTGTTCGGCTCGGCTCTGCGGCGGCCGCCGGCGACCAGGTCAAGTTCCTGCACGCACGCAGCCTCTCGCGCTGCCCGGAGGTGAGCATCTGCGACGTCTTCTGGAAATCTTTCTCAGTGCCGGGCATCCCGGGGGCCGTCGGCTCGGTCCGCTGGCGCAAGGTCAAGACCAAGAACGGGCCGGCGTTCCGGCAGTACTTCATCTTCTTCTCGCTCGGCCCGGACGGCTACGGGGAGACGGTCGGCGGGCCGTACGGAACGGTCAGCCAGGATCAGTTTGTCCGCGGCGTGACGGCGCTGTACAAGCGGCTGCAACTCGGTTAGCGGATCAAGAGCGCCGGACTGAACGTGTCGTCCAAGAGCGACCAGATCCGGAACTTCGACCCGCGCCCGGCGGGCACGGCCCGGGTGAAGAATCCAGAGCCGCCCGTGAACGAGATCGGGCCGATAGCCACCCAGCGGCCGCGCCAACGGCGCTGCAGCAGGTAGGGCTGCGGACCGGAGCGCGGCCGCACCTGCCCCCAGAGCGTCGTGCTACCGCCGTGCCTGCTCACCTCGACGAGCGGGAGCATGAACGAAAAGAACGATGGCTTGACGACCTCGCCCGCGGTGAAGAACCCGCTCGCCCACCGCCCGACGACGGGCTCGTCGCGAACGAGGAAGTTGATCAGCAGGTCGACACGCGGCGCCTCGTAGACGCGCCGTGCAGCCTCGGCCAGGTAGCGCGCCTGGAGGTCCGGCGCGACGCCGCGGAACCGGTCCGGGGGGTTCGTCTTGTACGCGTACTCGGTCAGCCAGATGTGCTTGGGGCCGAAGTTCCGGGTCACGTCGCGGAGCAGGCACTGGAGGCTCGCCATCGTCAGCCATTCGGTGCACGGCAACGTCTCGAGTGGCGTCTCAGGGTGGCCGCGGCCGAACCAGCGCGGGTACGGGTGGTGCGAGTAGACATCGAACCGTGCGCCGGCGAGGCGCATGCCGCGCATGAAGGTGACCGCCGAGAGAGCGGTCTTCGTCGCCCGCGGTGACGTGGCGCCGCCGGCGACGACGTTGCGCCGGTTGAGCGCGTGCAGGGCCTTGACCGTCGGGTTCAGTAGTCGCTGCACATAGAGCCGCGGCGAGTTGGGGTCCAGGCCGCCGCGCTGGTTCGGCTCGTTCCAGACCTCCCACTTGCGAATCCACGGATAACGGATCGCAGCGGCGGTCGCGAAGGACGGCAGCGCCGACGCGCTCTTCGGCGCCCAGTTCGGTTTCTGCCACCCGTTGGCCCAGGGAGGCGTGCCCCAGATCGTCAGGACGACGTCGATCCCGTGGGCGTGCAGCCCTTCGAGCAGCGCGTCGGAGGAGCTCCAATCGTACGCCGGGTCGGAGGGGTTCGCCGCTCGCGCCGGACGGCGGAGCGCGATGTGGTCCCAGCGGAGCGTGTAGCGGACGACGTCGACGCCGAGCCGGTCGAGCGTCGCGAGCCTCTCCTCGAGCGGTCCGGACTTGGGCGCCCCGACCTGGATCCACGCGTCGTCCTGGACGCCGTATTGCGCCTTGTGGGACGCGTCTGCCGTTGACGCAGTCGCAGCCAGCGCGACAAGTGCCGCAGCGATGACGAGGCCGGCCCTCACAGTTCCTTAGTCGGAGTGAATCACCAATTTCTCAAGATGAAGTTAGGGTCGGCCATCGCCGCGACCGCCATCAGCCGGGACTCTGTCCTCGCCGCCCGCGAGACGATCGCGGGGCGGGTGCACCGGACGCCGACGCTCACCTCGGCCTCGCTCGCGCGCGAGGTCGGCGTGCCCGTCTATCTGAAAGCCGAGCTCTTCCAGCGCACGGGCTCGTTCAAGCCGCGCGGCGTGTTGAACAAGCTTGCCTCGCTGTCGCCGGAGGAGAAGTCGCGCGGCGTTATCGGAATCTCAGCTGGCAACCACGCTCAGGCGCTCGCCTACGCATCGGGGCTCGAGGACGTCGACGCGCTGGTGGTGATGTGGCAGGGCGCGAGCGAGCAAAAGCTCGAGGCGACCCGCAACTATGGAGCCGCGGTCGACCTCGAGGCGACCGACCCGGCTGAGGCGTTCGACCGCCTGCACGAGCTGATGGACGAGACCGGCCGCACGCTCGTCCACCCGTTCGACGACCCGCTCGTGATCGCAGGCCAGGGCACGGTCGGCCTCGAGCTCGCAGAGGACGCGCCGCAGGCGGACGTCATCGTCGTCCCGGTCGGCGGCGGCGGGCTGGTCAGCGGGATCGTCACCGCCGTCGACGCGCGCGTGGTCGCCGTCGAGCCCGAGGGCTCGGCTGCGCTGCACGAAGCGCTCGCCGCCGGGGAGCCCATCGACGTAACGCCTCGGTCGGTCGCCGACGGCCTGAATGCGCCCTTCGCCGGCGCGAATGCAGTTGCGATCTGCGCTGGCCGGGTCGAGTCCGTGCTCGTCACCGAGGCCGAGATCGGGGAAGGCTTCCGCTTCCTGTACGGCCGCGCGAAGCTCGCCTGCGAGCCCGCAGGAGCGGCGGGAGTCGCCGCGCTCCTGGCCGGGAAAGTGCCGCTCGAGGGGGCAAAAGGCGTCGGCGTTGTCGTCTCCGGGGGCAACGTCGCCGCCGAGACGGCGGTTGCTATCCTGGCCGGGCGATGAAGGCCGGCATCCACCCCGAATACGTGCTCGCGACGGTCCACTGCGCGTGCGGGAACACCTTCCAAACCCGCTCGACGAAGCCGGAGCTGCACGTCGAGATCTGCTCGAACTGCCACCCGTTCTACACGGGCAAGCAGAAGCTCGTCGACACGGGCGGACGGGTGGAGCGCTTCCAGCGCCGCCTCGAGCGGGCGCAGGCCGCGCAGCGGTCGTAGAGAACTAACCGCAATGGCGACGATCGGGGGTCAAGCCGTCCTCGAAGGCGTGATGATGCGCGGGCCTTCGAACTGGTCGGTCGCCGTCCGTAAGCCGGACGGGGAGATCGCGCACGTCTCGAGGCCGATCGTCTCGCCGATGACGCGGCACTGGGCTCTCCGCCTACCGATTGTCCGCGGGGTCGTCGCGCTCGGGGAGTCGCTTGCGATCGGATTCCGTGCGCTGGCGATCAGTGCCAACTACGCCGCCCAGGAGGAGGGCGACGAAGAGGTCGCGACCGAGCTGACCCGCGGCCAGCTCATCTTCGCCTTCGCGATCGCGATCGGGTTCGCCCTGCTCCTCTTCAAGGTGGGACCTGCGCTGCTGACCGACTGGATCGGAATCGACGCAACCTGGTTCGTGATCGTCGAGGGCCTGATCCGCGTCACCGTCTTCGTCCTCTACCTGGCGCTCATTTCGCTGCTGCCGGATCTGAAGCGCGTCTTCCAGTACCACGCCGCCGAGCACAAGGCGATCAACGCCTACGAGGCGGGCGAGGAGCTCGAGCCCGAGCGCGTGCAGCGGTTCTCGCTGATCCACCCGCGCTGCGGGACAGCCTTCCTGCTCTGGGTGATGGTGATCGCGGTCTTCGTGTTCGCGTTCTTCGGTCGGCCGGTCTGGTACTGGCTGATCGCGACGCGGATCCTGCTCCTGCCGGTGATCGCGGGAATCGCCTACGAGCTGATCCGCTTTGCCGGGAAGCACACGGACAACCGGATCCTGATGACGCTTTTGGCGCCGGGCCTCTGGCTGCAGCGCCTGACGACGCGGCAGCCCTCGCTCGACCAGCTCGAGGTCTCGATCCGCGCGCTCAGGGAAGTGCTCGAGCGCGAGGGGCGCAGCGCTTCGCCCGCCGCCGAGCGCGTCGAAGTCATGGCCTAGAGCTCATCAAGGCACAAACCGCTGCAAATCGTTAGCGTCTAACACAGCTATGAGCGCTCGAGCGGCAGGGGTCGCCGCGGTGCTTGCGCTGTCGGCGTTGCTCGTTTCCGGGTCGGCTTCCGCGAAGCCGCCTTACGTCAAGGACTTCGCATTGATCTCGCAGGGCATTTCGCGCGCTCAGGCGGCCGGGCGGATCGACGGCGCTGAGGCCTCGGACTACCGCGCCGCCGCCGGGGGAGCTGCCACGGTGCTCCCGAAGCTGCCGAGCAGCCGCTACCGCAACCTCGCAGCCGTCGTGCACCAGGTCGCGGGCTTCTGGAAGGGCTACGACTCGCCGCGCGGGCAGACGCTGTTCGACATGCTCGCCTTCAACACGAAGTGGTTCGCCAGTCACTGGGACCAGAAGGCCGGCACCGACGTCGTCGACTATACCGACGGAACCTGGTACCGGGCCTTCCCCGGGATCGGCTTCCAGTTCCACCCGCTCGAAAACTTCGGGAAGCTGAACAACTTCGTCACCCAGAAGAACGCGGCGCGCGCCGACCAGCTCGCGCAGGCGTTGCTCGCGCGCAGCGTCGTTCGCGCGGGCGGGCTCGCCTGGGAGTACTACTTCGGGTTCGAGGGCGGCCGGCCGCCGTGGATCTCGGGGATGGTGCAGGCGGTCGCGGCCCAGGCGCTCTCGAGGGCGGGAACGCTGCTCGCGGATCCGACACTGACCGCGGCTTCGCAGCGCGTCTACAAGACCGTCCCGTCGTTGACGCGCTCGGCGCCGACCGGGCCGTGGATCCGGCTCTACGCGTTCAACAACGAGACGGTCCTGAACGCGCAGCTGCAGACGGTCGTCTCGCTCCAGGATTACTCCACCGCGACCAATGATCAGGCGGCAGCAGGCCTTGCCTCGCAGCTTCAGGCTGCGACGATAGGGCTTCTGCCTCGCTTCGACACGGGCTACTGGTCGCTGTACTCGCTCGGCGGAGCGGAGGCGCCGCTCGACTACCACAAGTACGTCGTCCGCCTCCTGACCATGCTCGCGAAGCGGACGGCCGATCCGACCTTCGCGCTCTACGCGCAGCGCTTCTCCGACGATCTCCGTGAGCCGCCGGCCGTGAAGCAGGGCGCCGCGCCGGGCGCCATCTACCCATGGCCCCAGGACGGCTACCGCGATTTCGCGCGCTACGTCTTCTGGGTCTCGAAGCGCTCGACGGTCCGCCTCGAGCAGGTCGCGAACGCCCCGAAGCCGGTCGTCGTCGCCCGCGGCTGGCATTCGCTGCTGTGGAACCCGGGGCGGATCGCGCCCGGCACCTACACGCCGGTGCTGCGCACCGTCGACGTTGTCGGCAACGCCTCGGACACCGACCTGACCCCCGTCGACGTCCGGCGCGACACGCAGGCGCCGAACGTGAATGCTGCCCTGGCGGGCCGCCGGCTCTACTGGCGCGGCCGCGACGACGCCTCGCCCTGGCTCGTCCTGCGGGTCGTGCTCAGGCAGCCGGGCCGCGTGCGCACGCTCCTGCTCGGCCGCGAGAGCTTCCGCGGCTCGGCGCTCCTGGCAGCGTCCTCGGGGACCTGGCGCGCGACCCTCTTCGCGGCCGATTCGTCGGGCAACACGGCCCAGGTTGCGCTGGGCTCCCTGCGCGGACGCCGCGGCTAACCTCCGTCACGTGGCTTCGA
The DNA here is from genome assembly GCA_051955535.1 of Gaiellaceae bacterium. Taxonomy (GTDB): domain Bacteria; phylum Actinomycetota; class Thermoleophilia; order Gaiellales; family Gaiellaceae; genus 13-2-20CM-68-14. Next base: position 42,779 of record JBQCGP010000038.1, on the reverse strand, counting down.
TGCAAGACCTCGTCGAGGAGGTTGAGCGCTCCTACGCCGACACACAGGAGCGGATGTCCGACCCTTCCGTCTACAACGACCACCGCGAAGCGGCGGAGGTCGGCCGGCGCCTGAAGGAGCTCGAATCCGCCCACAGGCTCGCTCGGGAGTGGATCGACGCTTCGTCCGACCTCGAGGCCGCGCGCGGCGACGGCGACCTCCGCGAGCTTGTTCCGGAGCTCGAGGAACGCGTGGAACAGCTTGAGAACGAGCTGAAGCTCGCGCTCGTCGAGACGGATCCGGCCGACCGCAAGGACGTGATCGTCGAGATCCGGCAGGCGGCGGGCGGCGACGAGGCGGCGCTCTGGGCAGGCGACCTCTTCCGGATGCTGACGCGCTATGCCGAGCGGCGCAGCCTCAAATGGGAGCAGCTCGAGGCAAGCCCCAACCCAACCGGCGGCTTTCAGAGCATCAGCTTCGCGGTCAAGGGCGACGGCGCCTACTCGATCTTCAAGTGGGAGGGCGGCACACATCGTGTCCAGCGGGTGCCGGTGACGGAGTCGCAGGGCCGAATACACACCTCGACCGCGACCGTGGCCGTGATGCCCGAGGCCGAGGACGTGGACATCGAGATCAACGACAACGACCTCAAGATCGACGTCTATCGCTCGACCGGGCCGGGCGGCCAGAGCGTCAACACGACCGACTCGGCCGTGCGGATCACCCATTTGCCGACGGGGCTCGTCGTCGCGATGCAGGACGAGAAGTCGCAGCTCCAGAACAAGACGAAGGCGTTACGCGTACTGCGCGCCCGGCTCTACGAGCTCGAGCGCGAGCGGCAGGCCGCCGAGCAGGCCGCGACGCGGCGCTCGCAGATCGGCTCCGGCGAACGCGCCGAGAAGATCCGCACCTACAACTTCCCGGAGAACCGCGTCACCGATCACCGCGTAAAGCTGACGGTGCACAACCTCGACAGGATCCTCGAAGGTGAGCTCGACGAGTTTACGGAGGCGCTCGCCGCGGAAGAGCGGCGGCAGGCTCTGGAAGCAGCAGCGGTCTGAAATGACAGTCGGTGAGGCGCTCGCGCACGGCACGCACGTGCTCGCGGAAGCGGGCATCGATACCGCGCGCCTCGAATCCGAGCTGCTGCTGGCGCGGGCCTGCGACGACTGCGCCCGCGCGCTCCTCTACATGGAGCTGCAGCGGGGGCTGGCGCCGGAATCGCGCGAGGCCTTCGAGCAGCTCCTGCAGCGGAGAGCACGGCGCGAGCCGCTCGCGTACATCCTCGGCCACTGGGGCTTCCGGCGGCTGACGCTCAAGACCGACAAGCGCGCCCTGGTCCCGCGACCCGAGACGGAGATGGTCGTCGAACGGGCGCTCGAGCACCTGAACGGCTTCGACGAGCCGGCCGTCCTGGACGTCGGCACCGGGACGGGCGCGATCGCGCTCGCGATCGTCGACGAGCACCCGCGTGCGCGGGTCACCGCGATCGACGTTTCCGAGGACGCTCTCGCGCTCGCACGGGAGAACCTCGACCTGCTGGGCATCAACGGCCGCGTCAGGCTGGTCGAACACGACCTCACCGAGGGCCTCGGCGAGCATGACTTCGACCTCGTCGTCTCGAACCCGCCGTATATCGAGCCGGAGGACATCGGCACGCTCCAACCGGAGGTGCGCGACTGGGAGCCGCGGATCGCGCTCGTCTCCCGCGGGGCCACCGAGGCCGTCTCGCGTGCGGCGACCGAGGCGCTGCGCCCCGGCGGCTGGGTCGTGCTCGAGATCGCGGAGAACCAGGCCGAGCGCGTTGCCGGTTTGCTCCGCCGGCTCGGCTACGGCGACGTGCGTATCTCATCCGACCTCGCCGGACGTGACCGGGTGATCGAGGGGCGGTGGAGCTGATGACCCTTGGGACGGTCGGCGTCGAACAGGCCCTCGACGGGCTTCGCTCCGGCAGGCCGGTGATCCTGCCGACCGACACGGTCTACGGCCTCTGCGCGAACCCGTACGACGAGCGCTGGGTTCGGCAGGCCTACGCGCTCAAGGGCCGCGAGCCCGTCCAGCCGAGTGCGCTGCTCGCGAGCGACGTCGACATGCTGGTCGAGTGCCTGCCCGAGTTGCGCAGTCGCCTCGGTTCCGTTCTGCGCGAGCTGCTGCCGGGGTCGTTCACGCTCGTCGTCCCAAACCCCGCGAGGCGGTTCCGTTGGCTCGCAGGAACGAATCCGGACGCGATCGGGGTGCGGGTCCCGCAGCTGCCCGCGCCGGCCGACGAAGTGGTCGCACGGATCGGCGCCGTGATGGCGACCAGCGCGAACCTGCCGGGAGGGCCGGATCCGGCGAGCGTCGACGAGATCCCGCGCGAGCTGCTCGAGGGCTGCGCCGCAGTGGTCGACGTGGGGGAGCTCCCCGGGGTTCCCTCGACGGTGATCGACCTCACCGGCGACACCCCGCGCGTTCTTCGGGAAGGCGCCGTGCCGGCGGACGAGGCTCTCGCGCGAGTCGCCGGCCTCGTCGGTCAGTAGCATCCGGCGTAACCGATCGAGGAGCCCGAAATGGCCGTTGCCGAGGAAACCTTTCAGCACCTGCGCACTGCCGGACTGACCGAGATCGACCCCGACATCGCCGAGCTGCTCGGACGCGAGCTCGAGCGGCAGCGGGGCCAGATCGAGCTGATCGCCTCGGAGAACTTCACCTGGCCGAGCATCCTCGAAGCCGTCGGCAGCGTGCCCACGAACAAGTACGCCGAGGGTTATCCGGGCCGGCGCTACTACGGCGGCTGCGAGGTCGTCGACGAGATCGAGCAGCTGGCGATCGACCGCGCGAAGCAGCTGTTCGGCGCCGAGCACGCGAACGTTCAGCCGCATGCAGGGGCGCAGACGAACATGGCCGTCTACATGGCCGCGCTCCAGCCGGGCGAGACGATCCTCTCGCTGGAGCTCTCGCACGGCGGCCACCTGACGCACGGGCTCAAGGTCAACTTCTCGGGCCGCCTCTACAACATCGTCCACTACGGAGTCTCGCGCGAGACGAACATGGTCGACTACGACGACGTCCTCCGGCTCGCCAAGGACAACCGACCGGCTCTGATCGTCTGCGGCGGATCGGCCTATCCGCGGACCGTCGAGACCGACAAGTTTCGCGAGATCGCGGACGAGGTCGACGCGCTGCTGCTCTGCGACATGGCTCACTTCGCGGGGCTCGTCGCGGCCGGGCTGCACCCGAACCCGGTCGAGCACGCTCACTTCGTCACCTCGACGACGCACAAGACGCTGGCGGGGCCGCGCGCGGGCTTCGTCCTCTGTGACGAGGAGCACGCGCAGGCGGTCGACCGCGCCGTCTTCCCCGGGATCCAGGGCGGGCCGCTGATGCACACGATCGCCGCGAAAGCCGCATGCTTCCGGATCGCGTCGACCGAGCCGTTCCGCGAGTACCAGCGCCAGATTCGCAAGAACGCCGACGCTCTCTCCGACACGCTCCAGGAGGGCGGGCTCGACGTCCTCACGGGAGGCACGGACACGCACCTGCTCCAACTCGACCTCCGCTCGACCGACTGGACCGGCAAGGACGCCGAAGAGCGGCTCGCCGAGGTGAAGGTGACAGTGAACCGGAACACGGTTCCGTTCGACGAGCGACCTCCGACGGTTGCATCGGGCGTGCGGATCGGGACGCCGGCGGCGACGATGCGAGGCTTCGACGAGGAAGACTTCCGCGAGGTGGGTGGCGTGATCGTCGAAGCGCTCGGCGAAGGGCCGGACCTCGAAGCGCTGGCCGCGCGGAGCGCGGCCCTGTGCGACAAGCGGCCGCTCTATCCGGGCTTCCGCGGCTTCACGACGTACGTGGCGTGAGTGCCGGCGCCGAAACCGGCGTTCGCAAGCTCACGGTCGTCGACCACCCGCTCGTCCAGCACAAGCTCTCGTATCTGCGGGACCGGGAGACGCCGACGGTTCACTTCCGCAAGCTCGCCAACGAGGTGACGCTGCTCCTTACCTACGAGGCGACGAAGGACTTTCCGACCGAGAACGTCGGGATCGACACGCCGCTCGAGCAGATGACCGCGCAGCGGATCTCCGGCAAGAAGGTGGCCGTGTGCCCGGTGCTGCGGGCCGGCCTCGGGATGCTGGACGGCGTGCTCTCACTGGTCTCGAGCGCGCGTGTTGGCTTCCTCGGCATGTACCGCGACGAAGAGACGCTCCAGCCGGTCGAGTACTACGTGAAGCTCCCGGGCGACCTCGAGCAGCGCGACGCGATCGTGCTCGATCCGATGCTGGCGACCGGCAACTCGAGCGTGGCGGCGATCACGACCGTCAAGGATGCGGGGGCGCGGTCGGTGATCCTCGTCTGCCTGGTCTCGGCTCCCGAAGGCATCGAGCGGGTGCACGCGGAGCACCCTGACGTACACATCGTCACAGCGGCGGTCGATCGAGGCCTCAACGAGCGTGGCTTCATCGTGCCCGGCCTCGGCGACGCCGGCGACCGGCTCTACGGGACTCGCTAGGGAGGGCCCGGCACCCGAAGGGTGCCTTCCCAATAACCGTTTCTTGGGATAGTCCGCGTTCGGGGACAGTCCCTAAGGCCATGTCCGGGGTCTGACCCCAGACGGCCCCGAAACGGACTCACGATCACGGAGCTGCACCGGGTTCCCGGCCCTTCAGACGTGGGCTGCCGGCCGGAACGGCCGCGTCCGGGGTCTGACCCCGGACGTGCTAACAGGGACTGACCCCGCTCCGGGGACAGTCCCTGCGTTAAGGGCGGGTGGGCGCCAGCAGGCCCGGCCGCTGCATTGCCTCGAGCCAGATCGCTCGGGCTTCCTCGCGGCTGCCGCGGGCCGGGAGCCGCTCGATCACCCAGGCGGCGCCCGCGGTCGGGATCTCGCCCTCGATCGCGCAGATGCCCTGGTGGAGTTCCTCGCCGAGCGTCTCGCCCGGACCTGTAAGCACCTCGCTCAGCGTCTCGCCGCGGCGGATGCCGAGGAGTTCGATCTCGGTCTCGCCGCCGGGCCCCGCGATCTGCCAGATCCGCTCGGCCAGGTCGCCGACGGTCAGCATGACCGGGTCGTGCGGGCTGCAGAGCGGGACGCCCTCGCCTGCGACCAGCGCCGCCTGCGCGACCAGGCAGGCCGCGTGCGACATCGTGATCCAGTAGCGCACCATCCCGGTGTCGGTGACGGTCAGCGGAACCCCGGCGCGCGCCTGGCGAAGGAAGATCTCGGATGCGGCGCCGGCTGACCCGAGCACGTTGACAAGTCGGACCGCCGTGCGTCGGCCGCTCGCACGCCGCCCCGCGAACGCGGTCAGCTGCTCCATGAACCGCTTCGTCCGGCCGTAGAAGCTCTGCGCCAGCGCGGCCTTGTCCGTCGAGGCGACGACGACCGTGTCGACCCCTGCGGCCTCGGCGGCCCGCAGAACGTTCCACGAGCCGTGCAGGTTCGTATCGACGAACTCCTCCGGGAAGACCTCGGCCCAGTCGACGTGCTTGTAGGCGGCCAGGTGGAAGACGACGTCGGGCTTCGCCGCGGCAAGCTCGCGCTCGAGCCTTCCGGGCTCGCGGATGTCGCACAGCACGTGGTGGAACCGGTCGAGCTCCTGTGGATCGCGAGCGCGCCGGTCGGCGATCAGCGAGGACTCGTGCCCGTCGACGAGCACGATCCGCTCCGGCCGGAAACCGCTCAGGAACGTGGCGAGTGTGCCGCCGATCGAGCCCCCGCCGCCCGTGATCAGGACGCGGCGGCCGCCGAAGCGCTCCTGCAGTTCGAGCACCGACGGCACGGGATCGCGCCGCTCGATCACGGCCTGCCAGTCAAAGGTGTCCTGCGGGACTCTCCGCGCAGCACGTGCCGACTCCCGCTTCGTCCCGGCCAGCGCGCGCTCGATCGCCCGGTAGGCGCGCTTCATTTCGACGGAGCGCGCCGGATCCGGCTCGTTGATCTCGGCGACGACGAACCGCACCAGCTCGCCGAGCCTGCCGACGATCGGATCGAGATCGAGCTCGAGCTCGCCGGCGCCGTAGGGAAGCCCTTCACCGAGCAGGCCGTGCGCGTCGGAGATATGGGCGACCTCGGCCTGAGGCCCCAGCTCCTCGACGTAGCGTTCGAGCTCCAGGCCATCGGCCGAGTCGAGCCCGAACAAGCCGGGGTACACAGCCGCGAACGAACGGAAGAGCGCGGCATGCGACGTGTCGACCGTGAACCCAAGCTCCGGGACGCGCTCGCGCCAGTCGAGCAGGTCGCGCCAGTGACCGCCGATCGGGGAAAAGAACACACCACCCGTCCGCATCCGCAGGACGGGAGGAACGTTCTCGATCAGAGGCGTGACGCCGCGGCCAATGCACGCGGCCGCGTAGAAACGTAGGAACTCCTCGACCGCCTCTTCGTCGATCGACCCCGCCGCGCGGAACTCGTCCGGCGAGAGTGGCACGAACAGGTGGATCGTCAGGACCGGCGAACCGACGCGCGCCCCAAACTCCGCGCTGCGCTCGATCCCGGCTCGTGCCTCCTCGTCGAGACGGTCGACTCGGACGAACGCGCCGCTCGGCCACGCGACGGGCGCCTCGGCCGTTATCGCGATGTCTGCGCTCACAGCGCGTGTGGCGTCGACCGCGCGTGCGACCGCGTCGTCGGAGGCGACATGCTGAGGCATGAGGGCAATCTCGAGCCCGCGCCAATCACCGCCGTCGAGACGGTCCCTGAGCTGCTCAGGCTCCGGCGCGGACTTGAGAAGCGGGGTGGTGTTTGAGCCAGTCGACATAGCGGCGGACGCCCTCTTCCAAGGGCACGTTCAAGGGTAACGGCGCCTCCGGGGCACCCCGGTAGCTTTCGTTCTCGCCGGCCGGCAAGTCCCCTCCCGGGGTCTCGATCGGAGCCGGGGAGCCGGCGGCGTCACGCACCAGCTCTGCGGCGACCCGCAACGGCGTGGAGCGTCCGGTGGCGATCAGCACCGTTTCGTTCCAGCGTTGCCCGGCCACCATGGCCTCGATCGCACCGAGCGCGTCCTCGACGTAGATGAAGTCGCGGCTGCGCTCCGGATCGCCGACGATGACGATCGGCTCGCCGGCCAGCGCACGGGCCGCGAACGAGGCGATCGCGCCGGTCGCTCCTTCCCAGGCGACCTGGCCGGGCCCGTAGACGGAAGGCAGCCGCACGACCAGCGTCGGCGCGCGGTGCAGGCGGCAAGCCTCCTCGCCGAGACGCTTCGAGTGCGCATAAGGATCGGGCGGCGGGTCGAGCGCCGCGCGCAGCGTCGAGGGGTAGACGAGGCCGGCGCCGTGCTCGGCGCAGCCCTCGAGCAGGTTCAGGGTCGTGCCGGCGTTCTCCCGGACGGCGCGGGTGGGGTCCTCGCGTGCACGCGCGGGATCCGGGATGCCGGCGAAGTGCAGGACAGCGTCGCACCCGGCGATCAGCCCGCGCACGTTTGGGTCGCCCGCGTCGCGGCGTACGTCGGCCGGCGGAACGCCGGCGCGATCGGCGCCTTCCGGGCGGCCGAGCCGGACGACCTCGTGGCCGTCTCGCTCGAACAGCATTGCCGCCTGCGAGCCGAGGAAGCCGGCGGCGCCCGTGACGAGAACCTTCATCGACGCAGGTAGTCCGCGAGCCGGTGTCTGTACGAGAACGGAGACGAGACCGTGAACGACGCCCCTCCGGCGGGCTCGTCCCCGCGCGCCAGTGCGGCGACGTCGGCGACGGTCACCGTCTCCGCGGCGAGGTTCTCGACCCCGGGCCGAGCCGCGAGCAGGATCCGCGCTGCATCCTCGACGTGAACGACGCCGATGGTGGCGCCGCCGCCGTCGTCGAGCGGCAGCTCCTCGCCGCCCGCCGCGAGCCTCCGGAACTTGTCGACCACGGTTTGCGACCCCTCTGCCGAATGCTCGACCGGGCTCGGCCCGTAGACGATCCCCAGCCGCAGGATCGCGAGCCCGAAACCGTGGCGGTCTGCTTCGATCGAGAGCGACTGTTCGCCGTAGACCTTCGAGAGGTGGGCGAGGTCCCGCTGCGGCCCGTACGGCGTCGACGGCCCGATCTCGCCGGACAGCCCGCTTCCGTAGACGTGGAGCGACGAGCCGAAGACCAGGAACGGCAAGCCGGCCTCGCCGACAGCAGCGCCGACCCGCCGCGTCCCGGTCACGTTCGTCTGCTCCGTGTAGTGGGGGTCCCGTACCGAGAGCGGGCGCGACGCCTGGGCGGCGAGCAGGTAGACCACGTCGGGCCTCTCGGCGAGGAGTCCGCCGAGGTCGTCCCGAATGTCGGCCGTCTCGACCCGCGCACCCGCGCCCTCGAGCTCGGCGAGCTGCGCCCGCTCGGTTGCGAACCAGTTGTCGGCGAGCACGACTTCGTGGCCGTCGGCCAGCGCGAGCTCGGCCAGCTTCGCGCCGATGTACCCGGCCCCGAGGACCAGGAGCCGCGCCAAACCTAGATCTGGTGGACGGTCGGCCCGTCCGGGACCGCATGCCGCGTGTCCACGATCAGCTGCGCATGATCCCAGAGCGGGTTCTCCGCGAAGACCGTGTGCGGCGTCAGCACGACCACGCAGTCGGCGGCGGCCAGCTCGTCCGTGGACCACTCGACCGACCTGTGCGTGACGCCGTCGAGCTCTACCTCGGAGACCCACGGGTCGCAGTAGCGGACGTCGCCGCCCCGCTGGATCAACTGGCGCATGATCTCCAGCGACGGCGACTCGCGCGTGTCGTGGACGTCGGCCTTGTAGGCCATGCCGAGCAGAAGCAGCCGCGAGCCCTTGATAGGCCGGCCGGCTTCGTTCAGCGCGTCCGAGATCTTCTGGACGACGAACAGCGGCATCGCGGCGTTGATCTCGTGCGCCGCCTCGATCAGCCGCGCCGAGTAGCCGTACTCGCGCAGACGCCATGCAAGAAAGTGCGGCACGACCGGGATGCAGTCGCCGCCGAGCCCGGGGCCCGGGTAGTGAGGCAGGAAGCCGAACGGCTTCGAGGATGCGGCCTCGATCACCTCCCACGGGGAGATGCCGAGCCGGTCGCACATCAGCGCGAGCTCGTTCGCGAGCGCAATGTTGACGGCGCGGAAAGTGTTCTCGTGCAGCTTCGCCGTCTCGGCGACCATCGGGCTCGAGACAGGCTGCACCGTGTCGACGATCTGCTCGTAGAGGAGCGCCGTGCGCCGCAGGCATTCCTCGGTGACCCCGGCCACGAGCTTGGGCGTGTTCTTGATCGTGAACCTCGCGTTACCTGGGTCGACCCGCTCGGGCGCGTAGCCGAGGAAGAAGTCCTTGCCGACCTTGCCGCCTGAGCGCTCCTCGAGGATAGGCAGCACGATCTCCTCGGTCGTCCCCGGATGCGTCGTCGACTGCAGGACGATCAGCGTTCCCCCGTTGATGTTCGAGCCGACCGACTCGGCCGCTGAGACGATGTAGTTCAGGTCGGGCGTGCGCGTCTTCGAGAGCGGCGTCGGGACGCAGATCGTCAGGGCGTCGAGTTCGCGAACCGCCGCGAAATCCGTCGTTGCGGAAAGGCTGCCGTCGAGGTCTTCGTAGCGCTCGGCCGGAACGTCGACGAGGTAGGAGCGATGCTCCTGGACGGAGCGGACGCGCCGCTCGTTGATGTCGATCCCGGTCACGGCAAAGCCGGTCTCCGCGAAAGCCATCGCCAGCGGCAGGCCCGCGTAGCCGAGCCCGACGATCCCGATCGCCGCGGTGCGCTCCGCGACGCGATCGTCGAAGGTCGTTTCCGGTGAGAGAACCTTGCTCAAGAAGGTGTGCAGGCTAGCAACGTGTCCTGGCAGAACCAGTATCGGCCGGGGGGCAGGATTCCTGCATAAGTGACTGGTATAACCGGTCTGATGTCCTTCGCGGACTCGCTGCACGCGCTGTTTCGCGACAGCAACGCGATCTGGGGCTTCCTGACCGCGGCAGGAATCGTCCTTGCGCTGACGCCGCTCGTCGTCTGGCTCGCCCCCCGGATCGGCGGCGTCGACGACAAGGCGGACCGTCCGCGCGTGCACGGCGGCAAGCCGATTCCGCGCATCGGCGGGATCGGGATCGTGATCGCGATCGCGGTCGCGACGGTGATCTTCGTCAAGCCGGAAGGCGTGTACCTCGGAATCCTGCTGGGGACGCTCATGGTCGCCGCGATCGGCCTGATCGACGACCTTCACGGCCTCAACCCGAGCATCAAGATGCTCGGGATCGTGGTCGCGGCGCTGATTCCGGTCGCCGGCTTCGGGCTGAAGTGGGAGAGCGGCGGCCTGCCGCTCGTCGGCAACTTCGACCTGGGCTGGGGCGCCTATCCACTGACGATCTTCTGGATCGCGCTGCTTGCGAACCTCGTCAACCTGATCGACGGGATGGACGGGCTCGCCTCGGGGATCGTCGCGATCGCATCGGGCTCGTTCGCGTTGCTCGCGGCGTCGTTCGCGCGCACCGACGCGGCCGTGCTGGCCGCGATCGTATGTGGCGCGACGCTCGCGTTCCTGCGCCACAACTACAACCCGGCCAAGATCTTCATGGGCGACACGGGGGCGCTCGCGCTCGGCTGTCTGCTCGCCTGCGTAGCCGTCGAAGGCGTCTTGAAGACGGCAGCGACGATCGCGTTGGTCGGCCCCCTGCTCGTTCTGGCCGTGCCGATCCTCGACACGTCGTTCGTCGTTCTGAAGCGCCTCAAGTACAAGCGCTCGCCGTTTGCCCCCGACCAGAACCACTTCTACCACCGCTTCATGCGCATCGGGTTCTCACAGCGCCGCACGGCCGCGTACCTGCACCTCTGGGCGCTCCTGCTCGCCTCGTACGCGATCCTGCTGCGCTTCGTCCCGCCGCGGCCGCTTGGCCAGTGGGACCTCCGGAATACGCTGATCGCGATCGCCGTCGGCGTCGTCGTCCTGGCCGCGTCGATATGGATGGTCTACTCGCTCGAGATCCTCAAGTCGCGGCACTTGCAGCTGCTTCGGCGCGGCCGTCCCGAGGCCGAGCCGGAGCGCGAGGAAGCGGTCGAACGCGCGTTGTCGGCCGGCGGCCGCCGCTAAAAGGACGGAACCGCCAGCCGGAGCAAGTCGGCGGGGTCGCGCCGGCCGCGTCGCTCGCGTGTCGCCGGAGCTTTCTCGACGACCAGCTCGCCGGGGTCGCGCAGGAAGCGGACGCGACCCTCGCGCTCGAGCAGTTCGTCGACGGCGCCGAGGCGGCCCTCGAAGATCGACCAGACCGGCGTCCCGAGAACGGCCGCCTCGCGGATCATCGTCCCACCGGCCGAGACGACGAGGTCGGCGAGCCCTGCGAGGCTGCGGCCGTCGACGGCGCGCTCGGGGACGACCAGCGCTGGATCGACGTCCCGAAGCGCGCGCCTCTGCTCGTCGGTCCGCGCGAGCACGACCACCTGCGCGCCCTCGTCGAGCAGCCGGCGCAGCACCCGCGGAACGAGCTCGTTCTCAGAGCCGCCGAGGTAGAGCGCATACGAGGGCGCCGTACGCACGACCGCGATCACTCGCGCCGGGTCGAGTCCGAGGTCCCCGAGCACGGCGGAATCCGGTTCGAAGTCAGCGAGGTAGTACTCCTCCTTCAGGCCGGGGTACTGCACGAGCTTCGGCGGACGGGCGCCGTACTGGGCGAGCCGCTCGGCAGGAATCGCGTCGGGTACGAGCACGCGCGGCGCAAGGCGGCAGTTGACCTCGTGCTGGAGCCGCGCCCACTCGTAGTCGAACATCGTCGTGTTCGGGATCCCGAGCACGCGGCCCACCGGTGGCACGTCCGTCGACCCGTGTGCGAGCCCGTAGTCGAAGTTCTTGCCGCGTGCGAACCCGAACGCCTGCACGACCCGCGACCCGGCCGCCAGCGCCTTGCCGAGCATGCCCGCGCCGCCGTGGTGTCCGATCGCCGTGTACGGATGACCCCAGTCGTCGAGCAGCTCAGTCGTGTGCGAGAGCGGCCGTGCCGTCATGGTCACCTCGTGGCCGCCGGCCTCGAGCAGCTCCACCAGGGGCCGCAGCACGATCACGTGCGCCGGGTTGGTCAGATCGACCCAGATCTTCACTGCGGCCTGGCGATCGAGTAGCGCACCATGTCGTGCTCGCGATAGCGGGTCGGACCTTCGTGCGTCATGCCGAGCTTCTCCATCACCCGAGTCGAGCCCCGGTTCTCCTCGAACGCGACGGCGACGACGTGATCGAGGTCCGTGTCACGCCACGCGGCCGCGAGCAGCGCCGCGCCCGCCTCCGTCGCGTAGCCGTGGCCCCACTGCGACGGGACGATGTGGTACGCGAGCTCGATCTCCGGGCCTTCGTTGGCGAGCGGAAAAAGGCCGGCCATGCCGACCAGCCGCCCGCCCTTGCGCTCGTCGAGCGCCCAGAGGCCCCATTCGCTCCACTCCCGAATCCTCTGGAGCCACTCGCGGACCTCCCGGACGCTTTGGCTGGCCGGACGAACGAACCGCATCGCGTCGGGATCTCCCCACAGCTCGAAGAACGGCTCAGCGTCGGCGGCCGGCTCGACCTGCCGGATCCGCAGGCGCTCGGTCTCGATCGGCAGCGTGATCACGCCGAGTCGAGGAACGCCGCGAGGGTCTCGCCGTAGCCCGGCGCGCGCGGGATGCTGTGGCCGGCTCCCGGAACGACGGCACGCTCCGCGCCCAGCCGCTGTACAAGGACGTCGATGACGGCGTCGAACGCCGCGTTGTGCCCCCCGGAGACGACCAGCTTCGGAAACGGCGCCGCCGCGAGCTCGTCGAGCGGGATCTCGGCCTCGTGCGGCGGACGCTCCGCCATCGCGGCGCGCGCGCCGGTCTCGAGCGGGGGCGGCAGCGGGTCGGGCACCGTCAGCGAGCTGCCGACGAGCGGGAGGAAGAACTCGAGGTAGCCGCGCGGGTCGCTGGGCGCTTCCTCCAACGCGCCGAGGAACGCCTCGACCGCAGGGTCTCCTCGCGCGATGCCGAACGCAGGCGGCTCGTTGACCGTCAGCGACCGGACCGGCTGCCTCGACGCGATCAGCAGCGAGATGACGCCGCCGTACGAATGGCCGACGAGGTGGTCGCCCGGGCCGACGATCTCGCCGATCTCCGCAGCCTGCTCGTCGAAGTCGAGACGCTCTCGCGGTGGGTTCGGCGGATAGCCGGGCCGGTTGACGATCGCCAGCTCGAATCGATCGGCCAGCGGCCTGACGGCGTCCCAGGTCGCCTGCCCGTTGCCGACGCTTCCATGCACGAGGACAACACGCGGCCCGCTCCCGATCGTCTCGACGTCAAAATCCGGCACCGGCGCAAGATAACGACTGAACAAAGTCCACCCAAAATCGGCGTTTTTCGTGGAGAAATGGCGAATTGTCGGTGTCACAAACTCTGATATGCTCGGGTTGATGGAGCCCGCTCCGCGCGCGACTTTTCAGCCGGCGGGGGCAGGCATGCTCCTCGCCGCGACCACCGCCGCCTCGGTCGGAATCGGCGCCCTGATCGGCTGGGCAGCCGGCTCGGTCGGCTACGGAATCCTCGGCGGTGCAGTGGTCGGCGTTCCGGCCGGGATCACCGCGGTCTACTTCCGCTACCGCGAGGCGCTTTCGTGAAGACGACCGCCCTCGGCGCGCCACGCGCTGTTCCGGGCCGCCTGCTTCCGGTCGCCGCCGGCGCGGTCGTGATCGCACTCGCGCTCCCGATCTTCCTCGTGGCCGGTTGGCCGGTCGACGGCTGGGTCGTCGCCGTCGTCGTCTGGCTGGGGGTCCAGGCAGTCGGCCTGCTGTTGTCGCGTGTGCGTCCTTCGGCGGATAACCTCGCTGCCTCAAGCGTGCTGGCGTTCGGGATGATGGGAAGGCTACTCGCGGTGCTGGTCGTGCTCGTCGCCGTCACGGCGTCGAACCGCGCGGTCGGCCTCGCAGCGACGTTGACCTACGCGCTCGCGTACACCGCCGAGCTCGCGGTCTCGCTCGCCAGCTACTACGTCCAGGAGCCGCGCGCATGAAACGGCTCTGGGTCACCACGCTCACAGTCGTGATCGGAGCCGCGTTCCTGCCGAGCACCGCACTCGCGCGGGGCAAGTTCGATCCGACGACGGAGTTCGAGCAGCACGAGTGGATCCCGATCCACCTCGGCCCGCTCAACCTTTCGATCACGAAGGCAGTCGTCTACCTGTTCATCGGCACGGCGCTGACGATCCTGCTCGGCCTCTTCTTGATGCGCAGCCGCGGCGGCAAGCGTGAGGCCGTCGGCGAGCAGATCTACGAGATCGCCCAGGTGCAGATCGCGGAGCAGGGCCTCCCGTCGAAGGCGATCGGCCGCTGGTTCCCGTACTGCGCCTCGCTGCTTCTGTTCATCTTCGTCATCAACCTGATCGGCTTCATCCCGCTGCCGCTCACCGGCGAGACATGGCACGGCGTGCCGACGTGGGGCATCTATGCGGCCACCTCGTCGCTGTCGGTGACGCTCGCGCTCGCCCTGCTGACCTTCGTCTTCACGCACTACGAGGGGATCCGCTGGAACGGGCCGGTGCGCTACTTCAAGAGTTGGATCCCGGAGGCGCCCAAGGCGCTGCTGGCGCTGATCGTGCCGCTCGAAGTGCTCGGCCAGTTCATGCGGCTGATCTCACTGAGCGTCCGACTTTTCGCGAACATGCTCGCCGGCCACATCCTGATCCTGACCTTCCTCGGACTGATCTTCATCTTCCAGTCCCTGAAGCTGCTCCCGGTCCTGATCCCGACGGTCGTCTTCTACCTCTTCGAGGTCGTCATCGTCGTCGGCATCCAGGCCTTCATTTTCGCTGCCCTGTCCGCCATCTACATCGGCTCGGCGATCGAGCCTGAGCACTAGGAGGAACCATGAGCATTCTTCTCGCCGCCACCTCGGGCGACGTCACGAAGGCCGGCAAGGCGATCGGCCTCGCGCTCGGTGTCGGCCTCGGCGCGCTCGGCGCCGGCGTCGGCATCGGCAACATCTTCGGCTCGATGATCCAGTCGGTCGCCCGGCAGCCCGAGCTCCGGGGAGAGCTCCAGGGCATCCAGTGGCTCGGCTTCGCGCTGACCGAGGCAGTCGTGTTCTACGGCCTCCTCGGTTCGATCCTCGCCTACGTCCTCGTCTAGTGGCCCTCCTGGCAACATCCGGCGGCGCCTGGCGCGCTATCACGCGGCGCGATGCGGCGTCCTCAGTCGCGCCCGGGCCTCTTGGCCCGAACACTCCCTGCGTCCTTGCCTCGCTTGGTGCTAGCGCACCAGCCATCCACCAATGTCACCAGGAGAGCCACTGATGATCCTCGGCTCCAACCCCCTGATCCAGGTCACCCCAGGGCTGATGATCTGGACGATCGTCTGCTTCCTGATCGCGCTGTTCGTGCTCAAGCGGTATGCGTTCGGGCCCATCCAGAAGCTCATCGACGATCGCCAGCAGCGCATTCGCCGTGCGCTGGAGGAGGCCGACAACGCGCGGGACGAGGCGCGCCGGCTGCTCGAGGAACACCGGAAGCTGATCGGCGAAGCTCGCGGCGAAGCCGAGGAGATCCGGTCGGTGGCTCGGCAGGAGGCCGACGCCCAGATGCGCCGCGTCAAGAACGAGGCCGAAGCCGATCGGCAACGGCGGCTGGCCGAGACGAGCCGGCAGATCGACGCCGAGACGCGCCGTGCGCTCGAGGCGATCCGAGCGGAGGTCGCGGAGCTCAGCCTGATCGCCGCCGAGAAGATCACGCGCGGCGCGCTCGACGACAAGGACCAGCGCCGCCTGATCGACGAGGCGATCGGGGACCTCGACTTCTCCGTCCTGACCAGGAACGACTAAGACGCATGCCGGTAGCCCACCGTGTCTACGCCCGCGCCCTGTACGAGGCGGCCAAGGACGAGAACCGGGTCGACGCCGTGCGCGAGGAGCTCGGCGACTTCGTCGAGGCGCAGCGCCAGGTCCCGGAGCTTCGTGAGCTCCTCCGCAACCCGCAGCTCGACCACCGCCTCAAGGTCTCGGCCCTCGAGGAGCTGCTCGGCGGCGAGGAGCAGCTCGTCCGCAACTTCCTGATGCTGCTCACCGACAAGGGCCGCGCCGGCGAGATCGAGGAGATCGCGCGCGACTTCGAGCGCATCGTCGCCCAGGAGGAGGGCGTCCTCGACGTCGAGCTGACCACGGCCGTGCCGCTCTCGGAGGACGAGGCGCGCGACGTGATCGCGCAGATCGAAAAAGCTTCCGGCCGTCCGGTCGTGGCGACGCGCCGCGTCGACCCGGATCTGATCGGTGGCATCGTCCTACAGGCCGGCTCGCTGCGCCTCGACGCGAGCGTGCGCGGCCGGCTTAACAATCTTCGTAACGAGCTGAAAGGGAGAGCCGCTTGAAACTGCGACCCGAAGAGATCACCTCGATCCTCAAGCAGCGGATCGAGCAGTACGACGTCGAGACCGACCTCGCGGAGGTCGGCAGCGTGCTCCAGGTCGGCGACGGAATCGCCCGCGTCTACGGGCTCGAGAACGCCGTCGCGTCGGAGATGCTCGAGTTCGAGCACGGCGTCACCGGCATCGCGTTCAACCTCGAGGAGGACAACGTCGGCACGGCGCTGTTCGGCGAGTGGGAACACGTCAAGGAAGGCGAGGTCGTCAAGCGCACGGGCCAGGTCGCGAGCATCCCGGTCGGCGAGGCGCTGATCGGCCGGATCGTCAACCCGCTCGGCCAGCCTCTGGACGGGCAGGGCCCGATCGATACGAGCGAGACGCGCCCGATGGAGTTCAAGGCGCCCGGCGTCGTCGCCCGCCAGCCCGTGAAGGAGCCGCTGCAGACGGGGCTCAAGGCGATCGACTCGATGATCCCGATCGGCCGCGGCCAGCGCGAGTTGATCATCGGCGACCGCGGCACCGGCAAGACGGCGATCCTCGTCGACACGATCCTCAACCAGCGGGGGCAGGACATCGTTTGCGTCTACGTCGCGATCGGCCAGAAGGAGTCGACCGTCGCGCAGGTCTACGAACGTCTCAAGGACGCCGGTGCGATGGACTACACGATCATCGTCACCGCCGGCGCCTCCGAGGCGGCGCCGATCAAGTGGATGGCTCCGTACGCAGGCTGCGCGATGGGCGAGTACTTCCTCTACGAGGGTCGGCACGCGCTCTGCATGTACGACGACCTCTCCAAGCACGCGGACGCGTACCGCCAGATGTCGCTGCTGCTGCGCCGTCCGCCCGGCCGCGAGGCCTATCCCGGAGACGTCTTCTACCTCCACTCGCGCCTGCTCGAGCGCGCCGTGAAGCTCTCGGATGAACGCGGCGGCGGCTCGCTGACGGCGCTGCCAGTCGTCGAGACCCAGGCGGGCGACGTCTCCGCCTACATCCCGACGAACGTGATCTCCATCACGGACGGCCAGATCTTCCTGGAGTCCGAGCTCTTCTACTCGGGCGTCCGGCCTGCGATCAACGTCGGCATCTCGGTCTCGCGCGTCGGCGGGAGCGCCCAGACGAAGGCGATGCGAGCGGTCGCCGGCCGCCTGAAGCTCGACCTCGCGCAGTACCGCGAGCTCGAGGCGTTCTCGCAGTTCGGCTCCGAGCTCGACCCTGCGACGCAGAAGACGCTGGCGCGCGGCGAGCGGATGGTGGCCACGTTGAACCAGCCGCAGTACGACCCGTGGGCGCTCGAGGAGCAGGTCGCCGCGATCTTCGCCGGCAACGAGGGCTTCCTCGACGACATCCCGACCGACGAGGTGCAGCGCTTCCAGACGGAGCTGCGCGAGCACCTACGGACGGAAGGCTCGATCTACCAGGAGATCGGGGAGACGAAGCAGTTCCCGGACGAGCTCCAGGAGAAGCTTCGCGGGGAGATCGAGAAGTTCGCCAAGACCTTCTCGGTCAAGGAGACCGCCGCGGTCTAGGCGATGGCCACCGTCCAGGACCTGAAGCGGCGGATCCGGTCCGTCGGCAACACGCAGAAGATCACGAAGGCGTTCGAGCTGGTCGCTTCGGCGCGTCTCCGCCGGGCGCAGACGCGCATCGAGGCCCTGCGGCCCTATGCCGACCGGATGCTGGAGCTGATGGCGGTCACGGCACGTGCCTCCGGCTCGGTTCGCCTGCCTCTTCTCGAGCGGCGCGAGGTAAGGCGGGTCGCGGTTGTGCCCGTTACCGCCGACCGCGGCCTGGCCGGCGCATTCAACGCGCAGATCCTCCGCCGCGCCTTCGCGCTCGAGCGCGAGCTGCGAGGCGAAGGGCTCGAGGTCAGCTGGCTCGTGGTTGGACGCCGCGGACGATCGAGCCTGACGTTCCGTGGCTACGACCTCGTCCAGAGCTGGCAGGGGTTCACCGAGCGGCCCGAATACTCCGACGCGCAGGCAGTCGCCCACAAGGTCGCCGACCTCTACGCAAGCGAGGAGATCGACCGGGTCGTCGTCATCTACAACCACTTCCAGTCTGCGCTCGTCCAGGAGGTGACGACCCAGGATCTGCTGCCGATCCCGGAGCACGTGATCCAGGGGGGCGAAGACGAGGATCGCCAGGAGGCGGCGCTGCGCGGCGACTTCATCTACGAGCCCGAGCCCGAGGAGATCCTGGCGCGGCTGCTCCCGGTCTACGTCGAGACGGAGCTCTACCGGGCGTTGCTGGAGTCGGCGGCATCCGAGCAGGGGGCGCGCATGACCGCGATGCGGAATGCCTCGAAGAACGCCGGCGAGCTGATCGCGAACCTGACGCTGGCGATGAACAGGGCCCGCCAGGCCGAGATCACGCAGGAGATCCTCGAAGTCGTCGCGGGCGCCGACGCTCTGACTGCCTAACAACTCACCTGAACGCCCGTCTCAGAGTGATACGGGCAGGGAAAACCCTGCGCGGGTTATATTCCGACTCTTGGCGACCGAGCAAAAAGAGCGAGAGCTCGTCGGCTCACAAGCCGGGCTTGCCTCTGCCGTCGCAGTCGAGACCCACGGCGAGCTGGGCGAGACGGAAGGTGTCCGTGCCCGCGGCTACTGGGAACAGGTCTGGCGCCGCTTCCGCCGCGACAAGGTCGCGATCGGCAGCGGGGTCT
Organism: Gaiellaceae bacterium; assembly: GCA_051955535.1. GTDB lineage: Bacteria > Actinomycetota > Thermoleophilia > Gaiellales > Gaiellaceae > 13-2-20CM-68-14. Next base: position 23,903 of record JBQCGP010000038.1, on the reverse strand, counting down.
TCATCATCCTCCTCGTCCTCACCGCCATCATCGGCGGGCCGATCGCGGCGCACTTCCTGGGCCATGGCGTCAATGACTTCAACCAGGACGCCGGGAGCGCCGGTGTCCAAGCGCTGCCCGTTGGGCCGTTCTCGCACGTCAAGTGCGCCGGCTTCGCGATCCCGCCGCCCGACTGCGTTGCGCACCCACATCAGCAGCAGCTCTACATCCTCGGCGCCGACGGCGTGCTCGGCTACGACGAGTTCCTGCGCCTGGTCTACGGCGCGCGCGCCTCGCTCGAAGTCGCGGTCCTCTCGACGCTGGGGGTGATGACCATCGGGGTCCTCCTCGGGACCCTCGCCGGCTACTACCGCGGCTGGATCGACACCTTCATCTCGCGCGTGATCGAGCTGACGATGGTCTTTCCTGCCCTGCTCTTCATCATCGCGCTGAGCGCGACGGTGGGGCCGCGCATCAACCACATCACCTTCGGGGTCTTTCCCCAAGGGGTCATAACTCTCGTCCTCGTCTTCAGCCTGCTCGGCTGGTTCTATCCCGCGCGGATCATGCGCGCGCAGGTGCTCTCGCTGCGCGAGAAGGAGTTCGTCGAGGCCGCGAGGATGATCGGCGCCAGCGATTCACGGATCATGCGCTCGCACATCATCCCGCACCTGGTTGCGCCGATCATCGTGTACTCGACGCTGACGATGGCGGCGTACATCCTGCTCGAAGCGAGCCTGTCCTTCCTCGGCCTGGGCATCAATCCGAACACGCCGACGTGGGGCAACCTGCTCTCGACGGCGCCGCAGTACTACTTGACGCAGCCCTGGCTGATGCTCTGGCCCGGGCTCGCGATCCTGTTCACGACCCTCGCCTTCAACCTTCTCGGCGATGGTCTACGCGATGCGTTCGATCCGCGTTCTGCGCGCTGAAAACCGGGTCTCCTAGCGGCATCGGGTCAAGACGGCCGCACGGGCGAAGCCCGCACGGCCTCCAGGCGGCGCCGCCGAGTCGGCGCCTTGGGACCCGCGTTCTGCGCGCTAAAGGTGTCAGCGGAAACCCGGCTAGACTCCCGCGCTAACCAAAAGCGAGACGGGACGTCAAAGGGTTCGTGCAGATCTTTCTGCGGCCGGTTTTTACGTCCCGGCCTATTTCTGGAGGAAAGGAGTCAGATGTATAAGCGATTGACGCTGTCGCTCGTCATGCTGGCGGCGGGAGCGGCGATGTTGGCGACGTCCGGCATCGCGAGCACAGGGAGCGCCAAGAAACAGAGCGCGCCCCAGAGCTCGGTTGCCAAGAAGGGTGGCATTCTCAATGTCAACCTCTTCGCCGGCATCGAGAACATCGATCCTCAGCGTTCGTACTACGTCCCCGAGTCGCAGTACGAATGGCTGACGCAGCGGCCGCTCCTCAACTTCGCTCACGCGGAGGGCGCCCGCGGCTATCGCCTCCTCAACGAGGGTGCGAAGAGCTACACCGTCTCGAGAAACGGGCGGGTATACACGTTCCACCTGCGCCAGGGCATGCGGTTCAGTGACGGTAGCCCCGTCACGGCGGCGAACTACAAGCACACGCTGCTGCGCATCCTCAACCCGAACGTGGGCTCGCCGATCGCGTCGTTCCTGACCGATCCCGTTTCGGTCAATATCGTCGGCGCGCTCGCGTACAACACGAACGGGAAGACCCCGCCCAGCGGCATCGTGACGAAGGGCAAGTACACGCTCATCGTCAAGCTGGTGAAGGCGAACTCGCTGTTCCCGACGCTGATGGCGATGATCGAGGAAGGCGCAACGCCGCTCAACTTCCCGATGAAGCCGATCACGGCGCCGAAGCAGGTTGTCTCGGCCGGCGCGTACTACGTGTCCGGTTACACGCCTGACCGCTCGATCACGATCCGGCGGAACAAGTTCTACAAGCCGCTCGGTGCAGTGCCTTATCCCGCGAACCTCAACGGGTTCAACTACCAGATCGGGATCCAGCAGGATCAGGCTCTGCTGCTGACCAAGCAGGGCAAGCTCGACTGGTCGGCCGACGGTCTTTCGTCGACCGCGTGGGGCCCGCTGTTCGCGCAGTACGGCACCAAGGGTCGCGCCCGCGTCTTCGCGACGTCGGTCGTCGACTACGCCGTGATGAACACGTCGAAGGGCGTCTTCACGAATTCGAGCGCCCGGCATGCCGTCGAGTACGGTCTCAACCGGAACTCGCTGGTCAAGGTCCGCGGCCCGAGGGCCGGTTCGGCGCAGTGCTCGATGCTGACGCCGGCGATCCCCGGCTACAAGAAGTGCACCGCGTACCCGTTGAACAAGCAGGATCTGGCCAAGGCCCGGTCGCTTGCAAAGGGCCACACCGGCCACATCAACTACTGGTACACCGCTTCGACGCTGGGCACGCAGATCCAGCACCTCGCCGCATCGCAGCTGAACGCGATCGGCTACACCAACATCGACACCAAGCCCTTCCAGAGCGGTCTGTTCACGGCGCTCGGCAAGAAGGGGAACGACTATGACTTCGCCATCATCGGTTGGCAGGAAGACTTCCCGGATCCGTACGACTACATCAACAAGCTCCTGTCGGGAGACACGATCCAGGACGTCCAGAACAACAACGTGTCCTACTTCAACAACCCGACGGCGAACAAGCTGATGAACAAGGCTTCCCAGCTGCGTGGAACGAAGCGCTTCTCCACGTACGGCAACCTTGACAATCAGATCCAGAAGACGTGGGCCCCGACGGCTCCGATCGACAATCGCAACGACCGCGAGTTCTTCTCGGCTCGTGTCGCGACGAACACGGTCAAGACGTCGCCGGTCTACGAGATCGACATGGGGAAGCTCGCTCTCAAGTAAGAGCGACTCTTCACACGCAGGAATGACGACAAGGCGCCGATCCGATAACCGGGTCGGCGCCTTGCCGTTCCAGCGGCATCCGGCCGAGACGGGTCGTATAAGCTCTCCGCCCACGGCAACGCGAGGGACGAGATGCTCCGCTACCTGATCAGGCGAGTTCTCTGGGCAATCATTCTGTTTTTCGTCGTCACGATCGTGACGTTCGTGATCTTCTTCCTCGTCCCGAACGACCTCGCGTCGAAGATTGCCGGCCAGGGCTCGAGCCAGCAGGCGCGGGCCCGCGCGATTCACCACCTCGGGCTCGATCGGCCCGTCTACGTCCAGTACGGGAAGTACATGTGGGCTCTCATCAAGCCCGTCCCGGTCAGGGTTGGCGGAGTGCCCGTGTTCGTCCGCCCGAACGGCGACCTCGGCCATTCGTACATCCGCGCGACCTCCGTCAACGAGCTGATCAAGTCCGCTGCGCCCGTCACGGCCTCGCTCGTGTTCGGCGGCGTGATCGTCTGGCTGCTGATGGCCCTGCCGATCGGGATCCTCTCGGCATTACGACCGCGCTCGGTCATGGACCGAACCTCGATGACCTTCGTGCTGATCGGGATCTCCGCGCACCCGATCTGGATCGGGTTGATCTTCGCGTACGTCTTCGGGTTCAAGCTCGGCTGGTTCCCGATCTCGAATTACTGCAATTTCTTCAACCACGCAGGCGGCTGCGGAGGGCCCGTCCAGTGGGCGTACCACCTGGTCCTGCCCTGGATCACGTACGCGATCCTGTTCGCCGCGCTCTACGCGCGGATGATCCGCGCGAACGTGATGGAGGCGATGACCGAGGACTACGTGCGGACCGCGCGCGCGAAGGGCGCGCCCGAGGCGCGCGTCCTCCGGTCGCACGTCCTCCGCAACGCCCTGCTGCCGGTCGTGACGATGCTCGGGATGGACATCGGCGTCGGGCTCGGAGGAGCGATCTTCACGGAGACGATCTACAACCTGCCGGGGCTCGGGAAGCTCCTGATTCGCGCGATCGGAGAGACCGACCTGCCGATCGTCATGGGGGTGGTCGTCTTCGCTACCGTCGCGATCATCGTGTTCAACCTGTTAATCGACATCCTGTACGCCTGGATCGACCCGAGAATCAGGCTGACCTGATGGCACCCGTCCTCGATTCGAGGGCGGCGTAACATGGCCCTCCTCGAAGTCCGTGACCTGAAGACGTACTTCCAGACCGACGACGGGATAGTCAAGGCCGTCGACGGTGTCAGCTTCAGCGTCGACAAGGGAAAGACGCTGGGGATCGTGGGCGAGTCCGGCTCCGGCAAGAGCGTCACCTGCCTGACGATCATGGGCCTCAACGACCGCAAGAACACGATCACGAGCGGGGAAGCGATCTTCGGCGGAGAGAACCTTCTGACGACGGGAGCGCGGCGGCTTCGGGAGATCCGCGGCAACGACATGGCGATGATCTTCCAGGACCCGATGACGTCGCTGAACCCGGTCCACTCAATCGGAACGCAGCTCATCGAAGCCGTGCAGCTGCACCGTGACGTCTCGAAGAAGGGCGCTCGAGCCCGCGCGCTCGAGCTGCTCAAGGCGGTCGGGATCCCGCGCGCCGAGCGGCGGCTCGAGGACTATCCGCATCAGTTTTCGGGCGGCATGCGCCAGCGCGTGATGATCGCGATGGCGCTCGTCAACGACCCCGACCTCCTGATCGCCGACGAGCCGACGACGGCGCTCGACGTGACGACGCAGGCGCAGATCATGAGCCTCATCACTCGGCTCCAGGAGGAATTCGGCAGCGCCATCATCATGATCACGCACGACCTCGGCGTGGTTGCCGAGGCGGCCGACGAGGTTCTGGTCATGTACGCGGCGCGTGTCGCCGAGCAGGCGCCTGTCGACAAGCTCTACAAGCGGCCCCATCACCCGTACACCTGGGGCCTGCTGGGTTCGCTGCCGCGCCTCGACACCGACCTCGAGCGGCTCGTCCAGATCCCCGGCCAGCCTCCATCGCTGCTCCGCCCGCCGAGCGGCTGCCGTTTCCACCCGCGCTGCCCGTACGTTATGGACAAGTGCAAGACGGTCGAGCCGCCGCTCGTTCCGATTTCCGACGATCCGGAGCATCTGCAGGCATGCCATCTGGACGAGGAGACGAAGGACCGCGAGGCCCAGAAGCTCCTCGAAGCCACCATGGCGCAAGTAAGTTAGGACGACCTCATGGCTGAAGACCTCCTCGTCGTCAACGACGTCAAGAAGCACTTCCCGGTCACCCGCGGGATCATCTTCCAGAAGCAGATCGGCGCGGTGAAGGCCGTCGACGGCGTCAGCTTCAGCGTCAAAGCGGGGGAGACGCTGGGGATCGTCGGCGAGTCAGGCTGCGGGAAGTCGACGCTCGCGCGATGCATCATGCGGCTCTTCGACATCACCGACGGCGAGATCGTCTTCGACGGCCGCGACATCACCAAGCTCTCGCGGGCCGACATGCGGCCGATCAGGCGCGAGCTGATGATGATCTTCCAGGACCCCTACGCGTCGCTGAATCCCCGCAAGCGCGTCGGCCAGATCGTCGGCGAGGCCCTCGATGTCCACAAGCTCGGCAACTCGACCGAGACGAAGCGACGTGTTCAAGAGTTGCTCGAGGTCGTCGGCCTCAACCCGGAGCACTACAACCGCTTCCCGCACGAGTTCTCAGGCGGACAGCGCCAGCGGATCGGAGTCGCACGCGCTCTCGCGATCAACCCGAAGCTGATCGTCTGCGACGAGCCGGTCTCCGCGCTCGACGTCTCGGTCCAGGCGCAGATCCTCAACCTCCTCGAGGACCTGCAGCAGGACTTCGGCCTGACCTACATCTTCATCGCGCACGATCTCAACGTCGTCCGGCACATCTCGGACCGGGTACTGGTCATGTACCTCGGCAAGGTCGTTGAGCTTGCGCCGAAGCTCGAGCTCTACGACCACCCGAAGCACCCGTACACCGGTGCGCTGCTGTCGGCCGTTCCGATTGCAGATCCGGAGCGGGGACGTGCCCGCAAGCCGATCGTCCTCGAGGGCGACGTGCCGAGCCCGCTGAACCCGCCGGCAGCCTGCAACTTCCACCCACGTTGTCCGCGCTTCCAGGCCGGCCACTGCGACGTCGAAGACCCGCCTCTCTATCCATTCGGGGACGGGCACATCGCCGCCTGCCACTACCCGCTCGAGCGCTGGCCGCTCAGCGTCGACGAGTTCCGTAAGCCGGGCACCGCCGGTCCGCCGGCCGAGCCCTCGGTCGTCGGGTAGGTGCCCCAGCCGGCAATGGTCTCGCCGTTCTGGCGAGTGACTGGGGCCGGCAGGCAAGGACGCAGGGAGCGTCAATATGAGGCCATATTGGCGCGACTGAGGACGCCGCCTGGCGGTTCCAGGCGCCGCCAGAATGGCCCTGACTATTGCCGGGTGGGGCACTAAATGCTTCTTCCGGCGCTACGCCGGCTTGCGTTGTTGATCGTCGGGGTTGGTGTCGGGACGCTCGTGGTCTCGGTCTTGCTCGGCTTGCTGTTCGGGGCTTCCATACCGCGGGCGATCGCGCTCGGCTACTATCTCGTCGGAAGCTTCCTGCTGCTGGCCGGCTTTCTCTTCGGGAATCGCGGCCCCGTCCGGCCGCGCAGCGATGCCGACGCCGATGCCGGGGCTGGGCTGATCCTGCGCGGCCGGCGTGTGCGCTGGGCGACACGGGACGAGCAGGCCGAGGCGATCAACTATTCGGCGCTCTACGTCGTGCTGGGCCTCGTGCTCATCTTTCTCGGCCTTGCATCCGATAACAAGCACGCGCTTTTCTAGTTTCACCAGGTTGTTGCAGGAAATCCTCCAGGGTGGCTAACTGCTGTCGGTAGTTTTCGTCACACTGAATGACGATGAGAGCACGTTTTTTGGAATGCGAACGGATGCGCGAGGCGGTATCGGCGCAGCTCGACGGCGAACTGTCCGAGCTCGAGACGATCCGGCTGAGGACGCACCTCGACGGCTGCGACAGCTGCCGCGAGTTCGAGGCGTCGGCGAGCTTCTCGACGACAGCGCTGAGAGCGGCCTCGCTCGAGCCGATGACCCGGCCGATCGCGCTGCCCTCCCGGCGGAGGATCTCCGTGCCCTTCCGCGTGCCCGCTGCAGCCGCGGCGGCGGTAGTCATGGTCGCGGTGGGCGGTGTGTTCGCATCGCTGCACGGCGCCGCGCTCCGTGGCGCGCAGGCTTCAGATGCCTCCTACAACAACCACGCGGACATGCAGCAGATTGCCCGGCAGCAGCAGCAGCGGAACTTCGAGCAGCTGCTGGTTCGCCGTGCCCAGTTCCAGGCGAACCAGATCGTCCGTCGCCCGGGCTTCCAAAACCCGTCGCCGTAACAAAACCGTCGCCGTAACGTTTACCACCCGCCGCGAGACGGATATCGTGAGTCTCGTGGCAATGCCCTCCCTCATCAGCTCGTACGTCTGAAGCCTCGACCACGCCGAACGTGTGTCGGCGATGATGACTTGGTACGAGGCGGACACGCTCGAGGAATGGCGCCAGCGAAGGCGCACGCAGCTGCGCAGGTGGCTGCGCAATCCGTTCAGCTCCAAGAGCCGGGTCAAAACGGCCGCGCCGGCGAAGCCGCCACGGCCTCCGGTCGGCATCGCAAGCGACGCCTAGGAGGATTCGGTGGATGGCGCTCGTCGACGGCGAGCAGCGTGCGCCGGCGGCACAGACGCTATTCGCCGAGTCCTCCTACGGTTGGCTAAACTGGGCGCGCTGGTGGGGCGCCTCCGAGGTCGCCCGATTCCGATCCTCGAGGAGACGCATGCCTGAGCAGCGAAACGTCGGCAAGGTGATCGAGATCAAGGGTGTCGTCATCGATGCCCTGTTCACCGAGAGCCTTCCGGAGATCAACACCGCCCTGGAGATCGCCGTTCCGTCCGAGGACGGCGAGGACGGCGTCCTGGTCGCCGAGGTTCAGCAGCACCTGGGCGACGATCGGGTCCGGGCGGTGGCGATGGACTCCACCGACGGCATCCCACGCGGCGTCGACGTCGTCGACACCGGCGATCCGATCTCTGTGCCGGTCGGAAAGGCGACGCTGGGCCGGATCTTCAACGTGCTCGGCGAGCCGATCGACACGGATGAGCCCGTCGAGGCCGACGAGCGCTGGCCGATCCACCGGGACCCGCCGACGTTCGACGCGCTCGCGCCGAGCACCGAGATCTTCGAGACGGGCCTGAAGGTCGTCGACCTGATCGCGCCCTTCATCAAGGGCGGCAAGGTCGGGCTGTACGGCGGCGCCGGCCTCGGCAAGACGGTCTTGATCCAGGAGCTGATCCGCAACGTCGCGCGTGAGCACGAGGGCAACTCCGTGTTCGCAGGCGTCGGCGAGCGGACCCGCGAGGGCAACGACCTCTACCTGGAGATGACCGAGTCGGGCGTCCTCAAGGACACGGCGCTCGTCTTCGGCCAGATGAACGAGCCGCCGGGCGCGCGCCTGCGTGTCGGCCTGACCGGCCTCACGATCGCCGAGTACTTCCGCGACCAGGGCGCGGACGTGCTGCTCTTCATCGACAACATCTTCCGCTTCGTCCAGGCAGGCTCGGAGGTCTCCGCGCTGCTCGGCCGCATGCCGAGCGCCGTCGGCTACCAGCCGACGCTGGCGACCGAGATGGGCCAGCTCCAGGAGCGGATCACGTCGACCCGCGCCGGCTCGGTCACGTCCGTGCAGGCGATCTACGTCCCCGCGGACGACCTCACCGACCCGGCGCCGGCGAACACCTTCACGCACCTCGACGCCTACATCACCCTCGCGCGCTCGATCTCGGAGAAGGGCATCTACCCGGCGGTCGACCCGCTCGACTCGACCTCCCGAGCCCTCCAGCCGGGGATCGTCTCGGACGAGCACTACGAGACGGCGACCCGCGTCCAGTCGGTGCTGCAGCGCTACCGCGAGCTACAGGACATCATCGCCATCCTCGGCATCGACGAGCTCTCCGACGAGGACCGGCTGATCGTGCAGCGGGCCCGCAAGATCGAGCGGTTCCTGTCGCAGCCGATGTTCGTCGCCGAGGTGTTCACCGGCCAGCCCGGCAAGTACGTGAAGCTCGAGGAGACGATCCGCGGCTTCACCGAGATCCTCGACGGCAAGCACGACGATCTGCCCGAGCAGGCCTTCTACATGGTCGGGACGATCGACGACGTGGTCGCGAAGGCGCGCGAGCAGTCAGGTGAGCCGGAGCAGGAGCCCGAGGAGGCCGCGGAGGCGCAGGCGGACGCCGAGGAAGAGCAGGCGGAAGAGCCGGAAGCCGTTCCCGCCTAGTAAGGGGCACTAGCTTTGGCCAACGGCGCGCGCACGTTCTCGATCTCGCTGACGACGCCCGACGGGGCGGTCTTCGAGGACGAGGCTGAGATGGTGATCGTTCCCGGCGCGGCCGGAGAGATCGGCGTGCTCGCGCGCCATGCGCCGCTGATCGCGCTCCTCAAGGCCGGCTCGACGCGCATCTACACGAACCGAGAGGCGGAGGAGGTTCACGAGTTCGCGACCGGTCCAGGCTTCTTCACGGTCGAGCTCGACCGCGCGATCGCGCTCGTCGATACCGCCGTTGACGTCCGCGAGATCGATGTAGGGACCGCAGAAGCTCACCTGGAGGACGCGCGGATGGAGCTCGAACGTCTCGACCGCGGCGAGTCCGAGGCCGACCGCTGGCAGCTCGAGCAGCGAATCAAGGCCGCCGAGAACCAGCTCTCCGCATCAGGCAGGTAATCGCGAAAATGCTCCGCACTTTCCGCGAGAATGTTTTGTCCCATCGCTCCGCTCGGGAGAACCGATGAAGGCTTTTGTCCCCGGGATCTATCCGCGCTCTGAGGCACTCGTCCAGGCAACGCGCGACCTCGACCGTGGGCGGACGACGCAGGACGCGGTCGACGAGCAGGTCGAACGCGACCTCTCCGAGCTCGTCTCGGTCCAGCAGCAGTCCGGCCTCGACCTCCTGGCCGACGGAATGCTGCGCTGGCAGGACCTCTTCCGACCGCTCCACGCGGCGAGCGACGGGCTCGAGAACGGGGCGTTGACCCGCTTTCTCGACACGAACACTTTCTACCGGGCGCCGCACGCGACCACTGCTACGCCGAGCCTCGCCCGGCCGCTCGGCGACGAATACGTCGCACCGCTGCCGGGGCCGCGGCTCGTGACCCTGTCGTCGCCGTTCGCGCTCGCGCAGGGAACCGGCGTCCAGCCGGTGACGATCGCGGAAAACGTGCTGAAGCCGGCGATCGAGGCGCTCGACGCCGATCTGGTTGTCCTCTCCGAGCCCTTCCTAGCCCGCGACGAGACGAGCTCGCCGGCCGACCTCGAGGAGCCGCTGTCGAAGCTGACGGGCGGCCCGAAGCTGGCGCTGCAGTTGACCTTCTGCGATGCACGGGGGTTGCTCGAGCAGGGTCTCGCGGAGCTGCCGGTCGACGCGATCGGGATCGACTTCTACCTGACGCACGTGAGCGACGTGCCGAAGGGATTCGACAAGCTCCTGCTCGCGGGCGTCGTCGACGCGCGTAGCTCTACGGTCGAGGACTCGCGCGAGCTCGCCGAGTTCGCGGAGCGGCTGCGGACCGAGCGCGAGGTCGAGCAGGTCGCGCTCGTCCCGAACGGCGACCTCCAGTTCGTCTCCGAGCAGATCGCGCGCAAGAAGCTTGAACGGCTTGGCGCAGCTAAGACCGCTACCGTGGAAGCCGCAGCATGAAGTTCCTCACACACGAGATCGGGTCGCTCGCCAAGCCGCCGTGGCTTGTGAAGACGAGCGCCGGCCGGCCGCTCGATGAGAGCGACTTCGAGCACGCGCGGACATGGGGCGAGAAGGTCGGCGTTGACGGCCACGAGGAGCTCGTCGAGAAGCTCCAGCGCGGCGGCGCGGACAAGGACGAGCTCGGTCGCTGGGCGAGCCGCTACGCGCTCCGGCTGCTCGAGAGCGCAGGGCTCGAAGTCGTCTTCGACGGCGAGCAGCAGCGGACCGAGATGTATGCGTGGGCCGTCGACCACTCGAGCGGCTTTGCGCCGCGGGGCACCGTCCGCAGTTTCGACAACAAGTACTACTCGAAGTCCGCGGTCGTCTCTGAGCCGTCCCTGCGCGAGCCGTACCACAACGACGAGCTCGCCTTCCTCCAGTCGGTCGCCAACCACGACTTGAAGATCCCGGTCACCGGCGCCTACACGCTCGCGGTCTGGTCGTACGACGAGCACTACGGGCCGCAGGCAGGCCGGATCGGCGCCGGCCACGGGCGGAGCGAGGAGCTGTCCGCCCGCCGCGACTTCGCAAACGACCTGGCTCGGAACGTGATCCGCCCGAACCTGGAGTCCCTGATCGATCTCGGCGCGAAATGGATCCAGATCGACGAGCCCGGCGCGTCGACCGAGGCCGACGAGCTCGACATCTTCGTCGAGAGCTTCAACGAAAGCGTCGAGGGCCTTGACTGCTTCTTCTCGACGCACCTCTGCTTCTCCGATTACGACCTGTTCTTCCCGGTGATCGAGCAGATGCACGGCTGCAAGCAGTTCTGTGTCGGCTTCGCGAACTACGACACCCGCGAGCTCGGCACGTCGGGCGCCGACCGGCCCGGCTACGAGGTGATCTCGAAGTTCCGCGACCTCCCCTACGAGCCGATCCTCGGCCTCGGCGTCCTCGACATCCACACCGATTTCGTCGAGCCACCCGAGCTCGTTCGCGACCGGATCCTCTACGCGGTCGACGTCTTCGGCGACCCGGAACGGATCCACGTCTGCCCGGACTGCGGTCTGCGCACGCGCAGCTGGGACGTCGCGTACGACAAGCTCAGGAACATGGTCGAGGGCACAAAGCAGGCAGAAACGGCGCTGACGACGGCAGGAGCCGCCACGTAGTCGCCGAAGCCTCGGCTATCCTCGGGTCGCGGTAGGCGCCCTCGCGGCGCTTTTCTACGTCTAAGAGTCAAGTGCGAACAACACTGAAGAGAGGAATCGGGCGCGGCGCCGAGTTGAACGGCAACGGCCGCGCGGTGTTGCCGCCGCGGGTGCTGACGCCGATGGCGCGCTACCGACAGCCTCCGCGTCAGGGCCCCGGGATTGGCCGGCGGCTCGCCGGGTTCTTCTTCTGGCTGCTCATCGTCGTCGCGATGGTCGCGGGTGGCGCCGCGGGAGGGCTCTACCTCTACGGCCAAGACTTCGCCGCCGCGACGGCGCCGCACTCGAAGGCGCTGAAGAGAGCGGCCAAGCGGCTCGACTACGCCGCGCCCGGCAAGCCGGCTGTCGCGCTCGTCCTCGGCACCGACCACCGTTTCGTCGACGGCAAGGCGCCGGGCCGCTCGGACACGATGATGCTGATCCGTACCGACCCGGCGACGCACACGGTCTCGCTGCTCTCGTTCCCCCGCGACCTCCAGGTCGAGATCCATTGCCCCGGACGAGGCACCTGGGTCGACAAGATCAATGCTGCCTATCCAACGTGCGGCCCGAGCGGTCCTCTCGAGACCGTCAAGGCGCTGACGAACATCCCGATCAACTATCTGATCAGCGTCAACTTCGTCGGGTTCATCGACGTCGTCAACAAGCTCGGCGGCGTCTACATCGACGTCGACCGCAAATACTTCAACAACCACACCGGCCCAACCGGCTACGCGGCCATCAACATCCCGGCGGGCTACCAGCGTCTGAACGGCAAGCAGGCTCTCGACTTCGTGCGCTACCGGCACACGGACTCCGACATCTTCCGCACCGCACGCCAGCAGGTGTTCGTGCGGGCCGCGAAGGAGCAGCTCAACCATTACTCGAAGTTCAACGTCCTCAGTCTGCTCGGCACGATCAAGCGGAACGTCGAGATCGGCCGAGCGGGTGGAAAGGGTGTCGACTTTTCGACGATGACGAACTACGCCCTGTTCCTGCACGGGTTGCCGGGCGGCCACTTCGTCCAAGTGAAAATCCCGAATCTCCAGGTGGTCGGCCCGAACCTGGCGGCCTCCAACACCGATATCGCCAACGCCGTGCAGCAATTCATGAATCCCGATCCCGAAGCGCCCGCGAAGGCGAACGCGGCGGCGCTGAACGAGAAGTACCGCCCGAAGGTGCACGGGATCAACCCCAAGTCGATCTTCGTGACCGTTCTGAACGGCAACGGCGTCAACGGGTCCGCAGGCCTCGCAGGCACGCAGCTCAAGGAGCGGGGCTACGAGATCCTTAAGCCGCCCGACCGGCTGACGGCGAACGCGCCGGGAGGCTTCAACTACCCGGTGACGAGGATCTACTACGACACGCGCGGCAAGAACGGCAAGGCCGCCGCCCAGCAGGTCGCAAAGCTGTTCGGCAGCGCGCAGACGGGACCGATGACGCCGCGGCTCGTCCCTTACGCGAACGGTGCGACACTCGTCGTGGTCGTCGGCAAGCCCTACGCCGGCTCGCTCGTCGGTGCTACCTCCGCCAGTTCGGCGCCGCCGCCGACGCACCAGACGCCGCACACGATGCGCGACGCGAGCGTTGCGCTGCCGTCCATGCGTGCGGTCCGCCGACAGCTGCCCTTCCGCGTCGAATACCCCACCGTGATCGATCGGAGCTCACGCATCGATCCAGAGCCGCCGAATCCTCGCGTCTACACGCTGCAAGGCCACAAGACCGTACGACTGGTCTTCACGAACGGTGTCCCCGGCGAGTACTGGGGCATTCAGGAGATGAACTGGAACGGCGCGCCCGCGCTCTCCGAGAAGAACTTCATCCGGCACTTCGGCCATCGGACATTCGAGTTCTACTACTCGGGATCGGTTCTTCACATGATCGTGCTGAAGGAAAACGGCGCGACCTACTGGGTCGTCAATACGCTCGACAACGCGCTCTCGAACGAGACGATGATCTCGATCGCGCGCGGATTGCGGCCTCTAAGGTAGAGCGCGTGAACGCGCAGGGCAGGGAGCCGCTGGCGGTCTTCGGCGCGGGCTGGGTCGGTCTTGTCACCGCGGCGTGCTTCGCGCAGCTCGGACACGAGGTGGCTGTGCGCGACGTCGTCCCGGAGAAAGTCGAGCGGCTGCAAGGCGGCGAGGTGCCGTTCTTCGAGCCCGGCCTCTCAGAGCTGCTGGAGCGGAACCGAGAGCGGCTGACCTTCACGCTGGACGCGGCGGAAGCGGTCGAGGCTGCGGAGCTCGTCTTCGTCTGCGTCGACACGCCGCCCACCTACTCGGGCGACGCCGACCTCACCCGCGTTTGGACGGTGGTCGACGAAATCCCGCCACTCGATCGCCGCTCGATCCTCGTCATGAAGAGCACGGTCCCCGTTGGCACCGGCGAGAAAGTGCGTGCGGCGCTCGAGACACGCGGCCTCAGCCACATCGGGTACGTGTCGAACCCGGAGTTCCTCGCCGAGGGAAATGCCGTGCGCGACTTCATGGATCCGGACCGCGTCGTCGTCGGCGCGTTCGCGGAGGCAGACGGAGATCGCGTCGCGGTTCTCTACGAAACGATGGACGCGCCGATCGTCCGGTCGGACGTCGCGTCCGCGGAGATGATCAAGCTCGCGGCGAACGCGTTCCTCGCGACCCGGATCAGCTTCATCAACGAGATCGCAAACGTCTGCGAGGTGACCGGCGCCGATGTCGTCAAGGTCGCCGAGGGCGTCGGACTCGACCACCGGCTTGGCCCGCACTTCCTCAGGGCCGGGGTCGGCTATGGGGGGTCGTGTTTTCCGAAAGACACGAACGCGCTCAAGCAGCTCGCCTCGAACTCCGGCTATCACTTCCAGCTCCTGTCGGCCGTGATCGAGGTGAACGAGCTGCAGAAGCGGCGCGTGATCAACAAGCTCCAGAAATACCTCGGGCGGCTCCGCGGCAAGCGCATTGCGCTGCTCGGGCTCGCCTTCAAGGCAGACACCGACGACATGCGGGAGGCTCCGTCGGTCGTGCTCGCCTCACGGCTGCTCGCCGAGGGAGCAGACGTCCGCGCTTACGACCCCGTCGCGAAGCCGGGCGACCTTGTCCGCGGCGTCACCCTGTGTGGGACGGCGCTGGACGCCGTTCGCGACGCCGACGCGGCGGTAATCGTCACCGACTGGGACGAGTTTCGCTCGCTCGCCTCGGGCGAGGTGCGCGAAGCGATGCGGAGACCACTGATCGTCGACGGCCGCAACCTGCTCGACCCCGAGGCTACGCGGGCCGCCGGCTTCGATTACGAGGGCGTCGGACGCGCCGCCTCGCCGCTGGCGACGCTCCCCGAGACGCCCGAGCGCGATACGGAACTAGCGGAGTAGTGGAAGCGATCATCCTGGCCGGCGGCAAGGCCGAACGCCTCGGCGACGCCGCGGGCGGGCTGCCGAAGCCGCTCGTACCGGTTGGAGGACGTCCGCTCGCGGCCTGGCAGATCGGGTTGCTCGGTCGTGCCGGCGTCGAGCGCGTGATCCTTAGCTGCAATGCCGGCGCGGGCGAGTCGTTCGCATCGACCCTGAACGGGATCGGGCCGGAGCTCGCAATCGCAGAGGAGCCCGAGCGCCTGGGGCGGGGGGGAGGCATCCGGTTCGCGGCGGCAAAGCGGCGCGAGAACGGCGACATCTTCGCCCTGAACGGCGACGAGCTGCTCGATCTCGACTTCGCGGCGCTGCTGGCACAGCACCGCTCTGGCGGCGTAGCCGCGACCATTGCGGTCGCAAAGCCGAAGTCGCCCTTCGGCGTCGTCGAGCTCGACGGCGACCGGGTCAGCGGCTTCTCCGAGGGCGGGACGATCGAGTGCTGGGTCAGCTGCGGCGTCTACGTGCTCGGCGAGGAGGCGCTGGCGCGGTTCCCCGAGCGCGGCGACCACGAGACCACCGCGTTTCCCGAGCTTGCGGCGGAAGGGAAGCTCGGAGCCTTCCGCCACGAGGGGGTCTGGCTGACCGTCAACACGCCGAAGGACCTTCGTCGCGCCGAGGAGTACGTTTCTCTACACCCGGAGTGGCTGGCGGAGTAGAGTCGGCCGGTGGAGAGGCCGCTCTCGTCGCCCAATCTGGAGACCTTGGACCGCTTTTCTTTTCAGCCTGAGAAGGTCGACAAGCCCTGGGGTCACGAAGTGATCTGGGCGAAGGCCGACCGCTACGCCGGCAAGTTGCTGTTCGTTCGCGCCGGTCAGGCCCTGAGCCTGCAATTCCATCGCGAGAAAGACGAGAGCTGGTACGTGCTCGAGGGGCGCGCAGAGCTCGAGCTCGGCGAGGCGGGGCAAGCCGTATTGGACGCGGAGGTCGTTGGCCCCGGCGCTGCGTTCCGCTTTCCGCCGGGCACCGTGCACCGCGTCCGCGCCGTCGAGGACACGACGATTCTCGAGGTCTCGACGCCTCAGCTGGACGACGTCGTCCGGCTCGAAGACGAATACGGTCGCGCGGGCACTAGCACTCCTTGACACATCTGTGTTAAGGTTGGCCGATGGAGCTGCTGACCGTCGGCCAGGCCGCCGCGCGCACCGGCTGGTCGCCCAGGATGCTGCGCTACCTGGAGCGTGCCGGCCTCGTGGTCCCCTCACGCAGCGCGAGCGGCTACCGGCAGTACGGCTTGCTCGAGGTGAACCAGCTGCGCTCGCTGAACGAGTTGCGCCGCCGCTTCGGCGTCGGCATCGACGAGCTGTCCTTCATGGTCAGGCTCCAGCGCGAGCCTGCCCTGCAGGCTGCGGTGCAGACATGGCTCGCGGGGACGCAGCTGTCCGCCCTCGACTGGGAGCAGCGCAAGCACGAGCGGCTGCTCGTCGCCTGAACCTCTGACGGAAGGACCGAATGGCCACCACAAAGCGCCACGACGTGAAAGATCTCTCGCTCGCGCCCGAGGGCGTTCGCCGGATCGCGTGGGCCGATCGGCACATGCCGGTGCTCGCCGCCATCCGCGACCGCTTCGAGGCCGAGCAGCCCCTCGCCGGCTACCGGATCGCCGCTTGCCTGCACGTGACGAGCGAGACCGCCAACCTGATGCGGACGCTCAAGGCCGGCGGGGGCGACATCGTCCTCTGCGCCTCGAACCCGCTCTCGACGCAGGACGACGTCGCGGCGGCGCTCGTCGAAGAGTTCGACGTCTCCGTCTTCGCGATCAAGGGCGAGGACAACGACACGTACTACCGCCACATCGAGGCGGCCGTCGACCACAAGCCCCAGCTGACGATGGATGACGGCGCCGACGTGATCGGCGTCCTGCACTCGCATCGCCGCGAGCAGCTGGGCGACATCCTCGGCGGGATGGAGGAGACGACGACCGGCGTGATCCGGCTGAAGGCCCTCGAGCGGGACGGCGCCCTCGGATTCCCGGTGATCGCGGTCAACGACGCGAACACGAAGCACATGTTCGACAACCGTTACGGGACGGGGCAGTCGACGATCGACGGGATCGTCCGCGCCACCAACGTGCTGCTTGCCGGCTCGAGCTTCGTCGTCGCGGGCTATGGCTGGGTCGGCAAGGGCGTCGCGCTGCGCGCACGCGGGATGGGCGCCCACGTGATCGTCACCGAGGTCGACCCGCTGCGGGCGCTCGAAGCCGCGATGGACGGCTTCGAAGTGCTCCCGATGGCGGAGGCGGTCGAGCGCGGCGACATCTTCTGCACAGCGACCGGCGACAAGTCCGTGATCACTCGCAAGCACATGGAGCGGATGAAAGACGGCGCCATTCTCGCCAACACCGGGCACTTCAACGTCGAAGTCGAAATCCCGGCGCTCCGCCAGCTCGCACGCGAGACGCGGAAGGCTCGGGAGTTCGTCGAGGAGTTCGAGCTTCAGGACGGCAGGCGGCTCTTCCTGGTCGCCGAAGGGCGGCTGGTGAATTTGTCGTCCGCGGAGGGCCACCCTGCGGCAGTGATGGACATGTCGTTCGCGAACCAGGCTCTCTCGGCCGAGTACGTCGTCCGGAACGGCGCCGACCTCGAGCGGCGGGTGTACCCGGTACCCGCCGAGATCGACAGCGAGATCGCGCGGCTGAAGCTCGCGACGATGGGCATCGAGATCGACACGCTCACCGAGGAGCAGGCGAAGTACCTGGCCTCCTGGGACGAGGGGACTTGATCCGGAAAATGCTGCGCATTTTCCGGATGACTGGTTTCTACCCTCGCTTCGCTCGGTAGGACCGAATTGCAGGCAATTGTTCTCGCGGCCGGGTACGCCACGAGGCTCTACCCGCTCACGCTCGACACGCCGAAGCCGCTGCTCGAGGTCGGGGGACGCCCGATCCTCGAGCGGCTGCTCGGACAGCTCGACGAGATTCCCTCCCTCGAGCACGTCTACGTCGTCACGAACGCGAAGTTCGCGCCGCACTTCCGTGAGTTCGCGGCCGGCTGGGCCGGCCGGCTCGAGCTCGAGGTGGTCGACGACGGCACCGAGAGTGACGAGACGAAGCTGGGCGCGATCGGCGACCTCGACCTCGTCATCGGCGAGCGCGGACTCGACGACGACCTGCTGGTCGCGGCGGGCGACAGCATCTTCGACGGCGCGCGCCTCGAGGAGTTCGCCCGGCTAGGCCTCGAGAAGGAGGCGCCGGTCGAGGCCGTCTACGACGTCGGCGATCTCGAGGCGGTCAAGCGCTACAGCGTGATCACCGCCGCCGGCGACGGCCGGGTGCTCGCGTTCGAGGAGAAGCCGGACGAGCCGCAGAGCACGCTCGCCGGCATCGCCCTCTACTTCTACCCGCGTTCGAGCCTGCCGCTGATCGGCCGCTACCTCGCCGGGGGCAACAACCCCGACCAGCCCGGACGACTGGTCGAGTGGATGCACACGCGGACGCCGGTCTACGTCTGGCCGGTGCCGGGCCTCTGGTACGACATCGGCTCGCCGGAGACGCTGGAGCAAGCAGACCGCGAGCTAACTCTGAGGGACTGACCCCGCAGGGGTCTGTCCCATTAACCGCGGCAGGCAACGCAGACGGTTGATGGGACAGTCCCCGTTCGGGGACAGTCCCTGAAGTTCGAGTTTCGTGACGAAGCCGCAACACGACGCCGCCTACGGTGGAGTCGTGCTGGAACTCCTGCTCCCGCAGCGGTGCGTCGTTTGCGGCCGCGGCGGGACACAGCTGTGTGACGCGTGCCTCGATCGCCTGCCGCGGGTCGAGCCGCCGCTCTGTGGGCACTGTGGGCTCCCGACCGCCTGGCCGGTGCGCCGCTGCCGCGAATGCGCTGGGCGGCGCCTGGCGTTCGCGAGCGCCCGCTCGGCCGTTCACTACGACGACGCCGTGCGCTCGCTCGTCGCCGCCTGGAAGGAACGCGAGCTACGCCGACTCGCCGCGGTCGCCGTGTCCGCCGTGGTGGAGATCGTCCCGCCGCCGCGCAGTGACGCGGTCACGTTCGTCCCGCCCGACCCCGACCGCGGCTTGAGGCGAGGCCATCACCCGCCGCGAGAACTAGCAAAGGGGCTCGCAAGCGAGTGGGAGCTGCCGCTCGTCGTCCCGCTGCGGCGCCGCACCGCCAAGCGTCAGCGCGGCCTCTCGCGAGCCGAGCGTCGCCGCAACGTCGGCGGCGTCTTCTTCGCCAGAGCCCGAGCCCCACGCTCGGTTGTCCTCGTCGATGACGTGTTCACGAGCGGTGCCACCGCGAATGCGGCCGCGTCGGCCCTGCGGAAGGCCGGAGCCAAGCGCGTAGATGTCGTCACGTTCGCTCGAGTTATTCGGTAATTCAAGTTCCCGAGCGCAGCGACGGGAGAAGCCAGCTCGAGAGAAATGCGATCAGCATTTCTCTCGATAGGGGTCGTCAGATAGATTCTGTGTCGTGCAGCTTCGCGTGAAGGGCCGCGGAGTCGAGGTCACCGACGCTCTCCGCTCCTACGCTGAGAAGCGGCTCGGCAGGCTGGAGCGGCAGCTTCCTGATTCGCAGGTCGAGCTGCAGCTCTCCGCCGAGCACAACCCGTCCATCAAGGACAGCCACGTCGCCGAGGCGACCGTCATTACGAGGGGCCCGGTCATCCGGGCCCGCGAGAGCTCGCACGACATGCGCGCGTCGATCGATCAGCTCGTCGACAAGCTCGAACGGCAGGTGACGCGCTACCGCGAGAAACGAGGCCGGCGCCGCCGCGCCTCACGGCAGGCCCCCGAAGAAGGAATCCCGATGGCCGAAGAGCCGCAGATCGTCAGGACGAAGCAGTTCGCAGTCAAACCGATGACCGCCGAGGAGGCCGTGCTCCAGCTCGAGCTGGTCGGGCACGACTTCTTCGTCTTCCGCAACGCCGACTCGGACGAGGTCAACATCGTCTACCGCCGCCGTCACGGCGGTTACGGGCTGATCGAGCCGCAGTAGGGTCTGAAGCATGCGGTTCTTCCGGCGGGGCGAGACCCTGAACGAGCGCATGCTCAGAGAGGCCGGCCTTCGAGACGAGCAGGCCGAGTCGGGCGCCCAGGCGTCGCCGCCCGCGCCGCTCGATCCCGTCGTGGCCTTACGTCAGCAGTTCGACTCCGGCGCAGGCGCGCTCGCCGGCGCAGGGCTGCCGCCGCGCGCCCGTCACTGGGACACCTTCGTGACGGCCGATGCGGCCGACGTTGCGGGCAACGAGGTCGATTTCGTCGCCCTTCCGGACGGGACGATCCTCGTCGAGGACGAGGAGGGCGACGCGGCGCTCGAACCGCTCGCGAACGCTGTCGAGACCAAGATCGCGCCGCCGTATCGCGCGAAGGCGGTCAAGCAGACCGACCGGATCTGGGCCGTCTCGGCGATGCAAATCGAGGTCGTGCGCTTCGAGTCGGACGGAGACACGATCGAGCTCACGCAGACAAGCGACGGCCGCGCGCTGCGGGTTGACGGGATGCCTTCCTTCGGGAGCATCCCCGAGCTCGAGAGCCTCGGCGAGGCCCAGGCCGGTCCCGCCTACGCGGTTCACGCCGAGCGCCTCGATGCCGATCTCTGGGAGGTCCGGGTAGCCGCGTTGTAGGCGGTACCCTGGAGGGTTCATGGCACAGAATCTCGGCAACCTCGAAAAAGTCCTGCGGATGGGCGAGGGCCGGCGCCTCAAGCGCCTCCAGGCCCAGGCCGAGTACGTCACGAGCCTCGAGCCCGAGTTCGAGCAGTTGAGCGACGAGGAGCTTGAAGCCAAGACGGTCGAGTTCAAGGAGCGTCACGCGAACGGCGAGACGCTCGAGGAGATGCTTTTCGAGGCGTACGCGGCCGTTCGCGAGGCCTTCAAGCGGACTCTCGGGGTGCGTCTTTTCGATGTCCAGGTGATGGGCGGGATCGTCCTGCACGAGGGCGACATCGCCGAGATGAAGACCGGCGAAGGAAAGACGTTCGTCGCGACGCAGCCGCTCTATTTGAACGCGATCGCCGGCAACGGCGTTCACCTCGTCACCGTCAACGACTATTTGGCGAAGCGCGACGCGAACTGGGTCGCGCCGGCCTACGAGAAGCTCGGGATGCGGGCAGGCTGGATCGAGAACATGATGCCGTTCGCCGAGCGCAAGGAAGCGTATGACGCCGACATCACCTACGGCACGAACTCCGAGTTCGGCTTCGACTACCTGCGCGACAACATGGCCGTCTCGCTCGACGGCCTCGTCCAGCGCGGCCACCACTACGGAATCGTCGACGAGGTCGACTCGATCCTCGTCGACGAGGCGCGGACGCCGCTGATCATCTCCGGCGAGCCGGAGACCGCGGCGAAGATCTACTACGACTTCGCCCGCGTCGCGAAGACCCTTCACGCCGTTCCGCACGACCCGCTCCGCAAAGGTGAGGCCGAGGACGCGGACTACGAATACGACGAGAAGCACAAGGTCGTCGCGCCGACGCAGGCCGGCGTCGCGAAGTTCGAGCGCGCGCTCGGCATCGAAAACCTCTACGACCCACGCCACTCGCAGCTCGTCAACCACATGATCCAGGCGCTCAAGGCGCAGTCGCTCTACAACCGCGACGACGAGTACGTCGTCCAGGACGGCGAGGTGAAGATCGTCGACGAGTTCACCGGCCGGATCATGGAGGGCCGCCGCTGGAGCGAGGGCCTGCACCAGGCGGTCGAGGCCAAGGAAGGCGTCGCGATCCAGGAGGAGCACGTCACCCTTGCGACGATCACGCTGCAGAACTACTTCCGCCTCTACGAGAAGCTCGCCGGCATGACCGGTACGGCCAAGACCGAGGAGAAGGAGTTCGTGGAGATCTACGACCTCAGCGTCGTCGAGATCCCGACCAACGTCGCGGTCGCCCGCGCCGACGAGAACGACTACATCTTCAAGACCGAGGAAGCCAAGTTCAACGCGGTCATCGACGACATCGTCGAGCGCCACGAGAAGGGGCAGCCGGTGCTCGTCGGCACGATCGCCGTCGAGAAGTCCGAGTACCTCTCCCAGCTCCTCCAGCGTCGCGGAATCCCGCACAACGTCCTCAATGCGAAGGAGCACGAGCGCGAGGGCGAGATCATCGTGGACGCCGGCCAGAAGCACGCCGTCACGATCGCGACCAACATGGCCGGCCGCGGCGTCGACATCAAGCTGGGCGACGGTGTCCGCGAGCTCGGCGGCCTCTACGTGCTCGGCACCGAGCGGCACGAGGCGCGCCGGATCGACAACCAGCTGCGTGGCCGTTCTGGCCGCCAGGGCGACCCCGGCGAGTCGCGCTTCTACCTCTCAGGGCAGGACGATCTCGTCCGCCTCTTCGCCGGCGACCGGATCCACAACATCATGGAGCGCTTCAAGGTGCCCGACGACCAGCCGATGGAGGCCGGCATCCTCTCGCGCCAGATCGAGAACGCGCAGAAGAAGGTCGAAGAGCAGAACTTCGTCTCGCGGAAGAACGTCCTCAAGTACGACGACGTCCTCAACAAGCAGCGCACGGTCATCTACGACCAGCGCAAGCGCGTTCTCGAGGGACAGGACCTCTCTGAAGAGGTTCGCGTCTGGGTCGACGAGGTCGTCGCCCGGATCGTCACGCATTTCACCGAGGCGCAGTACGCCGAGGAGTGGGACCTCGACGGTCTCGTCAAGGCGATGGACGCCCTCTACGTCCAGCCGGCCGAAGAACCGATCACGGTCGGCGAGCTGCGCGAAGATCTCGGCTCGCTGACGCGCGACACGCTGATCGAGGACTTCACCGAGGAGGCGCGGGAGCGCTATGCGGCCAAGGAAGAAGAGCTCGGCGCCGAGCTGATGCGCGAGCTCGAGCGCTTCATCATCCTCCAGGTCGTCGACACGCGCTGGCGCGAGCACCTCGACAACATGGACTACCTCCGCGAGGGGGTGCACCTGCGGGCGATGGCCCAGAAAGACCCGCTCGTGGAGTACACGTCCGAGGGCCACCTGATGTTCGAGGAGCTGAGTGCGGCGATCCGCGAGGAGGTCATCGGACACCTCTTCCACGCGCAGCTCGAGCCGCAGGACGCGGAGGAGCTGCAGCGCCTTCAGGAGGCGCAGGCGGCCGAGGCCGAGGCGCTCGCTTACCAGCACGAGCAGGCAGCCGGCGCGCAGGCGATCAGCGCCGCGGCCGCCGGAGACGGAGGCGGCAACGGGGCCGGAGTTACGGCTGGCAGCCTCTTCGCAGGCGGCGGCTCGGTCGCGACCGCGACGGCGACGCGCACCGTCGCCGACCGCGACAAGATCGGCCGCAACGATCCCTGCTGGTGCGGCTCGGGCAAGAAGTACAAGAAATGTCACGGCGCTTGAGCCGAAAAGTCCGCCGCGCCTTCGGCGCGGCATGACGACTTTTCGGCTAGAGGCGTTTCAATGAGACGCTAGCGAGCCGTCCCGGGCAAAGCCCGGAACGGCGGCGGCCTAGCCTGGCTTCGCTGCTCGGCAGGGACTGACCCCGAAGGGGTCTGTCCCAACAACCGTTTATTGGGACAGTCCCCGTTCGGGGACAGTCCCTGTCCGGAGAAGGGCGGTAGCATCACTTCCATGAGCGAGACGACGCAGCAGCCGCTGGAGCAGCAGCTCGAGGAGATCGGGACCCAGCTCGCCTGGGTCCGTGATTACCTTTGACCCGGACGGGCTGAGGCGTCGCGTCGCCGAGCTCGAGGAGGAGCTCGGCGCACCGGGATTCTGGGACGACCAGCAGCACGCGGCGCGCGTCTCCGCCGAGCACGCGCGCCTGAGCAGGCGGCTCGAGCGCTACGAGCGGCTCACGCGCGACTACGAGGACGCGCGCGAGCTCTACGCCATGGACGGCGACATGGCCGACGAGATCGCCGCCTCGATCGCGCC
>JBQCGP010000037.1:0-18946 GCA_051955535.1 Gaiellaceae bacterium | reverse complement strand
CAGATCCACATCCTCGAGGAGAAGGAGCCGCCGATCTACATGGTCTCGATCGGCCGCGTCTACAGGCGCGATGCGATCACCGCCACCCGCTACCCGATCTTTCACCAGTTCGAAGGTCTTGCCGTCGATGAGGGGATCACGCTCGCCGACCTGAAGGGGACGTTGCTGCATGTGATGCGGGCGCTCTTCGGGCCTGACCGCAACGTCCGCTTCCGCACGCACTACTTCCCGTTCACGGAGCCGTCGATCGAGCCGGACGTCTCCTGCGGGATCTGCGGCGGCGAGGGCTGCCGGACCTGCAAGTACAGCGGCTGGCTCGAGATGGGCGGCGCCGGCGTCGTCGACCCACAGGTCTTCGAGAACGTCGGGGTCGATCCCGAGCGGTGGAGCGGCTTCGCGTTCGGCTGCGGGCTCGAGCGGGCCGCCCAGCTGCGTCACGACATCCCCGACATCCGGCTGCTCTGGGAAGGGGACCTACGAGTGCTGAGGCAGTTCTGATGCGAGTCCCGATCAGCTGGCTGCGCGACTACGTGCCGATCGAGCTCCCCGTTGACGAGCTTGCGACGAAGCTCTCGGTCGCGGCCGCGGAGATCGAGGGAATCGAGCGCATCGGCGTTCCGGAGATCAACGGCAACCTCGAGCTCTTCCGCGTGGGGCGGGTGCTCGAGGCCGAGAAGCACCCGAACGCGGACCGCCTGCAGCTCACGCGGGTCGACGTCGGCGAGGGCGAAGCGCGTCAGATCGTCTGCGGCGCCTGGAACTTCGGCGCGGGCGCGACGGTCGCGGTCGCGTTGCCCGGCGCGGTCCTGCCCGGCGGGCTCGAGCTCGAGCGCCGGAAGGTGCGGGGCGAGATGTCGGACGGGATGATCCTCGCCGAGGACGAGGTCGGGCTCGGCACCGACCACAGCGGGATCATGGTGCTGGACGAGGGGCCGGAGCCGGGCACGCCGCTGGCCGAAGTGCTGCCGCTCGTCGCAGAGGTGCTCATCGTCGAGTCGACGGGCAACCGGCCCGACCTGCTGTCCGTCTACGGCGTGGCGCGAGAGGCGGCGGTGCTTCAAGCGGTGCCTTTGGGGCCATGGCCGGGGTCTGACCCCGGACATGTCCCGGACGGCGGCGTCGAGGTGGAGATCGAGGACTTCGAGACTTGTCCGCGCTACATCGGCCGGCTCTTCCGCAACGTCCGGATCGGGCCGTCGCCGCTCTGGCTGAAGTCGCGGCTGCTCGCGGCCGGGATGCGGCCGATCTCGAACGTCGTCGACATCACCAACTACGTGATGCTGGCGCTCGGCAACCCGCTGCACGCGTTCGATTACGACACCCTCGGCGGCGGCAAGATCGTCGTCCGGAGCGCCTACGTAGGCGAGAAGATGCGGACGCTGGACGGCGTCGAACGCGACCTCGAGCCGGACGACCTGCTGATCGCCGATGCCGAACGGCCGATCGCGCTCGCCGGGATCATGGGCGGCGAGGAGACCGAGATCGGCGAGCAAACGACGAACGTCCTGCTGGAGGCGGCGAACTTCGAGCCCTTCACGATCTTCCGCACGTCCGAGCGGCTCCGCCTGCGCACGGAGGGCTCGAACCGCTGGGAAAAGGGGGTCGATCCGCACCTTGCCGCGCCCGCCGGTGAGCTCGCAACGCAGTTGATCCTCGAACTGACGGGCGCCGACTTTGTCGGGCACGTCGACGTCAACGACGGCCTCCCCGAGAGGCCGAACGTCGCCTATCGCCCGGAACGGGCCGACGCCGTGATCGGTCTCGGGACGCCCGAGGATGAACAGTACGCCCTGCTCGGCCGGCTCGGCTTCGACCGCGAGGACGGGACCGTGGTGGTGCCGACCTGGCGTGCGCGCGACGTCACCCGTGAGATCGACGTCGTCGAGGAGGTCGCTCGTTTCCGTCTCGAGGACGTGCCCTTCACGCTGCCGCGGCGCCGGGAGATGTTCGGGACGCTGACGCGCGAGCAGCAGCTCCGCCGCCGGGTCGAGGAGGTGCTCGTCGGACTCGGCTTCGCGGAGATCTACACGCCGTCGCTTCGGCCCGAGGCAGACACCCAGTGGAGGCTCTCGGAGCCGATCGCGATCGAGCTGGCCGCACTGCGGACGTCGCTGCTGCCGAGCCTGATCGAGGCCGCCCGGAAGAACGTCGACGCCGGCGCCGACGACATCGCGCTGTTCGAGGTCGCCCGCGTGTATCTCTCCGACGGCGAGCTGCCGAACGAGCGGCTGCGCGTCGCGGCGATCGCGGAAGGCGGGTTCGCGCACGTCAGAGGCGTCGTCGAGGCTGTCTACGCCGCGCTGAAGGCCGAGCCGCGCTTCGAGCGCGCCGAGCACCCGCTCCTCCATCCGGGTAAGGCCGCGCGCACCCCGGCGGGCATCCTCGGCGAGCTGCATCCCCGCGTGCTGGAGGGCGAGTGGGGCGCATTCGAGCTCGACCTGGGCGAGCTCTTTACCGAGTCGCTCGAGCCAGTCACCTACGAGGACGTGATCACGTTCCCGCCGGTCCGTCAGGACCTCGCGTTCACCGTCGACGAGGGGCTCAGCGCGGGAGAGCTGGTCGAAGCCGCGCGTGAGGCGGCCGGGCCTGACCTGAAGCAGATCCGCGTCTTCGACGTCTACCGCGGCGAGCAGGTGGGGGAGGGCAAGAAGTCGATCGCGTTCAGCGTCGCCTTCCAGTCGCCCGAGCGGACGCTCTCGGACGAAGATGCCGCGGCGTTGCGCGGGAAGATCGCCGCTGCGCTCGACGAGCGTTTCGGTGCGGTTCTCCGCAGCGGCGAAACCTAGAGCGTGTCCGGGGCGAGGCGCGTCGCCATCGCCTCCATCACCTTGGTCTTGACCTGAGGCGACTCGTCGAGGAGGCGCCTGAACGAGCGGTCCGTGATCACCAGCGTCCTCACCGGTGCGGTCGCGGTCACCGTCGCCGTCCGCGGCTCGCGCGAGACGAGAGCGATCTCGCCGAAGAAGTCACCCGGGCCGAGGGTGTTGATCTTGCGCCCGTTCTTCCTGACGTCGGCCGTCCCATCGAGCAGTACGAAGAACTCACGCCCCGCTGCGCCCTGGCGGGTCATCTCCTTGCCCTTGCGAAGGTCGATCTCGTCGGCAAGCATCGCGAGGTCCTTCAGCTCGGACTTGGATAGCCGAGAGAACAGCGGCACCTTGCGAATCAGGTCGACCTTCTGGTTATGGCCGAGTCGCACAGCCCGAGTCTAGAGTGGTGCAGCGTCGGGGCAAAACCGGTCGGGCGCACCACTCGTATCCAGCAGTCGTGACACGACTTTCAAGTGCGAAAAGGAGACTTTCGTGAGCCAGCTTCGCCTGTTCCTCGTCGCCTCCCTGGCGGTGGTCGCCCTGGTTGTCCCGGGCGCGGTCGACGCGAGCGGCACCGTCACGCAGCCCTTGATCGCCACCGTCGGCTCCAAGGCGTCGGCGGAGAACCCCGTGATCTCGCTGACCGATTCGACGGGCGCGAAGGTCACGCATCTCGACACCGGTACTTACACGATCACCGTGCACGACTACGCGACGACTCACAGCTTTCACCTGCTCGGTCCCGGTATCGACCAGGCGACCGGCGTCGAGACGGCCGGCGACACGACCTGGAACGTCGTTGTCATCGACGGGACCTACCGCTACTTCTGCGACGCGCACCCCACGACGATGCGCGGCTCTTTCACGGCCGGTCTCGTCACGACTCCACCGCCGCCCAAGAAGCTGGTCGCGCAGGTCGGGCCGAAGCAGACGATCTCGCTGAAGACCGCCTCGGGCTCGCGCGTGAAGCAGCTCACGGCCGGGCGCTACAACATCAAGGTGAAGGACCTGACGAAAGCGGACAACTTCCACCTGGTCGCTCCCGGCGCCAACCGGCGAACCGGTGTGAGATCCAAGAGCACCGGGACGTGGAACATCACCCTCAGGACGGGCAGCGGGACGTACCGCTCGGACGCTCACAAGCGCCTGCACGGGAGCTTCCGCGTGGGCTAGCGGCGGTCGAGCTGCGAGTTCAACTCGGCGCCGAACAGGATCGCCCAGGCCGAGTAGTAGAGCCAAAGCACGAGGATGATGCCCCCGGCCAGCGAGCCGTAGGTGCGGTTGTAGGAGCTCGAGTAGCTCGTGTAGAGCGCGAACAGGCCTGACAGCACGAGCCAGGCCAGCGAGCCGACGACCGCGCCGGGCGTGAGCCATCGCCAGGTTCGGGGTTTGCGGTCCGGCGCCAGGTAGTAGATGAGCTCGAAGAAGAGCAGCACGGCGATGAAGGCGACCGGCCAGCGCACGATGTTCCAGAAGACCATGAAGTTGCTGCCGAGCGGCGTTCGGCGCGCGATCGCATCGCCGAGGTTGCCGCCGAAGATGATCAGCATGAACGTCCCGGTGAGCACGAGCCCCGTGGCGAAGACGAGCACGAGCGAGATCAACCGCACCTTCCAGATCGGGCGCGTCTCGACGTACTCGTAGGCGCGGTTGACCGCCTTGACGACCGCGCTCATCGCGCCCGTCGCCGCCCAGAACGCGAGGACGACCGCGAAGGCTAGCGCGAATGCCGAGCCGGACTTGTTGTGCGCGGCGTCCTTCTTGGCCAGGTCGATGATGTCGATCACACTCTTCGGCGCGACCGAGCCGACGAAGTGCTCGAGCGAGTTGAACGGGCCGGGCCCGAACAGGCCGAGCAGGCCGATCACCAGGATCACCGTCGGGAGGAAGGCGAGCAGTGCGCTGAAGGCGATCTGCTGGGCGAGACCGATGCAGTTGTCGGAGATGAAGTGCTTCCCGGCTGCCTTGAAGACATCGACCCAGCCGCGCGGGCCGAGTCTCGCCCGGCTGCTAGTGCGCGAATGGCTTTTAGTCGTCTCGGTCGACAAGGGAGAACGGGCCGAGCTTCGCCTTCGTCGTCCCTTCTCGGCTGCGGCGAGCCACCAACCTCATAGTCGCGCCAATCCCGCCGGCGAGCACGAAGCCGGCTCCGACAGCGCCGATCGCCACCGCGGGGAGCTTCGCCCGCAGCCTCCCCCCGATGTCCGTGACCTCCTCGAGGCCGCCACGGAGGTCTTCGACGGCGTCGGCGAGTTGGTCGCGCTCGACCTCGATGTCGCGGCGAACCTGATCTTCGGTGCGGCCGTTACGGGTTGCCATCGCTCTTCAAGGCCTCGGACGTCAGCTTCGCCTCGGCGATCGCCTTCTCGGGGACGGGCGGCGTCGCCTTTTGGATCATCAGGATGCCGACAGTGGCCAGCGTCCCGGCGAGGAAGAAGAGGATCGCCGTCGTGACCAGCAGCGCTGCCCACCACGGCATCGTCAGCGCCAGCGCGGCCGCAATCGTCGCGAACGTGAAGCCCAGCGCAAAGACTGCGAACAGCAAGCCGCCGGCGCCGAGCCCGATTCCGATCCCGAGATTCGCTGCCTTCTTCTTGAGCTCGAGCACCGCGAGCTCGAGCTCGAGCCGCGCCAGGCTGCTCGCATGCTCGGCGACCTGCTTCGCCGCCGGGCCGACGCCGCTGTTCGCCTCAGTCTCTCGGGTGGGCATGTCCCCTCCAGTCAATCACCTTGGCCAGGACAATCCCGGCCGCAAGCGCGACCCCCGCGACGAGAAACGGGTTCGGGCCGCCCCCGCGCTTCCGCCGGCGCTTGGCACGGCGGCGCTTGGGCGGGCGGGAGGCCGCGATCGGGGGGCCGCTCGGGGCGCGTGGCTCCTGCGGGGCGCGTGGCTCCTGCGGAGCGCGGTTGATCGGCGCCTTGCCGTCTGTCGGCGCGTTGCCCTTCGCGCGCGCCTTGATCAGGCTCGGCTTCAGCTTGCGCAGGAAGGCCGCGTCCTCGGCGAGCTCGTCGGCAAGGCTCGCGGCGAAGCCGCCCTTCGCGGCCGCCTTCCGCGACAGGTTCTCGAGCCCCGCGGCGCCCCGCTCGACCAGTAGGTCACCCTTGCTCATCGCTTGGCCGGCGGCGATTCGCCGGTTGCAAGGCGCCATGCCGTCGAGGCGGCCTGCCGGGCCGCCAGCGCGAACCCCGCGGCGAAACCCGAGTAGAGAATTGACCAGAGCACCTTGCGCAGCATTGTCGGTTGCTTGCCTCGCCTCCCGAGGTCTGAAACCTGGAGGTTTATCCTCGCCGGGTGCAACAGCTTAGGCAACTTCCGAAGCGCGAGCGGCAGCGTTTGATCGCGAGCGTCGTCGGCCGGCGCCGGGTCGGGAGCCAGCACGAGCTGCAAGGAGCGCTTCAGAAGGCCGGCTGCGAGGTCACGCAGGCGACGATTTCGCGCGACATCCGCGAGCTGGGGCTCGAGAAGACTCTCGACGTGCTCGGCCGGCCGCGCTACGTGCTGCCGGAACGCGGGAGTCGGGGAAGCCCGCGCGAGGCGCTCGCCACGGTGCTGGCGCAGTTCGGCCGCCGAGCGGTGGCGGCCCAGAACATCGTCGTCGTCCACTCGGAGCTCGGCTCGGCGCCGGCGATCGCGCGGGCGCTCGACCGCATCGATCACGCGAAAGTGATCGGCACGCTCGCGGGCGACGACACCTGCCTCGTCGTCACCCGGAACGCGGCGGAGGCGAAGGCGGTCGCGGCCGAGCTCGGCCGGGCGATGACTGACTAGATGACCTTGCCGCCCTCGTACCAGACCGGGCCCTGCGTCTTGGCCGGGTACGAGTCCGAGAACACCTGCAGGATCCGCAGCTCGCCGCGGATGTCGGCCTCGTCGAGCCGTTCGAGGCACCGCCGCACCATCTCCGGCGATCCCCCGTAGCCGAACTTGCGGGCGGCCCGGAACCGGAAGAGCGGCCGGGCGTCGGGTCGCGTGGGGTTCAGCGGGCTGAGCCGCAGCGCGCCGGGCTCGATGTAGTCGCTCGAGCTGAGCTCGACCTCTGCGTAGAGGTCGCTCCAGTCAGTGGGGAGCGTGACGACGGCGTCGTCCCAGGCGTCGGCAAGTGCCGGCGACCGGTCGGTGAAGGCGACAGGGGTCTCGTCGGCGCCGACGAGCTCGAGCTCGCCCGCGATCCGCTCGGCGTCGAGCCGTTTGAGCAGCTGGCGGATGCGATCGGGGCCGACTCCGGCGCCGCCGCGAGCCGTGACGAAGTTGATCACCTTGCCGCGGCGGCCCGGGTTGGCAGGGCCGAGCAGTTCAGCGGCGCGGCCGCCATCGCCAGCGTCGGGCACGGTCAGGCGCAGACGAGCCGAGTTCCAGTCCGCCGGAAGCGCCCCGGCGATCCGGCTGAACTGCACAGACAACGGGGCCGTGCGCGGCCCGGTTGGAGGCTCGGGCCGGATCTTGGGAAAACCTTCGAGGCGCATCGCGCGCATTACTATCAAGCCCGTGGCGAAAGTCGAACAGCGCCGCGGGGTCTCCGAAGAGACTCTGCGCGAATTCTTCCGGGAGATGCTCCTGATCCGGCGCTTCGAGGAGAAGGTGGAGGAGCGCTTCCGTGCCGGCGAGCTGCCGGGCTTCCTGCACGTCGCGATCGGCCAGGAGGCCGTTGCCGTCGGGGTCTGCCGCGCGCTCGCCGACAACGACGTGATCGCTTCGACGCATCGCGCGCACGGGCACACCCTCGCCAAGGGAACGCATCCCAACGAGCTCATGGCCGAGCTCTACGGGAAGCTCGAGGGCTGCTCGCACGGCTACGGCGGCTCGATGCACCTGTACGACGTCGAACACGGCAACCTCGGTGCCAACGCAGTGGTTGGCGGCGGGCTGCCTGCGATCGTCGGCGCCGCTCTCGCATTCAAGTTCCGCGGCGAGCCGCGCGTTGGGGTCGCCTTCTTCGGCGACGGCGCGACGAACATCGGCACCTTCCACGAGTCGCTCAATCTCGCGCAGCTCTGGCAGGTTCCCGCCGTGTTCGTCTGCGAGGACAACCACTGGGCCGAGTCGACGCCCGAGATCCAGCACTCGCCGATCCAGGATCTCAGCAAGCGGGCGGAGGCGTTCGGTATGAAGACGATGAAGGTCGACGGACAGGACGTCGAGGAGGTGCACCGCGTCGCCGGCCGGGCGCTCAAGCATGCGCGCGACGGCAAAGGGCCTGTCTTCCTGCTCTGCGAGACACAGCGCCTGGTCGGTCACTACATCGGCGACCCGCAGGTCTATCGCGACAAGGACGAGCTCCGCCGCCTGCAGGAGACGGCCGATCCAATCGAGCTCCTGCGCGAGAAGCTCGCGCTGACGGACGAGGAGTTCGAGACCGTCGATCGGGAGGTGCAGGAGCTGGTCGATGCCTCCGTCGAGTTCGCCAAGGTCGGCACCGATCCCAAGCCCGAGGACGCCCTGAAGAACGTGTATGCCTGAACTTTCCTATCGCGAGGCCGTTCGCGACGCGCTCTCAACGGCCATGCGCCAGGACGAGAACGTCTTCATCATGGGCGAGGACATCGCCGAGATGGGCGGCTCGATGGGCGTCACGCAAGGGATGCTCGACGAGTTCGGCCCCGAGCGAGTCCGGAACACGCCGATCTCCGAGATGGCGATCGTCGGTTCCGGCATCGGCGCGGCGATACAAGGGATGCGCCCAGTCGTGGAGGTCATGTACGAAGACTTCCTGACGATCTCGATGGAGCAGATCGTCAATCAGGCGGCGAAGCACCGCTACATGTCGGGCGGCCAGCTGAAGGTGCCGCTGACGATCCGCACCCAGGGCGGCGCCGGCTGGTCGCCGGGAGCTCAGCACGCCCAGCAGGTCGAGGCTTGGTTCGTGGGCGTGCCAGGGCTGAAGGTTGTCTTCGCCTCGACGCCTTCCGACGTCCGGGGCCTGCTCTGGTCGGCGATCTACGACGACAACCCTGTCATCTTCTTCGAGCACCGGACGCTCTACGGGATCAAGGAGGAGGTCCCGGAAGAGATCGAGCCGATCCCGATCGGGCAGGCGCGCGTGCACCGGCAGGGCGAGGACGTGACGGTCGTCGCGACTGGGAGGCTCGTCCACGAGTCGCTCTCCGCGGCGGAGGAAGCCGAGGAGCAGGGGATCTCTGTAGAGGTCGTCGACCCGCGAACGCTCCAGCCGCTCGACGAGGAGACGATCCTCGGCTCGGTCAAGAAGACGAATCGCTGCGTCGTCGCCCACGAGGCGGTGACGCGGATGGGCTTCGGCGCCGAGGTCGCGGCGGTCGTTCAGCACGGGGCCTTCGACTGGCTCGACGCGCCGATCGAGCGTGTGGGCGCGAAGTTCGCGCCGCTGCCGTTCGCGCCCGTGATGGAGGAGTACGTCGTGCCCCACTCGGCAGACGTGCTCGCGGCGATCCAGCGGACGGTGCAGCGTGACGCTTGAGGCCATGTCCGGGGTCAGACCCCGGCCGTGTCCGGAGGAGACATGGCGAGCGAGGTAAAGCTCCCGCGCCTCGGCCAGGGCATGGAGTCCGGGACGATCGTCAAGTGGCTGAAGGCCGAGGGAGACCAGGTCGAGAAGGGCGAGCCGCTCTACGAGCTCGACACCGACAAGGTGACGCAGGAGGTCGAGGCCGAGGCTTCGGGCGTGTTGCTGAAGATCGCCGTCGCCGAGGGCGAGGCGGACGTCGGCACGACCATCGCCGTCATCGGCGAGCAGGGCGAGGAGGTTCCGGAGCTCGGCAACGGCGGCGCGCCGCAGAGCACGGAGAAGCCTGCCGAGGCGCCCGCCCGCGAGCCGGAGCGGGCCGAGGGCCGGGCTGCGTCGGCGACCGAGCAGGTCGCCGAAACCCACGAGCCCGTCCAGACCGACGGTGCCGGCGCGCGCGTCAAGGCCTCGCCGCTCGCGCGCCGCATCGCGCGCGAGCGCGGGATCGAGCTCGGCTCGCTCAAAGGCACCGGCCCGGAGGGACGAGTTGTCGCCGAGGACGTCGAGCGTGCCGCTGCGGGCGCCCCGGCCGTCCCTGTCGGGGGTCAGACCCCGGCCGTGGCCGGAACGGTCGAGCGCGTTCCGCTCACCTCGGTCCGGCGCACGATCGCCCGCCGCCTCACAGAGGCCTGGCAGGCGCCGGCCTTCCAGATCGCGATGTCGGCGGACATGACCCGGGCCCGGCAGCTGCACGACCGCCTTGCGCAACAGGCCAAGGAAGGCGAGCCGCGGGCGACCGTTACCGACATCCTCACGAAGGCGTGCGCCGCCGCGCTGCTGCGGCACCGCGCCGTCAACGCGCTCTGGGCCGAAGATGCGATCGAGTTGCATCCGAACGCGAACGTGGGGATCGCGGTGGCGATCGAAGCCGGTCTCGTCGTCCCGGTCATCCACCAGGCCGACCTGAAGACGATCGCCGAGCTCGCGACGGCCCGCAGCGACATAGTTACGCGCGCGCGCGACAACAAGTTGCGTCAGGAAGACCTCGACGGCGGCACCTTCACGATCTCGAACCTCGGCATGTACGGCGTCGAGCAGTTCGTAGCCGTGCTCAACCCGCCGCAGGCGGCGATCCTGGCCGTCGGCGCGATCGAGCCCAAGGCCGTCCCAGCCGACTCCGGGTTCGAGACACGACCGCTGATGACGATGACGCTGACGTGCGACCACCGCGCCCTCGACGGCGCCACCGCCGCCGACTTCCTCCGGACGGTCAAGGCCTTCCTGGAAGAGCCGGGCTTGATGCTGTGAAGCCGGTCTTGGTCTGGTACCAGGTGCGCGACCTCGATGCCGCCCGCGACTTCTATACGGGCAAACTCGGTTTCGTGGAGACCTACCTGGACGAAGAGGGCCGCTGGGCGAGGCTGGTGCACGGCGAGATGGAGGTCGCG
Source organism: Gaiellaceae bacterium (assembly GCA_051955535.1). Lineage (GTDB taxonomy): Bacteria > Actinomycetota > Thermoleophilia > Gaiellales > Gaiellaceae > 13-2-20CM-68-14. The sequence goes on along the minus strand of JBQCGP010000037.1, from coordinate 8,269 downwards.
ATCGCCGAGGGTGCCCCCCAAGAAGACACAGGTGTTGCGACGGTCGACGTCGAGGACATCAAGGCGGAGGCCGAACGGCTGCGCGGCGACGGCGTCGAGGTTGGAACCGTGTTCGAGCTCCACAATCAGATGCGCCTGCTCGACGTCTACGACCCGGACGGCAACCGCATCCAGCTCGCAGAGGAGCTGCCTGGCAGCTGAGCTCGAAGTGGCTGCGCCGTAGACTCGCGCCGTGATCAGAAAGGGCGGTCCGCGCGACGTTCCCTTCCTCCGCGACATGCTCCGGCACGCCTTCTACTGGCGGACACCGGTCGGCGACGAAGAACCGCCGCTGACGCGCTACGTGAACGGGTGGGGGAGGCCGGGCGACCGCTCGCTGATCGTCTTCGACGACTATGTGCCGGTCGGCGCGGCCTGGTACCGGCTCTTCACGGGTGAGGACGCGGGCTTCGGGTTCATCGACGGTCAGACTCCGGAGCTTGCGATCGCGGTCGTCCCGAGCCGACGTGGCCGCGGGTTCGGCCACGAGCTGCTCACGGGGCTCATGAACTGCGCCCGCAAGGACGGCTTCGACGCCGTCAGCCTGAGCGTTGCCAAGGACAACCCGGCCGTGCACCTCTACGAGAAGTACGGCTTCGAGCCGGTGCGCGAGGACGACGGGGCCGTCGTCATGCGAGCTGCGCTCAGCCCGACCTCCCACGAGTAGGATTCGCGCCCGTGGAATGTGACGTTGCAGTCCTCGGCGGCGGCCCGGGCGGCTATACCGCAGCGATCCGCGCGGCGCAGCTCGGGGCCAAGACTGTCTGCATCGAGAAGGAGACCGAGCTCGGCGGCACCTGCCTGCGGATCGGGTGCATCCCGACGAAGGCCTGGGTGCAGACGGCGTTTTCGATCAAGGAAGCGGAGCACACATTCGGCAAGCTCGGCGTCCTGGTCGGCCCTCCGACGCTCGACTTCGCGACCGCGAACGAGTGGAAGTCGCAGGTCGTAAACCAGATGACGTCCGGCGTCGCGAGCCTGTTCAAGTCGAACGGGGTCGAGTGGGTCAGCGGCACCGGCCGGTTCACCGACGCCAACACGATCGCGGTCGAGGGCGGCGAGGACGTCACCTTCAAGAGCGCGATCGTCGCGACCGGCTCGTCGCCGCTCTGGCCGCCGATCGAGGGGCTCGACTCGCCGCGCTGCGTGGACTCGGAGGCACTGCTCGGCCAGACCGAGGTGCCGAAGCGCCTCGTCATCCTCGGCGGCGGCATCATCGGCTGCGAGTTTGCCTCGATCTTCAACCGCTTCGGCAGCGAGGTGACGATCATCGAGATGCTGCCGAGCCTGATCCCGCAGGAGGACGAGGACGCCTCGAAGGAGCTGGCCAAGCAGTTCGGCCGCCGTGACATCACGCTCCACCTCGAGAAGCAGTGCACGAAGGTCGAGGACACGGGCGGCGCCCTGACCGTTCACTTCGGCGACGGCGAGACGGTCGAGTGCGACCTGATGCTCGTCTCCGTCGGCCGTGGCCCCAACGTCGAGAACCTCGGCCTCGAGTCGGTGGGCGTCGAGCTCGACAAGCGCAAGGGGATCGCCGCCGACGAGCACCGGCGGACGACAGCCCCGCACATCTACGCGGTGGGCGACTGCGCCGGCTACTGGCAGCTCGCGCATACGGCCTTCCGTGAGGGCGAGGTCGCGGCCGAGAACGCTTGCGGCCATGACGCGATCGTCGACAACCGCGCGGTGCCGCGGCCGATCTACACGGATCCCGAGATCGCCGGCGTCGGCCTCACCGAGGCGGAGGCCCGCGAGCAATATGGCGACGACGTCGCGACCGGCAGGTTCCCGTGGATCGCGAACGCGCGGGCGCTGATGCAGAACGAGACGATCGGGTGGGTGAAGTCGATCCACGAGACGCGCTACGGCGAGCTGCTCGGCCTGGTCATGGTCGGGCCGCACGTGACCGACCTTGTCGAGGCCGGCGTCGTGGCGATCGACGCCGAGGCGACGGTCGAGACCGTCGCCGACGGCATGGCGGCGCACCCGACGCTCTCGGAGGCGATCAAGGAGGCCGGGCTCGTCGCGCTCGGCCGCGCCATCCACCTGCCGAACCGACAGCGCGCACGCACTCCTGCGTAAAAGCCCTAAAGCGGACGTATCTCCGAAGAGGGCTCGCGCGTTACCGCAGCATGGAGGGGGGCGTGGCGCCTGCGAGCGACCGTAAGGACGTTTCTCTTCGCCGGTTCGCGCCGAGAGTGCTCCGCCGTCACGAGTCGGTCGACGATGCCTTCGAACGCTTCTACCGCAAGCACGTCGCCGAGGTCTATCAGTACGCGCTCGCGGTGCTCGGCAACTCGGCCGACGCCGAGGACGTCACACAGCAGACCTTCCTTAACGCCTATCGCGCGTTCCAGCGCGGCGGCCGGCCGACCAAGCCGCACAACTGGTTGATCAAGATCGCGCACAACGTCTGCCGGATGCGCTGGCGGCAGTCCGGCCGCCGGCTCGAAGAGGTCCCGCTCGAGAGCGTCCCCGAGCCCGCAGCTCTCGACCAAGAGAAGCCCTCGCTCGACGAGATGCTCGCGGCGCTCGCCCGGCTCCCCTTCAACCAGCGAGCGGCGAGCGTGATGCGCGAGGCCGAGGACCGGAGCTACGCGGAGATCGCAGAGGTGCTCGGGGTGACCGTTCCGGCCGTCGAGGCGCTGCTCTTCCGCGCGCGCGGGAACCTGCGCGCCTGGCGCAAGGCGGTCGCCGGGGCGCTCGGCATCGCACCGCTTCCGGCGACGCTCGGATCGTTTGGCGGAGGAGGCGGCGGCCTGATCGCCGCGGGGGGTGCGACGTTGGGGACAGACGTCGCACTCAAGGTCGCCGCGGTGGTCGCGACGGGTGCGGTTGTCGGTGGGCTCGGCTACAAGACGGTCGGCGCGGTCGCGACGCCCGATCCCGTGAGCGCGGCAGTACAGATCCGTCACGACCAGGGCGCGCTTGCTCCGCATTCGCCGACGGGGTCGTCTCGCGCCTCCGTGTCGCGACAGTCCCAGGGCGCGTCGTTCCGCCACTCGCGCCCGGCCGCCGCGGGGCAGGGCGCGCTCAGGAAGGCGCCGGCGGGTGACTCGATCTCCACGGGCGGCGCCCCGACCGCATCCGCTCCGGCCGCGCCCGGGCCGCAAGGCGAGAAGTCCCAATCGCCTCAGCCGACAGCAGCGGCCGCGAGCACGGTCGGCGCGGTCATCGCGCCGGTCACCTCGGTCGTGTCTACGATCGCGCCCCCGGCTGCGACCGTCTCGACGCCCGTCCTCACGGTCACCGTGAGCGTCCCGACGGTGACCGTGCCGCCGCCCCCGCCGCTCAAGTAACGCGCGACGCGAGCAAGAAACGCTGCCGTCGCGCATCTGACAGGCAATGGGGCCTGCGGCTCACTGCCTCCACGAGAACCCGGCCATCTCGCGCGACCTCGACCAGCGCCTGTCCTGGCGAGAGCGGCGGGGTCTCCATGCGCATCTGCGCGGCTGTGACCGCTGCGCCGACTTCGCACGCTTCCAGCGCGAGTGTCGGGCGGCCCTAAGGGTCCTGCGGCTCGTCGCGGTTCCGGCGTCACTCCGCGACTTCCGCTCGCCTGCGCGTGAGTGAGGTTCGAGAAAAGCCCCCGGGGGTAGGCTCCCGTCATGAGTGTGATCAATAGACGCAACGCCGTGGTGGGCTGGGTGGTCTGGAGCGCCCTGAAGAGCGTCGGCAAGCGGAAGGCGCAAGCCGCTAAGCCGTCGGTCGAGGGCGGCAGGCCTAACAAGTCGCTGGTCGCCGTCGTGATCGCCGCGACCGCCGGCGCCTTTGCGTTGATCCTCGGCCGCCGCGCCGCAACAGACTGAGCTCCTGACCGGTTCCGACTAGACCGGCCGCGCCGGCCCGTTTAGCTTTGCCTGAAACGTCATCTTTGGGCAGAGAGGGGCTGTGCAATGAGAGTCGAGAAGTCAGTCACGTCGATCACCTGGATTCCTTCCGAGGCCATCCGCGGCATGCCGAAGATGCCATTCGAGATGGGCGTGGCGCACTACGACGCGCCGCCGCCCGACAGGCTCGAGGACCTCGAGGCGCTACGGCAGGCCGACGCGTTCCGCGAGGCGAACGAGCTACGCGCGTGGGCCGACTTCGAGGACGGCAAGCCTTCGGGCTACGGCTACTCGGGCGGCGGTCACATCAGCGTGACGCGGATCAAGCTTCTTCGCCGCGAGTTCGCGTTTCCGGCCGTGCAGTACCCGCTGATCCAGGCGGACCCCCAGGTCGGCGACGGTTGGGTGAAGTTCACCCAGTCGGCCGGCGGGCACATGGGGCTGCCGGCACCGCGGCGCGTCCGGCGCAAGCCGTTCTTCCGGATCAAGTCCGCCTCCGCGTGGACGACGCTGTCGCTGACGATCAAGTCCGACGGGTCTTACGAGCACGAGCTCGAGGGCGCGAGCCCGTTCCCCCGGCACTGGATCTACGACGACGAAGGAAATCTCGTCACAAAGTCCGGGACGATCGACTTCGAGGAGTGGTACCGGGAGTCGCACGGCAAGAACACGCCGTGGGGCGAGGAGGACTCAGCGGCGCTCACGACCGCCGTCGAGTCGGGGCTCGAGCGTGAGCTCTCGGAATCGATCATGCGCCAGGGCAAGAAGCTCGATCGCCGCAACCTCGAGCAGGGCTCGGCGCTCGTGACGGAAGGGGAGGAGGGCGGAGAGCTGTTTCTCCTTCTCGACGGGATGGTGGACATCGAGGTGAACGGCGAGCCGGTCGCGGAGATCGGCCCCGGTGCGCTACTCGGCGAGCGCGCGCTGATTGAGGGCGGCAAGCGCACGGCGACGATCTGGGCCAAGACCCCGATCCGGGTCGTGGTCGTCCCGCCGGATGCGATCGACGAGTCCGCCCTGCCGGAGCTTGCGGCCTCGCACCGGCGCGAAGACTCTTAGTAGGAGGGACTGTCCCTGAGGGGGACTGTCCCATCGACCGCAGCGAACCTAGTCGTGTCGAGCGAGCCAGTCGCCGACGACCTGCATGTAACGCTCACGCTCTTCCACGAAGGGCGTGTGCGAGGACTCCTCGAACAGCACCCACTCGCAGTCCGGGATTCCGTCGCGCAGCGGCTCCTGCAGCGCGGGCGTCGCCTCGTCGTACCGGCCGGAGGTCAGCAGCGTAGGCACGCCGATCTCGCCGAGCCTGTCCTTCGACTGCCAGTCCTTGATGGAGCCGACCACGTGGAACTCGCTCGGCCCGTTCATCGTGTGGTAGACGGTCGGGTCCTTCGCGATCCAGCCGAACGAATCGACGAGCTCCTGCGGCCAGTCGTCGAGCCGGCAGAGGTGACGCTTGTAGAAGACCATGCACGCCTCCTCGTACTCGGGGTCGTCGGTGGTGCCGGCCTCCTCGTGGCGCTTCAGCGTCGCTTCGACCTCGGGCGGGAGCTCGCCGCGCAGCCGGTTCGCCTCGGTGACGAAGTCCGGAAACGAGGCCGCGGTGTCTGCGAGCACCAGCGAGCGCAGCCCGCGCGGCTGCGTGAACGCGTACTCCTGTCCCAGAAACCCGCCCCACGACGAGCCGAGCACGTGGTGGCGGTCGGCGATCCCGAGCGCCTCGACGAGGTTCTGAAGCTCCCGCACGAACAGGTCGACCGTCCAGAAGTCGCCGTTCCGGCCCTCGTAATGCGTCGAATGCCCGTTTCCGATCTGGTCGTAGAAGACGACCGCGCGGCCATCGGCGAGGTCGGACAGCGCCAGCAGGTAGTCGTGCGTCGCGCCCGGACCGCCGTGCAGCGTCACCAGCGGGGCGGGACCCTCGGGACGGAGCTCGCCGTCGATCCGGTACCAGGTTTCGGCGGTGTCATCTCCGTGCCGGAACGGAACGGTGCTCTCGCGCATCTTGCGGACGCTACGCGAGGCGGACAGTCGAGACAATTTAAGTTGACACTTACGTTAGAAGTTGCTTAACTATCGGCCGTGGAAGCCGCCCTGAAAGCACTCGCAGGCTCACGCCGTCGCCAGATCCTGACCCTGGTCCGCGACGGAGAGCTGTCGGCGGGCGAGATCGCCGCGCACTTCGACGTGACGCGGCCGGCGGTCTCGCAGCATCTGACCGTCCTGAAGGAGGGGGGGCTCGTGGATGAGCGGCGGAACGGAACAAGGCGGCTCTACCGAGTACGACCGGAAGGGCTCGCTGAACTGAAGGAGTTCCTGGAGGAGTTCTGGGACGAGCGCCTCGAAGCCCTCAAGCGCGAGGCAGAAAAGGAGGAAACGGAGCATGGAGACGACGACTGAGACGGCAGTCGAGCGCGAGGTCGAGATCGCAGCGACGCCGGAGACGGTTTGGGAGTTCCTCGTCGACCCCGAGAAGATGGCGCGCTGGTTCGGCGCTCGCGCGTGGCTCGATCCGCGGCCCGGTGGCCGGTACCGCGTCGACGTGATCGGCGGGCACATCGCGAGCGGCGAGTTCGTCGAGCTCGACCCGCCGCGCCGGCTCGTCCACACGTTCGGGTGGGAGTCGGAGGGCGGGCAGGAGATTTCGGTCCCACCAGGCACCAGCACGGTCGAGATCGAGCTCGAGCCGAGCGGCGACGGCACGCTGCTCAGGTTCCGCCACTACGGCCTCCCCAGCGCGGAGTCCGCCACGAGCCACGCGCACGGCTGGGATCACTACCTCCAGCGGCTGGTAGTCGCCGGGCGCGGCGACGACCCCGGTGAGGACCGCGGGCCGGAGGGGATGTGAACGTCGTCGGACACGACGAATGGCTCGAGGCCCGCAAGGAGCTGCTCGACAGGGAGAAGGAGTTCACACGCGCGCGAGATGCGCTGACGAGCGAGAGGCAGGCGCTGCCCTGGGAGGCGATCGAGAAGGAGTACGTCTTCCAGGGCCCGAACGGCGCCGAGACGTTGGCCGGCTTGTTCGACGGTCGGAGCCAGCTGGTCGTCTACCACTTCATGTTTGCGCCGGAGGATGAGGCCGGCTGTAAGAGCTGCTCGTTCTGGGCCGACAACTTCAACCCGAACGTGGTGCATCTGAACGCCCGTGACGTCACGTTCGCCGCGATCTCGCGGGCGCCCTACGAGAAGCTGGCGGCCTACCGGGAGCGCATGGGGTGGGACTTCCACTGGGTGTCCTCGTTCGAGACGGACTTCAATTTCGACTTCGGCGTCTCGTTCACGCCCGAGCGCCAGGACGAGCGTGTCTACAACTACGGGACGCTCGCTCCCAGCAATGACGAGCGGGAAGGCGTCAGCGCCTTCGCCAGGGACGACGGATCGATCTTCCACACGTACTCCGCGTACGCGCGCGGGATCGACCTTCTCAACACCGCCTACAACTACCTCGACATCGTCCCCAAGGGCCGGGACGAGGGCGGGCGGAGCCAGTACTGGGTGCGGCGCCACGACGAGTACTGACGTGGTCGGTTAGAACTCCGGCGTGGACCAGCGCATGAGCCTCGTCACGTTGGGGGTGCGCGACCTGGCTCGGGCGCGAGCGTTCTACGAGGCGCTCGGCTGGAAGAGCGGCGCCGCGCCGGCCGATGACGTCGTCTTCTTCCAGGCGGGCTGCATGATCGTGGCTCTCTGGGGACGCGAGCAGCTCGCCGAGGACACGGCCGTCGAGGACAGCGGCGGCTGGGGCGGTATCACTCCCGCCTACAACGCGCGGTCGCCCGCCGAGGTCGACGCCGTGCTGGCCGAAGCCGAGGCGGCGGGTGGGACGATTCCGCGCGCGGGCGCCGAGACTTTCTGGGGCGGCTACTCGGGCGTGTTCGTCGACCCCGAGGGCCATGCCTGGGAGGTCGCCCACAACCCGCACTGGACGATCGAGGACGACGGCGCGGTCAAGCTGAGCTGAGGGCGGCCGCCAGCCGTTCCAGCCCGAGCTCCAGCGTCTCGTCCGATACCGCGAGCGAGAGCCGCGCCCAGCCGGCGCCGCTCGGGCCGAAGCCCTCGCCGGGTGCCAGCGCGAGGCGATGCTCCATCAGGAGCTTGTCGATGGTGAGCCTGTCGGGCAGCTCGACCCAGACGTAGAACGTTCCTTCGCAGACGGCGTCCACGACGTCGAGCACGCGGTCCCGGCGGCGCTGATACGTGGCCGTGCGCTCAGCTACCGACTCCTGGGGGCCCTTGAGCGCCGCGATCGCCGCCTCCTGGACGGGGCGGAAGATCCCGACGCGGCAGTGGTCGTTCAGCAGGTTGATCCGCTCGACGATCTCGGTGTTGCCGAGCACGAACCCGAGCCGCCAGCCGGCCATCCCGTAGGACTTCGACATCGAGAACATCTCGAC
>JBQCGP010000036.1:0-23472 GCA_051955535.1 Gaiellaceae bacterium | reverse complement strand
ACGTACAACGCGGCCACGAACCTCTGGTTTTGGGACGGGACGTACAACTTCAAGCCGCCGGGGCACTGCGGCCTTCGGTACGCCCGCGACGCGGGGGTCAGGTCTTGCATCCGCGCAAGACCTGACCTTCCCGCGGGGGCGGATGGACCTGAGGGCTCTAAAAGGCTCCATACCCGCGGCACAATCGACGCCGAGAAAGTCGATCCGAAAGCAAAAGCCCCGCGTGCGGCCCTTTTGCAGAGCCCTCTTCCGGACTCGAACCGGAGACCCCCTCCTTACCATGGAGGTGCTCTACCAACTGAGCTAAGAGGGCGTGGCGCGGCCATTGTAACCGCGGGTTTTTTCGCAGGAAATGGCCTCGCTAGGTGCAATTTTCCCGACCTCGGCGTACAGTCCGACCGAGCGCCTACGGCCCAGGGGGTGAATGTTGCGGCTAGCGGTCGAGATTCTGCGCTACGTCAGCCTTGTGGCATACGTCGTGCTGGCGCTCGTCACCATCAACCAGTGGCGGCGGCAGCGGGATCGTGCGGCGGCCTGGGCGGCGCTCGGCTTCGGGACGCTCGGGCTCGTCGTGGTGCTCGGGCAGCCGCAGATCGTTCCGAAGCACCCGAGCGGTTTCACGGAGAACTTCCTGCAACGGCTCGACATCGCGCTGCTGCTGCTCTTCCCGTACCTGCTGCACCGGTTCACAACCGTCTTCAGGACGGCGACCTCGGGGCTCGAGCGCCTGCTTGGGTTGATGACGCTGGTGATGGTCGTCTGGACGTTCGCACTGCCGCACATTCCGGAGCAGGGGGAGCCACGCTCCGCCGGGTTCATCGTTTACCTGATCGCCTTTCTGATCCACTGGACGGTGCTCTCGAGCGTCGCGGCGACGAGACTCTGGCGGGCCGGGCGCGGGCAGCCGAGCGTCGCGCGGAACCGCATGCGAGTGCTCGCGCTCTCGGCAGCCCTTCTGACCGTCGCGATCTTCGCCGCGGCGGCGACGAGCCAGTCTTACTCCGTTTCCTCGCTGGTCAGCAACGTGCTAGCGATCGCGAGCGCGCTGGGCTTCCTGCTCGCGCTCGCGCCGCCCGCGATCGTGCGGTTGATCTGGCGGCGGCCTTCGCAGGCACGCGTCCAGGACGCGATCCAGGATCTCGTCACGCTCAGCCGGACGCAGGAGGAGGTCGCCGACCGAGTGCTCGCCCCAATGGCCGATATCGTCGGTGCCCGAGCGCTCTGCCTTCGCAACGACGAGGGTCAGGTGGTCGGTTCCTACGGCGTCCCCGAGGGTGCCGACGAGCCCGAGACCGCCGACGCGCAGATCTTCGAGGTGGAGATCCCGGCCGGATCGCTCACGGTCTGGGCCTCGCCGTACGCGCCGTTCTTCGGGCGCGAGGAGCTTCGCATGCTCGAGACGGTCGGCGCGCTCACGGGCCTCGCGCTCGATCGCGTGCGCCTCTTCCAACACGAGCACGAAGCACGGCTCGCGCTCGAGCGCGCCGACGAGATCAAGACCAACTTCATCGCGCTCGCGTCGCACGAGCTGCGAACGCCGGTAACGACGATCCTCGGCCTCGCCACGACGCTCAACCGGCGCGGCGACGAGCTCGACCCTGTCCAACGGGCGGAGGTTCGAGACACGCTCGAGCGCCAGGCCGACCGGATGGCGCGGCTCGTCGAGCAGCTCCTCGACCTCTCGCGCCTCGACGCCGACGCGATCTCGATCAATCCCGAGCAGATCAACCTCCGCGAGCGGATCGAGGAAATCGTTGCCTCGGTTGCGGCGGACCGGAAAGAGGACGTTGAGATCGGCGTCGATCCGGATCTAGAGGCGCCCGCTGATCCGGGTGCGCTCGACCGGATCGTCGGGAACCTGGTCGCAAATGCGCTTCGCTACGGCTCTCCGCCCGTCCAGGTCAACGCGGTTCGAAAAGACCGGCATCTCCGGGTGTTCGTGGAGGACAGGGGTGAGGGCGTGCCTCCGCAGTTCGTTCCCGAGCTGTTCGAGCGGTTCACCCGCGGCAGCCGCGCTCGGGTCGGCGGCGCCGGCCTGGGCCTGGCGATCGCGCGCTCGTACGCGCGCGCACACAACGGCGACCTCGTCTACGAGGACGCCGAGCCCCACGGCGCCCGCTTCCAGCTCGTTCTCCCCGTCAAGAACGGCGGCGATCTGCGCCCCGAGGTCGAGGCGCACCTCCAGTTGAAGTCGTCATGGCTTCGGCGAAGCCGAGACCGACGCCGGACTTCGCCCCGCGAGGTAGGGCGGAAGTAACTACGTAGCGACTAGGACTCGACGTAGACGGAGATTGGCTGAACGACGCCGTGCGCCTCCATCGTCGCCACCATCTCAGGCGGCGGCGACGCCAGCAGCGCCTCCAGCGCGGCAGGGTCGGCAACGTCGGCTGTGATGGCGATGTTGGTGCTTCCATCCTGCGCCACGTAGTCGGTCACGTTGCTTCCGGTCCCCGACTCGATAGCAGCAGCACGTTCCGCCTTGCCTTGGAGCCAATGGTCGATGTCTCGTACGGCATGGGTCATAACGACTTTCGGCAAGATCCACTCCTTCCTCGGCAGCACGTTTCACGGCGACGCTACTACGGGTGGCGGGCCAAAAGCCAGTGGGGAACGAACGGCTAGGCCGGTTATGGGGGCGGGAGGATTCGAACCTCCGTAGGCTGAGCCGACGGGTTTACAGCCCGTTCCCTTTGGCCGCTCGGGCACACCCCCAGAGCGGAAAGAGTGTAGCCGCGGTTCGTCGCGGGATTCTCAATCGCCGCCTGACGTCCTAGGCTTAGGGGGTGCTCATCTGTCCTAGCTGCGGCCAGGAGAATCCTGAGAGCGCGCGTTTCTGCAACGCGTGCGGGCAGCCGCTCGACGCTGTTGCGCCGGCGGGCCGCGACGAGCGGAGGTTCGTTTCAGTGGTGTTCGTCGATCTCGTCGGCTTCACGGCCCGGTCCGAGGTGCTCGACCCTGAGGACGTGCGGGCGTTCCTGTCGCCGTACCACGACTTTCTTCGCCGCGAGTTCGAGTCGTTCGGCGGCGTCGTCGAGAAGTTCATCGGCGACGCGGTCGTGGCGGTGTACGGCGCTCCGACGACCTACGGCGACGATGCAGAGCGGGCGGTGCGGGCGGCGCTCGCGGTCCGCGACGGCGTGCAGAGCCTCGAAGGCCTCGACGTGCAGGTCCGGATCGCGGTCAACACCGGCGAGGCGCTGGTCGCGCTCGGCGCGAGGCCGGAGCTCGGTGAGGCAATGGTCGCCGGAGATGTCGTCAACACGGCCTCACGCCTGCAGTCGGCCGCGCCGGTCGACGGGGTGCTCGTCGGGCGCGAGACCTACGCCGCCACGCGTGACGCGATCGAATACGAGGAGGCGCCGCCGGTCATCGCCAAGGGAAAGGCCGAGCCGGTCGAAGCGTGGATCGCGCTCTGCCCGCTGCACGCGGCGGGCGAGCGACGCCTCTCGGGCGACCTCGTCGGACGGGCGCGCGAGCTCGAGGTTCTGCGCGGGATCTGGGAGCGCGTGGCCGGCGAATCGGCTCCCCACCTCGTAACCGTTCTCGGCACGGCCGGCATTGGCAAGACGCGCCTCGCGCAGGAGTTCTCCGCCGCGGTCGAAGAGCTGGGCGGACGCACGGTCCACGGCCGCTCACTGCCGTATCGCGAGAGCAGCGCCTACTTCGCCTTCGCGACGCAGGTGAAGGCTCTCTGCGGGATCTTCGAAAGCGACCCGGCCGAGGTCGGCCTCGAGAAGCTGCGGGAGAGCGTCCCCGACGAGGCGGTTGCGCGCCACCTCGCCATCCTGCTCGGGCTCGACCCCGAAGGCTCGGTCGACGATCGCGAGGAGCTTTTCTTCTCCATTCGCGTCTTCATCGAGGCCGTGGCACGCGACAGTCCGACGGTGCTCGTCTTCGAGGACATTCACTGGGCCGACCGGGGCCTGCTCGACCTGATCGAGCTGCTGGCGGCGCGCCTCCGAGAGCTGCCGATCATGCTTGTGACGCTCGCGCGCCCCGAGCTACTCGATTCGCGGCCGTCGTGGGGCGGCGGGCTGACCGCCTACACGGCGTTGCCGCTCGCGCCGCTGAACCCGGCCGAGGCCCAACAGCTGGCGAACCTGAGGCTCGGCGAGATTCGCGGCGAAGCGGCGTTGCGCCTGGCCGAGACCGCTGAGGGCAACCCGCTCTTCATCGAGCAGCTCGCCGCGACGATGGCGGAGTCGTCTCCGGTCGACGCTTCGCTGCCGACCACGATCCGGGGCATTCTCGCCGCCCGCCTCGACGCGCTTCCCGATGCGGAGCGGGCGATCCTGCTCGACGCGGCGGTCGTGGGCAAGACGTTCTGGCGCGGTGCGCTGTCGCAGGTTGGTGTCGCCGACGGGCTCTCCGGCTTGCTCGGTGCGCTCGAGCGGCGCGACCTGATCGTGCGCGACACGAGCTCGATCATCGAAGGCGAGCAGCAGTTCGGCTTCAAGCACGTCCTGATCCGAGATGTCGCCTACGAGCTGCTCCCGCGCGCCGAGCGGCGCAAGCGCCATGCGCGTGTTGCCGAGTTCTTCGAAGCGAGAACAGCGGAGCTCGGAGAGGCCGCCGCGGCCCTCGCCCGCCACTGGCGCGACGCCGGCGAGCCGGAGCGCGCGCTGGGCTACTTCATCCGTGCCGCCGAGCAGGCGGAGCACGGCTGGGCGAAGGATCAGGCCGCGATCCTCTATCGCGAGGCGCTCGAGCTTGTCCCTGAAGGAGACAGCGTCCAGCTCGCCGATCTTCGCCGGCGCCTCGCAATGGCGCGTGCCGCGTCGTACCACATCCCGGACGCGCAGCAGCTGATTCAGTAGTAACTACGCGGCGGCCGGCGGAAAATCCGCCGGCGTGACGTCGCCGGCGATCTCGTGCAGCTCCTCGATCCGGTGCTCGCCGAGCTCTTTAGCGTGCTGTCGAACTGCCTGCTCGTCAGGTGCCTCGTAGACGCAATAGGTCATGACGACGCCGTCGTCGCCGACGACGATGTGGCTGTGCTCCCAGGTGATTTCCGGATGCCCGTTCTCGATCACCGTACGGGAGCGGCGGCCGACTTCGGGCATTTCCTCCTCCCCGACATCGAATCTGCGGACGATGAGATATCTGGCCACTGATTGAACTCCCTTCAGGTCTGGTCGGAACCGCTGCTCGCGGCGGACCCACGAATCTAGTCGGGCGCCGCCGGCGCTTCAAGAGGTCTTACGATGCTCTGGCGTGGAGCGGTTTGACGCGATAGTCGTCGGCGCCGGGCCGGCAGGTTCGACGACCGCCTACCGTCTCGCGCGCGCGGGCGCGCGCGTGTGCCTGATCGACCGCGCGCGGTTTCCGCGCGACAAGCCATGCGGTGGAGGCCTGACGCTCCGCGCGATCCAGGAGCTGCCGGTCTCCGTGGAGCCCGTCGTCGAGGAACGCGTCGACACGCTCGAGCTCGGGTTCCGCTACTCGCGCCGCTGGAGCCGCCGCGCTTCTGAGCCCCTGGTTCTGATGACCCAGCGGCGCCGCCTCGACGCCTTCCTCGCCGAACAGGCGGCGGCAGCAGGCGCCGAGTTCCGAGACGGCGTCAAGGTCACGGCGGTCGACCCCGGCGGTGCGGTGACGCTCGACGGCGTACGCCTCGAGGCGGACGTCGTCGTCGGCGCCGACGGGGCCAACGGGATCACGACGCGTTCGCTCGGGCTGCCGTCCCACGAGCACGGCGTCGCGCTCGAGGGCAACGTTGCGTACGGAGAAGTCTCGCGGGAGCGCTATGCGGGCCGAGCGGTTGTCGAGCTCGATGTGGTCCCCGGCGGCTACGCCTGGGTCTTTCCGAAAGGCGACCACGTCAACGTCGGCGTCGGCGGCTGGCAGAGCGAGGGGCCTCGTCTCCGCGAACGGCTGCGGGAGCTCTGCCGCGCATACGGGATCGACGAGAGTGTGGTGCGCGACCTTCGCGGCCACCGGCTGCCGATGCGGGGCGCCGGGAGGCGGCCGGTCCACGGCCGAGTCCTTCTCATCGGCGACGCCGCCGGGCTGGTCGACCCGCTCTCGGGGGACGGCATGTACGAGGCGTTCGTGAGCGGCCGGCTCGCCAGCGAGACGATCCTCGCCGGCGGCGGGCTCGAGGCATACGCCGAGCGGTTCGCCGCGACCTTCGCGCCGCTCGAGACGGTCTCGTGGCGTGCAAAGCTCGCGTTCGAGCGCTTCCCGCGCTTCGCCTTCCGGGTCGCGACCACGAACCTCTCGTGGCGCCTCTTCCAGGCGGTCGTCCGCGGCGAGACCACCGCCGCCGACACGCACGGCCTCAAGGGCGCACCTCTCCGCGTCCTCCAGAGTCTCGGCGCCTAAAGACAAACGAGGGCGCTGCCGATGTGCAGCGGGTGGAGCTGAATGCGGTCCTGCGGCGTGCCCTGGACGAAGGCGCGAGCGACGTCCACCTCAAGGTGGGCCAGCTGCCCGTCTTTAGACGGGACGGCCAGCTGACGCCGCTCGACGACCACCCTCCGGTGACGGCCGCAGACCTCGAGGCGGCGCTCGCGATCGTCTCCGAGCTCACGCCTGCGAAGCGAGAGTCCTTCTACGAGTCGGGCGAGCTCGACATCGCGTACTCCGGCGGGGACCTGCCGCGCTTCCGCGTCAACGTTTTCCGTCAGCGCGGCGCGATCTCCTTCGCGTTCCGCGTCATCCCCAAGCACGTGCCCAGCTTCGCCCAGCTGCGGATGCCGCCCGGCGTCCAGGCGATGGCCGACGAAAATCGCGGCCTCGTGCTCGTGACGGGCGCGACCGGCTCGGGAAAGACCACCACCCTCGCGGCGATCGTCGACTACATCAACAAGACGCGCCGGCAGCACATCGTCACGATCGAGGACCCGATCGAGATCCTCCACGAGGACCACGGCTGCATCGTCAACCAGCGCGAGGTCGGGATCGACACCGAGTCCTACCTCGCGGCGCTGCGGCGGGCCCTGCGTCAGGACCCGGATGTGATCCTGATCGGCGAGCTGCGCGACGCGGAGAGCGCCGAGACCGCCCTCAAGGCCGCCGAGTCGGGACACCTCGTCTTCTCGACGATGCACACGATCGACGCCGCCGAGACGCTCGGCCGCATGATCGAGTTCTTCCCGGGGATCAAGCAGGCCCAGATTCGTTCGATCCTGGCGGGCGTCCTGCGCGGGATCGTCAGCCAGCGGCTCCTGCCCCGCAAGGCGGGGGGCCGCGTGGCAGCGGTCGAGGTGATGGTGAACAACGCGCGCATCGCCGAGCTGATCCGCGACAACAAGACCGAGGAGATCCACGACGCGATCTCCGAGGGCGCCTTCTTCCAGATGCAGAGCTTCGAGCAGGCGCTGATCGGGCTCGTCATCTCGGGCGACATCGACCGCGAGGTCGCCGCCAATGCTGCGACGAACCAGCACGACTTCATCGTCGCGCTCGAGCATTCGCTCAAGCGCGAGGCCGCCGGCATCACGCGGGCCGACGAGTTGCCCCAGTCGGCGCCTTCGGAAGAGCAGGAGGAGCCGCGGATGCCGAGCCTCCGGATCGCCCCGGCGGACTGATGAAGCGCATCCTGCTGGGCTTCGCGCTCGCTCTGGTGAGCGTGGCTGGGACTGCGAGCGCCGACACGTTTCGCGTGCTCCCCACGACGCCGGCGAGCCTGCCGAGCGCAGCGCTACCGAACCAGCCGGGCCAGATCAGCATTCCGGACCCGATCTCGGCACCTCCGGCCGTTCCGCAGGAGCTCAACTTTCCGCAGCTCGTCGCGCTCTGGCAGGCCGCCGGCTCCGCCTACGGGATCCCGTGGGAGGTGCTGGCCTCGATCAACAAGATCGAGTCGAACTTCGGGCGCAACATGGGCCCCAGCTCGGCCGGGGCGGTCGGCTGGATGCAGTTTATGCCGAGCACCTGGGAACGCTGGGGCGTCGATGCGAACGGCGACGGGGTCGCCGATCCGTGGAACCCGCAGGACGCGATCTACGCGGCCGCCCGCTACCTCGCCGCCTCCGGGGGAGGACAGGATCTGCCCCGCGCGGTGCTCTCCTACAACCACGCCCAGTGGTACGTGGACGAGGTACTGCAGCTCGCGCACACGTTCGGCTCCGGCGGCGCCGACACCACCTTCACGCTCGACCGACTCCAGGTCTCGCTGGACGCCGCCCGGAAGGAGGTCGCAAAGGCCAACCACGAGCTGGACGCCGCGTTGAAGGTCCAGCGGGCCTGGGCGAAGCGGGAACGCCGCGCCCAGAACCGCGCCAACACCGTCCAGCTGCTCTCGCAGCAGCTGGAGCTCCAGAAGGCGGCGACGCAGGTTGGTGTCCACGAGCACGAGTCGGAGATGCGCGTCGCGGCGCTCCGCTCCCGTCTAGCCCAGGCCACGGACGCGCTGACGAAGGCGCGAACGCAGGCGCAGAGCGCCCCGAGCGCACCGGCGGCAGGCGCATTGTTCGCCTCGCCCGTCTCCAACGACTCCGGCTACGTCTTCCCGGTCGGAGGCGGTCCCTCGATCGTTTCGGTCTCACACCACCACCACGACTACCCGGCCGCGGACATCGCGGCGCCTGAGGGGACGCCGGTTTACGCCCTGTCGGACTCGGTCGTGCTCAGGTCGTGGGACCAGCCCGACCCGCGGTGCGGCATCGGCCTCACCCTCCGCGCCGGCGACGGCCGGGAGTGGACGTACTGCCACCTCTCGTACCTCGATCCGCAGGTCACGGCGGGCGCCGTCCTCACGGCCGGCCAGTCGGTGGGTCTCGTCGGCCAGACCGGCGATGCGACGGGACCGCACCTGCATCTCCAGCTCGACCCGGCCACGCAGTACCCGCAGCTCGAGCCGTGGTTCGAGCGGTTCGCGGGAATCGCCTTCCGCTGGCAAGACGCGGCGACGCCTGAGCTCGGCGCCGGCGCGAGCGCGAGCAGTCCGGTCTTCGCGCAGGTCTCGGGCGGCAGTTCAGCTCCCGGCGGCGCGATCCGGTTCACGCGGATCCCCCGGTAGGGGGAGAGCCGCGGGCCTTCGCCGGCCGACGCTGTGAGGGTATGGCGGCTCGCTTCGCTGCGGTTGTTCCACGCATGGTCGTGCTCGGCCTGATCTGGCTGCTCGCGACCGGAACGCTGACCTACGCGGCCGGTCAGCAGCTGACCACGCCGCCGAAGGCGCCGACGCCCGTCGTGACGCCGCACCCGACTCTCGTGGTGCCCGACGTGCGCGGGCAGGCCTTCGTCTTCGCGAAGGGCATCCTCGAGGACGCAGGCTTCGGCTGGCACGTGACCGCCGGCGTTCAGGGCTACGCGACCAACGTCGTTGCGAGCCAGCAGCCCGCGCCTGGCACGCGCGTCAAGGACACCGGCGCGCCCACGCTCGGGCTCACGCTTCGCCACGGCACGTACGGGCAGGACGGACAACCCGAGGACACGGCGCCGTACGCGGGAACGTCGATCGCGCTCGCGAAGAGCGCGGCTGCCGCCGCGAAGCCGGCCCCGGCGACCGCTAAGAAGGTCGTCCGGAAGGTCGCCAAGCCCGTCGCCAAGCCTGTCGCGAAGCGCGCCCGCGTCACCGTGAAGCCGAAGCGCAGGGTGGTGGCGCACAAGCACCTGGTCGTCCGCGCCCGCCCTCCGGCGTTCACCGTTCGCGGTGCGCCGAAGGAGCCCCTCGACGAGATTCCCCTCACGGAGCGCGCCGCCCTCCTCGGCCGTTGGATCGACTCCCGCCCCGCGCGGACGAACAGCAACGTCCAGCACTGGCTCTACCAGCACGCGTGGATCGTCACCGGCGCCGGTTTCGGTTGGTCGCACGGCGACGACGCCCTCGCGAAGCTGATCGCCGTCGACCGGCAGGTCGAGCGGCTCTGGGGCATGGGATACAGGAGCGAAGCCGTCGCCCGGGCGACGCTCGCCGAGGTCCGCCGCCGCGAGCGATGAGCCTGCGTCGCCTCCAGCGAGCGCTCCGCCGCGAGCGGGGCTACACGCTCGTGGAGATGCTTACGACTCTGATCATCATGGGCGTGGTGATGGGCGCGCTGGGGACGCTGTTCGTCTCGGCGAACAACTCCGAGGCCGACATGAACAATCGCTTCCGCGCGCAGCAGACGGCACGAATCGCACTCGACAAGATGCGCCGCGAGGTCCACTGCGCGAGCACAGCGACCCCGGGGAACGCCAACGGCGCCACCTCGACTGTGACGCTGACGCTTGCGTCGTTTTGCAAGACGCTGCCGCAGCCGCTGCCTACTCCGCTGCCGAGCTACTGCTCGACCAGCAGCGGCCAGACCACGTGCTCGGTCACCTGGTGCACGCGTAACGTGGCGACGAACCGCAACGCGCTCTATCGCGTCACCGGCTCGACCTGTGGCACGAGCGGCGGCGTCAAGTGGGCCGACTACCTGATCCCGACCTCCGGAGCGCCGGCATCACCGACGTGCACCGACGGGCCGCTCTGCATCTTCACCTACGCCAGCCCGACGACGTCCTTGCTTGCGAAGCTCAGCGTCGACCTGCCCGTCAACGTCCGCCCCAGGAAGACGACCGAGCTCTTCGAGCTCCAGGACGCCCTGGTACTGCGGAACAGCACGCGCTCGTCGTAGTAACCGTTCGGGGGACGCGGCCCGTGTCTCATCGACCGATGGTGTGTCTGATGCGGTGGCGTCTCCAATTGCGGTCCGAGCGCGGGCTGGCGCTCGTCATGGCGATCGGCATCAGCACGGTGCTCTTGATCGCTGCGACGACGGCCGTGGCGTACGCGACGTCGAACCAGACCGAGGCAAACCAGAGCCGTCAGCGGCAGGGTGCAGCGGCGCTCGCCGAAGCCGGCATCAGCAACGCGCTCGCGGTGCTGAACCTCCCGGCGAACAACGCGATGCTCCAGCGGACGCTGCCGGCCTGCACGACGAACAACACGAAGTACTCCGATCCGGCCGCCGTCCGCACCGCCACGACGACCTGGAGCCAGTCGCCCGACGGCACGACTGCCTGGTGCGGCACCTACGTCAGCTCGCTGCAGGTCTGGTACCTGACAGGACTTGGGACGACAAGGAGCCCGAACAGCGGGAACGGCAAGGTCCGCTCGATCTCAGAGGCCTCCGTCACCGTGACGCCGAACGTCAAGCAGCCGCTTGGCAACCCCGTCTGGAACTACATCTACGCGGGCCATACCGGCAGCACCTGCGACCAGAACCTGAACAACAACGTGAACGGCTCCTCGCGGATGTATGTCGCCGGCAACCTCTGCATCGGCAACAACGCTGTCGTGTCTCAGACGTCGATCACCGTCGGAGGCAATCTCACCCTCGCAGGCGGCAACACCGCAGTCGGGTCGAACTCGAGCATGAACACCCGCGTCCAGACAGAGGTCGGCGGGACTTGCTCGTTCGGAACCGGTACGCCGGTCACCTGTACGGGCAACCAGGACGCGCTCAAGATCTACAGCAAGCTCCAGGACGTGAACAACAACTGGGTCGTCGGCGTCAACCACACGCCGCGTTACATTCCGCCGCCGACCGCCGATTTTCCGACGTGGTACCAGAACGCGATTCCCGGCCCGGCCAAGAACTGCGACGTCAGCTCGGGACCGGTTCCCACATTCGACTCCAACGGGGTGTACGACAACAGCGTCACGCCGGTCTTCAACATGACGCCGAGCCAGGCTTACGACTGCCGGGTGGGACCGGCCGCGACGCCGACAGGCGAGATCAGATGGACGCCCCCGACCCTGAGCACCCCGGGTCAGCTCTACATGACCGGTACGATCTTCATCGACGGCAGCGCTACCATCTCGACCGGCACGGCCTCCTCGACTTTCGCCGTCCAGTACAGCGGGATGTCGGCGCTGTACCTCTCGGGAACGTTCTATTTGAACGGCAAGCTCTGCGCCACCGTCACGAGCGCGAAGACGGACTGCGACTTCACGAGCTACGACCCGAACAGCGCGATGATGACGGTCGTAGCGAACGGCAGCGGCGGCCAGGTCAACCCCGGGGACAGCATCCAGGTCGTCAACAACGGGGAGATCCAGGGCGCGGTCTACGGCACGAACGCCATCGAGTTCGGGAACAACGCCTACTCCGACGGCCCTGTCGTCGGGAGCACGCTCATCTTCGGCAACAACGTGACGACGAACTCGTTCCCGAACATCGACTACGTCCCATCTGGGGACCCCGGCAACAGCCCGGTGTTCGGACACCCGAACCCGCCGACCGGCTTCAGCAGCTAGCAGCAGATAGCGCTTAACCGTCGAGGGTTCCCCGCCGATAAGGCGGAAGTGGACGTCGCCCTCGGTGTGCTCGCGTTCTGGCCGGCCCTCGCGCTCGGTAGCTTCGTCAACGTCGTCGCGGCCCGCGTGCCGCTGCGGCGCTCGGTCGTCCACCCGCGCTCGGCCTGCATGAGCTGCGGGAACGAGCTGGCCTGGTACGACAACGTGCCGCTGCTTTCTTACGCGGTGCTGCGCGGACGCTGCCGCTCCTGCGGTGTGAGGATCGGCGTGCTCTACCCCGCCGTTGAGCTGGCGACGGCGCTGCTCGTCGCCGCCTGCCTGTGGCACTTCGGTCTTTCGGGGCAGGCCGCGATCGCCGTCTTCTTCTGCGTCGTCCTCGTCGCCGTCAGCGCGACCGACCTGACGCACCGGATCATCCCCAATCGAATCGTCGTGCCCGCAGCCGCGATCGTGCTCGTTGCGCAGACCGCGCTGCGGCCAACCCCCGAGTGGGCGATCGCCGCGTTCGCTGCGGCGCTTTTTCTCTTCCTTGCGGCGCTCGCATACCCCGGCGGGATGGGCATGGGCGACGTCAAGCTGGCGCTCCTGATGGGCGCGGCGCTCGGAAAGACCGTCTCCGTGGCCATGATGGCCGGCATGTTCGCCGCGCTCCTCCCGAGCCTCTATTTGCTTGCCCGCCACGGCTCGAAGGCACGCAAGATGGGCATCCCTTTCGGCCCGTTCCTGGCCCTAGGCAGCGTCGTAGCGCTCTTCGCCGGGCACTGGCTGCTAGCCCAGTACTGGGCCACGTTCACCCAGTAAGGGGTAGCACGTGCCCCGTTCAGCAATGCATGCCGGCCTCTGGCCCGCGATCACGCGGCGCCAGAGTCCACCCTCGCTCTTGCCAAGGCTCCCAGCCTTGGCTGCGAGCGAGTGCGGCCTCTGGCTTGGTGCTCTCGACCCAGAGACTCGGCGGCATCCCTGAAAGGGGCACTCTCGGCGCAAAATGCGACTAAGCATTTGCGCCGTTTCAGCCGATACCTCATTCGAGGGATATGGACACCGAACGTCCACCCAATCTCCGCATCGCCGGCGACGCCGGCGGTGCGGTCGCCGAAGGCGGCGGGCTTTCGCCTGCCTCGAGCGTCAACGCGGTCGCCGAGCTCGTCGCCGACCTGCTCGCCGCGACCAACCTCCTCACCGAAGACAAGCTGAACGTCGTCCGCGGGCGCGCCGGCCAGGCGGGCTCGCTCTCGAAGGCGATCGTCGACGAGGGTTTCGCGGCGAGCGAAGGCGTCGCGCGGATGCTCGCGGCCCGCCACCACATGCCGCTCGTCGACCTGCCGCTGACCGGCGTCGAGAAGACAGCGACCGACCTTGTGCCACTTCACGTTCTCGAGCGCCTCGTCGCGATCCCGTATGCGCTCGACGGCGACACGCTCCGCGTGGCGATCGCCGACCCGTCCGACCTGCACGCGATCGACGAGCTGCGTCTCGCGAGCCGCCACCAGCTCGAGCTCGCGGTCGCGTCGAGAGACGACATCCTCGCCGAGCTGCGCCGCCTGGCGCGCCAGTCCGAGGCGTTCGGCGCCCGCGCCGCGCTCGCGGAGGAAGAGGCGCTGCTCGAGGCCGAGGCGGAAGAGGAGGCCGACGATCTCGAGGCCGAGGACGGCATCTCGGAGGCGCCTCTCGTCCGGCTCGTCAACTCGATCATCTTCCAGGCCGCCGAGGACGGGGCTTCCGACGTCCACTTCGAGCCGCAGGAGGACGCGCTCCTCGTCCGGCTCCGGATCGACGGCGTCCTCCACGAGGTGCAGCGGATCCCCAAGCGGATGATGGCGGGCGTGACGACGCGCCTGAAGGTGCTTGCGAAGCTCGACATCGCGGAACGTCGAAAGCCGCAGGACGGCCGCATCTCCCTCAATGCGGCCGCGGCCGGGCGGATGCTCGACATCCGCGTGGCGACGCTGCCGACCGTCGAGGGCGAGTCGGTCGTCATGCGCCTCCTCGACAAGTCGAAGCGGCCTCCGACCCTCGAGGAGCTCGGTCTCTCGGACGAGATGCGCAAGAGCCTCGAGGCCATAGTCCAGCGCCCGACCGGCGCGCTGCTCGTCACGGGGCCCACCGGCTCGGGTAAGTCGACGACGCTCTACGCCGCCCTGGCCGAGATCAACGCCCCGCAGATCAACATCATCACCGTCGAGGATCCGGTCGAGTACCGGCTCGGAGGCGTCAACCAGGTGCAGATCAACACGCGCGCCGGCCTCACGTTCGCGGCGGCGCTGCGCTCGATCCTGCGTTCCGACCCTGACGTGGTGATGGTCGGCGAGATCCGCGACCCCGAGACCGCCAAGATCTCGATCGAGGCCGCCCTCACCGGTCACTTCGTGCTATCGACGCTCCACACCAACGACGCCCCGGGGGCGCTGACGCGGCTCAACGAGATGGGCGTCGAGCCGTTTCTGACCGGCTCCGCTGTTACGGGCGTTTTTGCCCAGCGCCTTGCCCGGAAGCTCTGCACGCACTGCTGCGAGATGTACACGCCGTCGGTCGAAGAACTGATCAAGGCGCGTGTCTCGCCCGACATCGCTGCGCAGGCCGACGGGATGATCTTCTACCGCAAGCGCGGGTGCCCGCGGTGCAACCAGACGGGCTACAAGGGCCGGATCGGCATCTTCCAGCTCCTGGCGATGAGCGAGGCGCTCGAGACCCTCGCCGCGCAGAAAGCGAGCCGCGAGGAACTCGAGCGCGCCGCGATGGAGGAGGGCATGCGAACACTCTGGGACGATGGCATCGCAAAGGTCGCCGCGGGCCTGACCTCGATCGAAGAGCTCGCGCGCGTCACCATTTAGGCAGGGACTGTCCCCGAACGGGGACTGTCCCAACAACCGTTTAATGGGGACAGTCCCCATCCGGGGACAGTCCCTCTACTTACTGGGCCTGTACGTCGCAGCCGAGGTACATGAGCGCCTCGACCGCTTCGGTCACGAATGCCGTCGCCTGCTGTGCGTCGGCGAACGTGTACGGGCCCGGCTGGACCGGTTTCGCGTTGCGGGCCCCGACCGGGAAGACCTCCGCCTCGACGACGCAGGAGTCGCCGTAGTCGATCGCCTTCAGCATCGCGACCGACCTGCCGTCCCGTTTCGCGTGGCGGACGAAGAGCTCCTGCGGGTCCGCGTGGCCCTTGTTGGCCTTCACGACGCGGGCTGGACGGACGCCGCGTTGACCGCGGCCTGCTCGATCGTGTCGGCGTCCACGTATCCGTTCAGCCGGACGTAGAGCGTCCGCTTCTGGAAGACGAGCACGGCCGGTGCGTCGAGCAGACGGTTCTGCGGATCGGCGCTCGCGCCGGCGAGCGTCGAGAGGGCCTGCACCTGCGCGTTGCGCGAGACGCTGATCGAGACGAAGCCCACGTGGGCGTAAGAGGCGCCCGCCTTGGCCTCGGCCAGCGTGAGCCGGTCGACCGCCGAGCTCGGCGATACGAGCGCGACAACGACGACGGAGTGGTGCTTCAAAGCGTTTGCGAGCGGCGTCGGCACGCCTCCGACGACGGAGGGATGCCTTTTCGGCGCCTTCGCGTTCGCCGTGGTCTTCGAGGCGACCTTGGGCGGCGCGAGCGCGACCTTCGCGTGCGGGTGCAACGGCTTGATCGTGTGCACGGCCGGCGCTGCCGAGGACGACGCGCCGCGGCCGAGGACGAGGTAACCGCCGAACAGGACGAGGACGCCCGCCAGTCCGACGGCAGCGTAAATCCGATACCGCTCGTTCATGGTTCTCCTATCGGCAGAGAGGGGCGGTCCCTTGACGAGTCGAGGGAAGAGAAAGGGCGCGGTCTCCCGCGCCCTTTCCGAGCTTCGAACCGTCTCGGACGACTAGCAGGTGCCCGGGATGATGTCGCCGCCGGGGCCGCTCTTGTGGTAGCTGACGCCGGTCGGCTTCGTGTTCTGGATGCAGTACCCGGTGCCGGCGGCATTCACCTTGACGGTGATGTTCTTGATGCCGGCGTCGTAGGACAGCTGCAGCTTGGTCAGGTGGGCACCGATGTAGTCGGTCTTCGTGTTGTCGGCCGCGTAGGCCTCGATGCCCGGGATCGCAGCGCGGACGTTGGCCTGGGCGGCCGACTTGTTCGCGCGCGTCCGGAAGCTCAGGTACGAGGGAATCGCGATGGCGAGGAGGATTCCCAGGATGATGATGACAACGAGAAGCTCGATCAGCGTGAAGCCCTTTTCCTCGCGGGCAAGACGCTGCCGCAATGAATCGAACATGTACGTGCTCCCTTCGGTGGTTTTGACTGCGGTGGCTTTCACGGCTATCGGCGCCAGCGCCCGCGGGTCCACCCCCGAACGGGTGAGGGTTAGGAAACAAAAAGGGCGCGGTCTCCCGCGCCCTTTTTGTGAAGCAGGAACGTGTCCGGCTCAGCAGGTGCCCGGGATGATGTCTCCCGCGGGGCCGCTCTTGTGGTAGCTGACACCGGTCGGCTTCGTGTTCTGGATGCAGTACCCGGTGCCGGCGGCATTCACCTTGACGGTGATGTTCTTGATGCCGGCGTCGTAGGAGAGCTGCAGCTTGGTCAGGTGGGCGCCGAGATACATGGTCTTCGTGTTGTCGGCCGCGTAGGCCTCGATGCCCGGGATCGCAGCGCGGACGTTGGCCTGAGCGGCCGACTTGTTCGCGCGGGTCCTGAAGCTCAGGTACGAGGGAATCGCGATGGCCAGCAGGATTCCCAGGATGATGATCACGACGAGGAGCTCGATCAGCGTGAAACCCTCGTCGCGCTTTGCCAGCGTAAGCCGGCTCGAAAGCCGTGAAACCATAGGTGGATCCTCCTTGGGGGGTGCCGTCAGGGTGGCTCGCGCTGCTTATCGGTCACCCGTAGGGAGTCGGCGCACCCCCCGGTTGGGGGATCCCCGCCTGAAGGCCTGACGCGGGGTTAAGGAATCCCTGCCCGCTGCCGATTAGCCCGGTCGAAGGGCAATGCCGGAGACCTTCCTCTCGATCGACGCTCTGCTCGAGCGCATGGTGGCGCGCAATGCGTCAGACCTGCACTTGACGGTCGGCACGCCGCCGGCCATGCGGGTGAACGGGACGCTGCAGCGCTACGAGGACATCCCGGAGCTGACGCCCGAGGACACGCACCAGATGCTCTACCGCATCTTGTCCACGGAGCAGCAGAAGCAACTCGAGAACAACCGTCACATCGACCTCGCGCACTCGCTCCCGGGCCTGGCGCGCTTCCGTGTCAACGTTTTCTTCCAACGCGGCACGCTCGGGGCCGCCTTCCGCCTGATCCCTGCCGACATCAAGACCCTCGAGGAGCTCGGCATCCCCTCGGCACTGCATTCGCTGACGGAGAAGCCGCGCGGCCTCGTCTTGATCACCGGGCCAACGGGCTCGGGTAAGTCCACGACGCTCGCGGCGCTGATCGACGAAATCAACCGCAAGCGCGCCGAGCACATCCTCACGATCGAGGACCCGGTCGAGTTCGTTCATCGCCACAAGCGCTGCATCGTCAACCAGCGCGAGATCGGCGCCGACGCGCCGAGCTTCGCCGAGGCGCTGCGCGCGGCATTGCGTGAAGACCCCGACGTGATCCTCCTCGGCGAGATGCGCGACCTCGAGACGATCGGCACCGCGATCACGGCGGCCGAGACCGGTCACCTCGTCTTCGCGACACTGCACACCCAGAGCGCGCCGAGCACTGTCGACCGGATCATCGACGCTTTCCCGGGCGCACAGCAGGAGCAGGTCCGGGTCCAGCTCGCCGCGACGCTCCAGGGCGTCTGCACACAGGCGCTGCTGCCGACTCCGGCGGGCGACGGGCGAGTTGCCGCGCTCGAGATTCTCTTCCCTGACGACGCGGTCCGGAACCTGATCAGGCAGGGCAAAGTCGAGCAGGTCTACTCGGTAATGCAGACCAGCACCACGAAGGGCATGCAGACGATGGAGCAGGCCCTTTCGGACCTGGTCGTGCGCGGCATCGTCACCCTCGACGACGCCCTGAGCCGCTCGAGCCGGCCCGAGCAGCTGTTCGGCCTGCTGGAGCGCGCGGGCGTCGACGTCTCCGGCAAGCAGGCGGTCCCCGAAGCGCCGCCGCTGGTCGGCGGCCTACGGGTAGCAGAGGCATAACCCGTGGTCGACTGGAACAAGGAAGTCAAGCTCTCGGACCTGATCGGCCGGAAGAACAAGGAGGCCGACGAGCCGGTCGAGCCCGCGGCGACGCCTGAACCGGCACCCGAGGCTCCGACCGCGGCCCAGGTTCCGGCCCCGGCTGAAAGTTCCCCAACGCCTGCGCCGACGCCGGCGGCTCCGGTCGCGGTCTCTCCGGCTCCGCCCGTGCCGCCGGCGCCGGCGCAGGCAATCCCCGTAGCTGCGCCCGAACCAGAGCCGGAAGCTGTCGATCTCGAGGACGAGCGCGCCCCCTGGTACAAGCGCGATCTCTCCTTCGGCCGCGGCAACAAGGACGCAAAGCCCAAGACAAAGGCGGAAAAGCCGAAGAAGGAAAAGGTCAAGAAGGAGAAGGTGAAAAAGGAGAAGCCGCCGAAGGGCGAGCGGGTTCCCTTCTACAAGCGCGATCTCTCGTTCGGCGGTGGCAAGAAGGAGAAGGCGACGGCCGGCAAGTCGAAGCAGGCTGCCGCCTCCGCGAAGCGGATGAAGCGCATCACCGGGCTCAAGATCGGTGGCTCGCAGCTCGCCGCGGCCCGCGTCCACAACAACGGGGTCCCGGAGCTGATCCAGGTCGCCCGCGAGGATCTCGAGCCAGGCGTGATCGTCGGCGGCGAGCTCCGCGACCTCGAAGGCCTCTCGGTCGCTCTCAAAGATTTCTTCAAGCGCCACAAGCTGCCCCGCCAGGGCGTGCGGCTCGGAATCGCGAACAACCGAATCGGCGTCCGGATCTTCGAGATCGGCGGCATCGAGGATGTCAACCAGCTCGAGAACGCCGTGCGCTTCCGCGCGCACGAAGTGCTGCCGATTCCGATCGAGGAGGCCGTCATCGACTGGCAGGTGCTCGGCGAGCGCGAGGAGGAGGACGGCAGCCTCACGCGCCGGATCCTGCTCGTCGTCGCCTACCGCGATCTGCTCGACCGGTACGTCGTGGCGTGCAAGAAGGCCGGCATCAAGCTGGTCGGCATCGACCTCGAGGCGTTCGCGCTCCTACGCGCGATCTCCGAGCCCTTGCCGGCCGAGGCCGGCACCGCGAACGCCGCGGTTGTCGTCGTCGCGGTCGGGCACGACCGCTCCACCTTCGCCGTCTCGAACGGCCGTGTCTGCGAGTTCACTCGCGTGCTCGATTGGGGCGGGGCGACCCTGAACGTCGCGATCGCGCGCGAGCTCGACATCGCTCCGTCCGAGGCCGAGCCGATCAAGCGGGCCCTCTCGCTCACGCACGTCGACACGATCGAAGGGTTGACCGAAGAGCAGGCAAACCGCGCACGGGAGGCGGTCCGGCGGCAGCTACAGAGCTTCGCCCGGGAGCTCGTCTCCTCGCTCCAGTTCTACCAGAGCCAGCCGGACTCGCTGGGGATCGGCGAGATCGTGCTGACCGGCGGCTCGGTGCATCTGCGCGGCCTCGCCGAGGAGCTTCAGACGTTGGTCGGCGTCAGCGTCCGGCCCGGCGATCCACTCGCGCGCGTCAAGGTCGGCAAGAAGGTCAGGGACGCCGAGCAGATCGGCTCGCTGGCGATCGCAATCGGGCTCGGGATCGAGGACTGACGTGAAGGCCGTCAACCTTCTTCCGAGAGACGATCGGCGGCTCGGCGGCCCGACGATCCCGCCGGCGCTGGCGGCGACAGCGATCGGCGGTTTCACCGTCTTGATGGCGGCGCTCGCGCTGCTTTTCGTCAGCGCCCATGGAACCGTGAGCTCGCGCCGGCTCGCGCTCGAGCAGAAGAAGCAGGAGCTGGCGGCGATCCCCGTCCCCGCGCAGACCCAGCTGGCGCAGCAGGACGCACTGGTCGCCGACAAGAAGGCGCGCGTGACAGCGCTCAACGCCGCGTTGTCGCGCCGGGTTGCGTGGGACCGGGTGTTGCGCGAGTTCGCGCTCGTGCTGCCTGACGACGTGTGGTTGGAGTCTCTGACCGCGGCGGCGCCGACGCCGGCGACCGCGACGACCGCCACGCTGAGCGCCAGCTCGTCGACGACAGGATCGCTGGCGGCCGGCGAACAGGGCTTCACGATCGAGGGGTACACGTACTCGCACGACGCGGTTGCCCGGCTCCTGACCCGGCTTGCGGTGATTCCGGATCTCGAGCAGGTGCAGCTCGTGACCAGCGAGCAGGGCAAGATCAACGAGCGCCCGATCGTCCACTTCAAGATCTCGGCCAACGTCCGCGCGCCCGGAGCAAGCTCGTGAAGCTCAAGAAGCTGCCCCAGTCCGCGCAGATCGCGATCACGGTCGCCGCGCTGCTTGTGGTCGGCGCGCTCGGTTACTTCGTGCTGGTGAGGCCGCAGAATTCGACGGCCTCCGATCTCTCGAAGCAGATCGCGGCGGAGCAGAAGCAGGTAGACGATGCCCGCGCCTTGCTCGTGAAGGCGAAGGACGCGCAGAAGGTGCGCGTCGCGGATCTGTTCCGGCTCACGAAGGCGATGCCGGACCAGCCGGACGAGGCCGGGATCGTGCTCGAGCTGAACAACGTCGCTCGGCAGAGCGGCATCTCATTCGACTCGATCTCGCCCCAGGGCTCGACGCCGCTGACCGGCTACCAGGTCGTGCCGATCAGCGTGGTCTTCAACGGCAACTTCTTCCAGCTGAACGACTTCCTGCTTCGGCTGCGCAACCTGGTCGACGTCCGGCGCGGCGCGCTCGAGGCGGACGGGCGGCTCTTCACGGTCGACAACATCAATTTCAACGAAGGCGAGAAGAAGTTCCCGCAGATCCAGGCGTCGCTGACGATCGACGCCTACATCTACGGGACCGGCGCGACAGTGAGCGCGCCGCCGCAGGCTCCGGTTGGGTCGCCGGGCGCCGGCTCGAGCACGACGCCGGGATCGACGACGCCGGCGACGACGTCGCCTACGACCACGACGACTAGCCCGTCCACCACGACGCCAGGGGCCACAGCGGCACCGGCCGCCGGAGGCACGAACTGATGGCAAAAAAGAAGTTCGATCCCAAGGCAAAGGCCAAGAAGCAGAAGATGATGGCCGCCGTCGGCGGAGTTCTCCTGCTGGGGCTGCTCGTGTTCCAGGTGCCGCGCACGATGAAGATGCTGAAACAGAATCAGGGCACGTCGTCCTCGTCTTCGTCCGCAGCGACGACCACGACGGCCGCGCCCGGCTCGACGCCGCTGGCCCCGCCCGCCCTGGACGGCTCTGCGTCGGGGGTGCCGGCTGCCTCGGCCACCGCAACCTCGGTGGACGGTGTCAACGACCCGAGCAACCCGTTGCCGCCGGCCGCGGGCCAGCTCGTGTCGTTCAGCAAGTTCAAGAGCAAGGATCCCTTCCATCAGCAGATCACGGACTGCGGTGCGAGCGCGGGCTCGAGCTCGGACTCCAGCGGCAGCTCCGGTTGCGCTGCCGTGACGCCGAAGCCCGGCGTCGTCAAGAAGACGGCGAAGTCCGGAATGGTGATTGCCGCGGGCACGACCGCCAAGACGGCCGCGTCCGCGAAGGTCACCAAGGCGACGATCACGATCAACGGGGCCGCGAGCTCGGTCACCGTCGGCTCGTCGTTCCCCTCCGGCTCGCCCGTGTTCACACTGGTCTCACTGACGCCGCGCGCCGCGAAGATCGGCATTGCGGGCGGCAGCTACGAGAGCGGCGCGGCGACCGTCACCCTCGCGAAGGGCAAGACGATCACGCTGATGAACACCGCCGACGGCACGCGCTACGTGCTGCGGCTGGTCACGGTCGCCTAGACTGCGACGCCGTCTCGGCATCGCTCGGCCCGAGGCCGCGGCGGCAGTTCGCAGTGGACTGTCCACCCGAACTGCCGCAAACGGTCATGGCAACTGCGACGAAGGCGTGACTTTTCATCCACAAGACGCCGCATGGTTCGGCGGCTGGGCGACAATGCTGTCGCGAGCGGACGCGGCTCTTCGCCGTCAGGCGCGTCGCTCGACTGCGGTCCCGTGCCAGACGAGCGCAGGAGACTGCGCCGCGCGGCTTACCCGTACGCCGCGTCGAACGTCGACGACTCGCGGACGAGAACGCGACCCGCGTTCTGGCCCGAGGCGTCGCGAACGACGACCGTGACCTTCTTCAGCGGCCGGCCGCTTCCGGCGGGGCACGATGGGCTGGCGGCCGATCCCGTCGGTTTCGCGGAGGTGCACGTCCACGCCACGTAGGTATCCGTGCGGTAGCTGTGATGATCGGCCGCGGCCGCCGTGCCGCTCGCGCTGGGCGGGGTGCTCGAGCAGCTCGTCCCGGTCGTAAGCCCGAAGGTCGCGTCGTAAGCGCTGTCGCCCGTGTAGGTCGCGTCCGACGGAGGGCTGTTCTCGTAGACGCAGCCGTACGGGATCGCACGGAAGAGCTCCATCTGCTTGTCGGCCACCGTGGTGGCCGTGGCAGTCCGGCTGGCACGGGTGATGGCCAGTGCTCCGGCTTGGAAGGCGGCGACGATCGCCAGGATCCCAATGTTCAGGAGCGTCAGCGCCATCAGAAGCTCCATCAACCCGAAGCCGTCGTCTGCGCGCAGGCGTTGCCGCAAGCGTCCAAGCACGAACCGGATATCGGCACCTCGCGCGTGTAACTCAAGCGCGTGTAACTCAAGCGCCGCAGTCCCCCTGCCGATACGCCTCTGGAATGGCGGCGTACGCGTACAGCGCGATCAATGCTGAGGGCATCCTGTCTGCGGGCGAGATCCATGCCCCGGACCGCGAGGCGGCACGGGAGCAACTCCGCATCCGCGGCCTCCTCGCCGAGCGCATCGACGAGCGGCCGGCAAGCGGAGAAGAGGGCGTCCGGACCGCGTTCAAGAAGGTCAAGCCGAAGACGCTTCAGATCTTCTCGCGCCAGTTCGCCACGATGATCGAGGCCGGGCTCAACGTCGTCAGCTCACTCGTCATCCTCGAGGAGCAGACCGACGACGCCTACTTCTCGCTCGTGGTCAAGGAATTGCGCGCCGACGTCGAGGGCGGCTTGCTGCTCTCGCAGGCGATGGCGCGGCACCCGAAGATCTTCAGCCGTCTCTACGTCTCGATGGTCGAGGCCGGCGAGGCTGCCGGTATCCTCGACCAGGTTCTCGATCGGGTCGCCTTCCAGATCGAGAAGGACACGCAGATCAAGCGCCGTGTCAAGGGCGCGATGATGTATCCGACGATGGTCCTGATCTTCGCGACCCTCGTCCTTTGCGGACTGCTGATGTTCCTCGTGCCGGTTTT
>JBQCGP010000035.1:0-23000 GCA_051955535.1 Gaiellaceae bacterium | reverse complement strand
CGAGGTGGAGCTGCGGAAGGCGGCACTGAAGCGCGTGCTCGGCAGCCTCTCGCCGCGCGAACGCCGCGTCCTCGAGCTTCGGTACGGGCTCGACGGCGAGCATCCGCGCACGCTCGACGAGGTGGGGCGGACGTTCAACGTGACGCGCGAGCGGATCCGTCAGATCGAGAACCAGAGCCTCAAGAAGCTCCGCGCGCTCGCAGAGGCGCAGTCGCTCAAGAACGTCGCGGCGTAACTTCGCCGAGACGCGCTCCGCGGCCGTAGACTCACGCGCCGTGGACCAGGCCTGGCTCGACGACCTGACCGAGTTCGTTCGCATCCGGAGCGTCAGCGCCGACTCGGAGCACGCCGGCGAAGTGCAGCGCGCCGGCGAGTGGGTTTGCGACTTCGTGCGCCGGGCCGGTGGCGAGGCAGAGCTTCGCGACTGGCACGGTCACCCGCTCGCACTCGGCGAGTTCCGCGCGTCGGCGGGCGACGGCGATGCGCCGACGGTCATCTGCTACGGGCACTTCGACGTCCAGCCGCCCGAGCCGCTCGAGCTCTGGGAATCCGACCCGTTCGAGGCGACGCTTCGCGACGGGCGGCTCTACGGACGCGGCGTCGCCGATGACAAGGGCCAGCTCTTCATGCTCCTGAAGGCGGCCGAAGAGCTGAGCGCTCGCGAGGAGCTCTCGGTCAACCTGCGGATCTGCTGCGACGGCGAGGAGGAGTCGGGCGGCCACTCAATCGTCGACTTCCTGGCAGCCGACGAGCGCGGTGGCGACGCCTGCGTGATCTTCGATACCGCCATGCTCAAGCGCGACGTGCCGGTCTTCAACCTCTCCACGCGAGGCCTCGTCTACCTCCACCTTCGCGTCAGCACCGGCGGTCGTGATCTCCACTCGGGCGTCTTCGGCGGCGCCGCCCTGAACGCCCTGAACGCGCTCACGGAGATTCTCGGTGCGGTGCTGCCGAAGGACGGTCGCGTTCCCGAGCCGCTCCGTGCCGGGATCTCACCGCCGACCAACGAGGAGCTCGCCGGCTGGACCGAGCTGACCCCCGGCGCCGAGGAGCTCGCGGCACAGGGCGCCCGCCCCGCCGACCCGGCCGCCGCCGAGCAGTTCTACATCCGCACCTTCGCCGAGCCTGCCGTCGACGTGAACGGCATCGAGGGCGGCTCGCCGCGGCTGCAGAAGACGGTGCTGCCGGTAGAGGCGCACGCGAACGTCTCGATCCGGCTCGCGCCGGGTCAAGATCACGAGCGAATCGCAACCGAGCTCGAGCGGTTGCTCCGCGAAGCCGCACCGGAGGGCGCCGAGCTGCAGATCGAATCGCTCGCGTCAGGGCCGCCCGGCCTCGTCGACCCCGACTCGCCTGCCGTTCAGCTCGGCCTCGAGGCGTTCGAGCGTGCCGTCGGCGCGCGGCCCTTGCTCGTCCGCAGCGGCGGCACGCTGCCGATCGTCCCGGCGCTGGCCGACAAGGGCATCCCGACGATCCTGACCGGATTCGCGCTCCCGGACTCGAACATCCACTCTCCGAACGAGAACCTGCTCGCCGACTATCTGCCGCTCGGCGTCAGCGCCGCGACCGAGCTCTACAGGGAGTTCGGAAAGCTCTAGCTAACTGCTGCCGGCTCGCACTCTACGAGCCACGAGTGCCCGAACCGGCGCATCTCGGTGATGATCGGGAGCAGGGCCTCGCCCTTGGCGGTCAGTTCGTACTCGACGCGCGGGGGCGACTCCGCGAAGCTGTGCCGCTCGACGATCCCCTCGTCCTCGAGGACCCGGAGGCGCTCGGAGAGAGTCCGCGGGCTGATCCCGGCGCACGAGTGCTCGAGCTCGGAGAAGCGGCGCGGCCCCTCGGACAGATCGTGGACGAGGAGAGCCGTCCACTTGGCGCCGATGATCTCGGCGCACGCCGCGACCGAGCAGCTCTCGTCGTGAACCGGCCGCATCGTGCGCATTTCGGACGAAATCTTACTCCTCTGGGTCGCCGTTTTTCGGAACGGGCTCGAGCCGGTAGCCCACGCCATAGCGAGTCTGGATGAAAGTGTGGCGCGGCGCGACGCGGTCGATCTTGTCGCGGAGGCGCCGGACGAAGACGTCGACGGTTCGATCGCGGTGTGTCTCGCGTCGCCCCCAGATCCGCTGCAGGAGCTCATCGCGCGTGGTCACACGGCCGCGGTCGAGTGCCAGCGCGTAGAGGAGCCGGAACTCGGTCGGCGTCAGCTCGGCGCTCTCACCGTCGACATACGCCTGCACCTCGCGCGGATCGATTCGCAGCTCCTCGATCTCGATCGCGTCGCCCCGCTCCTCGGGCTGGGCCCGTACGCCCCGGCGCGCCGCCGCCTCCACCCGGGCGACGAGCTCCTTCATCGAGAACGGCTTGACGAGGTAGTCGTCCGCCCCGATCTGCAGCGCGTGCACGCGGTCGTGCTCGGTCCCGCGGGCGCTCACCACGATGATCGGTGTCCCGATCCCCTCGGCCCGGGCGGACTCGATCAGCTTCCAGCCGTCGAGGCCCGGCAGCATCAGGTCGAGCACGACGACATCCGGCAGCTCGTAGCGGAGCCTCGCGAGCCCGATCTCGCCACGGCCCACCGTTACCGAATCGAAGCCGGCCCCGGTGAGGTGCTGCGCCATGCCGGCGGCAATGACCTCGTCGTCCTCGACGATCAGCACCTTGGTCATCGCACCTAGCCTATTGAGCGTGAATCGGGACCCGTACCGGGAACTCCGGATCGGCTTCACGGCCGCCGTCTCACACGAGCTCCGAACTCCGCTCGCCCGCCTGCTGGCGCTGATCGAGAGCGCCGGCCTGCCCGGCAGCGATCCGGCCAAGGCGCTCGAGCAGATGCGGAGCGAGGTCGTGTTGATGGACGAGTTGATCGACGACGTGCTCTTCTTGAGCGAGCTCGAGACCGGCCGTGAGGTGGTCTCGCTCGGCGCGACCCAGGCCGCCCCGGTGCTGCGCGCGGTCGTCTCGGAGCTCGCCGAGCGGTCGGAGCGCACCGGCGTCGGGCTCGAGCTCGAGATCGGCGACGAGGAGCTCGAGCTGCCCCTGCGCGCGCGGATGCTCAGGGTCGTCGTGCAGAACCTGGCGGAGAACGCTCTGCGCCACGCGGGCGAGGGAGCGACCGCTGTGCTGGCTCTGCGCCGCGACAACGGCAGCAGCGTCCTCTCCGTCAGAGACGACGGCGTCGGCGTCGATGCCGATGACCTGATGCGCCTCTTCGAGCGCTTCTACCGCGCCGACCGCGCGCGCGCCTCCCGTGGGAGCGGCCTCGGGCTGTCGATCGTCAAGCACGTCGTCGAGAGCGCCGGCGGAGAGGTCGAGGCCCTCGGCGCGCCGACCGAGGGCCTCGAGATTCGCTGCGTGTTTCCGTAACCGGTTCCTACTCGGCTAGGAGTGGATCTTGCGGATGAAGGTCCGGTCGGCAGTCGCGACGAGCTTCGGAAGCGGATAGAACTGGAGCGGCTTGGCGTACTGCTGGCCACCCGTGATCGCCCAGCTGATGAACTGTTTCAGCGTCGAGGCCTTGTTCGACTTGAGAGGCGCGATCACGTACGTGAACGTGCAGATTGGATAGGCGAGCTTCTGTGACTTGGGCGGGTTGACGATCGAGAGGGCGCCGTTGCTCGGCACTCTGTGGATCGTGGCCGCGGCCGCTTGGATGCCCTTCAGGCCGGGCAGCTGGAACTTGCCCGCGCGATTCTGGACCTTGGCGACCTTGAAGCCGTTCTTCAGCGAGTAAGCCTCGTCGACATATCCGATCGCGCCGTCAGTCCGCGAAACCGCGGCCGCGAGCCCCGCGCTGCCGCGGCCGCCAATTGCGTTCTTGGCCGGGAAGGTTGGCTGCGTGCCAACGCCGACCTTGCTCTTGAAGGCGCTGCTGATGTGCGAGAGATAGTCGGTGAAGTTGTAGGACGTTCCGCTGCCGTCGCTGCGGAAGACCGGCGTGATCTTCAGGTCGGGGAGCTTGACCCCGGGGTTGATCTTCTTGATCGCGCTGTCGTTCCACTTGGTGATTTGGCCGAGGTAGATGCCGGCCAGGATCTTGCCGGTCAGCTTGAGGCCGTAGCTCACGCCCGGAACGTGGTAGGGGATGGAAGTCGACGAGAGCGCCCACGGGATCTGCTCGCAGCCTTTGCAGTTCGAGTACTGATCCTTCGTGAGCGGCGCGTCGCTGGCGCCGAAGTCGACCGTGCGGGCCGTGATCGCGGCGATGCCGGCACCGGAGCCGACCGACCCGTAGGTGATCTGCGCCTTCTTGTAGTTGGCTTGCCACTGGGAGACGAGCGGGAACACGAACGTGCTGCCCGCTCCCTTGAGGCTGCCGCCGGTCGATCCTGCGGCGGCGAAGCTCGCGCCAAACGCGAGGGCGACGACCGCCAACGCGGCCGCCGTTGCGGTCTTCTTAAACACTCTTTCGCTCCTTCTCGTCGATGACGCCCGCAGGATCGAACGCGCGGGCGGGATTGTGGGCTGAAACGTGGTTACCAACCGGTGACGGTCCGGTGAACACCGCAAGAATCAGCCGAAAGCGAGGTTAGTGTCCGCGCGCGTGAACGCGGTCACCTCGACGCCCGCAGTCGCCGCCGCACGGTCGCGCCGCCGGCTCGGCGACCGCTTCGGCGATCTGGCCCTACACGGGCTCACGGCCGCGGCGACTCTCGCCGCGTTCGTGCTGCTCGGCGGCATCGCCTGGAAGATCTTCGACCTTGCGCACCCGGCCATCTCGAAGTTCGGCCTCGGCTTCATCACGCACCAGGGGTGGGACGCGGTTCACAACAGGTTCGCCGCGCTCGACCTGATCTGGGGAACCGCGTTGACGTCCTTCCTGGCGCTTCTGATCGCCGCGCCGGTCTCGATCGCGATCGGGCTCTACCTGAGCGAGCTCGCGCCACGAGGGATCCGCCTCGTCATCGCTTCTCTGGTCGAGCTGCTGGCGGCGATTCCGAGCGTCGTGCTGGGGCTCTGGGGCGTCCTCGTGCTCGGGCCGTTCATCGGGACGCACGTGGAGCCGTGGCTGAACGCGCACCTGGGCTTCATCCCTTTGTTCGGCAGCTCCGCGGAGAACTCCGGGATCCTGATCGCTGTCCTGGTCCTGACGATCATGGTCGTCCCGATCTGCTCGAGCATCTGCCGGGAGCTCTTCACGAACGTCCCGACCGAGCTCGAGGAGGGAGCGCTGGCGCTCGGAGCGACCCGCTGGGAGATGGTGCGCGGTGTAGTCCTCCCGTACACGCGCTCGGGCGTGAGCGCCGCGCTGATTCTCGGCCTCGGCCGTGCGGTCGGCGAGGCGATCGCGGTCACGATGGTGATCGGCGCGGGCTCCGGGATCCACTGGTCGCTCTTCCGGACCGGGGATACGTTGGCCAGCAAGATCGCGGCGCAGTACCAGGGCGCCGCGACCAACATTCAGCTCGCCTCGCTCGTGTACCTCGCGGCGATCCTGCTCGTAATCTCGCTGCTCGTGAACATCGCGGCGCAGGTGATCGTCCGCCGCTTCTCGCACCAGCGGACGGGAGGAAGCTGATGGCTGCCGACGCGGCGCGCTACACACTGACGCTCAGCCGGCGGACGAAGCGTCGGAAGGCCGTCAACCTGCTCATGCAGGGCATCGCGACGCTCGCGGCGCTCTCGGCCGTGGCGGTGCTCGCCCTCGTGATCGCCTCGGTGGCCGAGCGGGGCGCAGGAGCGCTCAGCTGGGACTTCTTCACCAAGACGGCGGCGACCTTCGGACAGAGCGGCGGCGGCGTTGCGAACGCGCTCGTCGGCAGTCTCGTCCTTGTCACCGTGGCGACGGCGATGGCACTTCCGGTCGGCGTGCTGATCGCGATCTACGTCAGCGAGTTCGCCCGGCCGCGGGTCGCCGATGCGTCGAAGCTCGTGCTCGACGTCCTCAACGGGTTGCCGTCGATCATCATCGGGGTCTTCGTCTACGGGCTGCTCGTGGTTGGCAGCGGCCAGGCGGCGTGGAAGGGCTCCTTCGCGCTCGCAATCATCATGCTGCCGCTCGTCGCGCGCTCGACGCAGGAGGTGCTGGCGCTCGTGCCCAGCACCCTGCGCGAGGGCGCGCTCGCGCTCGGAGCGAGCCGCTGGAGGACCGTTTTGGGGGTCGTCCTGCCGACCAGCCTCGGCGGAATCCTGACGGGAACGGTGCTCGCGGTCGCGCGCGCCGCGGGCGAGACGGCGCCGCTGTTGTTCGTGACGTCGATCGCGGCCAACACTGTGACCGGGGATCCGCGCCAGCCTGTGCTCTCGATTCCGGTCGACATCTTTGCGCTCTCCGAGTCTCCCGATCCCGCCGATCATGCGCGGGCCTGGGCGCTCGCACTCGTCCTGATCTCGTTCATCCTGGTGGCGAGCCTGACCGCACGCGCCGCGCTCGTGCGCCACCGGAGCAGGCTGGAAGGCTGAATACGGAGGTGGATACGATGCCGACAGTGGCGCCGATCGAGATTGCTCAGCCCCGCGAGGCGCCGCTGAGCGCCGCCGGTCGAGAGGCGGTCTTCGAGACCCGCGGACTGACCGTCAGTTACGGGAAGGCCCCCGCCGTCGTCGGGGTCGACCTCTCGATCTACCGCAACCTGGTCACCGCGATCATCGGCCCGTCGGGGTGCGGCAAGAGCACATACCTGCGCTCGCTGAACCGCATGAACGACCTCGTTCCCTCGGCGAGGATCGAAGGCCAAGTGCTGTACCACGGCCAGAACATCTATGCCGACGGCGTCGATCCGGTCGAGGTGCGGCGCCGGATCGGGATGGTTTTCCAGAAGCCGAATCCATTCCCGAAGTCGATCTACGACAACGTCGCGTGGGGCCTGCGCGTCCTTGGCATGAAGGACGATCTCGATGGCCGCGTCGAGCGGGCGCTCACGCAGGCAGCGCTCTGGGACGAGGTCAAGGACCGGCTCAAGAAGGGCGCGTTCGGCCTGTCTGGCGGCCAGCAGCAGCGGCTCTGCCTCGCTCGCGCGATTGCGGTCGAACCGGACGTCGTCCTGCTCGATGAGCCCGCCTCCGCGCTCGATCCGATCGCAACGTCGAAGATAGAGGACCTGATGCACGAGCTCAAGAACGAGTACACCCTCGTGATCGTCACCCACAACATGCAGCAGGCCGCGCGCGTTGCCGACATGACCGCCTTCTTCACGTTGGAACGGACGGAGAGCGGGGGCCACGGCGTCCTCGTCGAGTACGACGAGACGCCGAAGATCTTCACCCAACCCGGCGACAAGCGCACCGAGGGATACGTCACCGGCCGCTTCGGCTAGGCGACCGTTTCCGACGAAAGGGCCGGGGTACGATGGCTTCCGAGATGCGAATCACCTTCCAGGAGGAGCTCGAGCAGGTCGAGGCGGCCCTCCAGGAGGAAGGGGACTACGTCCTACGGGCCCTGCGCGCCGCCGTGAACGCGCTCGAGCAGGCGGATGCGGAGCTGGGCGACGAGGTGATCGCCTTCGACGACGAGATCGATAACCGGTACTCAGCCATCCAGCAGGGCATCCAGTCCCTGCTCGCGCGCCAGACCCCGGTTGCGGTCGACCTGCGCCTCGTCCTCGCGATGCTGCACACGAATCTCCACCTCGAGCGGATGGGTGACTACTGCGTCACGATTGCCAAGCTGACGAAGCTTGTCGCCGACGCCGAGCCCGACGAGGGGCTCGTCCAGGCCTTCGAGGAGATGGGCCAGCGGGCGGAGGAGATGATCCGCGTCGCGCTCGACTCGTTCCAGCGCCGCGACCTCGAGGCCGCCTCGTCACTCGTCGACCTCGACGAGTTGATCGACCGCGCCAACCGTCGCGCCGTCGAGCGCGTGCTCGACTTCGGTGCAGACGCCGAGAAGCGCGAATGGGGCTTGCGGATGATCCTCGTCTCGCGCGCGCTCGAGCGGATCGGCGACCACGCGGTCGACATCGGCGAGCAGACCGCGTACCTCGTCACGGGCGAGTTCCGCGAGTTCACGGACGCGTCGCACCCTTCGTAACGAGAAGGGCCGGCAAAGGCCGGCCCTTCGATCAGCGGAGAAGAATCACCCGATCTTCGGAGGGGGGAGGAAGTCCTCGGGCTCAATCGTTTCGACGCCGCGGTCGGCCGGTTGTTGCGGTTCCTTACGTGGATTTGACCTTCGGCGGCTGATGGGACAGACGGTCAGTCCCAGGGCGGGGGGTTGTGCACCCAAGCGCCGCCGAGCATCGTCGCGACGACCGTGACGTCGGGGAGCTCGTCGGGCGGGACGGCAACCGGATCGCGGTCGAGCACGACCAGGTCGGCGTAGTGGCCGGGGATCAGCCGGCCGCGGCGCCGCTCTTCGCGGGCGAGCCAAGCCGGGTTGACGGTCGTGGCCTGCAGCGCTTGCTCGACGGTCAGTGCCTGCTCGGCATGCCAGGCCGGACGCTCGTCGAGCGTTCGCAGGACGCCGGCGCAGATGCCGGCGAGTGGATCGAGCTCCTCGATCGGCGCGTCTGAGCCGTTCGCGACTACGGCGGCGGAATCCCACAGCGAGCGGAACGCATAGGCGCCGTCCGTCTTCCCCGCCCAGAAGCGGTCGGCGATATCGCGGTCCGACGGCGCGTGCGAGAACTGCACGGAGGCGGCAATGCCGAGCTCGGCGAAGCGGCCGAGATCCTCGGGGGCGAGCAGCTGTGCGTGCTCGATCCGCTGGCGGAGGCCGAGCGGCTGCCACTCGCTCCGGGTTTCCTCGAATGCGTCGAGCGCGTCGCGGTTGGCCAGGTCGCCGATGGCGTGGACGGCGATGGGGAAACCGGCTCTCGCGGCGCGCCGGATGATCTCGGCGAACTCCTCGCGGCTCGTGATCTGGACGCCGGAGCCGTCGAGCATGCGCGCGGTCTGCGAGCCGAGCGTGCCGTCCATGAACACCTTCAGGTAGCCGAGCTTGAGACGCGGCCCTCCAAGGCCGCTTGCGATGTCGACGTCGGCAAGCTCGCCGGCTTTCTCGGCCGGAAGCGACTGCCAGACCCGCAGCGTCAAGGCGCCCTCGGCATCGAGCCGCTGCCAGAAGCGCAGCGCGCCGAGCCAGCCGTCCTTGTCGTGGACGGCCGTGACGCCCCGTGAGCTCGCGAGTTTCAGGCCGGCCCGCATGGCCTCGACGTACTCGTCGTCGGTCGTCTCGATGTACGCGTCGCGGAAGTGCCAGCACGACTCCTCGCGGAGGACGCCGGTCGGATCGCCCTGCTCGTCGACCTCGACGACGCCGCCGGGGACCTGGAGGTTGCCGTCCGCGCAGGCAAGCGCTGCCGAGCTGAGCCAGACGGAGTGTGAGTCCCGGGCCATCAGCGCGACCGGTGTGTCTCCGGCGATCTCGTCGAGTGCCTCCTTCGTCGGTTCGACCCCCGGCTGCCAGTCGCCGCTCCGCCAGCCGCGCCCCAGCAGCCAGCCGCCGGGACGCACGCCGCCGAGCGCCGTGCGCACCCTCGAGAGCGCCTCGTCCAGCGAATGCGTGTCCTCGAGTCGCACTTCCCGCTGGGCGACCGCCCAGGTCGGGAAGTGGACGTGCGAGTCCGTGAAGCCCGGAACGACGCACCGGCCGCCGAGGTCGATGCGCTCGGGGCTGGCGAGCGCGGTCTCGTGCGTGCCGACCCCGCCCAGTATCCACTCGCCGGCGATCGCGAGTCCCCGCGCCGTCGGCAGCGACGGTTCCATCGTCCGCACGACCCCGTTCTCGAGAATCACACCGCGAAAGCCTAGATCGCTTGACCCCGGCGGGATGGCCGGTGATCATCAGCGCCCGTGCCGTCCTGGTTCGAGCCGCGAGAGCGTGCGCTCCCTCGGGAAACGAACGTCGCCGCCGTGCTGCTGGTGGCGGCGCTCGTCGCCTGGATCGTCACCTATCGCAGCATGCGAGGAATGGACGCCGGGCCCGGCACCGACCTCGGCGGCCTCGGCTGGTACGTCGGCGTCTGGGTGACGATGACCGCCGCGATGATGCTGCCCTCGGTTGTCCCGACGGTGACCGTGTACGCGCGCGTCGAGGACGAGCGGCGTGCGGGCCGCATCGGCACCGCGGCCTTCGTCGCCGGATACCTGATCGCATGGACGGCTTACGGCCTGCTCGCCTACGGCGCCTACCGTGTGGCGAAGGAGGCGGCGCCGAGCTTCCTCTCCTGGGGCCACGCGGGCCGGTACGTCGCCGCCGGCGCCCTCGTCGCAGCCGGTCTCTACGAGCTGACCCCGTTGAAGAAACTCTGCCTGCGCCATTGTCGTTCGCCGCTGCATTTCGTCCTCGGGGGCTGGCGCAACGGAACGTCGGGTGCGGTGCGGATGGGGCTCGATCACGGCCGCTTCTGCGTCGGCTGCTGCTCGGGCTTGATGGTCGCCCTGTTCGCGCTCGGCGTGATGAGCCTGACGTGGATGGCGGCGGTCGCCCTGATCATCCTCGTGCAGAAGGTCCTTCCATACGGAGAGCGATTCGCGCTGGTCTCGGCGGCCGCGTTCGTCGTCCTGGGGATCTGGGTCGCTGCGGCCCCCGGTTCCGTGCCCGGGCTGCATGTCCCGAGCACGTAATGATGGGCTGACGGCGTGGCGTATCGCGTCCGTGGCACCTACCTCGAGTCCTGCAACTGCGACGCGCCCTGCCCGTGCCGCCGCGTCGACGGCCTTCCCGGCGGGCGCTCCACCCAAGGGATCTGCGACGGCGCCCTCTCCTGGTCGATAACGGAAGGGTCGGCGGACGGCATTCACGTGAGCGGCTTCGGCGTCGTGCTGGGGACGCGCTACAGCGACGACGTCGAAGGCTCGCCCTGGACCTACGCGATGTTCGTCGACGAGCGTGCGGACGACGAGCAGCGCGAGACCCTGTGGCGGATCTTCTCGGGGGCGCTCGGCGGCACCGTCCTCGACCACTTCCCCTGGGCGTGTAAGCCGAGCGATCCGCTCGGGTTCGAGCCGGCGCGAATCGAGATCGACCACACATCCGGCAGGGGCTGGTTTCGCGCCGGACGGAACGTCTCCGTCCTCGTCTCGGCACCCTATGCGGGGCCGGAGACCGTGACCTGCGTCATTCCCGGCCACGAGCGGCCGGGCCGCGAGCTCGTGGTCGACGAGCTCCGGGTCGAGACGGGGCCGCTCGCATTCGAGTACCGCGGCGTCTGCGCGTACGAGTCGACGTTCGACTACTCGGGCTAAAGCAGTCCGGCTGCGACCAGCGCGCCGAGGACCAGCGCCGGGAGCGGAATCAGAAGAAGGGGAAGCCGCGAGGTCACTGCGGCTTCGTTATCGGCAGAAAAGCGGCCTCGATTGAGCCCGTCAATACAATCGCCGCGTGTCCCACGAACCGCTGACCGACGAGCAGCGCGAGATCCGAGACCTGGTCCGCGATCTCTCCCGCGAGCGGATCGCGCCGCGCGCGGCCGAGATCGACAAGAGCTCCGAGTTCCCCTGGGACGTCGTCGAGCTCTTCCGCGAACACGACCTCTTCGGGGTTATGTTCGACGAGGCCTACGGCGGCGCGGGCGCAAGCGCGCTGATGACGCTCGTCGCGATCGAGGAGGTCTCGAAGGTCTGCGCGACGAGCGGGCTGATTCTCGCCGTCCAGGAGCTCGGCTCGCTCGGGATCAAGCTCGCCGGGACGGAGGAACAGAAGCAGCGCTTTCTCCCGAAGCTCGCGAGCGGCGAGTGGCTGCCCGCCTACGCGCTGACCGAGCCCGGCTCGGGGTCGGACTCGGCGGCGATGCGCTCGGAGGCCCGGCTCGATGGCGACGAGTACGTGATCAACGGCTCCAAGCGGTTCATCACGAACGCAGGCGTCGCCGGGCTCTACCTCGTCTTCGCGAAGACCGACCCGGCCGCCGGCCACGCGGGACTCTCGGCCTTCGTGGTCGAGGCGGATGCGCCTGGGTTCGAGGTGGGGCGGATCGAGCCGAAGATGGGGATCAAGGGCTCGACGACCGGCGAGCTGTTCTTCAAGGACTGCCGCGTGCCGGCGGACAACCTCCTCGGTGAGGAGGGCGAGGGCTTCCGGATCGCGATGCGGATCCTCGACCGCTCGCGGCCGGGGATCGGCGCTCAGGGTCTCGGCCTCGCCGAGGGGGCTACCGACTACGCGCTCGAATACGCCAAGACGCGCGAGACGATGGGCAAGCCGATCGCGGAGCACCAGCTGGTCGCGGCGACGCTCGCCGACATGGAGACGAAGTGCGAGGCCGCCCGCGGGCTTCTCTACAAGTGCGGGCAGATGATCGACGACGGCGTCGAAGCGCCCGAGCTGACGAAGATCTCGGCGATGGCGAAGCTCTACTGCACCGATGTCGCGATGGACGTGACCACGGACGCCGTCCAGATCCTCGGCGGCTACGGCTACATGCAGGAGTACCCGGTCGAGCGCATGATGCGCGACGCCAAGATCACCCAGATCTACGAGGGCACGAACCAGATCCAGCGGCTCGTGATCGCGCGCGAGATGGTGCGCGAGCAGCGGTTGTCACCCCTGGCCGCCGTTGGCTAGGCGAGAAGCACCGCCGGACAAGTTCGGAAACGCCGCTCGCGAGTACGAGCTCGGGCGGCCGGTGTGGCCCGGCGAGCTGATCGACCGCGTCGCCGCCGACCTCGAGCTGGGGCCTGCTTCGACCGTGCTCGACCTCGGGGCGGGCACCGGCAAACTGACGCGCGACCTCGTCCCGCGGTTCGGGCGAGCGATCGCTGTGGAGCCGGACGACGCGATGCGCGGCGTGCTCGAGGAGGTCGTCCCTGATGCTGAGGCACTCGCTGGCCGTGCCGAAGCGATCCCGGTCGCGGAGGACTCGGTCGACGCCGTCTTCACGGCCGAGGCCTTCCATTGGTACGCGAGCGACGAGACCGTCACCGAGATCGTCCGGGTGCTGCGTCCGCGGGGCGGGCTCGCGATCTTCTTCAACGTCGACTTCGGCGATCCCGAGCCGCCGATGACTGAGGAGGTCGATAGCGT
Source organism: Gaiellaceae bacterium (assembly GCA_051955535.1). GTDB lineage: Bacteria > Actinomycetota > Thermoleophilia > Gaiellales > Gaiellaceae > 13-2-20CM-68-14. The sequence goes on along the minus strand of JBQCGP010000035.1, from coordinate 10,096 downwards.
GCTGAGTGCCGCCTTCGCGAAGGGCGGCTCGCCCGGAATCGGCAAGGTGCTTTCAGGTTTCTGGCGCGAACCGGTCGCGCAGGCCGGGTTCGAGCCGTTGCGGGAGGCCGAGCTCGAGCGGTGGGTGACGCGGACGCGCGACCAGTGGGTGGCGAACATGCTGTCCGTCAGCTCGATCGCCTCGCTGCCGGACGCCGACCGCGTCGAGCTCGCGGCGAGCTTGCGCGAGCTCGTTCCAGACGGCGAGTACCGCTGGACGATCCAAACAGCCGCCTACTGGACGCGTCTTGCCTGACCTCCGTCTCAGCTTTGGCAACGTCGCCGAGACCTACCACCGCGCCCGGCCGCCGTACTCCGCCGAGCTGCTCGACCGTGCACAGCGGGTGCTCGAGCTCGGATCGTCGGCGCGTGTCCTCGACCTGGCAGCGGGCACCGGCCGGCTTACCTTGGAGCTCAGGCGCCGCTTCCCAGACGTCGTCGCCGTCGAGCCCGACGAGCGGATGCGCGCGGTGCACGGTGGAGCGCTCGAGGGCAGCGCGGAGTCGATTCCGCTCGACGATTCGAGCGTCGACGCGGTCTTCGTAGGCGAGGCCTTCCACTGGTTCGACCCGTCGGAGGCCATCGCCGAGCTCGCTCGGGTACTCAGGCCGCGCGGCGGGCTCGCGCTCGTCGGGTCTCACTGGTGGGAGACGGAGCCACCCCTCCCCGCGGCTGCGCAGGAGCTCTTGCGCGAGCCGTACGAGCGTTTCCGGGCCGAGCGCCGCCCCCCATGGGAAGATGCCTTCACCGCCTCGCCGTTCGAGCCGCTTCGCAGCGAGCGCGTCGAGGAGCAGCTGACGGTCGCTCCGGACGAGCTGCTGACGCTGTACTCGACCACGAGCTCGTTCGCGGCCCTGCCGAGCGAGGAGCGCGCCGCGCTGCTCGAGCGCGCCCGGCCGCTGCTCGCACGGACGTACAGGCTTCCGATCAAACACAAGCTCACGTGGACAAGGCTCTCGTCGTGAGCGATGAAGAGATCAGCATCGGCCGTCGGCACGTTCGGCTGACGCACCCCGATCGGGTGCTCTTCCCAGACGACGGCGTCACGAAGGGCGACCTCGCCGAGTACTACGCCGAGATCGGGGACGCGATCGTCCCGCACCTCCGCGACCGGCCGTTCACGCTCAAGCGCTATCCCGACGGCATTCGCGGGCGGCCCTACTTCCACAAGCAGGCGCCGAAAGGGAAGCCGTCGTGGATCCCCACGCGACGCTTCCGTACCTGGCCGCGCGAGGGGGAATCGCGCCTCGTCGACTTCACGCTCGTCAACGAGCCCGCCGCGCTCGTCTGGATGGTGCAGATGAACTGTGTGGACATGAACGCGTGGTACTCGCGCGTGGACAAACCCGACCGGCCCGACTTCGTCCTCTTCGACCTCGACCCGCCCGAGTCCCGGAACGGTTTCGCGGAAGCCATCCGTGTTGCGCACCTCATCCGGGAGGCGCTCGAAAGACTGGAGCTGCATTCGTACGTGAAGACGAGTGGCGCCGACGGCATTCACGTTCTTTTGCCAATCGCGCGGCGGTACTCATACCCCGAGACGTACGAGTTCGCCGAACGCCTTTCGCGGCGCCTCGAGGACGAGAATCCTGGACTCGTGACGACCGAATGGCTCAAGAAGAAGCGCCGTGGAGTTCTCGTCGATCACCGCCAGAACGGCCACGGCAAGACGATCGCCTCGGTCTACTCGGTGCGGCCGAAGCCGGGTGCGCCGGTCTCGACCCCGCTCCACTGGGAGGAGCTGACGGAGAAGGTGCGCCCGCGCGACTTCGGCCGCCGGGAGGCGCTCGACCGCGTCGCGAAGCACGGCGACCTGTTCGAGCCGGTCCTGCGCGGGGGCCAGGCGCTGGGACCGGCGCTTAGAAAGCTCCGGGCCGCGGCCGAGGACAAGTAGGTTGCCGGGAGGGTCCCGCAGGGACTGTCCCAATAACCGTCGATGGGACAGTCCCCGTTCGGGGATAGTCCCTGCTTCCTACGAGGCCTCTCGCCTGGCGTGAAACGCGCCGCCGTGATCGGCTCCGGCCCGAACGGGCTCGCGGCCGCGATCACCCTGGCGCGCGCGGGGCTGGAGGTCGAGGTGCACGAGGCGGAGCCGCAGATCGGCGGCGGCCTGCGCTCGGCCGAGCTGACGTTGCCGGGCTTCGTCCACGACGTCTGCTCGTCGATCCACCCGCTCGCCCGGGCTTCCCCGCTCTTTCGGACGCTCGACCTCGACGTCGAGTGGATCCATCCGGACGCGCCGGCGGCGCACCCCCTCGAGGACGACAGCGCCGTCCTGCTCGAGCACGGCCTGGCGGCGACCGCCGCCGCGCTCGGGCGCGACGATTTCGCTTACCGAGGGCTCGTGGAGCCGCTCGTGGACCACTGGCGCGAGGTCGAGCGGGTGCTGGTCGGGCCGCATCCGATCACCCCCCGGGCGGTCCTCCGGCTCGGCGATCGGCTCGGCGCGCGCGGGTTGGCCCGGGCGGCCAGGGCTGCGCTGGCCCCGGCGCGTTCGCTCGCGGAAGAGTCGTTCGCGGAGGGGCGAACGCGCGCGTGGTTCGCAGGTCACGCCGCCCACTCGATGCTGCCGCTCGAACGGCGGCCGAGCGCCGGCTTCGGGCTCGCGCTGGTGGTGCTCGGCCACGTGGTGGGCTGGCCGTTCCCGCGCGGCGGTTCGCAGCGGCTCGCCGACGCGCTGGCGGCGAAGCTCCGCGAGCTCGGCGGCAACATCAGGACGTCGAGCCCGGTCGAGTCGATGCCGCGGGCCGACGTCGTGATGTGCGACGTCGTGCCGCGCGAGCTCTTGCGGTTGGTCGGCCGTCGGCTCCCCGAGCGCTACACCCGCCGCTTGCGCTCGTATCGGCATGGGACGGGAGCGTTCAAACTCGACTGGGCGCTCGACGGGCCGATTCCCTGGCGCGCCGCCGAGTGCCGTCGTGCCGGGACCGTCCACCTGGGCGGCTCGCTCGACGAGATCTCTGCGTCGGAATGGGGCGCGTGGAGCGGCCGCCCGGCGGAGCGGCCGTTCGTCCTACTTGCGCAGACGAGCCTGTTCGACCCAACGCGGGCGCCGGCCCGGAAGCATACGGCGTGGGCGTACTGCCACGTTCCGAACGGCTCGCCGTTCGACATGACCGAGCGGATCGAGGCACAAGTGGAGCGGTTCGCGCCCGGCTTTCGCGACCTCGTGCTCGCGCGGCACGCGATGGGGCCTGCCGATCTCGAGGCCCACAACCGCAATCTCGTCGGCGGCGACCTGAACGCCGGGGCGATGGACCTCGGCCAGCTGTTCTTTCGGCCGGTGCGCAGGCTCGTCCCGTATCGCACGCCGCTCGAGGGTGTCTACCTCTGCTCGGCCTCCACGCCGCCGGGCGGGGGCGTCCACGGGATGTGCGGTTACTCGGCCGCGCGTGTCGCGCTGAAGGATCTCGGCCGGGCGGGCAGCTAGCGCGGCCGCAGCGAGGACGCGTCCACGACCTCGAAATCCGAGCCCTGCACGCGGCCGAGCGTGTGGAGCTGGTCGTTCGACCAGCCGGGGCTCGGGGCGCCGCTGATGTACCAGTTGGAGCCGTTGTCGGCGAGGAGCATCCCGTAGCGCTTCAAGGCGACGAGGACGATGCGCGCCTGGCGCGGAAACGGCCGCACGTCGAAGCTCGCCTTCAGGCGCACGCGCAGGCCCATCGGTGGCAGCGACGGATCGGTCGACGAGCTCGCGTAGTGGCGCGCCGGCCAGACATATGCCCGCCGTGTCCGCGCCGCCGTGAACCGCAGCGCGTGGTCGATGACGCCGCGCCGCGCCTCGTCCCAGCGTGCCAGGCCGGGAAAGATCGGGAGCCCGGCGGCGTCGGCAGACGTCCAGCCGGCAGGGCGCAGCCGGTTCGAGCGCAGGCTCCAGACAGCGCCCGCCCAGGCATGCCAACGCCCGCCAGTCCGCTGCAGGCCGCCAAGCTCGTAGAGCCGGCAGGCGTTGCGGTCGACCAGCAGCGCGTGATGATCGCTTCCGTACTCGATGTGGACACGCCGGGGGATCGGGTAGCCGACGTGGTCGCTCTCGTCGGCGTACTCGAACGAGACCTTCGTCCGCGGCGTCGCGCGCGTGACGACGTCGAAGGGAATCCCGATCGGCCCACCGTCCCACGTCCCCGACCCGAAGTCGGCGTGGAGGCCGGAGTCGAGGCCGATCGAGCGGATCATCGTCGCCGAGTTCGCCGCCACCGGCAGCTTGTCCACGCGCTGGTTCCACGGATTCGACCGCGGGAAGATCGAGCAGCGCGGCGCTCCAGGCAGGTGCAGTGCCGCTGCCGATCCGGGAACGGCGGCGACGAGGAAGACGACGGCGATGCGGGCGGCGGTGCGCATCCCGCCGTGTATCGGCCTTACCCCTGTTGGGCCTTGAGCCGCGCCTTGTGCTCGCGCTTCATCGCCTGGTAGCGGGCGAGCGCCTCGGACGAGTCGACGTCGCCGAGCGTCGGGTGGCTCGGCGCGAGCTCCTGCGCCACCTCGACGCCGAACCGCTTCGCGAGCACGGCGCCGAACGCCTTGATCTTCATCTCGCCGAAGCCGGGCAGCCCGGAGATCCGCCGCCGCAGCTCGGTCGCGTCCGCGGCCTCGGTCCAGATTCGGGACGCGTCGCCTCCGTACTCGTCGGTGACGACTGCCGCGAGCTCCTGGACGCGGCCGGCCATGTTGCCCGGGAAGCGATGGATCGCCGGTTTCTCACGGAAGGCGGCCTCGAGCTTGGCTGGATCGGTAGCCGCGACCTTGCCGGGATCGAGCGTTCCCAGCCGCTGCTTCAGCTTCAGCGGCCCGCTGAACGCCGTCTGCACCGGAACCTGCTGGTCGAGCGCGAAGCCCATCACGAGCGCAAACGGGTCCTGCGCGATCAGCGAGTCGGCGTCGTCGTTACCGGTGAAGTAGAGCTTGTCTGGCTTTGTGGCGGTAGCCACGGTCGAGAGACTACTCCTGCTCACTGGCGCTCGAGCCATCGACGTGCCTCCTCGGGGGAGCGCAGCCGGACGAGTCGCGGGTCGCCGGAGAACCTGCGAGGCAATTCGCGCCTGTGGCGAAACCACGACCGCACGGCGTAGACGAAGAGCGAATTCCACCCCAGGAAGGCCGCGCGCCGGCTCTCCCGGTTGCCGCCCCAGAGCTCGACCTTGTCGCGGAGCCGACCGTGGGTCCGGCGCCAGAGGCGGCGAAGCGACACTCGCAGTGGAAGGTCGAGCCAGACGATCAAGTCGGCCTGCTCGACAACCAGGTCGCCAAGCTTGCCCTCGTAGTTGCCGTCGATCACCCAGCCATCGGGCGCGCCCGCGATGAACTCGTGCGTGGACGCCTGGAGCTCCTCCGGGGTCGCCTCCGTCCAGTTCGGCCCGATGTGGTGGACCGCGTCGAGCTCGAGGTACGGTACGCCGAGCCGCCCTGCGAGAGCGCGCCCGAAGGTGGTCTTGCCCGAGCCGCTGATCCCCTTCACGTTTACGCGCATCGCACGCGAGTATCCTCGGAGAAGTGCATGAGCCCGTCGACAAGCTGAAGCACGTCGTCGAGGAGATCGAGCATCCGATCGAGACCGCGAAGGCGCTCGAGAAGGAGGCGGAGATAGGGGAGAGCGCACGCACGCCGCTGATCGCGATCACCGGCATCACGCTGGTCGTCGGCGTCATCGTCGTGATCCTGCTCGCCATCTCGATGACCCTGTACTTCGTCTACGGGGGGAAGTGACCGGCGACTAGGCTGGCGGCGTGGAGCCGCTGGCGCCATTCAGTCCCGAGACGCGTGCCTGGTTCGAGCGGACGTTCGCCGAGCCGACGCCCGCGCAGACGCTCGGCTGGCCGGCGATCGCGAGTGGCCGCGACACGCTGATCCAGGCGCCGACCGGCTCGGGAAAGACGCTTGCAGCCTTCCTGTACGGGATCGACCGGCTCAATCCCGACCCTGGGAGAGGGCTCCGCCTTCTCTATGTGTCCCCACTGAAGGCGCTCAACTACGACATCGAGCGCAACCTCCGCGGGCCGCTTGCCGGCCTCCGATCGGAACTTTCGGTCGCCGTCCGCACCGGCGACACGCCGCAGAAGGAGCGACAGCGGATGCTCCGCCACCCGCCCGACATCCTGATCACGACGCCGGAGTCGCTCTTCCTGATGCTGACCTCGCAGGCGCGCGAGATCCTGGGAGGCGTCCAGACGCTGATCCTGGACGAGGTGCACGCCGTCGCAGGCACCAAGCGCGGCGCCCACCTCGCGCTGTCGGTCGAGCGCCTGCAGCGGCTCGTCGGCGAGCCGGTTCAGCGGATCGGCCTCTCGGCGACGCAACGGCCGCTCGAGGAGATCGGCCGCTTCGTCTCAGGTGGCGGCCGTCAGATCGAGCTCGTCGACGCAGGGCGCGCCAAGGAGCTCGACCTCGAGATCGTCGTGCCGCTGGACGACATGACCGTGCCCGAGGAGGGCTCGTTCAACTCCGTCTGGCCGTCGATCTACCCCAAGATCCTGGAGCTCGTCTCCGAGCACCGCTCGACGATCGTCTTCGTCAACAACCGGCGACTCGCCGAGCGGCTGGCGCTGCGGCTCAACGATCTCGCCCAAGGCGGCGCTCGCGGCGCCGCTTCAGAGGAGGTGCCGGCTTCGCCGGCGCCTCCGCCTCCAGTGGAAATCGCACGTGCCCACCACGGCTCGCTGGCGCGGGAGCAGCGGGTCGAGGTCGAGGAGCTGCTCAAGAAGGGTGAGATCCCCTGTCTGGTCGCGACCTCGTCGCTCGAGCTAGGCATCGACATGGGGGCCGTCGACCTCGTCATCCAGGTCGAGAGCCCGAAGTCGGTCGCCCGGGGGCTCCAGCGGATCGGCCGCGCCGGCCACGAGCTCGGCGCCGTCTCGAAGGGCCGCATCTTCCCGAAGTTCCGCGCCGACCTCCTCGAGGCCGCCGTCGTCGCCAAGCGGATGCGCGAGGGTGCGATCGAAGAGACGGCGATCCCGCGCAACCCGCGCGATGTGCTCGCTCAGCAGATCGTCGCGATCTGCGCCGACGAGGAGGTCGAGGTCGACGAGCTCCACCGCCTCGTCCGCGGCGCGTACCCGTTCGCCGAGCTGTCGCGCGTGCAGCTCGAGAACGTGCTCGACATGCTGGCCGGCCGCTACCCCTCTGACGAGTTCGCCGAGCTGCGACCGCGGATCGTCTGGGACCGCACAGCGGGGGTCGTGCGCGGCCGGCAGGGAGCGCGTCGCCTCGCGGTAACGAACGCCGGGACGATCCCCGACCGCGGGCTGTTCGGCGTCCATCTCGTGGACGGCGGCGGCCGTGTCGGTGAGCTCGACGAGGAGATGGTTTACGAGGCGCGCGCCGGCCAGACGTTCCTGCTCGGCGCGTCTACGTGGCGGATCGAGGAGATCACACGCGACCGGGTTCTGGTGTCGCCGGCGCCCGGCGTGCCCGGCGCCGTGCCGTTCTGGCGCGGCGAGGGCATCGGACGCCCGTACGAGCTGGGCGAGGCGGTCGGCGCGGTTTGCCGCGAGCTGACCGCCCTGCCGGACGCGAAGGCGACTGCGAAGCTCCGAGACGAGCACTCGCTGGACGAGCGGGCGGCGCAGAACCTGCTCCAGTTCCTGAGCGAGCAGGCAGCGGCGACGGGTGCGCTCCCTTCCGATCGAACGATCGTGGTCGAGCGCTTCCGCGACGAGATCGGCGACTGGCGGCTGTGCATCCTGACGCCGTTCGGGGCCCGTGTTCACGCCCCCTGGGCGCTTGCCCTCACGGCGCGAGTACGGGACTCGCTCGGCCTGGACGCGAACGCGATCTGGTCGGACGACGGGATCGCCATCCACCTGCCCGACGCCGACGCGGCACCGCCGAGCGACCTCGTCGTCATCGACCCTGACGAGATCGAGGAACTGGTCGTCAACGAGGTCGGCGACTCGGCCCTCTTCGGGGCACGGTTCCGCGAGAACGCGGCGCGGGCGCTGCTGATCCCGCGGCGGCGGCCCGACCAGCGGACGCCGCTTTGGCAGCAGCGATTGAAGGCGCAGTCGCTGCTCCAGGTGGCCCGGAAGTACCCGGCCTTTCCGGTCGTGCTCGAGACCTACCGGGAGTGTCTTCAGGACGTCTTCGACCTGCCGGCGCTCAAGCGCTTGCTCCAGGGCCTGCGCACCCGGCAGATCGACCTCGTCGACGTCGAGACGCCGTCCGCGTCGCCATATTCGGCGTCGCTGCTCTTCGACTACGTCGCCACGTACATGTACGAGGACGACACGCCTCCCGCAGAGCGGCGGGCACAGGCGCTCTCGCTCGACCGCGAGCTCCTGCGTGAGCTGCTCGGCCAGGACGAGCTCCGGGACCTGCTCGATCGCGACGCAGTCGAGGAGGTCGAGGCTCAGCTCCGCGGCTCTCCGCGGAACCCGGACGAGTTGCACGACCTCCTGCGGCTTCGCGGCGACCTGACACCAGGCGCCTACGACGAGGCCTTCGCCGCGATTCTCGTCGCGGAACGCCGGGCGCTTCAGGTTCGCATCGGCGGAGAGGAGCGGCTGATCGCCGCCGAGGACGCTGGACGGTACCGCGATGCGCTCGGCGTGATGCCGCCTGCGGGCCTGCCGGACGTCTACTTGGAGGGCGGCGAGCAGCCCCTGCGGGCGCTCGTGCTGCGCTACGCAAGGGGGCGCGGGCCGTTCACGACCGTCGCGGCGAACGAGCGGTTCGGAACCGACGTGGAGCCCATACTTCAGGAGCTCGAGCGCGACGAGCAGCTCGTCCGCGGCGAGCTGCGGCCGGGCGGCACTGAACGCGAGTGGTGCGATCCAGAAGTCCTGCGGAGGCTACGTCGAGCCTCGCTGGCGGCGCTGCGTAAGGAGGTCGAGCCCGCGGAGCAGGCGTCGCTGGGGCGTTTCCTGCCGAGCTGGCATGGGATCGACCGGCGCGCAACGCTCCGCGAAGCCCTCGTCCCCCTACAGGCGCTCGCGCTGCCGGTCTCCCTTTGGGAGTCCGAGGTCCTGCCGCGACGTGTGCCGGGCTATCAGCCGGCCCAGCTCGACCAGCTCTGCGCCACGGGCGAGGTCGTCTGGGTCGGGGCCGGGCCCGACCGCGTTGCGCTCTACTTCCGCGAGGACGCGCCGGTGCTCGGGCAGGTGCCGGGGGCCGACAGGCCGGAGGGCGAGCTCCACGATCGGCTGCGCGGCGCGCTCGAACGCTCCGCGCTCTTCTGGTTCGACCTGCTCCGGGAAACAGAGCTCGAGACGGAGCAGGCACTGCCGGCGCTCTGGGATCTCGTCTGGGCGGGCGAGGTCACGAACGATGCCTGGCAGCCGCTGCGGGCAGGCCGCCGCTACGGAGTCCCCAAGCCGCAGCGTCGGCCGCGCCGCTTCTCGCGGCGCCGCGCCGGCGAGATCACGGCGACGCAAGGGCGCTGGTCGCAGACGGACCGTCTGTTCGGGACCCGTCCGGGGTCTGACCCCGGACCTGGCCCGGATCGGCGCGCGCTGGCCGAGCTGCTGCTGGAGCGGCACGGAATCGTCACCCGCGACAGCGTCCGCGCCGAAGGCATCACGGGCGGATACGGCGCCGTCTACGGGGAACTGAAGGCCCTCGAGACGCTCGGCCTCTGCCGCCGCGGCTACTTCGTCGAAGGCCTCGGCGGCGCACAGTTCGCCCTCGGCGGTGCCGTCGAGCGGCTACGCGAGCTCCGGCCTCGCGAGGACGAGGAACCGGACGCGCTCGTGCTCGCGGCCGCCGACCCGGCGCAGCCGTACGGAGCTGCCCTGCCGTGGCCGAAGCGAGCCGGGGCCAGAGCGGCGAGGGTCGCCGGTGCCAAGGTTGTCCTGCTCGGTGGCGAGCCGGCCCTGTTCGTCGAGCGCGGGGGCCGGTCGCTCGTCCCGCTGCGCGATCCCGACGAGGGCTGGCTGCGGCCGGCGCTGGCCGCGCTGGTCGAGCACGTCCGCGGCGCCGGGACCCGGAAGCGGGGGGGGGGGGGGGGGGGGGGGGGGGGGGGGGGGGGGGGGCGCGGGGCGGCGGCCCCCGGCGGGCGGCGCCGCGGGGGGGCCGGGGGCGCGGCGGGGCGGGCGCGGGGGGGCGGGGCGGCCGGCCGGCCCCACGC
>JBQCGP010000034.1:0-7715 GCA_051955535.1 Gaiellaceae bacterium | reverse complement strand
TTGCCCACGGGCTCGAAGTAGTTCGCAGCTGCGTAGTTCGCGACGTTCGTTCCGAGCAGTACCGCCTGCACGTCCGCGGTGCGGAAGTGGAGGCCCGCCCAGATGCGAGCCTCGACGATCTCGTCGAGCGCCTGCGAGAAGCTGCCGAACGTACGCGTCGCAGGCCCGCCGGGATTCACGAAACTACTCGTGATCTGGTAGCCGCCCGCGGGCGCGTCGTCGAAGAACATCCGCAGCACGCCTATGTGCGAACTGTCGAGCCCGAGGTGTCCCGAGGTGTATTCGGGGTACGGCGCCGAGATCAGCGGCGTCCACGTCAGGTCAGGCGAAGTCGCGGGGTTGTTGTCCGTTGCCGCCTTGCGGATCGCCTGAAACGGCCGCCAGAAGTCGAAGTGGTACTTGTTGTTCCAGGTGTTGATCGCCGCGTCCGCCGCCGCGAGGTTTTCCATCGCGAGAAGACGGGCCGCGTCGGAAACGTCGAGATCGTTCCGGGCGATGAGCTGGCGGGCAACGTCGTTCCAGCTCGCCATCGGGTTGCTCTGCCACCACTTCGCGATGTACGTCTGGGTACCCGTACGGGTCGAGGGCGTCACAACGCCGTCGCCGCCGAGCGCCTTCACTTCATTGAAGTCAGCCGCCCAGGCGGCGCTGGTGAGCGCAGGGGGACCAGGGCTTCGGAACTGCGACGAGCTCTGCATCAGGAACGGCTCGACGCCCCCCACCCAGGGAGTGGGGTCTGGGACCGTCGCCCCGTTTGGAGCCACTGGATCCCAGTGTCCCGGCGCGCTGTTCGGCACCCACTGAGACGGTCCGAACCGTCCATCGCCCTGCCTCGCAGCGATCACGGCCTGCGCCGCCGCGGTCCCGGCAGCGATTCCCTGATTCTTGAACGGCGAGTCGGGAATCGCGTTCTTCGAAGCGTCGTACTGCGACGCAAGCGAGGCGAGCACACTTCCCCTCGTGGGGAACGCGATGCTCTGAGGAACGGTCTCGACGATGTTCGTCAGAACCAGGTACGCGGCCGTCCCAATCGCCGCTTCATCCGACGCCGTGTTTCCGAACCGCCTCTTCAGAAGGTATGGCCGGTGATGCTTCGGCGTGATCGCATTGACCGCGTCGTACACGGCCCCCTGGACCATCCCCATGTTGATCTGAGAGGCCGGCGCTGCTCCGCCTGCCGGCTGCGGAAGCCCGGCGAGCGTATTGGCCGCAATGAGGTTCCACTGCGTCACCGAGCTGGCGTCTGCTTCGTGGGGTGGTGCCGCCGATGCGCCGATGACGCCGAGCGCTCCCACGAGCGCACAGGCGGCCGCTGCAACGAACCAGACGATTCGTCTACCTGCCATCTTTTCCCTTCTCCTATCACCCCCCGCCTATATGTTGGAACCACAACTATAGTAAGGAAATTCATGAGTTCAAAATCCAGCGAAACATCGCCCAACTGGAGCCTCGTGACCAACCACGGCCATGTGCTGGCTTGCATCGCCGCTGACCCAAATGCTCGGCTGAGAGACATCGCCGCCTCGGTTGGGATCACCGAACGGACAGCCTTCGAGATCGTGTGCGAGCTTGAGCGGGCGGGCTACCTGACGAGAACGCGCATCGGCCGTCGCAATCGTTATGAGATCAACGGCAGCCGCGAGGTCCGGACGAGGGGAGTCCGCTCGGTGACGATCGCACAACTGCTCGGCCTGCTGCTGCAGACGATCGATCAGCAGCCGTTCACATAAGACTCGAGACAGCCGACGTCGATTCCATTCCCCTGAGCACCGGCAGGACGCTGCGCGTGCTCGACGTCCGAGACGTCGACGCCGACGAGCCGCCGATCCTGGTCGTCGAGGACATGGCCGGATGAGCGACTAGGTGCGTCGAGCTAGGCCAGTGTGGTCTTCAAAAATGACCGGCTTAGATCATGGGCATGAGTCCGAGATGCTGAGACGATCTTGATGGGGTCGGAGTGGCTCCATGCGGCTCTCTCTCCACATGGAGCCCACCCCGCATCTCCCTTTAGGGGTGTGGCGTCCCTCCGGCCCCACTTAAGGGCGGGTCGGCGCTCGAGCGGTCTCGATTACACCTCGAACGAGCCGGCAGGATGAGCCTCGGCTGATGCGCGCGCCCGCCGCCTGGGTGATACGTCTGTCGGCTCGCTCGAGGTCCCTGGGAGAGGGAGCCGAGACCCTAACGCCGTTCAGCCGCCTCTCCAAGGCCTTCGCCCGCAAGTTGCGGAAACTTTCGCAATAGCTTCGATCTTCTCGTTAACTGAGCGGACCGACGGGTATCTGCTCGATGCGGCCAGGGCGGGCGCGGTTTGAGCGCCGCACCGGCAGTAGCGGCCGCATCTCATGCTTCGTCCTCGAGGCGCCAGCCGAGAGCCCACTGCTCGAGCTTCATGCCCAGCCTCACGGCCGGAATCGAGCCTTTCGAGATCCGGTCATAGACCGCCTGTCGCCGGCAGCGGAGCAGGCCCGGGACCTCGCGCGAGGTCAGGAAGGCGGGCTCTGTCTGAACATCGCTGGACGGATTGCAAGGATAAGGTGTTGTCCGGATAGCAAAATCTGTAGAAACTGACCAAGATCAGCAAGTAGGCGCGTCATTTCCGATGTGCGGCAAGCGGCCCAGGACCGTCATCTGCTCCCATGGTTTCGGCCGATCCCTATTCGTTCGGCAGTCGACGAGGCAGCGGCTGCGAAGAGGTCGAGGAAGTCGTCGCGAACCCCTACGCGGGGCCCCTCGCAAGGTCCGCGCTCGCGGCCGGCCCATCGTCGGGCGGGTCAGCGGTGGCGGTGCGATCCCCGGGAACACAGCCGTTCCCGGCGGTGCTCCAGAGAGGCTCAGCAGTGTGGGCGAACGCACACGAAACGCTCGCAGAACACACAGCTAAATCGCGTTAGCGTTTGCCCAAGCCCTTGAAAGCGAGCCGACGGGCTCGCCCAGGAAAATTACCAAGCGATGTACGCCGCGTCTGGTGCGCATCGCCCAGTACCTGTCGGCTCGCTCAGGGGGATTTTCCCGTTTGAAGCTCTGTCTACACAAGCCGAGACGACCGACTCGTGCGCCCTGGTTCGGTCCGGGCACGCTCATTCTCTTGTTCGGCTAGACCTCATCAGCTACGCAACGGGCTACCGGCTCTCAGGCTAAGCAGGCGAAGTCCAGCACCGAGTGGAGCTCGATCTCGTTCGGAGCCACGCTCGATCAGGATCTAGCCAGGTCGCGGCAGATCGAGTGCGATCTCTGGTGACCCACCAACGCGGAAGAGGTGCCACGCCTCCGAAATGCCCTTGAGCTGGTGCTCGCCTCGATCCTCGAACTCGATTCCCGAGCCGGCAACGAGATCCTTGACGGTGCTCGAAACGAGTACCTCGCCAGGTCCGGCAAGGGAAGCGACGCGCGCGCCGATGTGCACAGCGATGCCCACCACCTTGTTGTCCACGAGCTCGCATTCGCCCGTGTGCAGGCCGGCGCGCACCTCGATTCCAAGCGCGCGCAACGCCTCAGTGATCGCACACGCGCAGCGAATCGCGCGCGCGGGCCCGTCGAATCGTGCGAAGAAGCCGTCGCCCGCGGTGTCGAGCTCGACGCCGCGATACTGCGCGAGCTCGCGGCGAATCGACGCGTGATGTTGCGCAAGCAGCTCACGCCAGCCGCGATCACCGAGCTCCGCCGCCTTCGCCGTCGAGCCGACGATATCCGTGAACAAGACCGTTGCGAGCATTCGATCGTGCTCGACCGGACGATCGCTCATGCAGATCGGCTCGAGGAAGTCGCGGATTGCGGCGACGACGGATTCCCAGTCGCCTAAGTATGGAACATGCGGCCCCCCGGGCAGCTCGATCATCTTCGCGCCGGGAATCTGGGAGGCCGTCCAGCGCGCCCCTTCGATCGGGATGTAATCCGCCTGTCGGTGCACGACCGCCGTCTGAACCTGCAGCGTCTGAAGAGCGGCTGTGACATCGATTTCAGCGTTCATACGCTTCAGCTGCAAGACCGCGCCCGGGGCTCGCGCTCTGACGCCAATAACGTGCCATCGCCGCAACCCGTACCGGCGTCGGCTCTTCGCCGTCGAACTCCAGAATCGCGCGCGCGTACTCCTCGCTGCCCCACATCCCGGCGAGCTCCGCCGCCTCCGCGAGGTACTCCTGCTTCGATGGCTGCCACGGAAAACCCGGGCCGCGAACGAACCGTGGCAGCGTCCCGTAGAGCACGAGCGCGTGCGTCCGCTCCGGAAAGGTCGCCCCGAAGAGGATCGCCATCGGACCCCCTTCCGAGTCGCCCGCAATCGCGGCGCGCGGCGAGCCGGCCTCCTTCATGACTGCGCGGATGTCGTCCATCCGCGTCTCGAGATCGGAGACGCCGGCAACGCGGTCCGAGAGGCCCGTGCCGCGCTTGTCGAAGAGGATCAGCCGTGCAAACGAGGCGAGCGCCCGACGGAACCGCGCCTGCGGAGGCTGCTCCCAGCCGAGCTCGACGTTCGAGACCGCTCCCGGTATCCAGACGAGGTCGAACGGCCCTTCGCCCACGACCTGATAGGCAATAGCTACATCGCCGCTCATCGCGTAACGCGTCTCGGGGATGTCCACGGGCCAAGTTTCGTGGATGGCCGTGGTTCCGTACAGGCGCTGAGACGGGCATCTAGGCCACGCGCGTAGAGTTAGATCCGCCGTCCGGCCTCGGAGGGGAGAACCAGATGGCGTTTCTATTCAGGCTCGAGACGAGGGACGGCGTTCCTGCCGATCCGCCGACCCTGACCAGTGCCGTGCCGAACTAGCGCGCCGGTCGAAACGATTCCGCGGCTGGCCGCTCGCGGCTGAGTCGGCGGCTCGCGGCTCGGCCTTGACCTCGACAGGCGGCGGGAGGATGATCCTTCGCGAGCTGCCAACTGCCTTGTCGATGTGGCTTGCGGCCAGCGACCTCCCTCGGTGCGACAGCTCGTACGTGTCAGACGACCAGGAGGGGGACATGCGCAAGTGCATCTGGCTAGTTGCCGTCGCAACATTGACGCTGGCGCTCTCGGTTGGTGTCGCGACCGCGAACGCAGGTGGAGGCAACAGCGCCAACGCCAAGCTGTGTCAGAAGGGCGGCTGGATGAATCTCCAGGGCTCGGACGGGACGCAGTTCACAAGCGAGGAACAGTGTGTGAGCTTCGGCGCGCAAGGTGGGACGATCGTGCAGAAGCCGCCCTGCACCGCAGGGAGCGAGAACTTCTCGGAGGACGCCCACGGCTCGACGCCGGCGACGTTCGCGGGCGGCACGATCCCTTCGTATGGCGGAAATAGGTTCGCCCCGCCGGGGATCGCGATCCAGGGGACTGACTGGGCGGGTTTTTTCCCCGACGGCGCCCATGTGCTGTACACAGGCAGTGACGCCACTCCGTTCCGCGTCTCGTTCACAAACCCCGTCAGCAGCGTGCAGCTCGACGCCGAGACGGACGACTTCGCAACGTTCACGTTGACCTTGAACGCCTACGACGCCTCCGACGCGCTCGTCGGCACCGACTCCGAGTCGACCAACCAAGTCGCCACGCTGTCGGTCACCTCAACGTCGAACAACATCCAGTACTTCACCATCGACACCTCCATCACCGACGGCAGCGGCCTTGGGTTCACCAACATCGTCTGGGACTGCGCGTAAGCGGACAGACACCCTGACTAGAAAATGACTATGAGCGGCGGCGGGCTTCACGGCTCGCCGCCGCTCCTCAGGCGGCGGCGGCGGCAAGCTAGACTCCGGGCCGCGCCGTCCGGCCCCGGAGAGGAGACCGGATGGCTTTTCTGTTCAGGCTCGAGACGACGGACGGCGCGCCGGCAGAGCCGCCGACGCTGACGAGCGCGGTCCCAAACTGGAGCTCGGGCGACCCGATCCCGCTTGGTGCCGGCAAAACGTTGCGAGTAGTCGATGTCCGAGACAACGACGCCGATCACCTCCGGTCCTGGTCGTCGAGGACCCGCCCGGATGAGCGTCTAGCGGGCGCTCGTCCTCTGGCGTAGGTTCAATCGGGGCCGGCCGGATGGGAAATGCTGCAGCGCTCCCGTCTCGCCGGCCGGCCCTACTCTCCTACCGTCTCCGTTCAGCCGCTTCGCTGGATCAGTTCAGCCAGAACGTGTTACCCGCCCCACCCGCTGGGAAGCCGTCGCTTGACCCGCCTGCGGCAGCCAGCGTCAGGCCAGCGGGCTGCGTCACCGTGCTGACGACGACGACCACACCTCCGCCACCACCCCCTGAGATCCGCGCCCCGTTGAACACGCCGGCCCCGCCATTGGCAGCGATCGTCGCGCTTCCGTTCGGGACCGACACGGTGCGCGCAATCACCACCACGACGCCGCCGCCGCCGCCGCCTCCTGACTCTCCGGCGACACAGACGCCGCTTACGACGCTGCCGCCTGAGCCGCCGGTGACGAGATTGCCCGCAACTGTCCGACCTGATATCGCTCCAAGGGCCGACCTGAACACACCCGTTCCGCCCTCGGAGGCTGACGGTGGCGTCACGGCTCCACCACCGAACGACTGAGCACCGCGCCCTCCGAGCGTTTCCGCGACCGCGGGTGCGCCGCAATTGCCGGTGCTGCCGTCTACACCTGAACCTGAGCCGCCCAGCGTGCCGGCAGTTAGCCCGGCGCCGGGAGTAGAACCGCTTGCGTCATTCCCGTTGCGCGCTATCGAGGCTCCGTCATCGAGCGTCAGCGTGCCACTGACGAAGATCCTGAACCCGCCGGGATTGAGGGTTTGCGCTGCCGCGATTGTGAGGTTGTGGTAGTAGGCGTCGGCGGTCAGCGTGGTTGCGCTGTTGATCGTCGCATCGCCGTCGGAGCCGTCTCCGAACAGCGCGTCGACGCCGACGCCGTTCGTGCCCGGGGTGCCCGGGTTGCCTTGCGCTCCGGTATCGCCCTTCTGGCCCGGTGCTCCGGTATCCCCCTTCTGCCCCGGTGCCCCCGTATCGCCCTTCGGCCCCGGTGCTCCGGTATCGCCCTTCGGCCCCGGTGCTCCGGTATCTCCCTTCTGGCCCGGTGCTCCGGTATCTCCCTTCTGGCCCGGTGCTCCGATTTTGCCGCTCGGCCCTCGACGTCCCCGCGGCCCGCGCTGCCCTTTGATAGACCAAGAGATCTTCTGCTCGCCGTTGGGGCACGCGGCGCTGGCCGACGACAGGCTGAGCTCGTTGCGCTCAACGCCGCCCAGGACACACGCATACAGACGGCTTGAAGACGCCGCATGTCCGGTGAACCCGCTCGTGGCGGCATACGAAACGCCGGCCGCGACTGCGACCGCGACGGCGACTGCGGCAATCGCCGTCCACGCACGAGCCAGCAGCAAATCTTTCATACTGACCTCCTCGGTTTTGAGACCCGGTGGCCTCTTCCTAGCCCTAGGCCGGTGAGGCTCGACGGCCGAACCCCCTCGACCGCCGCCGACCCTACGCCTCGTGTCGGCACCGGTTCAAGCTGCAGATCGGCGGCGAGCGTGAGCACCCGCGGCTACGATCGTTGCCATGAATGGCTACGAGGCCGTGATGGCAATCGCCAGAGAGGACCCCACGTGGCTCCGCGCGATCCGTGCTTGCCTCGACTACCGGTCGGAAGAGTTCGCGGGTCGCTGGATTCTCCAAGGGCTCGACCCTCGACCGCCCACGCTCAAACCGCTACTCGACGCCGGCGTGCTCGTCCACTCCCAGGAGCCGAGCGCCGACGGGAAGACTTGGTTTCGCATCTCAGACCGGAACGGCG
>JBQCGP010000033.1:0-41784 GCA_051955535.1 Gaiellaceae bacterium | reverse complement strand
AGCTTCGGCGACAGGCCGCGCATCCTGCCCATCGGCAGGCCGATGAAGATCGTCAGGCCGGCGATCGCGCCGAGCAGGAGGGTCTGGGTGGTGCTCATGTTGTAAGGGTCACCTTACAGAAGGGGCGACTACAGTTGGCGGCGATGGCCCAGGGCCACTCCGTCGACGAGTACCTCGAGACGATCTACTTCCTCGCCTTCCCGATCGGCGAGTACCGGCCGCAGTCGAGCGGGTCCCCCACCCTCGCCTCGCGCGTCGCCGAGATGCTCGGCGTCTCCCGCGCCTCGGCCGGCGAGATGCTGAAGCGGCTCGAGGCCGAAGGCCTGATCGAGCGCGGCGAGCGGAAGGAGGCGATCCTCACCGACACCGGCCGGGCGCGGGCCGAGAAGGTCGTCCGCAAGCACCGGATCATCGAGCGCCTGCTGACCGACTTCATGGGCTACACCGCGGCCGAGGCGCATGTGCACGCCGACGAGCTCGGCGACACCTTCTCCGACGACATGGTCGAGCGGATCGACGACAAGCTCGGCCATCCGGCGCGCTGCCCCCACGGCTGGCCGGTCGACCCGGACGCCGAGCAGGCCGAGAACGCCGAGCTCGCGCCGCTCGCCGACCTGGAGCCGCCCGCGCAGGCGACGATCGTCCGCCTCGCCGAGCACGACGGCGAGCTCCTGCACTGGTTCTACGACCAGGGCCTGACGCCCGGAACGGAGCTCAAGCTTCAGGCGGCCGAGCCCGCGGCGGGGCAGTTCACGGTCCGGGTCGACGGCGCCGAGAAGGCGATCGGCGAGAAGGCCGCAGCGGGCCTTTTCGTCCGGCCCGAGAGTTGAGCCCAACCGTTTGCTGGGACAGTCCCCGTTCGGGGACAGTCCCTGCCTAGATCGAGGCTGCCGCGGCTGCGTTGCCGACGGCCGCGCGCAGCGCGTCCGCCTTGTCCGTGCGCTCCCACGTGAAGTCGTGGTCGTCGCGGCCGAAATGGCCGTACGCGGCGGTCTTGGCGTAGATCGGCCGCGTCAGGTCGAGGTCGCGCAGGATTGCCGCGGGGCGCAGGTCGAAGTGCTCGCGGACGAGCTGCTCGATCCGCTCGGGACTCATGCCGTCGGCCTCCGTCCCGAACGTGCGTACGGCGATCGAGACCGGGTGCGCGACGCCGATCGCGTAGGCGACGTTGATCTCGCACCGGTCGGCAAGGCCGGCGGCAACGACGTTCTTTGCCACGTACCGGGCCGCGTAGGCGGCGGAGCGGTCGACCTTGGTCGGATCCTTGCCGGAGAACGCGCCGCCGCCGTGCCGCGCCGCGCCGCCGTAGGTGTCGACGATGATCTTGCGGCCGGTCAGGCCGGTGTCGCCCATCGGGCCGCCGAGGACGAACTTGCCGGTCGGATTGACGTAAACGAAGTCGCGCTCCTCGAGCCGCCTCTCGTCGTAGAGGTCGGCGGGCAGGATCGGGCGGAGGACGCGGTCGATCAGGTCGGGCTTGATCAGCGTCTCCGCATCGCAGCCGTCGGCGTGCTGGGTCGAGACGAGGATCCGCTCGATCTCGACCGGGCGCTCGCGGCCGTGCTCGTCCACCTCGTATCGGACCGTCACCTGTGCCTTTCCGTCCGGGCGCAGGTACGGGAGCTCGCCGACCTTCCGGACCTCGGCGAGCCGCTTGCAGATCTTGTGCGCGAGCATGATCGGCAGCGGCATCAGCTCCGGCGTCTCCCGCGTCGCGTAGCCGAACATCATCCCCTGGTCTCCGGCGCCGATCCGGTCGAGTGGGTCGTCGTCGCCAGGGTCGTGCTGCACCTCGTAGGAGGCGTCGACACCCTGGGCGATGTCGGGCGACTGCTCGTCGATCGCGACGACGACACCGCAGGTCGTTGCGTCGAAACCCCACTCGGAGTGTGTGTAGCCGATCTCGGCGATCTTCTTCCGCACCAGAGCCGCGATGTCTACATACGTCTCGGTCGAGATCTCGCCGGCGACGACGACGAGGCCGGTCGTGATCAGGGTCTCGCAGGCAACGCGTCCCGCCGGATCGTCGGCGAGCACCGCATCGAGCACGGTGTCCGAGATCTGGTCGGCGACCTTGTCGGGATGGCCCTCGGTCACCGACTCCGAGGTGAACTGGTACTCGCGCGGCACGGGCGCCAAGGCTACTTGATCGTCTGGAAGCCGGAAATCCGCAGCGCGTCGCCGTCCTTGACGAGGTAAACGACGGCGCTGTGCAGCGGCCTCACGTTCTCGAGAGCCTCGGGAGGGACCGTGTTGCCCGACTGCTGTGAGAGACGAAGCACGAGCGGCAGGCCGTCCTGGAGGTCGCCGTACGCGAAGGCGGCGACTTTCTCGGGCATG
This sequence comes from Gaiellaceae bacterium, assembly GCA_051955535.1. GTDB lineage: Bacteria > Actinomycetota > Thermoleophilia > Gaiellales > Gaiellaceae > 13-2-20CM-68-14. The sequence continues at coordinate 39,444 of JBQCGP010000033.1, read as the reverse complement.
TTCGCCGCGTCGCGCGCCGACTTGAAGAGCGGGTCGTCGCCGAGGCTGTCTGTGGGCCCGTTGATCGTCTGCTCGGCGAGGTTCTCGGCATTGGTGACGAAGAGCTTTCCCTTCGCCGTGCCGTCGTAAATCGTGACCGGAGTCGTGCCCGAAACCGTCAGCTTCTGGACGCTCTCGCCCGCCAGCTGAATCGTCTCGACGTGGACGCTGCCGCCGAGTTGCGCGATCGCGCCGAACCGCTTCAGCAGCGTCGACGCTTTCTCTTCGTCGTCCACCTTCTGGACGAAGAGGACGCGCGGGATCGTGCCGCTTCCTTGGTAGATGGCCAGCGCGTCTTCTCCCCGCAGGAGGGGATAGATGTCGTTTTCGAGCGAGAGCCCGAGCACGCTCTCGACCTGGCCGAGCTGCGTCTCGAAGCTCGGCTTGCTCTCCCCGACGAGCCGCAAGATCGTCCGCACAGGCGTGTCGAGATGCGTCGTCGAGACGTAGAGGAGCGCGCCGCTGGGGATGTCGTCCGGCAGCGACGGGCTGAAAGTGGCGGGATCCGGCGTCGGGTCGATCAACCCCTGGAGCTCGACGCTGGCGCCGTCGGTCTCGGCCTTCGCACCGCCCACGAGCGCCTTCAGATCGCCGACGTCGTGCGTCAGCCTCGGCGGAGCGCCGCTTGCTGCCAGGCCGCTGTCCATCGCCGTCTGGACGAAATCGCCGCGGACCCAGGCGCGCAGGGACGAGTCGGCATCGAGCTTCTCGAACGCGTGCTTGAAGCCGCCGTCGCCTGAGAGCTTGTCGCCCTCCGAGGAGGTCTTGAAGCGCTCGAGCAGCGCCGCCGAGCCCGAGATCGCGACCCAGTCGCCGACCTGGAGGGTGTGTGTCGCTGCCTCGCCCTTGGAGCGGCTTTTCTCGAGCAGCGTGTCCAGCTTCTCCTTGCTGTCGGGCTTCGTCACGACGACGACGTCGTCGCCGTTGTTGCGGGCGTCGAGCCAGACGGCGTCAGTCTCGGGCCCGAGCGCAGGCTCGACATCGAGCAGGCTGAGCCCGGTCTGCTTCTCGAACTGGGCGATCAGCTTCGGCGTCCCCGGGAAGTGGCCGGCAAGGTCCGCGACCTTCCTCCACTGGTCGGAGGAGAAGTCGGTATTGACCGACACGAATGCGATCGACGTTGCGGGAGCGATGCCCGCGCCGTCCGGCAGCGACCCGCCGCCACTACTGCCTCCGCAGCCGGCCGCCACCGCGACGGCCGCGAGGACTACGCCTGCCCAGAACCGTTTCATTTGATCTCGAGGAAGGCGGTCCCTTTCGTGACGTCTCCGTTCCGATCGCCGTAGGCGACGAAGGAATGGAGCGGTTTCAGGTTCTCGAGGAGGTCGGGCGGCAGCTTGTCTCCGGAGAGGCCGGCGTAGCTCTTGATCAGATCGACTGCGTCGCCGACGTTCACGTAGATCAGCCCGAGCGTCTGGTCGGGTGCGCCGGCCGTTGAGAGTGCGTCCTTGTAGGTGGAGTCGTCGGCGAGCTTGTCGCCGCCCGACCGGTAGTCGTCGATCCCGGTCGGGGACGTCGTGATCAGCACGCGTCCGTCGAAGCCGGCCCATCGGACCGTCACGGGGCCGAAGTTCAGGGTCTTGACCTCGAGCCCGCCCTGCTGCTCAGTTCCGGGCTGTGCGTGCGCGAGCTTCGCGATCCGCACCCCGAGGCGGTCGAGCGTCGTGAGTGCCTGCTCGGTGTCGGGCTCCTCGAGCACGAGCGAGAACTCAGGCAAGCCCGGGCCACGGCGGACGTAGAAGGCCACCTCGTGATCGAACAGCGCGTAGAGCGAATCGAGGCTCATTCCAAGCTCCCGCTCGATCTCCGCCAGCGCCATGGAGAACATCGGGTTCTGCTTGAGGCTGTCGAGCTGGCTCGTCGCGCCCGTCCCGTGGAAGCTCAGAAACGCGATCGCGTCGGCGGGAACGCCCGAGATCAGCTTCGACGAGTAGGGGTCGCCGGCGAGGTCCGCCCCGTTCGGACTCTTGACGTCGACCTCGAGCTTGAGGCCGTTGTCCTCGGGAACGAGCGAGGCCGCGAGCCAGTCGAGCTGGGGCTGGGAGGACGTGTCGAGCGCCGCGGTCGTGGCGACCGAGAGCGAGTTGACGAGCTTGTTCAGCTGCGGGCCGTTCGCGTACGCCTTGGCGATCGCGTCGTCCGGCAGGGAGCCGAACCCGGCCTTGAACGCCGAGTCGTCCGCGAGCGAGGGCCCCGAGCCCTTGAGCACCGCGTCGATCATCGCCTCCTTGTCGGCGACGACGAGCCAGCCGTCGACCTCCCGCGTCGCGGTGGGAGAGCCGCCGGCGAGCTTGTTGACGAGCTCCTTCGCCTTCGAGAGCGAGTCCGGCTTCGTGAAGGCGATGTACGAAGGCTCCTCGCCACCCGCGCCGCCGACGGCAGCGACGTCGAGCTCCGAGCCGAGGGCGGGCTTGACGTCCCGCTCGTAGTTGATGTCCTTCTCGGCGAGCGCGTTCTTCAGCTTCGTCAGGAGCTGGTCGCGGATCGGGAACTCTTGGAGCAGCTTGTCGAGCTGCTGCCAGCGGCTCGACCTGAGGTCGCCGTCGATCGACGCGTACGCGAGCGCATTCGAGGTGACGAGCTCGGCTCCGGAGCCGCCGATCCCACCGCCCGCCTTGCTCTTCGTCGAGCCGCCACAGCCGGCGACCACCGTGAGGACGGCGAAAGCGGCCCCGACGGCCAGAAACCGACGCGCTTTCTTGCTCATGCGCCAACGCTTGCTCAGGACACTTCCTCCGTCAAGGTTTTCGGCATTTCCTGCCAATTCCTGACGTTTCCCACACAGGCTTCTGTCCGAACCACTCTGTAGCTTCTGGCTCGAACTGCCGATCACAGCGGGTGCGGCACGTCTGCGAGGAGGCAGAGATGGACATCGGTGCACCCGACACCGAACATGAAATCGAGATTTCGCCGTTCGAGGAGCCGGTACCCGCGCCCGCTCCCGTCGAGGAGCCGGTGAAGGAGACCGTGCCGGCATGAATTCAGAACTGCACACGGACCCGATCGTCGGCTGGCGCCTCTGGCACGTCCGTCCCCACGGCGACGCGCACCGGCTCGAGTCCTTCACCTGGCACCACGTCAGCTGGCCTGCACGCAGGCGCTTCACCGCCGAGTGCCCGACCCACGGCGCCTCCGCGCCGGCTGAGGGCCACGAGTGTGGGATCTACGCGTTCAGAACCCGCGAGCTCGCCGAGGACCTGCTTCGCCGCTACACCGGCGTCCGCCAGCACTACGGGCGGCCGTACCAGGAGCTGCCGCCGCTGCGCCAGGGCTGCCCGCTCGCGATCGGCCGCGTCTCGCTCTGGGGACGCATCCTCGCGCGCGAAAACGGGTTCCGCGCGCAGCACGCCTACCCCTACGACCTCTTTCTGATCGGCGGCGACGACGAGCTTGCGAGGCAGCTTCGACGCCTCTACGCGATCGACGTCTGGCCCAGCTGACGGGCCGCGCGACTTGACACGGCCTATCCAGGTGCGTTAGTCACCCCGCTGCACCGTGCCGCTGGAGCGCGGGCGCAGCACCTTGCTGCGGGAGCCGCACTCCCTCCGCGTCTCGAGCGGACCTGCCCGAAATCCGCATTTCGAGAGAGGGAGGTGGAGGTGTCGGAAACAGCGATTGACCCCAGAGGGATGCAGGGGGGTTGGCACAAAACCGTGGGCGCAGGTGCCGCCTGGCGAAAGACGGTCTGGGGGGAGTTCCTCTCGGAGTACCTGGGGACGTTCGTCCTGATCGCGTTCGGCGACGGCGTTGTCGCCGTTGCGGTGGCCGGCCTGAACCAGTCGGGCCGCGCCGCTACGAACTCGACGATCTTCCTGGCGTCGGGCGACTGGCTGTTGATCACCTGGGGCTGGTGCATGGCGGTCGTGCTCGGCATCTACGTCGCCGGCGGAATCACAGGCGCACACATCAACCCGGCGGTGACGGTTGCGCTGGCGACCCGCCGCGGGTTCCCGTGGAAGAAAGTGCCCCACTACATCACGGCCCAGGTGGCCGGCGCGTTCACGGCCGCCGCGCTCGTGTACCTGAATTACAAGGACGCGATCAAGTCGTACGAGCACGTGACGCATTCGGTCCGCGGCTCGGCGAACTCGGTGGCCTCGTACAGCATCTTTGCGACGTTCCCGGCCCCGTACTTCCACAATAACGTCGGGCCGTTCATCGACGAGTTAATCGGCACCGCCTTACTCATGGGGATCATCCTCGCGATCATCGACGAGTTCAACATCCCGCCGAAGGCGAACCTCGCGCCGTGGCTCATCGGACTGGTCGTCGCGGCGATCGGGATGTCGTACGGCCCGAACACGGGCTATGCGATCAACCCGGCGCGCGACTTCGGCCCAAGGCTCTTCGCCTATTTCGCCGGCTGGGACGGGGTAGCGCTGCCGGGCCACTACGGCAGCATCCACACCTACTGGTGGTTACCGATCGTCGCGCCCATCTGCGGTGCGGTCATCGGCGCTGTCGTCTACGACGTCTTCATCCGTCACAGCCTGCTTGCCCGGGGTGCAACCCCCGCTCCGGATGTTGTAGAGGTGGGCGAAGTCGTCGAGGAGAGGCCGGCGGCGCCTCCACCTGAGGAGACGCCGTGAAGAAGCTGATCAACAACCCAGAAGACGTCGTCACCGAGGAACTGCAGGGGCTCGCCGCAGCCCACGCAGACCTGGTGCGCGTCCAATTCGGCCCGAACGTCGTCGTTCGGGCCGATGCTCCGGTGCAGGGCAAGGTCGGGCTGGTCTCGGGCGGCGGCTCGGGCCACGAGCCGATGCACGGCGGCTTCGTCGGGCAGGGAATGCTCGATGCCGCCTGCCCCGGCGAGGTGTTCACGTCGCCGACCCCTGACCAGATGCTCGACGCGACGAAGGCCGTCGACGGCGGTGCCGGCGTCCTTCACATCGTCAAGAACTACACCGGCGACGTGATGAACTTCGAGATGTCGGCCGATCTCGCCCGAGGCGAGGGCATCGAGGTCGAGGCCGTTGTGATCGACGACGACGTCGCCGTGCAGGACAGCCTCTACACGGCGGGCCGGCGCGGCGTCGGCGCGACGGTGCTCGCGGAGAAGATCTGCGGCGCCGCGGCCGAGGACGGTCGTCCACTCGCCGACGTGGCGGAGCTGTGCCGCAAGGTGAACGCCAACGGGCGGAGCATGGGCATGGCGCTCACGTCGTGCATCGTTCCCGCCGCCGGGAAGCCGACCTTCGAGCTCGGCGACGACGAGATGGAGATCGGCATCGGCATCCACGGCGAGCCGGGGCGCGAGCGGGTCAAGCTCGAGCCGTCGGCAAAGATCGTGGAGCGGCTCGCGACGCCGATCGTCGAGGACCTTCCGTTCGAGTCGGGCGACGAGGTGCTCGCGTTCGTCAACGGCATGGGCGGCACGCCGCTGATCGAGCTCTACGTCGTCTTCAATGACCTGCAGAAGTTCCTCGACGGCCGCGGGATCAAGATCACCCGCAACCTGATCGGGCCGTACATCACGTCGCTCGAGATGGCGGGCTGCTCGATCACGCTGCTGAAGCTCGACGAAGAGCTGACGCGCTTGTGGGACGCCCCCGTCAAGACCGCGGGTCTCAGATGGGGCGCGTGAGGCGACGGTGGACAGCGCTCATGCGACCAAGGACCTTGCTCGCGTGAGCGTGTCCTACGACGACGTGCTCGCCTGGGTCCGGGCGTTCGCCGCGGAGGTCGAGGCGAAGAAGGAGTACCTGACGGAGCTCGACGCGGCGATCGGCGACGCCGACCACGGGATCAACATGAACCGCGGCATGTCGGCCGTGGTCGGCAAGCTCGACGAGGCCGCCGGCGACCAGGACATCGGCGCACTGCTGAAGACGGTCGGCATGACGCTCGTGTCGACCGTCGGCGGCGCGGGCGGGCCCCTCGACGGGACGCTGTTCCTGCAGAGGGGCACGGCCGCGGCGGGGAAGCCCGAGCTCGGCCCCGACGACTGGGCGGCCGAGCTCGAGGCCGGAATCAAGGGCGTCGAGGCCCGCGGCAAGGCCGAGCCGGGCGACAAAACGATGCTCGACGCCCTGCTCCCAGGCCTCGAAGGGCTCAGATCGGCCCTCGACAGCGGCGCCTCGTTCGAGGATGCCCTGACCGCGTCGGCCGAGGCCGCCGGGCAGGGGATGCGGGATACGACCCCGCTCGTCGCCAGGAAGGGCCGCGCCAGCTACCTCGGAGAGCGAAGCGCCGGACACCAGGACCCGGGCGCCACGTCGTCGCACATGCTGCTCGAGACCGCGGCCGCCACCTGGGGCGGCCGCGCGGGCGCGGAATCACCACCTGAGGATTAGGAGGCACGAATGGCTGAATATGCAGCGGCAGTCGATCAGGGGACGACCAGCACGCGCTTCATGGTCTTCGACCACAGCGGGCAGGTCGTCTCGGTCGACCAGAAGGAGCACGAGCAGATCTACCCCAAGCCGGGGTGGGTCGAGCACGATGCGAACGAGATCTGGCAGCGGACGCAGGAGGTCGTCGGGGCGGGGCTCGACAAGGTCAGCGCCTCCGACATCGCCGGCGTCGGCATCACCAACCAGCGCGAGACGACGGTGGTCTGGGACCGGTCGACGGGCGAGCCCGTCTACAACGCGATCGTCTGGCAGGACACGCGCACGGACCAGATCTGCAACGAGCTGTCCGCCGACGGCGGTCAGGACCGGTTCCGTCCGAAGACAGGCCTGCCGATCGCGACGTACTTCTCAGGGCCGAAGATCAAGTGGATCCTGGAGAACATCGACGGCGTCCGCGAGAAGGCCGAGAGCGGTGACGTCATCTTCGGGAACATCGACACCTGGGTGATCTGGCAGCTCACCGGCGGCGCGGACGGAGGCGTCCACGTCACCGACGTCAGCAACGCGAGCCGCACGATGATGATGGACCTGCAGACGCTCGACTGGGACGAGGAGATCCTTGGGATCCTCGGCGTCCCCAAGGCGATGCTGCCGGACATCAAGGCCTCGAGCGAGATCTACGGCGAGGCGAAAGGGAACCTCTCGGGCGTCCCCGTCGCCGGCGACCTCGGCGACCAGCAGGCGGCGCTGTTCGGCCAGACCTGCTTCTCGGTCGGGGAGGCGAAGAACACCTACGGGACGGGCAACTTCCTCCTGCTCAACACCGGCAACGAGATCGTGCCGTCGAAGAGCGGCCTCATCACCGGCCTCGGCTACAAGATCGGCGACCAGCAGGCCGTCTACATGCTGGAAGGCTCGATCGCGATCACCGGAGCACTCGTGCAGTGGCTGCGCGACAACATCGGCCTGATCTCGAGCGCGCCGGAGGTGGAGGACCTGGCGAAGACCGTCGACGACAACGGCGGCGTTTACTTCGTGCCCGCCTTCTCCGGGCTCTTCGCGCCGTACTGGCGGAACGAGGCCCGCGGCGTCATCGCAGGCCTGACCCGCTACGTCAACAAGGGCCACATCGCGCGCGCGGCGCTCGAGGCGACCGCGTGGCAGACCCGCGAGGTCGTGGACGCGATGAACGTCGACTCCGGCGTCGAGCTCACCTCGCTGAAGGTGGACGGCGGCATGGTCTACAACGACCTGCTGATGCAGTTCCAGGCAGACGTCCTCGACGTGCCGGTGATCCGGCCGACGGTCGCGGAGACGACCTCGCTGGGCGCCGCCTACGCGGCCGGGCTCGCGACCGACTTCTGGTCCGAGGTCGAGGACCTGCGCGCCAATTGGGGCAAGGACAAGGAGTGGACGCCCCAGATGGATCCGCAGGAGCGCGACAAGGAGTACGGCTTCTGGAAGAAGGCCGTCACGCGGACCTTCGACTGGCTCGACTAGCTCCTTCGCCGAGGGCCCGGCGCACGGCCGGGCCCTCGGTCCAGGGACTGCCTACTGGCGCCGGTGCGTCGATTACAGCCACGTCCAGGGTCTGACCCCGGACGTGACCATTCCGGCCAGCCGGCCACGCCTGGCGCGCCGGAGACCGGTTGCAGTTGCATGATCGTTCGGTCCGTTTCGCGGCCGTCTAGGGTCAGACCCCGGACATGGCCTTAGGGACTGTCCCCGAACAGGAACTGTCCCAATAAACGGTTCTTGGCACAGACCGCTTGCGGGGTGAGTCCCTCCTATCCAAGAGCGGTTGCCAGCAGACTCTGAGGGCTAGGCCGCCCTTGCGATACTCGGGCGTAGCAGGTGGCCACTCTCGAAACGGACGTTCTCGTCGTGGGCGGCGGCTCGACCGGGGCCGGCGTCGCGCGCGACGCAGCGATGCGCGGCTTCGCAACGGTGCTCGTCGAGCGCAGCGATCTGGCCACGGGGACGACCGGCCGCTTCCACGGCCTGCTGCATTCGGGCGGGCGCTACGCGGTCAAGGATCCGGTCGCGGCGAGGGAGTGCGTCGTCGAGAACGCCGTCCTACGCCGGATCGCGACCGATTGCATCGAGGACACGGGCGGCCTCTTCGTCTCGACGCCCTGGGACGACCCGGAGTTCGGGGATGCGTTCTTCGAGGGATGCCGGGCGACGGGCGTGCTGGTCGAGGAAGTCTCGGTCGCGGAGGTGCTGCGCCGCGAGCCGCGCCTCGATCCCGGCATCACGCGCGCCTTCGAGGTCCCGGACGCCGCGATCGACCCCTGGAAGCTCGTCTCGAGCAATGCCCGCTCGGCCGCCGAGCACGGGGCGCAGATCCTTCCGTACCACCGCGTCGACGGCCTCGAGGTTCGCGGCGACAAGGTGGTCGGCGCTCGCGTCGTGGACGAGCAGACGGGCGACGACGTTCGGATCCGCTCTCGCATCGTCGTCAACGCCGCCGGTGCCTGGTCCGGCCAGATCGCCGAGCTTGCGGGCTGCAAGGTCACCGTCCTGCCGGGCAAGGGGATCATGATCGCGATGAACCACCGGCTCGTGAACACGGTGGTCAACCGCTGCAAGCCCCCGAGCGACGGCGACATCATCGTCCCGATCCGGACCGTCTCCGTGATCGGCACGACCGACGTTCGGGTCGCCGATCCCGACGAGCTCGAGATCACCAAGGGCGAGGTCGAGGAGATGCTGGACGAGGGTGAGAAGCTCGTCCCGGGCTTCCGCCGAGCGCGCGCACTGCGGGTCTGGGCCGGCGCGCGGCCGCTCTTCGCGAGCGACGAGGTGACCGACACGCGCGACGTCAGCCGCACCCACGCCGTCCTCGACCACGCCGTGCGCGACGGCGTCGAGGGCTTCGTTTCGATCACGGGCGGCAAGACCACGACCTATCGGCTGATGGCAGAGCACGCCGTCGACACGGTCTGCGCCAAGCTCGGGGTCGACCGGCCGACTCGCACACACGAGGAGCCGCTCCCGGGGTCGGAGAACGGGCGCTTCTACACCCTCGGCTCACGCCTGAGCGCCCGCGAGCCGGTGCCCGGTTCGGAGGAGATCATCTGCGAGTGCGAGCTGATCACGCGCGAGCGCCTGCTCGAGGCGATCGCTCAGCGCCAGCCGACGAGCATCGACGACATCCGGCGCGTTCTCCGGCTCGGAATGGGGCCCTGCCAGGGCGGGTTCTGCATCTACCGGGCGGCGGGGATCCTGCACGGCTTCGAGCAGCTCGACCAGCAGGAGGCGAACTCGGCGCTGCTGGACTTCCTCCGGGAGCGCTGGAAGGGCGTCCGGCCGATCCTCCACGGCGACCAGTTCCGGCAGGCCCGGCTCGACGACTGGATCTTTCAGGGCCTGCTCGACGTCCAGCACCTGCCCGAATGACGGACCCAGGTTGGCGCGCCGCCCGCGTGGAGCCTGCCGCCTACGACACGGTCGTGATCGGCGCCGGCCTGGCCGGACTCACGGCCGCGCTCCGGCTCGCCGAGGCGGGGCAGCGCGTCGCGGTGCTCGCGAAAGGCGTCGGCGCAACCCACCTCTCCCCCGCCACCATCGACGTGCTCGGCTACGACGACGGCGTGGTTGCGAGCGCGGCGCAGGAGCTGCCCGGTTTCGCGGCCGCGCACAGCGAGCATCCCTACGGCCGCTTGTCCGTCGACCTGATCCGGGCGGCTCTCGACTGGTTCCGCGACCGCCTGCACGGGCACGCCTACCGAGGCGGCCTCGAGGAGAACCTCCTCGTCCCGACCGCAGTCGGCGCCGCGAAGCCGACCGCGCTCGTGCCCGAGACGATGGGGGCGGCCGACCTGCGCCGCGGGGGCCGGTTCGTCTTTGTCGGGCTGCGCGGACTCAAGGACTTCTATCCCGCCTACCTCGCCGGCAACGTGGGCCGGGCGGAGCTGCCCGGCGGAGCCTCTGTCTCCGCGCGCGCGGTCGAGCTCGCGCCGCCGCTCGGGGTGCAGCGGGACCTCGGCTCCCTCGGCTTCGCGCGCCGTTTCGAGGACGCCGGCTTCCGGGCGTCGGTCGTCGCCGACCTGAAGCCCCGCCTCGTCCCGGGAGAGGTGGTCGGCTTCCCTGCCGTGCTCGGCGTCGGCCGTGCGCGGGAGGTCTGGCAGGAGCTCGAGGAGAGGCTCGAGCACCCCGTCTTCGAGGTGCCGACCCTCCCGCCGTCGGTTCAGGGCCTGCGCGTCTTCGAGACGATGATCGGCGCCCTGCGCCGTGCCCGCGGGCGGTTCGTGGTCGGCAGCGCCGTCGGCGAGGTTCGAACGAGCAGCGGCCGGGTCGAGGCCGCCTTGACCGAGACGGCGGGGAGGCCGATCGCCTATCGGGCCGGCTCGTTCGTGCTGGCGACCGGCGGCATCGCCTCGGGCGGCCTCGAGCTGGACGACTACGGACGGATTCGCGAGACCGTCTTCGACCTGCCGCTTTCGGGCGTGCCGGGCGCGGACGAGCCCAGGCTGGCCCGCGAGTACTTCGACGAGCACCCGATCTCCCGGGCCGGGGTCGCCGTGGACGAGAAGATGCGTGCCGTGAGCGGCGGGAGCGAACCGGTCTACGAGAACCTCCATGTCGTCGGGGCGTCCCTGGCCGGCGCGGTGCCGTGGCGCGAGGCCTCTGGCAACGGCATCAGCCTCGCTTCCGGCTTCGCCGCGGCCGAGGCGATCCTGGAAAGGCCGTCGTGACCGAGCCCATCCGCGCCTCGCTCGACCACTGCGTCAAGTGCACGATCTGCGAGACGTTCTGTCCGTACGCGCAGGTGACGCCCCTCTTCCCCGGGCCGAAATACGTCGGGCCGCAGGCCGAGCGCTACCGGACGGGCGGCGCCTCGCCGGACGCGTCCGTCGACTACTGCTCCGGCTGCGGGATCTGCACGCAGGTCTGTCCGCAGGGAGTGAAGATCGCCGAGATCAACGCGCGCGCCCGGGGGCGGCTGTGGGAGGAGCGCGGCGTCCCGCTCCGGAACCAGCTGATCGCCCGCCCGAGCGTGCTGGGGCGCCTCGGAACACCGGTCGCGCCGCTCGCGAACTGGACGCTTCGCAACCGCCCGCTCCGGTGGCTCGGCGAGCGGACACTGGGCGTCCACCGGAAAGGCGCGGTTCCGCGCTTCGCCGGCCGCACCTTCCAGCGCTGGGCGCGGAAGCACGTCAGCCCGCCGGCCGAGCGAACGGTCGTCTATTTCCACAACTGCGGGACGAACTACTACGAGCCTGCGGTCGGGCGGATGACAGTCGAAGTACTCGAACACAACGGTTTCCACGTCGTCGTCCCGCCGCAGGACTGCTGCGGCCTGCCCCTGCAGTCGAATGGGAACTTCCCCGCTGCTCGCGCCTACGTGCGCCGGCTGGCCGCGAACCTCGCCCCGTACGCCCGCGAGGGCCTGCCGATCGTGGCGAACTCGACGAGCTGCGGACTGATGCTGAAGCGCGAGGCCCGCGAGATCCTCGCACTTAACGACGAAAACCTCGTCGCGGTCAGCGAGGTGATGTACGACCTCTGCGAGTTCCTGCTGCTTCTCCACGAGCAGGGCGAGCTCCGCACCGACTTCCGGCCGCTGGAGCTGACGGTGCCCTACCACGCGCCGTGCCAGCAGCAGGGCCACGGCATCGGCAAGCCCGCCCTCGACCTCTTCGCGCTCGTGCCGCGGCTGCAGGCGATCGAGCTCGACACCGACTGCTGCGGCATTGCGGGCACGTACGGGCTGAAGAAGGAGAAGTACGAGATCTCGATGGCGGTCGGCGAGCGGCTCTTCGGATTGCTGCGGGAATCGAACGCAGACGTCGCGGCCTGCGACAGCGAGACTTGCCGGTGGCAGATCGAGCACGGCTCCGGCGTCCATACCGTCCACCCGGTCGAGATCCTCCACCGGGCCTACGGCCTTCAGGCGGCGTAACTTGGTCGGAATCGTGATCGTCTCGCACAGCGGCACGCTTGCCGCCGGGGTTCGCGAGCTTGCCGCGGAGATGGCGGGCCCGGACGTGAAGATCGAGCTCGCCGGCGGGCTCGCCGAGGAGGGCGCTCTCGGGACGGACGCCGTCCGCGTCTCCGAGGCGATTGTCCGTGCGGATTCCGGGGACGGCGTGCTCGTGCTGATGGACCTCGGCAGCGCAGTGCTCAGCGCCGAGACGGCGCTCGACCTGCTGGCGTCCGAGGAACGCGAGCAGGTGCTCCTCTGCGAGGCGCCGCTCGTCGAGGGGGCCGTCGCGGCCGCCGTCGCGGCCCGGCTCGGACGGCCGCTCGCCGAGGTCGCCGCGGAGGCGCGCGGCGGGCTGCAGGGGAAGGCGGCGCAACTCGGCGCGGAGGAACCTGCGGCCGCCGTCCCGGCCGAGGCGCCGGCTACGGACGGCCTGACGCTCCGGCTCGAGATCCGGAATCCGCTCGGTCTCCACGCCCGCCCCGCGGCGCGATTCGTCCAGACGGCGGCCGCATTCGATGCGGACGTGGAGGTCACGAACCTGACCAGCGGCCGCGGCCCGGCCAGCGGGCGCAGTCTCAACGGGGTCGCCACGCTGGGGATCCGGCAGGGCAACGAGATCGTCGTCACCGCGCGTGGGCCGCAGGCCGAGCAGGCGCTCGCGGCGCTGTCCGAGCTCGCCGGGCGCGACTTCGACGAGCGGGTCGCCCCTGAGGCGCCGCCACCGGCGCCGGTGGCGCCCGCCGGGGAGCACACGCTGGCCGGCCTTTCGGGAGCACCCGGGATCGCGTCAGGCCCGGCACGTCACTTCGGAGCACCCGAGCCGGAGGTGCCGACCACCTCGGCCGCCGATCCCGAGGCCGAGTGGGAAGAGCTGACGCGGGCGCGCGAGCAGGTGCGGGCCGAGATCCGCGCCACCCGCGACTCCGTCGCGGCGCAGGCCGGCGACTACAGCGCGGCAATCTTCGACGCCCACTTGCTCTTCCTCGACGACGAGGCGCTGCTCGGCCCCGCCCGCCGCGGGATCTTCGAGGAAGGAAAGAACGCGGCGCGTGCCTGGCACGACGCCGCCGAGACGGTCGCCGCCGACTACCGCGCCCTCGACGACGAGTACATGCAGGCGCGCGCCGAGGACCTGACGGGAGTGGCGAGGCAGGTGGTTGCCGCAATCACAGGCGGCGCTGCCGCAACGCTGAGCGGCCCCGGAATCGTGGTCGCGCACGAGCTGACCCCCGCCGACACTGCGTCGCTCGACCGCGCACTCGCACTCGGTATCGCCACGTCCGCCGGCAGCCCCACCTCGCACAGCGCGATCCTGGCGCGCTCGCTCGGGATCCCCGCCGCGGTGGGGCTCGGCGACGCGCTGCTCGACGTGCCGGAGGGCACGGAGCTGCTCCTGGACGGCGACGCGGGCACCCTCGACGTCGAGCCGGCGGACGAGCTCGTCGCGGAGTACAAGCAACGGGCCTCAGAGCACGAAGACTCGGCCCGCCGCGCCCGTGCCGCGGCCGCCGAGCCGGCGCTGACGCGGGACGGCCACCGGATCGAGGTGGTCGCCAACATCGGCTCGCCGGAGGACGTTCCGGCCGCGATCGAGAACGGCGGCGAGGGCGTCGGCCTCCTCCGCACGGAGTTCTTGTTCCTCGACCGCGACTCGATGCCGAGCGAGGAGGAGCAGTACGCGGCCTACACCCGCATCGCGGCAGGGCTCGGCGGCCGCCCCTTGATCCTGCGGACGCTCGACGTCGGCGCGGACAAGCCCCTCCCCTACCTTCCGCAACGGCGGGAGGCGAACCCGTTCCTCGGCGTCAGGGGGATCAGGCTCGCGCTCGAGCGGCCGGACGTTCTCGAGACGCAGCTCCGGGCGGCGCTCCGCACAGCGGCCGACCATCCGCTCAAGGTGATGTTCCCGATGGTGGCCACGATCGACGAGTATCGGCAAGCGCGTGCCGTCCTCGATGACGTCCGCGCAGCCTTGCCGCCAATCGAGCTCGAGGTCGGGATCATGGTCGAGGTTCCAGCCGCCGCGCTCGCTGCCGAGCAATTCGCGCCCGAGGTCGATTTCTTCTCGCTCGGAACGAACGATCTGACGCAGTACACGCTGGCGGCGGAGCGGGGAAATGCGGCCGTCGCGGGCCTCGCGGACGGGCTGCATCCGGCTGTCCTCCGCCTGATCCGAATGGTCGCCGAGGCCGCCAACGGCCAGGGCAAGTGGGCCGGCGTGTGCGGCGAACTCGCGTCCGACCCCGCAGCCGTCCCCGTGCTCGTCGGGCTCGGGATCGCGGAGCTGAGTGCCAACGCGCCGGCGATCCCGGCCGTCAAACAGGCGGTGCGCGATGTCGACTCGGAAACCGCCCGCGACCTGGTCGAGCGGGCGCTTGAGCTCTCCTCCGCCTCGGAGGTGCGAGCGCTTTTCGCGGGCGTCCCCGACCAGGCGCGGAGCCCGGCCGCGTGATCGCCCGTACGGACGCGCCGCGGACCGTCCTTCCTGCGCTGACGGGTGCGCGGATCCTCGCCGTGCCCGCCGTGATGGCGCTGATCCTGGCCGGCCCGGACCACCAATCCGCGTACACGGCCGCGGCGATCGTCTTCGCCGTGGCGGCGATGACCGACTTCGCCGACGGGTACCTGGCGCGGCGCTGGGCTGTGACGACGAAGCTCGGCTCGTTCCTCGACACGACGGCGGACAAGCTGCTCGTAACCGGGGCGCTGATCGCACTCGTCGAGGTCGGCCGCACCTCGGCCTGGATCGCCGTGATCATCATTGGCCGCGAGCTGCTGATCCTCGGCCTACGGGGGGTCGTCGCCGCCGACGGAGTCGTCTTCCCGCCCTCGATCTGGGGAAAGCTGAAGACCAACGTCCAGTTCGTCGCGATCTTTCTCGCGATCGTCCGGTGGGGCGGTCGGCTCGGGCCGTTGTATTTCGACGAGTGGGTGATGATCGCCGCGGCCGCGATCACTGTCCTGTCGGCGGTCGAATACCTGACGCGCTTCTCGTCGGCGTTGCGGTAGCCGTGCGCGTTCTGGTCACGGGAGGGACGGGCGTGGTCGGGCGGCCGCTGGTCGAGCGGCTCGGCGGTGAGGGCGTGGATGTCAGGGCGCTGGCGCGCTCGGAGGCCTCGGCCGCGGCACTCCGCGACCTGGGAGCCGAACCGGTAGGCGGCGACGTTTTGGACCTCGATTCGCTTGCTGCGGCGATGCGCGGATGCGAGCTCGTCTACCACGCTGCCGGCTACAACGCCTTCTGCCTCCGCGATCCCGCGCCGATGTTCGAGGTCAACGTCCGCGGCTCGGAGAACGTCGTGCGAGCCGCAGCGCAGACCGGCGTCCCGCGGGTCGTCTACACGTCGTCTGCTGCGTCGCTCGGCGAGCGCAAGGGCACGGTCGGGTCGGAGGGCTCGCCGCACCGCGGCAGCTTCCTCTCCGAGTACGAGCGCTCGAAGTTCGAGGCCGAGCGCGCTGTGCTCGCGGCGGCGGCAGAGACCGGAGCCGACGTGGTCTGCGTGAACCCGGCCTCTGTGCAGGGCCCCGGCCGCGCGACCGGTTCGACCAAGCTGTTGCTCGACTACCTGAACGGGCGCCTGAAGGCCGTCGTCGACTCGACGCTGAGCCTCGTCGACGTCGAGGACTGCACGACCGGCCACCTGCTGGCGGCGGCGCGCGGGCAGCCGGGAGAGCGCTATGTCCTGAGCGGGGCAACCCTGACCGTGCGCGAAGGGCTGGCCCTGTTGAGCCGGATCTCGGGCGTCGAGCAGCCGCTGCGAACGGTGCCTCCATGGCTCGCGATGGCGGTCGCCACGGCGGCCGAGGCCGTCGCATGGGTGAAGCGGGACACGCCGCGCATCTGCCGCGAGCTGGCACGCACCCTCACGCACGGCCACGCTTACGACGGGTCGAAGGCAAGCCGCGAGCTCGGGCTCCGGTACACGCCGATCGAGGAGACGCTCCGGCGGACGATCGCCTGGTGGGAGGAGCAGGGGTTGCTGCCGTCCTCGCCTGCGGCCGAGGCGCGGGTCACTTCGTAGAATCGCGATGACTGGGTTGATGAAGGACTTCCTCTTGATCCTCACCGGTTACGTTCTCGGCAGCCTTCCGTGGGGCTACTGGCTGCCGCGGCTGCTGAGCGGCGTCGACATCCGGACGGTCGGCAGCCAGAGCACCGGCGCCGCGAACGTCTGGCGGACGCAAGGCTTCAAGATCGCCCTGGGCGTCGCAGCCCTCGACATCGGGAAGGGCTTCGCGGCCGCGCTGCTCGGAAGATGGCTCGGCGGCGAGCTCGTCGGCGTCCTGGCAGGAGTCGCCGCGCTCTTCGGGCACTGGCGGCCTCTGTTCATCGGGTTCAGGCGCGGCGGCAAGATCGTCGCGACGACCGGCGGCGTCGCCCTTGCGCTCATGCCGCTGCCGACGCTGGCGGCCGGCGCGGTCTGGATAGCCACGTTTCTCGCCACCCGCTACACCTCGGTCGCATCGATGGTCGCGGCAGCGACGCTCCCGCTGTTCGCCGTCGCCTTCGGCGCCTCAGTGCCGGTGATCGCCTTCGCCGCCGGAGCCGCGGTCGCGATCTTCGTGCTTCACCGAGCGAACATCGCGCGGTTGCTCAGCCGCAGCGAGAACCGGTTCGAGCTGCGCCGGGCCTCGAAGCCGGCGCCCACACGTAGTCATTAGCTGCGCCGCACAAAGTCGATCGAGACCGGCACGCCCTCGAGCTCGAAACGCTCACGCAGCTGGTTCTCGACCCAGTAGCCGTAGTCGCGCGTCACGAGCGACGGGTCGTTCACGAAGAAGCGGAACCGCGGCGGCCGGGCACGCACCTGCGTCCCGTAGAGGAGGTTGAGCCGCCGGCCGTTCCGCGCCGGGGCCTCACGTACCTCGCGCAGCTCTGCGAGGAAGCGGTTCAGCTCCCCGGTCGGAATCCGTTCGGCGTGCTTGTCGAACTGGCTCTCGATCCGGTCGAGCAGGCGCGCGACGCCGCGGCCGGTCTTCGCCGAGACCGTCAGGACCGGCGGGCGCTGGCGGAGCCGTTCGGCGAGGCGCGCCCGCGCGTCCTCGATGTCGATCTCGGCGATGTCCCACTTGGCCAGGACGGCGATCGTCGAGCACTGCGCCTTGCGCGCCACATCGGCAACCGTCAGATCCTGGTCGACGATGCCTTCGCTCGCGTCGATCAGGACCAGCGCCACATCGGCGCGCTCGGCGGCGGCGAGCGCGCGCAGCTCGGAGTAGTACTCGATCCCCTGCCGCTGACGCCGCTTCCGGCGCAGGCCGGCGGTATCGATGAAGACGAACTCGCGCTCGCCGCGGTGCAGAACGGTGTCGATCGCGTCGCGCGTCGTGCCGGGCTGCTCGGAGACGATCACGCGCTCCTCGCCGAGCAGCGCGTTCAGCAGGCTCGACTTGCCTACGTTGGGCCGCCCGAGGATCGCCACGCGGATCGCCTCGTCGGAGACAGCGGACCGCCCCTTCCCCGGGAGCCGCGCCACCACGGTGTCGAGCAGGTCGCCGGTGCCGTGCCCGTGCATCGCCGACAAAGGCACCGGATCGCCGAGCCCGAGCCGGTGGAACTCGAAGGCGAGCGCGTCCTGATCGGGATCGTCGATCTTGTTCGCGATGACGATCACCGGCTTGCGCGCCGCCCGCAGGATCTGGGCAAGCTCCTCGTCGCCGGGCGTGATCCCCGCGCGTGCGTCGGTCAGGAAGAGGACGAGATCCGCCTCCTCGACCGCCGCCTTGGCCTGCTCGGCGATCGAGCGCGTGATCGGGTCGGTGCCCGCGATGTCGACGCCGCCCGTATCGACCAGCAGGAACCGCTTGCCGTTCCAGTCGGCGACGAGCTCCTTGCGGTCGCGCGTCACCCCCGGCGTCTCGTGCACGACCGCGGCGCGCGACTCGGTCAGGCGGTTGACGAGCGTCGACTTGCCGACGTTCGGGAAGCCGACGATCGCAACGGTCCCGAGAAGCTCGTCCTCGGAGCCCGCGCCGTCTTGCTCGCTCATGCCGGCTGGCGTTCGCGGACGAGCTGCTCGATCCGGCCGACGACGTCCTCGACGTCCAGCTCGGTCGTGTCGATCCGCACCGCGTCGGGCGCCGGCATCATCCGCTCGGCGTCGCTCTGGTCGCGCAGCCGCAGGTCGGTCGCGAGGGCGTCCGCGCCGATCTCGGGCCGTTCGGCGAGCCGCCGTTCGGCGCGGATTTGCCTCTCCGCGTTCAGGTAGATCTTCACGTCGGCGCCCGGGCAGACGACGGTGCCGATGTCGCGCCCCTCGATGACCGCGTCGCCCTCGTTCGCGAGTTCGCGCTGGCGAGTGCGCATCACCTCCCGCACCTGCGGATGACGAGCGACGACCGGGACGACGCGATCGATCCGGGACTTGCGGATCGCAGCTGTGACGTCCGTGTCATCGATCCAGACGCGCCCGTCGGTGTCGAGCGTGACCGGATTGCCCTCGGCGAGCGCACCGAGCTTGGCGCCCTCGCCGAGAGGGATGTCGCGCGTCATCGCGAGCCAGGTCAGCGCCCGGTACATCGCGCCGGTATCGAGGTAGCGGTAGCCGAGTCGCTCCGCGAGCCGGCGGGCGACCGTGCTCTTTCCCGCTCCCGCGGGCCCGTCAATGGCAACGATCATCGCTGTGTGACCGACTCGAGCAGCTCGAAAAACCCGGGGAAGCTTACAGCGACCGCCTCTGCGTCCTCGATCTCCACGCCGTCCCTGGAGGCGATGCCGGCGATGGCCCCGAGCATCGCGATGCGGTGGTCGCCGGCCGAGGTCATGCTCCCCCCTCGGGGGCGGGCGGGAACACCACGAATCCGGAAGCCATCGTCGCTGGCGGAGATGCGCACGCCAAGGGCACGGAGCGAATTAGTCACCGTTTCGATGCGGTCCGTTTCCTTGACACGCAGCTCCTGCGCGCCTTTGACGACGCTCTCGCCGCGTGCGTGCGAGGCCGCGAGCGCGAAGAGCGGCAGCTCGTCGACGAGCTTCGGCACCTCGTCGGGCTCGATCGTTGCGGCGAGCAGCGGCGCGTCGCGCACCTCGATGTCGGCGACCGGCTCGCCGCCAACGCTGTGCCGGTTGAAGACGGCGATCCGCGCTCCCATCCGCTCGAGGACGTCGAGCAGACCCGTCCGAGTCGGGTTCACGTCGACGTCGTGGATCCGGAGGGTCGATCCCGACAGGAGCGTCGCGGCGACGATGAACGGCGCCGCCGACGAGAAGTCGCCCGGGATGTCGAGCGAGAGCGGCGGGATCCGTTCCGCCGGCCAGACGCGGATCGCCGACGCGGAGCGCGTGAGGCGAAGCCCGAGCGAGCGCAACAGCCGCTCGGTGTGGTCGCGCGAGGCGACGCGCTCGATCACTGTCGTCGGGCCGTCCTCTGCCAGGAGCCCCGCAAACAGGACCGCCGACTTCAGCTGCGCGCTCGCGACCGGCAGCTCGTAGTCGATCGGCCGCAGGGCCGCCCCCTCGATCGCCACCGGCGGCCGGCCGTCGTTCGTCTTGACGCGCGCGCCCATCTGTGCGAGCGGCTCCTCGACACGGACGGGCCGAGAAGACAGAGACTCGTCGCCGCTCAGCTCGAAGGCGCGGCCGTCCTGCCCGGCCAGGATTCCGCTCAGGAGGCGGAGCACGGTCCCCGCGTTGCCGCAGTCGATCGGACCGTCGGGCGCGACGAGCCCGCGCAGGCCCAGGCCTTGGATCCGCACCGTTTCCGGCTCGGGCTCGCCGACCTCGGCGCCGAGCTCCTGCACTGCGTGGAGCGCCGCGTCGGTGTCGGCTGCGTGGCCGAATCTCCGCAGCTCGCTCTCGCCGTCGGCGATCGCCGCCAACAGCGCCCCGCGCTGGCAGATGCCCTTCACCGCCGGCACCGCGATGTCCCCGACCAGCGCTGCTGCCGGTTCGATCCTCACTGCTCGGACAGAACGGGCGTGACGACGACGCCGTAGCCTTGCGCCTCGAGCAAGGCAGCCGCGCGCCGCGCCTCGCTCTCCCCAGTGACGAGCACCGTCAGCGTGCCGCCGCGGTCCGGCGACATGTGCAGCAGCTCGAAATCCTCGATGTTGATCCGCTCGGCCCCGAGCGCCTGTGTGATGCCCGCGAGCACACCTGGACGGTCGGGAACGTGGACGCGCAGCTGGTGGAGCGCCCCGGGGTCGGGATATGCATCGGCAAGCATCCGCTGCCGGTTGCCCGACGCTTCGCCGATCCACTTGGCGAGGAAGCCTGCGTCGCCGTCTGCGAGCGCCTGCTCGAGGCGGTCGAGCTGCTTGCGGTGCTCACCGAGGGCCTCGCGCACCGGGCCGGCGTTGTCGAGGAAGATGTCCACCCAGATCCGGGGGTTCGCGCCGGCCACTCGGGTCATGTCGCGAAGCGACCCGCCCGCGGCCGCGAGCGGCTCGTGGCCGTCGACCCGGGTCGCGCCGGCCTGATTGACGAGCCGATGCGCGAGCGCGGGCGGCAGGTGGCTCGTCAGCGCGCCTAGCCGGTCGTGCGCGACCGGGTCGACCGCAACCGGATTTGCACCGAGCGCCGCAACGAACCCGTGGACCTGCCGGTAGCGCTCCGGCTCGGTCGCGGCGAGCGGCGTCAGGAACCACGTCGCGCCATCGAAGAGGTCGGCGCTGGCGTGCTCCGCGCCCCGCGCCTCCGACCCGCAGACCGGGTGACCGCCGACGAAGCGACCCGAGCCGAGCGCAGCGGCGCTGACCGCAACCTTCGTCGAGCCGACATCGGTGATCGTGCAGCCCTCCGGGCTCGCCTCGAGCGCCGCGCGCACCTGGCCGGCGAGCTGAGCAACCGGCGGCGCCACGACCGCCAGCTCGGCTCCTTCGACGGCCTCGGCGAGCGAGGAGGCCGAGCTGTCGACCGCTCCCCGCTCCACTGCGGCATCGAGCGCCTGGGGCTCGGGGTCATACCCGACCACCTCGGCGGGCCCCGTGCGCTTCGCCGCGAGCGCGACGGACGCGCCGATCAGGCCGGTGCCGACGATGGCGAGCCGCTGAACCTCCATCCGGGGCAGGCTATCGCGGACGCGTCCCCGTGCCTGGCACGAGATCGGCCTGCGGACATGGCCACACCCGGTCGACCGAATCGGCATCTTTCCAGCGGTTTCGTCCAGGCGGGACGTGTCCTCATGCCTGGCACCGCAGCCCGGCTCAAAGGGTCGGTGCCACCGTCGCGTCTGGACCGGTCCTCGTGCCAGGCACGAGGACCGGTCCGAAACGGGCTACCCGATCCGCTTGCCCATCAGGGCGACGATGCTCTCGATCTCGCGCGCGAAGGCGCCGAACTCGGCGCTCGGGATCTGCTGCGGCCCGTCCGAGAGAGCCTCCTCGGGCCGAGGGTGCGTCTCGACAATGATCCCGTCCGCACCGACCGCCGCCGCGGCCCGCGCCAGCGGGAGGACGAAGTCGCGCTTCCCGGCCGCGTGCGACGGATCGACGATCACCGGCAAGTGGGTCTCCTGCTTGAGGACGGCAACGGCGCCGAGGTCGAGCGTGTACCGCGTCGCGGTCTCGAACGTCTTGATCCCGCGCTCGCAGAGGATGATCCGCTCGTTTCCCTCCTTAGCCACGTACTCGGCGGCCATCAGCAGCTCCTCGACCGAGGATGAGAGCCCACGCTTCAGCAGCACCGGCTTGTCCGCTCGCCCCACCTCGGCCAGCAGCAGGAAGTTCTGCATGTTCCGCGCGCCGATCTGGATGACGTCCGCCGATTCCATGATGGCCTCGACGTGACGAGGGTCCATCAGCTCCGTGACGACGGGCAAACCCGTCTCCTCGCGTGCCTCGCGCAGGATCGCGAGTCCATCGTCGCCGAGACCCTGGAAGGTGTACGGGGAGGTGCGCGGCTTGAAAGCGCCCCCGCGGAGCATCGTCGCGCCTGCATCCGCAACCGCGCGCGCGGTCTCGAGGGTCTGCTCGCGGTACTCGACCGAGCACGGCCCGGCGATCAACCCGAAGAACTCCTGGCCGATCTTCCGTCCGTCCACCTCGATCACCGTCGGGTCGGGCGCGACCTCCCGCGCCACGAGCTTGTACGGCTTCAGGATTGGCAGCACCTGCTCGACGCCCGGGTAGCCCTCCAGCGGCAAGGTCGCCAGCAGCTCCCGCTCGCCGATCGCGCCGATCACCGTCGCCTCGCGCCCCCGCTGCACGCGCGCCGACACACCGGCCTCCTGCAGGCGCGCGAGCACGTGCTCGGTCTGGTCGGCGGTCGCGCCCGCCCCCATCACGATCAGCAGCTCAGGTGATCCGTTCGTCGCCATGGAACAAGAAATGTAGTTGCGATACTGACGAAGCGAGAATGCGGATCTTCAGCGGCATCCAGCCTACGGGCGACAAGACGCTCGGCAACTACAGCGGCGGCTTCCGCCAGTACGCCGCCACGCAGGAGCGCGGCGAAGCGTTCTTCTGCGTCGTCGACCTGCACTCGATAACGGCCGACTACGACCCCGAAGACCTGCGCGAATCGACGCTTTCGCTGGCCGCAATGCTGTTTGCGACGGGGCTCGACCCGGACCGATCGACGGTCTTCATCCAGAGCCACGTCGACACGCACGCCCAGGCGTGTTGGCTACTCAACGCGGTGACGAGCTTCGGCGAGCTGCGCCGGATGACCCAGTTCAAGGAGAAATCCGAACAGCACGAGTTCGTCACGTCCGGGCTCTTCGAGTACCCGGTCCTGATGGCAGCGGACATCCTCCTGTACCGAACCGACCTCGTCCCCGTCGGCGACGACCAACGCCAGCATCTCGAGCTCACACGCGACATCGCCGAACGCTTCAACCGCCGCTTCGGCGAGCTGTTCGTCATCCCCGACGCCGAGATCCCCACGGTCGGAGGGCGAATCATGGACCTGCAGGAGCCCCAGAACCGAATGTCGACGACCCGCGGCACGCCCCAAGGAACGGTGCGGATACTCGACGAGCCTGACGTGATCCGACGGAAGTTCAAGACCGCCGTCACCGACTCCGGAACCGAGGTCCGGTATGACCGCGAAGAAAAGCCGGGCATTACGAACCTGCTCGAGATCATGTCGGTCGCGACCGGCGACGCGGTCCCCGAGCTCGAGGCCCGCTACGACGGGAGCGGCTACGGCCGCTTCAAGGAGGACGTCGGCGAAGCGGTCGTCGAGCTCCTCGTCCCGATCCAGCGACGCTACGAGGAGCTACGCGGCGACGAGGGCGAGCTCCGCCGCATGCTCGCCGCCGGCGCGGAAAAGGCGCGCTCGGAGTCCGAGCCGACGCTCGAGCAGATGTACGAGCGGATGGGCTTCGTCCGGCCGTAGCAGCGCGCAACAACCGGTCCGGGAGGTTGGTACGGTGCCGCCTCTGACGCACCGTCCCAGAGGGGGGAACATCAATGAATCATCGCAAGACCCTGCCCGGCTTCTTCGCGGGCGCAGTCGTCCTCGCCGCGATCGTGGTCGCAACTCTCGCTGCTTCCGGTGGCTCGGCGAAGCGGGCGTGGCACCACGAGCCGCACGGCCCGAAGCTCAACCACGTCTTCGTGATCGTGCTCGAGAACCACTCGCAGGGGAGCGTGATCGGAGACCCGGCAGCGCCGTTCATCACCTCGCTCGCACACACGTACGGCATGGCGTCGAACTACTACGGGGTCACCCACCCGAGCGAGCCGAACTACGTCGCCGCGATCAGCGGCTCGAACTGGTTCGTGAACGACGACAACCCGAACAACCGGTTCGACCACACCAACCTCGTCGACCAGCTCGAGCAGCACCACAAGACCTGGGCGGCGTACATGGAGTCGATGCCGAGCGCCGGCTTCCTCGGCAACAACGCTCCGGGCACCCTCCAGCTCTACGTCTCCAAGCACAACCCGTTCGTCCTCTTCAACGACATCCGCACCGACCCCACGCGCCTCGCGAACGTCAAGCCGTACACCGACTTCGCGTCCGACCTGTCGGGCAATCACGTCGCGGACTTCGTCTGGATCACTCCGAACCAGTGCCACGACATGCACGGCGGCGTCAACGTCCAGGTCGCGGCCGACGGCAGCGACGGTACGCCCTGCCCGTTCAACAACACCGCAGGGGACGCCAACGACCAGTCGCTGAAGGCCAAGGCCGACGCCTTCACGCAGAACGCAGTGCAGACGATCATGTCGAGCCAGGCGTGGTACGACGGCCACAACGCGATCTTCGTCATCAGCGACGAAAACGACTTCGTGTCGGCGAACGGGCCAATCAACGACGGCTGGGAGTCGGCCGCCGGTTGCTGCGACTCGCCGCTGCTGCCGAACGGCTACCAGTTCCTAAACTCGAGCGGCTCCCCTGACGGCCACGTCTGGTCGTGCCCGTTCGGGGCGAACCCCGCCTGCACCTACGGCGGCGGGCTCGTCCCCGCGATCATCGTCACGAACAAGGGGCCACGCGGTTTCACGAGCAGCGCTCCTTACAACCACTACTCGATGCTCCGGACGATCGAGCAGAACTGGCGCCTCGGTTACCTCGGCAACGCCGCGGACGACGCGCAGGTCCACTCCATGTCCGAGTTCCTGGCGCACTAGGCGCCTCCGACTGCGGGGGCCGCGCCAAGCGGCCCTCGCTTTCTCTCCCAGCTTTGCCATATATCGGACTCACATTCAAGCGTCGAAAGGCATAGGGTCTCGCCGTCATCGAGGAGGAGGACAGGATGAGCAAACGCCTGAAGGTCGCAGGCGCGCTTGTGATCGCGCTCGCGCTTGCGGCAGTCACAGCCGGCAGCGTCGCCCGCGCGGGCGGCGCGTTTGCCGGGGCCAAGAAGGGCGGCGGCAACTGCACGCTCCACGGCCACGGCACCGGCATCAAGCACGTCATCTACCTGCAGTTCGACAACACGCATCTGTTCCGCGACCGTTCGAACGTCGCGTCGGATCTTGAGCAGATGCCGCACCTGATGAATTTCCTGAGCGGCAACGGCACGCTCAGCGACAACGAGCACACGATCCTGATCTCGCACACGGCGGGCGGGATTCTCAGTTCGCTGACCGGTCTCTACCCCGACCGGACTGGCCAGGCGGTCTCGAACTCGTACGGCTACTTCCGGCCAAACGGCTCGGTGGGCTTCTCGTCGTCGTTCAAGTACTGGACCGACACGACCGACGGGGGCAACCCCGCGAACAGTCCGCCGGACGCATCCGCCGACCCCAACTTCAACATGATCACGAGCGGCGGCGCCAACACCCCTGCGCCATGGGTTCCTTGGGCGCGGGCCGGCTGTGACGTCGGCAACGTCTCGACCGCAAACGCGGTGCTCGAGAACAACAACGCGATCGTGTTCCGGACGATCCCTGCGCCGGCCACGTTGGCTGCTCCGGCCTCTCCCGGCGACACGAACGTCAAGGTCAACAGCGTCGCAGGCCTCGCGGCCGGCCAGACCGTGGTCATCCAGCGGAGCAACGTCGCTGCCGAGTTCAACACGATCGCCAGTGTCGGCACCGACGGCGCGGGCGGCACCGGCGTCACTCTGACGTCTCCGCTCACAAACGCCCACGGCACCGGGGCGGCATTCACGGTCTACACCGTCGACCCGACCGGCGACATGACGAAGGTCTTCGGCGAGGGCTCGGCCGAGTGGACCGAGGGGCGCAACGCTCAGGTTGCACCCGGCGGAACGGCCGCGGCAGCCGTCGCATTGACCGACTTCGTCGGCATCGGGATCCACTGCGCCGCAGGGGGTGGGATCTGCAAGAACAACCCGAACGCGCGACCCGACGTGTCGCCCGATGAGCCAACGGGCTTCCAGGGCCTCTTCGGCGCCCTGTACGTCAACCCGGCGATCAACGGCGGGCACGACTATGTGAACGACGTCTTTGGGAGCGACAAGATCACGGATCCGTTCAAGCACCCGGGCTTCCCGGGCTTCGACGGCATGCCCGCGAAGGTGACGCTCGGCTACGTCGCCCAGATGCAGGAGGCCGGCGTGCCCGTGACGTTCGGATACATCTCGGACGCCCACGACAACCACACGAACGCCTTCCCAGCACCTTCTGATCCAAACGGCGTCTTCCCGCGGGCATCCGGCCCCGGCGAGTCCGACTACGTCCAGGCGCTGCAGGACTACGACAAGGCATTCGCGACCTTCTTCGAGCGGCTGAAGAAGGACGGCATCAACAAGCACAACACGCTGTTCGTGCTCACCGCCGACGAGAACGACCACTTCGCGGGCGGCGTCTCGAACGACGGAACCTGGAGCCACACCTTCTGCAACCTGGACACGTCTACGTCGTGCCCGACGAACCAGATCGGCGAGGTCAACGCGAACCTCCGGTCACTGCTGCCGACGCCGGTCAACCAGCCGTTCTTCTCCGTGCACAGCGACTCGGCCCCTACCGTCTACGTCACCAACAACCCGGGCCCCACCGACCCGAAGCTGCGCCAGTTGGAGCGGGACGTGTCGAATGCCCAGGCGCTCGACCCATACGTCAGCAACCAGAAGACGCCGGTTGCCCTGTACCTGGCCGACAAGATCGGCGAGAACGCTCTGCACATGCAGACGGCGGATGCAGCCCGGACGCCTTCGTTCACGCTGTTCGCGAACCCTGACTACTTCCTCACGGCCGGCATGGTGACGAGTGGACCGTTGGCCGGGACGCCGACAAAGTCGGGCTGCGGGGCGACCACGGCGTTCGTTTGCGTCGACTACCACTTCGCGTGGAGCCACGGCGATGCGACGGACGACATCGGCCGCACCTGGCTCGGAATGGTCGGGCCGGGAGTCAAGAACCTGGGCCTCACGAGCGGCGTCTGGACTGACCACACGGACCTCCAGCCGACGATCCTCTCCCTGGCCGGGCTGAAGGACGACTATGTCCCCGACGGCCGGGTGATCACGCAGTTCCTGAAGAACGGCGCCCTGCCGAGCGGGATCCGCCATCAGGCGGCCGCGCTCACCCAGCTCGGAGCCGTCTACAAGGAGATCAACGCTCCGTTCGGCCCTCTCTCGTTCGATGTCCTCAACGCGGACACGAAGGCGATCGCGAGCGGTAGCGGCGATCCGACCGACAACACCTACAACTCGATCTCGGCTCGGATTGCGTCGCTGACGTCCGACCGCGACGCGCTGGCCGCGCAGATGCGGACAGTGCTCAACAACGCCGCCTTCGGCGGACCGGTGCCGTCGACCAGCGACATCTACACGCTTGCACTAGCGGGCGACACCTTGCTGACCCACGCCAACCAGCTCGGAGTCGGCTACTCGCCGTAGAGCGACCGCAACCGTTCGACCTCGGCCCCGGCGAGCTCTCGTGACTCGCCGGGGCCGAGCCCTTCTACCGTGAGGCCTGCGTAGCGGCTGCGATGGAGCCGTTTCACGGGATGGCCAACCGCTGCCAGCATCCGCTTGACCTGGTGCTTGCGGCCCTCGTGGATCGAGAGCTCGACCTTGGTCGGGGCGAGGCGCCTGGCATGGGCCGGCGCGGTCGGGCCGTCGTCGAGCTCGACGCCTTGCTCGAGCTTTGCGAGCGCCTCGCCGCTCGGCTCGCCTTCGACCTCGGCCTCGTAGACCTTCTCGACCTCGTAGCGCGGGTGCGCGAGCCGGTGGGCGAGCTCGCCGTCGTTCGTGAGGAGGAGCGCGCCGGTCGTGTCGGCGTCGAGCCGCCCGACCGGGACGAGGCGCTTTCGGTGCTGGGCGACGAGCTCGACGACGGTCGGCCGTCCCTGCGGATCGCGCGCAGTCGTGACGGCACCCGGGGGCTTGTTGAGCAGCACGTAGGCGAGCGCCTGGCGCTCGAGCGGTCGTCCATCTAGTTCGACGCGGTCGCGCTTCGCGACGAACGTGTTGAGCTGCCCGGGCTCGCCGTTGACCGTCACGCGCCCGGCCTTGATCAGCTCGTCGGCCTTCCGCCGTGAGGCGACCCCGGCCCGGGCGAGGTAGGCGTTCAGGCGCATGCATCGATTTTCACGGTTACTGGGACAGTCCCCATTCGGGGACAGTCCCTCCTCGCGACACCGCGCGGCGCGTCATCATCCGCCACGTGCCGCACTACGTGTCGCTGATGCGCTGGACGTCGCAGGGCGTCGCCGGGCTGCCGGCCTGGCGCGAGCGCGTCGAGGACGGCGAGCGCACGATCACCGAGGCCGGCGGGACGCTCGTCGGCGTCTACGTCACGCTCGGCCGCTACGACGTCGTCGAGATCTTCGAGGCCCCGGACGACGAGACCGCGACCGAGATCATCCTGAAGCTCCAGCGCCACGGCGCCGAGCACACGGAGACCCTGCGCGCGTTCACGCGCGAAGAAGCCGAGGAGATCATCCGCCGTATCTAGAGGACTTCGGCGGCGAGCTCGAGCGTGGAAGGCTCGAACTCCTCGCAGTGGGCCCGGACCCGCCCGATCCGCTCGCGGAACTCGGGGTCCTCCTTCCACGCCCGCTGCGCGTCGAAGCTCTCCCACGGACAGAAGCTCACGTACTTGCGCGGCACCTCGAGGTCGCGAACGAGCCGGAACATCCCGGAGCCAGGGAAACCGCTCCCCCACTCCACGAACTCCGTCCACGCCCGCACGAACGCATCCTCCTCGCCCGGCTTCACGAGCCAGTTCCCGCTTGTGTAGGTCTCTGCCATAGCGGCGAGTCTACGACGCTACGCCGGGCGTTTCTCAGCGACCGCTTCGAGCCGCGCGCGGATCTCGTCCGCCTCGCCGCCGAGATCGTCGAGCCGCGGCAGCGCCGCCAGCGACTCCAGGCCGAAGACGCGCTCGAACAGCGGCGTCGTCCGGTAACGGACCGCCCCCGCAGCGTCTCCGTCCCGCCCCGCCTCGCTGATCAGCCCGCGCTCGACCAACCCGGCGACGACCGAGTCGGCGGCGACTCCGCGGATCCGGGCGATGTCGGGGCGGGTACACGGGCCAAGGTAGGCGACGATCGCCATCGTCTCCAGCGCCGCGGCCGAAAGGCCCCGCTCGACCGGCCGCTCGAAGAGCCGCGCGCAAGCGTCCGCCGCGTCCCGCGACGCGCGGAAGGCCCAGCCCCCGGCGACGTGCTCGAGCACGATCCCGCTTCGCCCGTCGGCGTAGCGCTCGCCGAGCAGCCGCAGCGCAGTCTCGATCCGCTCCGCGTCGTCGTTCGCCGCGACCGCCAGCTCCTCCACGGTGAGCGGCTGCGACGCGACGACAAGCAGCGCCTCGACGACGCGCGCGAGGCGGTCGACCGGGTTGGCGGCGATCAGGCGGAGCGGGCGATCCATTCCTGCTCTTTCTGTTCGACGCCGGCGCGCGTAACCCTGATCGGCGCGAACGACGAAGCCTGCTCCAACGACACCTCGCCCGCCTTCCGCAGCTCCAGCACGGCGAGAAACGCCACCGCCGCCTCGATGCGCGAGAGCCCGCCGACCTCGGAGTCGAAGTCGAAGCGGCGGCGCCGACGGAGGGCGGCGCGGAACCGCTCCAGGAACAGCGAAACCGGCGGGAAGCGCAGAGCCATGTGGCCGAGGGACACCGACGGTGGCTCGGTCGCCAGCAGCCGCAGGGCCGCGCCGAGCCGTTCGGGATCCTGTGGCGCGAGACGGCGCTCGACGCGCGGCGCGAGAGGCGCCGGCCCGAGTCGGAAGTAACGCGACGACTCGCCGTCGAGACGCTCCCGCAGCCACGCCGCCGCCTCCTTCATGCGCCGATAATCGGCGAGCCGGCGCGCCAACTCCTCGGCCGCCTCCTCGGGCTCGAGCTCCGACAGCTCGAGGTCTTCCTCGGGGAAAAGGCCGCGCGCCTTCAGCTCCAGCAGCGCCGCCACGAGCACGAGGAACTCGCCGCAGGCATCGAGATCGAGCCGCCCCTGCTCCTCGAGGCGCGCGCAGAACGAGAGCACGATCTCGGCAACGTCGACCTCGGCCGGCTCCAGCTCTTCACGGAGCACAAGGGTCAGCAGCAGGTCGAAAGGCCCCTCGAACGCATCGAGGTCGAGCTCGAGCTCGCGCACGATCACCGCCGGAACGCTACTGCTGTTACCGGACGCGGCCCTTCGGCACGGCCATGGCCGGGCCGGTCGGCTCGACCTGCCGTCGCCGCCCGACATCGCCCTCGGCCGGCTCGTCGCGGATGAACTGCCAGTAGATGAAGAAGCAGGTCGCGAGCACGAACAAGACGGCCGACACCCAAGCGTTGACCCGCAGCCCCAGGAAGTGGTGCGACGGGTCGATCCGCAGCAGCTCCTCGAAGAAGCGGCCGAAGCAGTAGTAGGCGACGTAGAGCGCGAAGAGCCCCGGCGGCCTGATCCGGAATCTCCAGCCGATGAAGATCAGCAGCCCGGCGCCGATCGAGTCGTAGATGAACTCGTAGAGGAAGGTCGGTTGGTACGCGTTCGCGCCCTGGTACTTGAGCGGGATGTCGCCCTGGTGGGTGATGTCGATCTTCAGGCCCCACGGAAGGCTGGTCGGCTTGCCGTACAGCTCCTGATTGAAGTAGTTGCCCCAACGGCCGATCCCCTGCGCGAGCAGGAGACCCGGCGCAACGGCGTCTGCGAAGAGGGAGACGCTCGCACCGGCTCGGTGGACGATCCAGGCCCCGACGAGGCAGCCGAGGAAGATCCCGCCCCAGACGCCGAGCCCGCCGCGCCAGACGGCGAACGGCCCCCACCACTGGTTCGGCACCTGGTCCCAACTCGTGATGTCGTGGTAGGCGCGGGCACCGATGATGCCGGCCGCAACGCCCCAGACGGCGACCCGCAGGACGAGGTCGGGGTCGCCGCCCAGCCGCTTCCAGCGCACCCAGGTCAGCCAGATGCACGCGATGATCGCGAGCAGCAGCATCAGGCCGTACAAATGGATCGGCCGGCCGAAGACGTGGAAGACGCCGCTGTGCGGCGACGAGATCGTGGCGAGGAGCAAGGTCACCGGCGCGACATTCTGCCGACGCCGGCGAATGCCTGCCTGTTAAGAGGGGTTAAAGAAGGATGTCGACAGCGACCTGCGGCGGGCAGCCCCGCGAGATCAGGTCGATCGCGAGGTGCAGGTCGACGTCGTGGCGCTCCGCGAGCCGGGCCGCGTCCCGAGGGGGATAGCCCGCGCGCTCGAGCTCCTCGGCGCGCCACCGCTCGATCCGCTCGAGCTCCGTGTCGTAAACAAGCTGAGTTTCCGCCGCAGTCATATAAGAAGATTCGGTCATCGGGCAATTTCGGTTGTCCCCTTTCCGGGGGGTTGCAGCCAGACCGAAGTTCAGTTCGTTACTCTCCTCGCGATGCAGGCACGAGTGGCACGGTACGAGGTGCCGCCGGAACGCTGCGACGAGGCTGTCGAGGCGTTTCTGGACTCCGCACGCGAGATTGCCGGGATGAGCGGCTTCGGCAACGGCTACATCTTCGTCGACTCCGAAACGGGAACCGCGGTTTCGCTGACCCTGTGGGCTGATAACGCAGCCTTCGAGTCGAGCGCGACCAAGGCGGCGCTGGCGCGCCGTCGGGCGGTGGACGCGGTCGACGGCGAGGTGCAGTGGGTCCAGAACTTCGACGTCGTCCGGCGCTTCGGCGACTGACGGCGTAGGCGGAGCTTCAGCAGGGAGCGACGCTAGGGCGGTTACGCCCGGATCGGCCATTCCTCTGCGGTGACCGCGAAGAGCTTGTGGTCCTCCCACGCCCCGGCGATCTGCAGGTAGCGCGGCGCGAAGCCTTCCTCACGGAACCCCGCCTTCTCGAGCACGCGGACCGAGGCGACGTTCCGCGGCATCACAGCCGCCTGGACGCGGTGGAGCCCGAGCTCGCCAAAAGCGGCGTCGACCGCTTGCCGCACCGCCTCCGTCGCATAGCCGCGCCCGTTGTGCCGCTCGGAGACGAAGTAGCCGAGGTACGCGTTCTCGAACGGTCCGCGCGAGATTCCGCTCAGTTGGATCCGCCCGACGAGCTCGTCTCCGTCCGCCAGGAAGATCCCGGAATCGACGATGTCGTCGGCTTCTTGGAGCTTTGCGAGCCGTCGCGTGTGCGTCTCGAGGGTGTAGAAGCCCTCCGGCCGGGTTGGCTCCCACTGATCCAGGAACGATCGCTCGCGGAGGAGCAGCTCGAGGAGCGTTTCCGCATCGTCGACCTCAAGCTCGCGGAGGTAGATCACGTCCTGGAGCTTGGTGGCATGGCTCGGGACCTGGTCCCTGGACATGGCTTGGGACCTGGTCCCTGGGCATGTCCGCGGACCTGGTCCCTGGACATGTCCTACTTCGGCCAGAGGTCGCCGTCGACGAGCTCGACGGAGTTGCCGGCTGGGTCACGGACGTAGATCGAGCGGCCGCCGCGCTGCCAGCCGCGCTCGAGCTCGATCTCGACGCCGCGCTCGCGTAGCGCCTCGCCCCAGTCGGCGAGGGTGCCCTCCTCGACGCTGAAGGCGACGTGCCCCGCCCCGGTCGTGCCGTGGGAAGGTACCGGTCGGCCGGGGAGCGAGGCGCGTGAGGGGTCGAAGATCAACAGGACACCGCCGTCGTCGAGGCGAAACGCGGCCGACAGCTCGTCCGGCCCGTCCACGAGCCGCAGCCCGAGCACGTCTCTGTAGAAGGCGGCCGCGGCGGGCACGTCTTCCGCGTAGAGCACCGTCTCGTAGAGGCCCGTGATGGCCAACGGGTCAATTCAAGCGGCTAGGCTCGCGGCATGCCGAGACTCGTCGGCATCAACCACGTCGCGCTCGAGGTCGGCAGCATCGAGGAGGCGCTCGAGTTCTACGGCCGCATCTTCGACCTCGAGCTCCGAGGACGCGGCGGGCGGATGGCGTTCATCGACATCGGCGACCAGTTCATCGCGCTCGCCGAGGGCCGGACGCAGCCGCCCGACGGGCACCGCCACTTCGGCCTCGTCGTCGACGACCTGGAGGCGACCCGCCGGGCGCTCGAAGAGGCCGGCGTCGAGATCCTGCCCGGGCGCGGTCTCGACTTCCTCGACCCGTGGGGGAACCACATCCAGGTCGTCGACTACCGGGACGTTCAGTTCACGAAGACGCCGGAGATCCTGCGCGGAATGGGCCTCGCGGAGCTCCCGAAGACCGAGCAGGCCTTCGCTGAGCTCCGCGAGAAAGGTCTGACTTAGACGCCGGCGAGCTCGCGCACCTGGGTCAGGCGGATGTGGTTGCCGGACGGGTCGCGAAACGCCGAGTCAATGCCGTACGGCTGGTCCTGCGGCTCCTCGACGAACTCGACCCCGCGGCCCTTGAGCTCCTCGAAGTCCGCGCGGACGTCGTCCGTCGTCAGGAAGATCGTCCCGGCGAATCCCTTCGACATCAGCGACCGAACCTGCCCAGCGGTGTCGTCGTCCATGACAGGCGGTCCCGGGATCGCCATCAGCACGATGGAGATGTCAGGCTGCGTCGCCGGCCCGACGGTGAGCCAGCGGAAGTCGCCCATCTCGGGAAGCGTCACGTCGCTGCGGACCTCGAACCCGACCCTGTCCTTGTAGAAGGCCAGCGCCTCATCCTGATCCTGCACCCACAGCTGCGCGGTTCCGATCTTGATCATGAGCCCTCCCTCAGTCGTGTGAACGGTCAGTCGGCGATGCTACGGCGACGTCGCCGGCGTGTCTTCTCGAAACGTGCTGTGTTGGCCGCGCGTACGCGCGCACGACGCACGAAGGGACGAGCGCCTGGGCGGCCGCGGGCGGGTACGACTTGCGATACGCGGTCGGAGACAGGCCGAAGGCGCACGTGAAGCTTGTCGTGAACGACCCGACGCTCTTGAGCCCGACCGCGAAGCAGATCTCGGTGATCGAGCGGTCGGTCTGGCGGAGCAATGCGGCCGCGCGCTCGAGCCTCCGTTGGAGCAAGTAGCCGTGAGGTGGCTCGCCGAACACGCGCCGGAACTCGCGGCTGAAGTGCGCCCGCGAAAGGCCCGCCGCATGCGCGAGGTCGTCGACCGTGAGCGGGTCGAAGTAGCGGCCGTCGGCCAGGTCCTTCGCGCGGAGTAGGTGGCGTTCGGGTGCGACGAACAACATCGGCAACGTAAGGACTACCGAAACGCGCGAGATTCATCGCATGCAATGCAGGGACTGTCCTCGAACGGGGACTGTCCCATCAACCGTTTGCGTTGCCTACCGCGGTTAATGGGACAGTCCCCTACGGGGACAGTCCCTCTCTGACAGCCGCATCGGCAGCAGCTACAGGTAGCGGTGGAGGAAGTCGAAGGTCCAGCGCTCGGCGGCGATTCGCTGCCGTCCTTTCCACTGGTGCGTCCCGTGTGGGTAGACGTGGAGCACCGCCGGCACGTGGGCAGCCCGCAGCGACTGATACAGCGCCCGCGCGTCGGACACCGGAACCGCGTCGCCGCTCCCGCCTGAAAGCACGAGCGTCGGCGGCAGCGCCCCGACCGGACCGCCGTGGTCGAAAGCCGAGAGCACGACCAACGCGTGGAAAGGACTGTGCCGGAGCGGCGTCGCCCCGGCGCCGTACTCGCCCGTGACGAGTGCGAGCCCTCCGCCGAGCGACCACCCGACCGCTCCGACGCGAGCCGGGTCGATCCCGGGCATACGCTCGAGCGCGTTCGTCGCGTCGACGACGATTCGCTGCCACGTCGCGAACGCTGTCTCGATTCGCGGGCTGCCGCAGAAGCCGCGCTTGCTCGGCGCCGGCGTCAGCCCGAAGTAATCGACGTAGTAAGTGGCGACGCCGTGGCTCGGAAGATCGCGCGCGAGCACTTCGTCGATCCCGCCGAAGCCCCCGCAGCCGTGCAGCACGACAACCGCAGGCAACCGCGCCGATCCGGCCGGCCGGCACAGCGCCGCGCGCACCAAGTGGCCGCGGCTCGAAAAGTCGGCGCGGTGGCACCGCGAAGAGATTCGAGGAAACGGCGGCAGCGACTGTTTCACATCGCCAGCCGCGCTACCGGCGACCACGGCGGCGCAGGCGACCGCCAAGGCTGCGGCCTGCCCGGCTCGACCGCGGGACATGTCTCACCACAGAGTGCCTGCGTTTGAGATCGCCACACCGGCGGATATCAATTGGCTGGATCTACACCCCCAATGGGGAGGAGGACTGCGGTGAAGAGACTTCTGCTAGCGGCGTCGCTGTTCGCGGCGCTGACCGTCGCATTGCCGGCTGGGCTCCTGGCCGACCCGGGCGGGCCGAACCTGCAGCAGCCGATCGCACTCACATGCGACAACGGCATGCACTTCACGGTCACTCCGGGCACGCAGACGAATCAGGGACGGGTCGCTTGGGACGTCAACGGAACCGGAGTCTTCGTGACCGCCTACCTGGCTTTCACGAACGGGACTGAGACGGACGTGCTGTTCAACAGCAAGCCCGGCCTCAAGAACCTGACCACATGCCGCGGCGACGCGGGCGGCGGCTTCACGGTCATCGCCACGGGGTTCTTGACTCCGCGATAGCGCAGCTTCAGGGACTGTCCCCGAACGGGGACTGTCCCATCAACCGTCTGCGTTGCGTGCCGCGGTTAATGGGACAGTCCCCTGCGGGGACAGTCCCTCTGAGTCGTCACCCACCGACGCGTTAGAGTCGCCTCGAAGCCGGCTCGGGCTGCTCCGAACTCACAGCCGCAAAGGCGGCAAAACGTGCAGCGGAGGGCCGGCTTCCTGTGGGTGCGTCAGCGCACGCCGCTGCAGCGCTCGCGCGTCGCCCACCAGAGCTCGAAGCGGCCGCGCGGCGACGCGAGGTAGGCGTCGATCTCGTCCTCGAGCCCTTTCAGCTGGTGCTCGACCAGCTGTTCGCGGTCGCAGGCGTGCTCTTGCTGGCTCGCACGCGCGACCGCGGCGCCACAGTCCCGGCAACGTTCGACCCGAGGGTGGAGAAACGTGAGGTGCACGAGTTAAACGATGCTCGGAAGCCGGCGGAAAAAAACCGCAGTCAGACGACGGCGGCCTCGCCCAGCAACGCCTTTGCCTCGGCAAAGAAGTCGGGCCCGGGCTGCACCCGGTACTCGTTGCCGAGCTGAAGCGTCTTCGGTCCAGCGGACGTCTCGAGCGCGACCACGACGGGTGCCTCCCCCGGGTACTCGCGCACCAGCGCCGCGAGCTCACGCACGAGGCCTGCCCTCGCTCGCACCGCGTCGATCCGCAACAGCACCTCGCGGCGTTCGGGCGTCGCTTCGAAGGACGAAACCTCGATCGCGATCAGCTTCGTCTCGCCCTCCTTGTGGTCGATCCGCGCCTTCACGACCAGGATCGCGTCCGGAACCAGCAGCTCGTGCGAGGCCGCGTACACCGAGTTGAAGATGACGCATTCCGCCGAGCCGATCACGTCGTCGAGCCGCACGAACACCATCGGCTCGCCCTTCTTGGTCGTCACTTGTTTCAGTGCCGAGACGATCCCGCCGACCGTGACGATCTCGCCGTCGCGGCGCCGCTCGAGCTCCGACAGGGACGCGTCGGTCTTGCGTCGCAGTTGGTCGCGCACCGCCGTGAGCGGATGTTCGGAGACGTACAGCCCAAGTGTCTCTTTCTCCAGCCGCAGCAGCTCGTTCTTCTCGAACTCGTGCACCGGGATCTCGGGGTGATGGCGCTCGACATCGCCGTTCTCGTCGCCGAGATCGAAGATCGAGCCCTGGCCCACCAGGCGGTCGGACTGCGACCGCCCGCCCCACGACAACGCCTGCTCCACGCACTCGAGCATCCCGCGCCTTGTCGCGCCGGTCGAGTCCAGCGCGCCGCACTTGATCAACGACTCGAGCGCCCGCTTGTTCGCCGCCTGCGGGTCGACCCGCTCCGTGAAATCCCAGAGCGACTCGAACGGTCCGCCCTCCTCGCGCGCGGCGATGATCGCCCGCGCGGCCGGATCGCCGACGTTCTTGACCGCGTTCAGCCCGAAGCGAATCTTCCCCTCGACGACCGAGAAGTCGTTCGCAGAAAAGTTGACGTCCGGAGGCAGCACCTCGATCCCCATCTCCGCGCAGGCGGCCACGTAGAAGGGCACCCGGTCCTTCGTGTTCATGACGGAAGAGATCAGCGCGGCCATGTACTCGCGCGGATGGTTCGCGCGCAGCCAGGCCGTCCGGTAGGCGATCAACGCGTAGCAGGCCGCGTGCGACTTGTTGAAGGAGTAGTCCTGCGACTGCTCCATGTCCTTCCAGAGCTGGTTCGCGACCCCCGGGGTCGTACCGGTCTGGGCGCAGCCCTCGAGGAACTTTTCCTTGAGGGACGCCATCAGCTCGTGGATCTTCTTGCCGATCGCCTTGCGGAGATCGTCCGCCTCGGCCGGCGTGAAGCCCGCGATCTGCTTGGCGATCTCCAGGTACTGCTCCTGGTAGATGCAGATACCGAAGCTCGCGCCGGTGATCGGCTCCAGCCGTGGATCGATGTACGTCACCGGCGTCTGGCCGTTCCTTCGCCGCGCGTACTCCGGGATGTAGGCCATCGGCCCGGGCCGGTAGAGGGCGACGAGCGCGATCAGGTGCTCGAACTCGGTCGGCTTGACCTGCCGCAACGCCTCTCGCATGCCCGACGACTCGAACTGGAAGACGCCGGCCGCGTCGCCGCGCGCGAGCATCTCGTAGGTCTTGCGGTCGTCGAGCGGGATCGAGGCGATATCGAGCCCGTTGCCAACGAGCTCCGCAGCCTTGTCGATCACGTCGAGGTTGCGGAGGCCGAGGAAGTCCATCTTCAGCAGGCCGAGCGCCTCGACGTCCCACATGCCGAACTGCGTCACGACCTCCTGGTCGGCGCCCTTCTGCTGCACCGGCACGACGTCCGTCAGCGGCCGGTCGGAGATGACCACGCCGGCGGCGTGGATCGAGTCCTGCCGCACCAGCCCTTCGAGCGGCTTCGCGAGATCGACGATCTCCTTCACGAGGGGATCGGCGTCGTAGGCCGCCTTCAGCTCGGCGCCCGGCTTGAGGCAGTCGTCGAGGTAGACCTTCGGGCCCTCGGGAATCAGCTTCGCGATCTTGTCGACCGTGCCGTAGGGCACCTCCAGCACGCGCCCGGCGTCGCGCACCGCCGCCCGCGCCAGCATCGTCCCGAAGGTGATGATCTGCGCGACGCGGTCGCGACCGTACTTCTCGGCCACGTAGTTGATGACCCGGTCACGGCCGGCAACCGCGAAGTCGATGTCCATGTCCGGCATGGACTTGCGCCCCGGATTCAGGAACCGCTCGAAGAGCAGGTCGTAGCGGATCGGGTCGACGTCCGTGATCTCGAGGCAGTAGGCGGCGAGCGACCCCGCTGCCGACCCGCGCCCCGGCCCGACCGAGACGCCGTTCTTCTTCGCGAATGCGATGAAGTCCCACACGATCAGGAAGTAGTCCGGGAAGCCCATCTCCTTGATCGTCTTCAGCTCGAAGCGCAGGCGGTCGGTCAGCTCGGGGGTCACCTTGCCGTAGCGCTTCTCCAGCCCCCGCTCGCAGAGCTCGACGAGGTAGTCGAAGGCATCGCGCCCGTCCGGCACCGGGAACCTCGGGAGCAGGATCTCGCCGAGCGCGAGCTCGACGTTGCAGCGCTCCGCGATCTCGAGCGTGCGCGCCAGGGCCTCGGGGTAGTCGGCGAAGTCGGCCGCCATCTCGGCGGGCGTCTTGAAATAGAACTGGTCGGTGTCGAACTTCCAGTGGTTCGGGTTCTTGAGGGAATCGCCCGACTGGATGCAGAGCAGCGCCTCGTGCGCGCGCGCGTCCTCATGACGCAGGTAGTGAACGTCGCCTGTGGCGACGAGCGGCAGACCCGTCGCGGCCGCCAGTTCCGCAAGCTGCGGGTTGATCCGATGCTGGATGTCGAGGCCTGCGTTCTGGATCTCGACGTAGGTCGAGCCTTTGCCGAAGACCTGCGAAAGCCGGTCGAGGTCGGCCTGCGCGTCGTTCGGCCGATTCTCCTCCAGCGCCTTTGCGACCCGGCCCGAGAGGCAACCTGAGAGCGCGATCAGCCCCTCGTGGTGCTGCTCGAGCAGCTCCCAGTCGACGCGCGGCTTGTAGTAGTAGCCCTCGAGGTACCCGGCCGAGGCGAGCTTGATCAGGTTCGCGTAGCCCGCGTTCGACTCGGCCAGCAGGGTCAGGTGCGCGTAGCCCTTCTGCTGCGCGTGCCGGTCCTCGGCGACGTAGACCTCGCAGCCGATGACCGGCTTGATCCCCTGCTTCGTCGCGTGCTGGTAGAGCTGCACGGCACCGGCCAGCGAGCCGTGGTCGGTGAGCGAGACCGCCGGCATCTCGAGCTCGGCCGCCCGCGCCGCGAGCGCCGGAATCCGGCACGCCCCGTCCAGGATCGAGTACTCGGAGTGGACGTGCAGATGGACGAAGGGCGCCTCGGGCACGGCGGTCAACGATAGCGCCGGGTCAGGACCGCAACGATCGCGCCAG
>JBQCGP010000032.1:0-5343 GCA_051955535.1 Gaiellaceae bacterium | reverse complement strand
GCGAGGCAGCGAAGCCGAGGCGGTAGACCACGTTGTCGAGCCGCGTCTCGAGCATCCGGAGCAGCTCCTCGCCGGTGACGCCGGATCCCTTGGCGGCCTTCGTGTAATAGGTGCGGAACTGCTTCTCCAGCAGGCCGTAGTAGCGCCGCGCCTTCTGCTTCTCGCGCAACTGCAGCAGGTACTCGCTCTGCTTGATCCGGCCGCGGCCGTGCTCGCCCGGAGGATAGGAGCGGCGCTCGATCGCGCACTTCTCGGTCAGGCAACGCTCGCCCTTCAGGAAGAGCTTCATGCCCTCGCGGCGGCAGATGCGGCACTTGGGGCCGAGGTCGCGGGCCATCAGACACGCCTCCGCTTCTTCGGGCGGACGCCGTTGTGGGCCTGCGGGGTGACGTCCTTGACGCCGAGGATCTCTAGGCCGGCCGCCTGGAGCGAGCGGATCGCCGTCTCGCGCCCGGAGCCCGGTCCCTTGACGAAGACCTCGACCTTCTGGAGGCCGTGCTCCATGCCCTTGCGGGCACACGCATCGGCGGTCACCTGGGCGGCGAACGGCGTGGACTTGC
The DNA here is from genome assembly GCA_051955535.1 of Gaiellaceae bacterium. Lineage (GTDB taxonomy): Bacteria > Actinomycetota > Thermoleophilia > Gaiellales > Gaiellaceae > 13-2-20CM-68-14. Next base: position 4,783 of record JBQCGP010000032.1, on the reverse strand, counting down.
GCGAGCCTTTGAAGCCGGCCGAGCCGGCCGACTCCCACGCGATCACGTTCCCCTCGCCGTCGGTGAGCGAGACGATCGTGTTGTTGAACGAGGTCTTGATGTGCGCCTGTCCAACGGCGATGTTCTTGCGCACGCGGCGGCGCGGGCGCCCCTGTCTCCGAGGTGTAGGCGGCATCAGGTCTTCGTAGCCGCCTTCTTGCCGCGCCCGACTGTCTTCTTCGGGCCCTTACGCGTTCGCGCGTTCGTCTTCGTGCGCTGACCGTGGACGGGCAAGCCGCGCCGGTGACGGATGCCCCGGTAGGCACCGATCTCCTGCAGCCGCTTGATCGACTGCTGGCGCTCCCGGCGGAGGTCGCCTTCGACCTGGAGGTTGCTGTCGATGTACTCGCGCAGCCTCGTCACCTCGTCGTCGGTCAGGTCCTTGATCTTCTCGTCGGGCGACAGCCCGAGCTCGACCAGCACCTTGCGCGCGGTCGGCCGTCCGATCCCGTAGATGTAGGTCAGCCCGACCTCGAGGCGCTTCTGGTTCGGGAGATTGACTCCGGCGATTCTCGCCATGTGGCTCCTAGCCCTGCCTTTGCTTGTGTCGCGGGTTGGTGCAGATGACCATGGTCTTGCCGTGCCGCTTGATCACGCGGCAGCGCTCGCACATGGGCTTGACGGATGCTCTGACTTTCATCGTTTCTATCGCTCTCGGTAGGTGATTCGACCCCTCGTGAGGTCATACGGCGAGAGCTCCACCTTCACCTTGTCGCCCGGGAGGATGCGGATGTAGTGCTTGCGCATCTTCCCCGAGATCTTCGCCAGCACCTCGTGTCCGTCGTCGATCTTGACGCGGAACATGGTGCTCGGAAGCGCCTCGGTGATCTCGCCTTCGACCTCGATCTTGTCTTCTTGCTTCGCCACTTACCTCACAGAAACCGCGCCTCATCAGCGCGGTTGTAGGAACACGGAAAAACACGGCTCGCGCCGCGGCTCATGATGGTAGCAAACGCGCTTCGGCAGGCGTTTTCGCGGCCGTGAGCACCTTCGGGCCCTCGTCGGTGACGGCCACCGTGTGCTCGAAGTGGGCCGAGAGCGACCCGTCCTCGGAAGAGATCGACCACTCGTCCGCGTGCATGACCACGTCCGGGCCGCCGGCGGTGATCATCGGCTCGACCGCGAGCGTCATCCCCGGCAGCAGCTCCGGACCGCGGCCGGGCGCGCCGAAGTTCGGGATCTGCGGGTCCTCGTGGTAGGCACGGCCGACGCCGTGGCCGACCAGGCTGCGGACGACCGAAAAGCCGGCGCCTTCGACCACGGTCTGCACGGCGTGACCGATGTCCGAAACGTGGTTGCCGGCCTGCGATTGATCGATCCCGGCCGCGAGCGCCTCCTGGCAGACGTCCAGCAGCCGCTGCGCCTCGGCGGAGATCTCGCCGACCCCGAAGGTGTAGGCGCTGTCCGCGATCAGCCCGTCGAGCGTGACGCCGAGGTCGACGGAGATGACGTCGCCCTCCTCGGCGCGGTACTCGGTCGGGATTCCGTGGACGATCATCGCGTTCGGCGAGATGCAGAGCGTCGCCGGATAGCCGCGGTAGCCCTTCGAGGTCGGCACGCCGCCGCGGTCTCGGATGTAGTCCTCGGCAAGGCGGTCGAGCTCGAGCATGGAGACACCCGGCCGCAGCTCTTCGCCGATCATCGCCAGCGCGTCCGCGACGATCTCGCCGGCGCGGGCCATGCCCTCGATCTCGGCCTGGCTCTTTCGCAGAATCACCTGACGGCCACCTGCTCGAGCGCGGCCTGGATCTCCGCGAAGACCTCGTTCGGAGTTCCCTCGCCGTGGATCGTGACGAGGATCCCCTGCGTCCGGTAGTGCTCGATCGCGGGCTCCGTCTCGCGGTGATAGATCTCGAGACGCGTGCGGATCGCCTCCGGCGTGTCGTCGGGGCGGCCTTCTGTCGTCGCGCGCCCGAGCAGGCGCTCGACGCAAACCTCGTCCGGGACCTGGAGCGCGAAGACGATCGTCAGCTCGCGGCCGATCTCGCGTAGGGTCGCGTCGAGAGCCTCGGCCTGCCCGATCGTGCGCGGAAACCCGTCGAGCACGAACCCGTCGTTCGTGTCGGCCTCCTCGAGCCGCTCGCGGATGAGCCCGACCATGATCTCGTCCGGAACGAGCTCGCCGGCGTCGTAGATCGGCTTCACCTTCAGGCCAAGCGGCGTGCCCTCGGCGATCGCCGCACGCAACATGTCGCCGCTGGCGATGTGTGGGATCCCGTACTCGGCCGCAATCCGGTTGGCCTGCGTGCCTTTCCCGGACCCCTGCGGTCCGAGCAAGAGGATGTTCACTACCTCAAAAAGCCTTCGTAAGAGCGCATCATCATCTGCGACTCCATCTGGCGCATCGTGTCGAGCGCGACACCGACCACGATCAGCACCGACGTGCCGCCGAGGGCGCGCGAGGTCGCCTGCGAGAAGCCGCCGTAGCGGATGAAGAGACTCGGTAGCACGGCCACGGCCGCGAGGTAGAGCGAGCCCGGCAGTGTCAGCCGCGTGAGGACGCGGTCGAGGTACTGCGCGGTCGGCGGACCGGGCCGGATGCCGGGGATGTACCCGCCGTACTTGCGCAGGTTGTCGGCCTGGTCGACCGGATTGAACTGGACGGCCGTGTAGAAGTACGTGAAGACCACGATCAGGAACGCCTCGACGAGCAGGTAGCCGAAGCTCGACGGCTGGAAGTGTTTGTTGACGAAGCCTTGCGTCGACGGCACGAACTCCGCGATCGTCGGCGGGAACGCCATCACTGCAGCCGCGAAGATGACCGGGATGACGCCGGCCATGTTCACGCGCAGGGGCATGTAGGTCGAGCCGCCGCTCGTCAGCCGCCGGCCCACCATCTGCTTCGCGTACTGGATCGGGATCCGGCGCTGACCCTCCTGGATGAAGACGACCGCGACGACGACCCCGATCGCCACGAGCGGGAAGAACAGCTTCTCCATCGGGCCGCCGTTGTACCAGGCGACCACGCCCGCAGGAGCCGTGGCGAGAATCGACGCGAAGATGAGCAGGGAGATGCCGTTGCCGATCCCGCGCTTGGTGATCAGCTCGCCCATCCACATCAGCAGCGTGGTGCCCGCCGTCAGCGTCACGATGATCAGCACGAGCCGCCCCGAGTTCGCGGTCAAGACATGCTCGCGCTTGAACAGGAACGCGTAGCCGGTCGCCTGCGCGGCGGCGAGCGCGACGGTGAGGTAGCGCGTGTACTGGTTGATCTTCGCCATCCCGGCCTCGCCCTCTTTCTGGAGCTCCTCGAGCTTCGGGATCACGACGGTCAAGAGCTGGAGGATGATCGAGGCGGTCACGTAGGGCATGATCCCGAGCGCGAAAATCGAGAAGCGCGACAGCGCCGAGCCCGAGAAGAGATTCAGCAGCCCGAGGATCGAGCTGCCGCGGCCCCCGGAGCCGAAGAAATCCTGGATCGACTTGGAGTCGACGCCGGGCGCCGGCATGAACGAGCCGAGGCGGTAGAGCGCCAGGATGAGGCCGGTGAACATGACGCGGCGGCGCAGCTCGGGGACGCGCCACGCGTTGGCCAGCCAGGAAAACACTATTCCTCCGAAGCCTGATCGGCTTCGGAGGACGACTCGGCCTCCTCGGCGACTTCAGGCTCGTCGGATTGCGGGTTCTCGATCGCTTCTTCTTCCGTTTCAGGCGGCTCCGGCTCGGCCTGCGGGATCTCGGCGCGCGGCTTGTACTTCGGCTTCCTCGGCGCGGGCTCGCCGCGCAGCCAGGTGATCGTTCCGCCGGCCTTCTCGATCTTCTCGCGGGCTGACTTGGAGAAGTTGTGCGCACTGACCGAGAGCTTCTTGGTGAGCTCTCCCTCGCCGAGGATCTTCAGGTCGTACCGCGTGTTGCGGATCAGGCCCGCGTCGGCGAGCGACTCGGGGGTGATCTCGGTGTCCGCGTCGAAGCGCTCGAGGTCGCGTACGTTGACGGCGACCGTGCGCGTGCGGTGCGGCCCGACGGGCATCGCGTCCTTCGAATAGGGGCCACGCATCTTGCCGAGGCGCATGTAGATCGGCATCTGGCCGCCTTCGAAGCCGGGGCGCATCTTGTTCGACCCGGAGCGCGACTTTTGGCCCTTGAGCCCACGGGTCGAGTAGCGGCCCCTGCCCGAGCCCAGGCCACGGCCCACGCGCTTGCGATCCTTGCGCGCCTGCGCGGGCTTCAGGTTCGAAAGGTTGAGCTTCTCGGGCACTACGCGTCCTCGACCTTCACCAGGTGGCGAACCTTCCTGAGCATACCCGCGAGTTGCTGGCTCTCCTGGTGCTCCGCAGAGCGGCCGATCCTGCCAAGACCGAGCGCCCGCAGCGTGCCGCGGTGCCTCTGGCTCTGGCCGATCTGGCTACGCGTCTGGGTTACTCGAATCTTCGTCATCGCTCGTCTCTTCCTCGGCCGGCGGCGCAGCGTCCGGCTCCTCCGTCTGCGCCGGTTCGACCTCCTCTTCAACCGCCGGTCGCGTGGGCACCGGCAGGACCTGGGAGACCGTCAGGCCGCGGATCTGCGCGACCTCCTCGGGCCGGCGCAGCCTCTGGAGCCCGTTGACGGTCGCCTTGAGCATGTTGATCGGATTCGTGGTGCCGAGGCTCTTCGCGAGGATGTCGCGGATGCCCCCGAGCTCGAGGACGGCGCGGACGCCGCCTCCTGCGATTACGCCGGTTCCCTCGCTCGCCGGCCGCAGAAGGACGCGTGCGGCCCCAAACTCGCCGAGGATCTCGTGCGTGATCGTCGTGCCCTTCTTCGG
>JBQCGP010000031.1:0-14068 GCA_051955535.1 Gaiellaceae bacterium | reverse complement strand
TCCGTGCCCGCTCGCACGCAAGTGCTGCCGGTTGTCGCGCTAGTCACGGCCGGTCTCGTCGGCGGCGCGATCTCGCTCGCAGGCGCCGCGGCGTTCGGCCTCGGCAGCAAGACGACGACCGTCCGGCAGATCCAGCCTGCGCTCGGCGGCGCCTCGCCGACCTCGTTCGAGACGCGGCCTGGCAAGGCGCTGACGATCAACGACATCTTCCGGCGAGACGCGCCGGGCGTCGTCCAGGTGACGTCGACGCAGATCGTCAGGACGAGCGATCCGTTCAACTTCGGCCTGCCCCAGACCGAGGAGCAGAAGGCACTCGGCTCCGGCTTCGTCATGGACAAGGCCGGCCACGTCGTCACGAACTACCACGTGATCGCCGGCGCGCGGTCTGTCGAGGTCAGCTTCTCCAACGGAGACAACATGAAGGCGAGGGTCGTCGGCTCCGATGCGTCGACCGACCTCGCCGTCCTCCAGATCGGCGCCCGCTCGCGAGCGCTCACTCCGCTCGTGTTCGGGGACTCGGACCGGGTCCGCGTCGGCGATTCCGTGGTTGCGATCGGGAACCCCCTCGGCTACGACCGCTCGGTCACCGCCGGGATCGTGAGCGCGTTGCAGCGCGCAATCACCGCTCCGAACCAGTACCCGATCGACCACGTCATCCAGACGGACGCGCCGATCAACCACGGCAACTCCGGCGGCCCGCTGATCAACTCGCGCGGCCAGGTGATCGGCGTCAACGCCCAGATCGCGACGGGCAACTCGGGCTCCGACGGCAACATCGGGATCGGCTTCGCCATCCCGGTCAACACCGTCCGGGCCGTCGTCGCTCAGCTCATCAAGACGGGCAAGGTCGACCACGCGTTCATCGGCATCACCGCCAAGCCGGTCGGCGCCGAGATCGCCCGCCTCTTCAGGCTTCCCTCATCACACGGCCTCCTGGTCGCCAGCGTGCAGCCCGGCAGTGGTGCGGCTACTGCCGGGCTTCGCGCGGGAAGCGGCACGGCGGTCATCTCCGGCGAGAGCTGGCCGGTCGGCGGCGACCTGATTGTCTCCGCGGACGGCGTCCCGCTCAGCTCGGTCGACCAGCTGCGCGACCTGATCGCGGCCAAGCGCCCGGGCCAATACATCTCCCTCGAGGTCTATCGCGACACGAACAAGATCACGACCAACGTGAAGCTCGGACGGCAGCCATCTTCTCCCCGATGACCTGACCGTCCAAGACGGCCCCTGACCCCTGGGGGCCGCGCTCCCGCAAGCAGCCGTTGCCAGCACGGCCGCGGGAGCGCCTACTGGAGGGCCCGATGCCTGCCCGGGCCCTCCAGTTTTTGATCCGCGGAAAATGCTGCTCATTTTCCGCGGGCTTTAGCCTTACGCGCTCGTGATCGAGCAAAACTTTGGCCGCAGCCCAGCCTTCTCGCTTGGAGTCGAGGAAGAGGTCATGATCCTCGACGCCGAGACGTTTGCGCTCGTGCCCGGCGTTCGGGCGCTGCTGGCGGGGGCTGAGGGGCGCCAGCTTCCTGGGCTCTTCAAGACCGAGCTTCACGCGTCGATCATCGAGCTCAATACGGGCATCTGTCTGTCGGTGGACGACTCGCGTGCTGCGCTGGCCACGCTCCGGCGCGCGGCGGACGAGATCGCCCGCGCTGACGGGATGCGGATCGCCGCCGCCGGAACGCATCCGTTCAGCCGCGCGGAGGAGCAGGAGGTCGTCGGGGAGGAGCGCTACAAGACCTTTCTCGCGTACGGCGGCGTTTCGGTGCGCCGGCAGGCGGTCAACGGCCTCCACGTCCACGTCGGCGTGGAGAGCGCGGAGGCCTGCTTCCACGCGCTCGAGGGAATGCTTCCGTGGTTGCCGGTCGTGCTGGCGCTCTCGGCGAATTCACCGTACGCCGACGGGGTCCAGACCGGGCTTGCCTCGAACCGGGCCGAGGTGCTCGCGCAGCTGCCCCGGGCGGGGGCCCCGCCCGCCTTCGACTCTTACGCGGGCTGGGAGGCGTTCGTCGATCGCTTCGTCGCCGCCGGCGTCGCAGAGGACTACACCCGTTTCTGGTGGGATGCGCGGCCGCACCCGAAGTTCGGAACAGTCGAGGTCCGGATGCCGGACCAGCCGACGGCGCTCGAGCGAACCGTTGCCTTCACTGCGCTTCTGCAAGCTCTCGCCGCGACGGCGCTCGAGCGTCCGCTCCCGTCCGACCGGGCCGGCAGGCGCGGCGACTACGCGCAAAACCGGTGGGCTGCTCTTCGCTTCGGTGCGGGCGCGGAGCTGATCCACCCGGAAGAGCGCAGGGCGGTCAACGTGGCGGAGCTCGCCGCGGAGCTGCTCGAGCTCGTCCGGCCCGCGGCGGGCAGGCTCGGCGGCGCGCCCTTCCTGGACGCGCTCGACGGCACGGCCTCCGAGGCAGATCTCCAGATCGCTGTGGGCACGAGGGACGGCCTGCGCGCCGCCGCGGCGGACGTGGCCGAGCGCACGGTAGTCTCGAACTGATGGCGGTTCGATCGGAGACGCTTCAGGTCAGCGGGATCCGCTGCGAGCGCTGCGTGCAACGGCTCGCCGCCGCGCTCCAGGGACACGAGGGGCTGGAGTTCGCGAACGCGAACCTGATGGGCAGCGTCACCCTCGGCTGGGACGAGGAACGCACCGACCTCGACGCGCTCCTCGCCGCAATGGCCCGGGTCGGGTTTCGACCGGCCCAGCCCGTTTAGAGCGAGCCTTAGAGCCCGCCGGGCGATCGGTCGCCCAGGTAGCCGGTCGGCTCGTTCTCCTTGTCGCGCTCCGGCTCGAGGCCGCCCTCGCGGATCTTTGCCCGCTGCTGATCGGCCGGTTCCTCGCCGGCACGCATCAGGTCCTGATCGGCCGTGCGCGCCGGGTCGTCGGGGAGCATCTCGCCGTAGCCCTCCGTGTCGGGCGCGGCGGTACCTTCGGCGAGCCCGAAATGCTCGGCGACGGCCTGGGTGTCGATCGAGCCGTTGTCGAGCTTCGGAGAGCTCTCGACGATCTCCTTCGACACGCTCAGCCGAACGGTCTGTTCGCCCTGGTCGGGGTACGCGAACGTCTCGGGGACGGCGTGCTTGGTTTTCTTGAGCAGGCCGTGCTCGATGATCAGGTGGCCGTCTTGGACGGCCTCCACGTGACCGATCTTGCAGTCGTCACTCGTGACGACGTCGAACCCTTCCATGCCAGCCCTGCCTTTCTGTCGGGTGGCCGCGTCCTACCCGGATCGCTCGTGGATCTAACGGGAATGCGGGCTCGATGCGGGTCGTTGCAGCCTCAAAACAAGCGTTGCTAGGGTGGCCGTCGTGAGTGAGACGGCACCTGAGACGGAGGCGAGACGACTCGCCGAGGATGCGCGAGACCGCGTCAGATTCGAGGAAGAGGCCCTCGACCTCGCAGACCAGGTCTATCGCGTCGCGAGGCGGATGGTGTCCTCCCGTGAGGAAGCTGAGGACTTGATGCAGGAGACATATGCACGGGCGTTCCGAAGCTGGAGATCCTTCCAGCCGGGAACCAACCTCCGCGCCTGGCTCCTGCGCATCCTCACCAACCTCAACATCGACCGCGGCCGGCGGATGCAGCGTGCACCAGACACGCAGCCGCTGGAGGAAGGCGACTACTTTCTCTACAACCGGCTCGAAGAGGCCAACCCGTCGAGCACCGACGAGGAGCGCGTCGACGAGCGCCTCTCGCAGGACGATGCGGTCTCGGCGTTGTCGGCAGTGCCGCACGACTTCCGCGATGTGATCGTGCTCGTCGACATCGGCGACTTCAGCTACAACGAGGCCGCCCAGATCCTCGACATCCCGGTCGGGACGGTGATGTCGCGCCTGCATCGGGGCCGGCGCATCCTCAAGCGCGAGCTTGCCGACCACGCCGTCGCCGAAACCGTCGCCACGGACGGAGGAGGCCCCGGGAGGTGAGCGGCTTCGCGATCGATCCGTGCGAGCAATGCGAGGAGATGCTGCAGCCGTTCCTCGACCGCGACCTGAACGAGGAGGAGCGGGCCCTCGCCGAAGAGCACCTGAACCTCTGCGCCTATTGCCGGAAGCGCTATCGATTCGAAGCTGATCTGCGGCGCTTCGTCAGACAGGCGGTCACCGAGGAAATGACGCCTGATCTGAAGGCGAAGCTCTCCGGCCTGCGGACGCCGCTCCTCTAGCCGACTCGCGGCGGACCGACGATCACGACCAGCCGGCGTGGGTTGCTACCGCCCGGTAGAGGCTTCGCGTCGACGCCCAGTTGGTGCGCGAGCCGCGCTCCGTACGCGTCTCCGCCGGGCTCGAAGTAGACCGCCGTGTCGGGGTAGTCGAAGCGGCTCGCCTTCGTGACCCGTCTGATCTTGTAGCCCAGCGCCCCGATCTTGCTCGCGAGCGCTCGCGTGTGGTAGATGTCGCCGCCGCCGTTCAGGACGTCGACGGAGAGCTTCCAGGCTGGCGTCAACGGCTGGCTGGGACTGAGTCCCGCGACGCGGCGCGCGGCGCTGCTTCCGCCGAAGCTGCCGAGCAGTGCGACGCCGAGCGCGGCGAGCACCACGACGGCCGCCGCCGCGCTGACGATCCGAGTCCGCGGAAAACGATCCGGCTTCGGCTCGACCGGGAGGCGCGCCAGCGCCCGGGCCTCGTCATGCTCGATGCCGAGCGCCGTTGCGTAGAGCACGACGGCGATCAGGGCATCGTCGGCGAGCGGGAACCTGTACACGCGCCCCTCTTCGAGCCACTGGATCTGCTCGGGGCTGAGGCCGGCCCGGCGTGCCGCTTCCTCGATCGTCAGCTTGCGCTGCAGGCGGACCGACGCAAGCGGCGATGGTTCGAGACGATCGAGTTGCGGCGCGGCCGACATCGGACGTGTTCCTCATTCTGCGCCCGCGTCCCCCACCCTCCCGAGGATGTCGCCGGGCACGTCGACGTCGCCCGGCGCGCCGAGATCGTCGCACGGGACGAGCACCGGCTCGAGCGCGCGTGCCCCCTCGTCCGGGATCATCGGCCAGACGGCGCGGCCGAGCACGACGGGGTGGCCTCGGTCACCGTCGTAGCTCGCGGCGACGACGTCGCCGGCGCCTTCGCGCCACGCGACGACGACCCGGTCGATCGCCTCGGGCGCGAGCCTTGGGCCGTCAGCGAGAACGACGACCGCAGCCTCCGCGTCGGTCGGAAGCGCCGAGAGCCCGCAGCGAAGCGAGGCGCCCGGGCCGCGCTCCCAGTCCGCGCAGCGGACGGTGCGGGCGTCGGTCTCGACATCGTGGGCCCCGACGACCACGACGATCTCGTCGACCACGCTTGCGCTTCGCACACGGGCGAGCACCGGTGCGAGCAGCAGCCGCTGCTTCGGCGCGCCGAACCGAGACGCAGCTCCGGCCGCGAGAACGACGACGCCGACCACGGCCACATTTCAACAAAGAAAGCGTCGCCGTTAGGCGACGGGAAGGGACTGTCCCCGCAGGGGACTGTCCCAGAAAAGGCTCTAGGGGCGCCACCGCTTAATGGGACAGACCCCTGCCGGGATCAGTCACTGCTTGGTCCAGCTCAGGCAGAGCCGGGCGCGCCGACCGCCTCGAGCGCACGACGGATGAGCGCCCGGGCGATGTTCACCTTGTAGGCGGTGCGCGGGAGCGGCGTCGCCTCCTCGAGCGCGTCCGGCGAGGAGAGCTCCCACGGAATCGGCGCAACGCCTGCAAGGGCGAGGCGGACTCCGTCGGCGAAGCGCGCCGCGGCCACGCCGACAAGGGCGAACGACCACTTTCGGCGGTCCATCGCCTTGAGGTAGACGCTCGCTTCCGGGCGCGGCGAGTCGACTTCGAGGATCAACTCGCCCGGCTGGAGCGCCGTGACGTTGCGGTCGTCGTCGGTCGGCAGCCGGTAGAGGTCTGCGATCGCCAGCTCGCGCTCGGTCGTCCGCAGGCGGGCACCGAGGGCGAGGAGCGCCGCCGCCGGGTCGGACGGATGCGCCGAAGCGCAACGTTCGTTGCCGAAGATCGCGTGCTCGCGGTGCTGGCCCTGGCGCGCGTGACACAGGTCTCCGCCGTGCAGATAGCATTCAAACCCCAGCCTCCAGTACCAGCAGCGCGTGGCCTGGAGCAGGTTCCCGCCGAGAGTGCTCATCGCCCGGAGTTGTGGCGACGCAGCGAGCGAGCAGGCCTCTCGCAACGTCTGAGGGATCTCGGGATCGACCTCGAGCTCGGCGAGCGTCGTGGCGGCGCCGATCCGCGTCCCCTCGACGCCGCGTGGCACGACGTCCCGCAGCTCGACCAGCGTGTCGGCGCTGACGAGCCCGTCTCTCAGCAGCGGGACGAGCTCGGTCCCGCCGGCCAGGGCGACCGAGCCGTTGCCGAGCGCCGCCGCCGCAGCTTCGGGCGATTCAGGCCGTAGCAGCTCCAACTCGCTCCTCGGCGCGCTGCCGCTGCTCCGCCTCGCGGAGCGCGTTCAGCACTTCTTCGCGGGTGATCGGCAGCGAGCGGATGTCGGCGCCCGTGGCATCGCGGATCGCGTTTGCGATCGCCGCGGCGGTCGGAACGATCGGCGGCTCGCCGAGGCCCTTCGAGCCCAGGTTCGTGAGGTGCGTGTCCGGCTTGTCGACGAGCTCCGCGACGATCTCCGGGACGTCGGCGATCGTGGGCAGCTTGTACGCGTCGAGCGTCCGCGTCAGCACCTTCCCGGTCTGCGGATCCAGCAGCCGCTGCTCGGACAGCGAGTGCCCGATCGCCTGGATGATCCCGCCCTCGATCTGGCTCTCCGCGCCGAGTGGGTTGATGACCCTGCCGATGTCGTGGACGGCGTAGATGCGATCGACCACGACCTCGCCGGTCTCGACGTCTACGGCCACCTCGGCGACCTGGATCCCGTACGTCATGACGCGCATCCCGGCGGGATTCGGGCCTCGGGCGCCGCTGCCCAGGATCTGGCCATCCTCGAGCAGGCCCGTGATCTCTTCGAGCGGCCACGAGCCGCCGTCGGCGCTGACTACCTTGGCGCCGGCGAGCGAGAGAACGCGCTCCTCGACGTCGAAACGCTGTGCGGCGATCTCGCGGATCTGGCGGGCCACGTCCCCGGCCGCTGCACGGACCGCCGGCCCCATCGAAGGTGTTGTCGAGGAACCACCCGAGACGGCTGCGTATGGGCCGTGCGCGGTGTCGCCGAGCTCGACGGTGACGCGGTCGAGCGGGAGCCCAAGCTCCTCTGCGGCTATCTGCGCCATGGCCGTCCGGGTTCCGGTGCCGATGTCCTGCATCGCGGTAACGACGCATGCCGTGCCGTCGCCGGAAAGACGCACCCATGCGTACGAGGGCGGGCCGCCGCCGCCGTACCAGAGCTGCGTCGCGATCCCGACGCCGTGCTTCCAGGAACCCTCGGAGCGAGCCCGCACCTCGTGCCGCCGCTCCCAGTGCGGCTCCGCCCGCGAGTAGCACTTCATCAATTCCTTGCCGGAGAAGGGCCGTTCGTCCATCGGGTCGTGGTCCGCGTGGTTGCGGCGGCGCAGCTCGAGCGGATCGAGGTCGAGCTTGGCCGCGAGCTCGTCGAGAGCGCACTCGAGCCCGAACGTCCCCTCGACGAAGCCGGGCGCGCGGAACGCGTCCATCGGGGGCGAGTTCAGGCGTACCCCGTACTCGACCGTCCGAACGTTGTCGCAGCGGTAGAGCATCTGAACCGGGCCTGCCGTCGGCGGCATCCAGCCGTCCCAGCCGAGCAGGCAGACGTACTCGGCGGCGATCGCGGTCAGCGTTCCGTCCGCACGCGCGCCGAGCCGGAGCTTCTGGATCGTCGGGTTGCGGTTGCCCGAGTTGACGTTCTCCTCGCGGCGGTCGAGCCGGCAGTGCACCGGCCGGCCCGTCCGGCGGGCGAGCTCAACGGCGATCATCGTGTAGTCGCCTGCCGAGCCCTTGGCGCCGAAGCCGCCACCCATGAAGCGGCAGATCACGCGCACCCTGTCCTTCGGCAGGTCGAAGGCCGCGGCGACCTCGTCGCGGACCCCCCAGAGCCACTGCGTCGACGTATAGACGACGACCGTGTCGCCCTCCCACTCACAGATCGTCTGGTGCGTCTCGAGCGCGTTATGGAGGACGCTCTGTGTCCGGTACTCGGCCTCGACCACCGCGTCGGCCTGGGCGAGCCCGCGCTCCACGTCGCCGCGCTCGTACCGCTTCGGGTCGTTGAGGAACGACTCGCGCGCGAGCGCCTGGTCGACGTCGAGCAGCGGCTCCAGCAACTCCCACTCGATCGCGATCGCCGAGAGAGCGGCGCGCGCTTGCCCCGCCGTTTCCGCGACGACGGCGGCGACAGCCGCGCCTTCGTAGTTGGGCTCCTCGGTGAAGACTTCGAGATCGGGGGGGCCGATCGCGGCGCGAACGCCGCGCGCCTCGAGCGCAGGCTTGAGGTCGATTTGCTTCACACGTGCGCGCGCGTGAGGGCTGCGCAGGACGGCTGCGTGCAGCATCCCGGGCAGCTTGATGTCCTGCGTGTAGCGGGCCTCGCCCCGCGCACGGGCAAGTCCGTCGACGCGCGGCGCGGGACGGCCCACGGTCTCGAGCGGGCCTTCGGGCCATTGCTCGAGTGCGTCTTCCTCGACGACTACCCACTGCTCGGAGTAGCGGCCCTCGACCTCCTTCTCGGTCTTGATCAACCGCGCCATCAGTCCCCTTCCCCGCTCGACGCGACCGCCGCGATCGCGCGCTCGATCTTCGGATAGGTGCCGCAGCGGCAGAGATTGCCCGACATCGCGTGCCTGACCTCGTCGCGGCTCGGCTCCGGGTTGGCGGCGAGCAGGGCGGAGGCCGAGACGATCTGGCCCGGCGTGCAGAAGCCGCACTGGGTGGCGTCGGCCTCGACGAACGCCTCGACGAGCGGGTGCTCGCGCAGCCCTTCGATCGTCTTCACCTCGCGCTCGCCGACCGTATGGACGAGCGTGATGCACGAGAGCACCGGGACTCCGTCGAGCTGAACCGTGCAGGCGCCGCAATGGCCCTCGGCGCAGGCGATCTTGGTGCCGGTCAGCCCGAGGTCGTTGCGCAGCGCTTCGGCGAGCGTCCGCCCGACCGGTGGGTCGAGGCGATAGTCGTGACCGTTGACCTTAAGCTCGACCATCATGGGCGGGTGTCACGGCAAGGATGTCGGCAAGGTGGATGAGACGAAACGTCGTGCGGCTGATGATCCGCTGATCCGGCTCGTCATCTACCTCCGGGAGCAGGCGCCAAACGTCGCGCGCGGCGATCAAAAGCTCCTTGATCCGTTCGCGCTCGTCCGAGTGGCCGTCGCGATCGTAGGTCGCGTTCAGCGCCAGGCCGATCACGCCGACCGTGTCGGGCTGGCGTGTCCAGAGGAGCGGCGTCGCCATCGAGAGGTACTGGTGGATGCGCGCGAACGCCATCGGCTGGGAGAACGTGTCGCCGCCCTTCGGAGAGGTCGGCGCGAGCGGCGGCTCGCCCGCGGCGATGCGCTCGGCGTTCCCGGCAAGCATCAGGCGCAGGTCGTCCTCGTCGAGCCCCGACGCCCTCGCAGTCCGGAGCGAGATCAGCAGCGAGCTCGGCTGCTGCCCGTATGGAAAGTCCGATGCGTAGACGATCTGCTCCGGAGAGAAGACCCGGAAGACCGTCAGCAGGTCGATCGGGCTCCAGACCGAGGTGTCGAAGAAGACGCCGGCCTTTCCAGCGAAGCACTCCGCGAGCGCGGGCAGGTCGGCAATGCCGCCGTGGGCGATGATCAGCTTCGCTTCGGGGTAGCGCTCGACAAGCGCCGCGAGCTCGTGGGCGATCGGCGGCAGCCCGCGTCCCCCGTGGATCAGGATCGGGACGCGCCGTTCGGCCGCGAGCGAGAAGATGGGCGCCAGCCGCTCGTCGTTCAGCAGGAACCGCTGCGCGCGAGGGTGGAGCTTGATCCCGCGGGCGCCGAGGTCGAGGCAGCGCGTCGCCTCCTCGATCGGCTGCTCGGCCAGGTCGAGCCGCGCGAACGGGATCAGCCGGCCGTTCGAGCGCTCCGCGTAGGCGAGGGTCCGGTCGTTGGCGGCACGAAAGGCGGGCTGGCGGTCCGGCTCGTCCAGGCAGAACATGAAGCAGCGCGAGATCCGGTAGCGCTCGTTGACGGCGATCAGGTCGTCGTAGCTGCCGCTGAACCCGTCGATGTCGTGGCCGAGGTGGACGTGCGCGTCGAAGAGCTCGGCACCTTCCGGCAGCGCCGTGAACAACTCCCGCGCGTACTCGTCGACCAATGCCTGCGCGCGAGCGAGCGCCTCGTCCATCGACCGTGAGTCTATGCACCGCTAGCATCCCGTCGCCGTGACGGATGTCTTGATCTGGGCGGACACCCTCCGCTCGCCGGAGATGCGCCACGAGGTGGCGGTCGTTGTCCCGGACCCGTTCCTGTACATCGAGCGAAACGGGGAGCGCCACGTCGTCACCTCGTCCTTGGAGGCCGAACGCGTCGGGGGCCAGAATGGTATTCAGTCGCACGCCTACGAGGAGTTCGGCCTAGACGAGCTGGTCAAGCAAGGAGTGTCGATGGAGGACGCCGGCCTCGGAACCGCCGTCCGGGCGGTCAAGGAGCTCGGCGTCGACAAGGCGGTCGTCCCGCCCACGTTCCCGCTTCTGCTTGCCGATCGGCTTCGGTCCGAGGGGATCGAGATCACTCCTGACCGGGAGACGTTCGTCCAGCGCCGCCGCGTCAAGAGCCGGGCGGAGCTCGAGGGGATCCGTCGCGCGCAGCGCGGCGCGGAGGCGGGTATGGACGCCGCGCGCGAACTGTTCCGCCGCGCGGAGCAAAAGGACGGCAGGCTGATCCTGGACGGCGAGCCGCTCACCTGCGAGCGCGTCAAGAACGGCATCCAGCAGGCATTCACCGACCTGGATCTGCTCTCCGACGAGTTCATCGTGTCTCACGGTGCCCAGACGGCGATCGGCCACGAGATGGGGGAAGGTGAGATCAATGCGAGCGAACCGATCGTGCTCGATCTCTGGCCGCGCGACCGAGAGTCCTCGTGCTACGCGGACATGACCCGCACCTTCGCGGTCGGCGAGCCGCCTGAGGAGCTTGTCGCCTTCCATTCGCTCGTTCACGATGCGCTCGAGCGGGCCCGCGAGGCGGTCAAGCCGGGCATTGCGGGACGGGACGTCTACGTACTGGTCGCCGAGCTCTTCCACGAGGCCGGTTACGCGACCGGTCTACACAAGAAGGACGGAGAGGTGCTCGAGAACGGGTTCTTCCACGGTCTCGGCCACGGGGTCGGCCTCGAAGTTCACGAGCAGCCCTGGCTGAGCCGCTACCCCGGTGAACTCGTCGAGGGCGACGTGATCACGCTCGAGCCGGGGCTCTACCGCAGCGGTTACGGCGGCTGCCGGCTCGAGGATCTCGTCCTCGTCACCAAAGACGGGGCCGAGTCGCTGACGACGTACCCGTACGACCTGCAGCCGTAAGAAAAAGACGGCTCGAGCAGGTTTGTTCGTATTCCGAACGGGAATTTCGAATCTGCATCTATGCGTGGCTCGCGGCGACCCGCCGCGGCCAAGTTCGACCCGAAGGAGGGCACGAGATGGCTGTCGTGGAGGAAACCCGCGCCAAGCCTGTAGCCGCTCCGCCTATCGCCGATCCAGCGCCCCTAGGCCTCGCCGCCTTCGCGCTGACGACGTTCATGCTGAGCGGCCACAACGCGAACTTCATCCCCGACCTGATGTGGGTGGGGCTCGCGCTGTTCTACGGCGGACTGACCCAGCTGCTCGCGGGCATGTGGGAGTTCCGCAACAACAACACGTTCGGCTCGACCGCGTTCTCGACCTATGGGGGCTTCTGGCTCGGGCTCGGCGCGTTCGTCGTCCTTGCCGAAGCGACGAAGCTCGGCGGGACGCTGACGGGCAAGAACGACGTCGCGAACGGGCTCGCCTGGTTCCTGCTCGCGTTCGCGATCTTCAACTTCTACATGTTGCTCTGGAGCACCCGGGTCAACCTCGCGGTGTTCGGCGTCTTCTTGACCCTGCAGGTCACGGAGATCCTGCTCGCGGTCGGCTTCTGGGTGGCAGCGAGCCGCGGCGTCGCCCCGACGGGTGCCATGGTCGGCTGGATCCGCGCCGGCGGCTGGGCCGGCATCGTGACCGCTGCCGTGGCGTGGTACGCGTCGGCCGCACTAGTGTTGGCGGCCATGAACAACGGGCGAGCGATCCTCCCGCTCGGCAAGGCCCTTTGGGGCGGGGACAGCGTCAGCTTCGGGCAGCGCCGCCGGCTGAGGCAAGCCCACGCGGCGAGGTAGGCGATGGCGGACGGCGTCGAGACACAGCAGCACACGATCGAGACGATCCTGCTCGAGGAGCGGCGCTATCCGCCGCCGGAGGACTTCGCCTCCCAGGCGAACGCTCAGCCGGACATCTACGACCGCGACTTCGACGAGTTCTGGGAGACCGAGGGCCGCGAGCGAGTCACTTGGTTCGAGCCGTTCCAGAAGCTCTACGAATGGGAGCCGCCGTACGCGAAGTGGTACCTGGGCGGCCAGCTGAACGTCTGCTTCAACTGCGTCGACCGGCACGTCGAGGCCGGCAACGGCAGCAAGATCGCCTACTACTGGGAAGGCGAGCCGGAGGACGATCGGCGGGAGATCACGTTCGCCGATCTCCAGGGCGAAGTCGTCCGGTTCGCGAACGGGCTGAAGAAGCTCGGCGTTCGTAAGGGCACGCCCGTCGCGATCTACATGGGCATGGTCCCGGAGCTGCCGGTGGCGATGCTGGCGTGCACGCGCATCGGGGCGCCGCACACGGTTGTCTTCGGCGGCTTCTCGGCCGACTCGCTCTCCGGCCGCATGAACGACATGGGGTGTGAGTACCTGATCACGCAGGACGAGGGCTGGCGGAACGGCGGCAAGGTGCCGCTCAAGCAGAACGCCGACGAGGCGCTCGAGCTGTCGCCTACCGTCAAGCAGTCCATCGTCCTGCGCCGCACCGGCGAAGGCCCCGAGATGAAGGAGGGCCGCGACGTCTGGTGGCACGAGCTCGTCGAGGGCGAGTCCGACCACTCGCAGTCATGTCCGTGCGAGCCGATGGACTCGGAGGACCTCCTCTATCTGCTCTACACCAGCGGCACGACCGCCAAGCCGAAGGGGATCGTGCACACGACGGCCGGCTACCTCGTCGGCGTCGCGACGACGCACCGCTACATCTTCGACATCAAGCAGGACTCGGTGTACTGGTGCGCGGCCGACGTGGGCTGGGTGACCGGCCACTCGTACATCGTCTACGGCCCCCTCTGCAACGGGACGACAGGCGTCCTCTACGAGGGCGTCCCCAACTTCCCGGACAAGGACCGCTGGTGGGCGATCATCGAGCGGTACAAGGTCGACATCCTCTACACGGCGCCGACGGCGATCCGCTCGCACATGAAGTGGGGGCCCGAGCACGCGCAGAAGCACGACCTTTCGTCGCTGCGCCTGCTCGGCTCGGTCGGCGAGCCGATCAACCCCGAGGCCTGGATCTGGTACCACGAGAACATCGGCGGGGGCCGCTGCCCGGTCGTCGACACGTGGTGGCAGACCGAGACGGGGATGATCCTGATCACGCCGCTGCCGGGCATCACCACGCTGAAGCCCGGCTCGGCGACCAAGCCGTTCCCGACCGTCGATGCGGCCGTCTACGACGAGCAGGGCAGCGAGGTCGGCCCCGGCGGGGGCGGCTACCTCGTCCTTCGACGGCCGTGGCCCGCGATGCTGCGCGGGATCTACAACGACGACGAGCGGTATCGCGAGACGTACTGGTCGAAATACGAGGACACGTACTTCGCGGGCGACGGCGCACGGATCGACGAGGACGGCGACTTCTGGCTGCTCGGACGCGTCGATGACGTGATGAACGTCTCCGGGCACCGGATCTCGACCATCGAGGTCGAGTCGGCGCTCGTCGACCACCCGCACGTCGCCGAAGCGGCGGTCTGCGGCCGTGTCGACTCGACGACGGGGCAGGCGATCGTCGCGTTCGTATCGCTCAAGGGCGGTGAGGAAGGCTCGGTCGAGATGCTCGACGAGCTTCGTGACCATGTCGCCCGCAAGATCGGCAAGATCGCGAGGCCGGCGAACGTCGTCTTCACGCCGGAGCTTCCGAAAACGCGCTCCGGCAAGATC
>JBQCGP010000030.1:0-34683 GCA_051955535.1 Gaiellaceae bacterium | reverse complement strand
GTGCCCGAAGCCGACGCGCGCCGTGCCCTCGACGAGCTCATCGCCGAGTAGGGTCCCCCGCGTGCGCGTCGCCGTCCTGAACGGAGTCAACCTCGACGTGATCGGCCGGCGCGATCCCGCGATCTACGGCGGCCTCGGCATCCGCCAGCTCGAGGCCAGGATCTTCGAGTGGGCCGCACAGCTCGACGTGAACGCGATGTGCCGGCAGACGAACCACGAGGGCGAATACGTGACGTGGTGCCACGAGGCGCTCGACTGGGCCGACGGCGTCGTCCTCAATCCCGGCGCCTGGACGCATTACAGCTACGCGCTGCGCGACGCCGTCGAGCTCTTCGAGGCGCCGGTCGTCGAGGTACATCTCTCGAACATCGACGAGCGCGAGGAGTGGCGGCGCAAATCGGTGATCTCCGACGTGGTTGCGAAGCGCATCATCGGCAAGGGACCCGAGGGGTACCGCGACGCCCTCGCATATCTTGCGAGGAACAAGTGAACGCCCGAGTCGAGAAACTCGTCGAGAAGCTCGAGGAGCCGCTGATCGTCACAGACGAGGCGAACGTCCGCTACCTGACCGGCTTCGTCAGCTCGAACGTCGCGCTCGTGGTGGAGCCCGAGCGGGTGCGGCTCTTCACGGACTTTCGCTACGCGACCGCGGCGCGCGCCGTGGAGGACGTCGAGTTCGTCGAGACAAGGCGGCTGGCGATCCAGCACATGGCCGAGCTTCTCGAGGGCACGTTCGGCTTCGAGAGCGCCCACCTGACGTACGCGGCCTACGAGTTGCTCCGCGACGGCGGCCTCGAGCTCGTGCCGCGCGGCGGCCTTGTCGAGCGCCTGCGCGCCGTCAAGGACGAGGACGAGCTCGAGAGGATCCGCCGCGCCGCAGAGATCACCAACCGCGCCTACGAGCAGTTCGCGGAGGAAAAGTTCGTCGGCCGCTCCGAAAAGGAGCTTGCCTGGCGGATGACCTCGCTCCTGCACGAGCTCGGTGCCGAGGCCGTGTCGTTCGAGACGATCGTCGCCGGGAGCGCGAACGGCGCCCAGCCTCACGCCGATCCGACCGACCGTCCGATCGAGCCGAACACGACGGTCGTCGTCGACGCCGGCGGCGTGCTCGACGGCTACTGCTCCGATTGCACCCGGACGTTCGCGACGGGCGAGCTTCCGGACGAGCTCGCGCGGGCATACGAGATCTGCCTCGACGCGCAGCTGAAGGGCCTCGAGGCGGCGCGCGCCGGCGTCGAGGCCAAAGACACCGACGCGGCGGCGCGGTCGGTCATCGCCGAGGCGGGCCTCGGCGAGAAGTTCGGCCACGGTCTCGGCCACGGCGTCGGAATCGACGTCCACGAGGCGCCGCACGTCGCGGCGACGTCCGAGGACATGCTGGTCGCCAACAACGTTTGCACCATCGAGCCCGGGATCTATCTCGAAGACGTGGGCGGGATCAGGATCGAAGACCTCGTCGTTGTCACGGACGGCGAGCCCGAAGTGCTTACGAGTTTTCCCAAAGAGCTCGTCACGGTGAGCTGATGGCCGAGGTCGTCGGCACCAATCAGTTCCGGAACGGGATGCACATCGGACTCGACGGCGGCGTCTGGCGGATCGTCGAGTTCCAGCACGTCAAGCCCGGCAAAGGCGGTGCGTTCGTCCGCACGCGCGTCAAGAACCTCGACACCGGCGCCGTCGTCGATCGCACCTTTCGTGCCGGCGAGAAGTTCCCGCGCGTGCACACCGAGGTCAAGAACATGCAGTACCTCTACGAGTCCGGCGACGAGGTCGTCTTCATGGACTCGGAGACGTACGAGCAGACGGCCCTGTCGCGAGAGTCGGTCGCCGACGCGATCGACTTCATGGAGCCGTCCTCGTCGGTGCAGATGCTCACCGTCGACGGCCAGCCTGCCGGCGTCCAGCTGCCCGCGTCGGTCGAGCTCACCGTCGCGGAGACCGAGCCCGGCGTCCGCGGCGACACGGTCTCGAACGTCACGAAGCCGGCGAAGCTGGAGACGGGAGCGACGGTGCAGGTGCCGCTCTTCGTGAACACGGGCGACCGGATCAAGGTCGACCCCCGCGAGGGGCGCTACATCTCACGGGCCTGAGGCATCGCTTGCGATGCCGTCTGAGAGGTCGCGCCGACCTGCGCGGCGCGACCGTTTAAGGCCGGCCCTAGGCCGGCTCGATCTCGGCGCCGGGAGTCTCGTCGGGAACGACGCGGGGCTGTCCGGCCGCGCTGTCCGCGGTGACCCGCCACATGTCCGGAATGGCGAGGAGCGTCAGGCTCGAGACCATCGTCAGCGCGAAGGCCGCAAGCAGCGTCTCCTTTACGCCGACGGCGGCTGCGATCGGCCCGACGATCGCAAGTCCCAGCGGCCGCAGCGCGGTCGAGCCCATCCAGTCGTAGGCCGAGACCCGGGAGAGCGCCTCCGGGGGCACGTTGCGCTGCAGGGTCGTCTCCCACACCGTGCCCGCGACCCCGATCGCGAGCCCGGAAGCCATCTCCGTCAGTGCGATCGTCCACGCCGGCGTCCGAAACGCGAGCAGGACGAGGCTCGGACCGCAGAGGAGGATCACCGACCAGGCGAAGATCAGGGGCCTCCGCGGGCGGACGCGGATCGCCCACATGTTTCCGAGCAGCGTCCCGAAGCTGAAGGCGACCAGGATCGCGGCCCATGCGCCGGCGCCCCCGAGGGATTCCTTCGCGACGAGCGGGCCGAGCACCATCATCGACGCCAGGTAGATCATCTGGAAGAGGGCGAAGTCGAGGATGCTCGCCCAGAGCCAGGTCCGCGAGCGCACGACGTTCCAGCCTCCCCCGAGCTCGCGCCAGAACGACTCGCGTGGCCGTTCGACGAACCCGAGCGGCGGGATCCGCACCAACAGGATCGCCGCGACAGCGAAGGTGACCGCATCTCCGAGGATCGCCCAGCCGGGCCCGGCCGTCGCGACGAGCACGCCTCCGACCGCGGGACCGGCGATGCCGCCGATCGAGAGCGTCAGGTACATCAGGCCGTTCGCCGCCTGGAGCTGCTCCGGAGGAACGAGCTGCGGCGTCAGCCCCGAGGCGGCAGGCCGGAAGACGCCGGTCGCCGCGCCGTGGACGAACTGCAGCGCGACGAGCTGCCAGATCTCGGCATGGCCGCTGACCAGCAGGAGCCCGAGCAAGCCTTGGCTGAAGAAGCGGACGACGTTGGAGGCGACCATCACGTGCTGCCGCGGGACCCGATCCGCCCAGACGCCGCCGGCGAGGAACAGGAGCACCTGCCCGAGGATCCGCGCGAACAGAACGAGACCGAGGTCGGACACAGAGCCGGTCAGGTCGAGCACCGCGAACGAGATCGCGATCGGCACGAAGAAGTCCCCGAAAGTCGAGACGACCCCGGCGATGAAGACGCTGCGGAAGTCCCGGTTGCGAAGCGGCGCGGGGATCATTTGCTTCCAAGCTACTCGCTAAGGCCCCGCGCCCGGCCTCGCTTGGGATGCCGGCCTGGAGGCCGTGGCGGGTTCGCCGGCGCGGCCGTCTAATCCCGGTCTCAGTCGCCGAAACGGCTGCTCTTACCACGCTAGGCTCCAGGCGCCATGCCCGCCCTCGTCGACACGACGATCCGGCTGTTGTCCCAGGAGCCTCTCGCGGGCCGGATGCCGACCGCCGATTTGCTGCGCCTGGCGGAGACGCTCGACACTGCGGGCTTCGCCTACCTCGAGGTCTCCGGCGGAGGCGTCTTCGACAGTGCCGTCCGCCGCGGGGTCGAGAGCCCGTGGGAGCGGATTCGCGCGCTCAAGGCGCGGACGACGACACCGCTCGGAATGGCCCTGCGGGGCCGCTTCCTCGTCGGCTCGCGCCCGGTCGGGGCGGAGTTCGCGCGACGCTTCGTGGCCTCGGCGGCCGAGAGCGGCATCGACGTCTTCCGGCTCCACGACCCGCTCAACGACGTCTCGAACCTGCGCGAGGCGGGCGAGGCAATCGCCGCCGCGGAGCGCGAGTTCGAGGTCGGCCTCGTCTACGGATCCGGGTACACCGGCGAGACCGAGGCGCTGGTCGAGCAGGCGAAGAAGCTGCCGGAGCTCGGCGCTGCCCGCGTGCTTCTCCACGACCCCTCCAGTTCGCTCGAGCCGTACCGCGCCCAGGAGCTCGTCGGCGCACTGCGCGAGGCCGGCGGGCTTCCGGTCGGCCTCTACTGCCAGGGCGCGGCGGGGAATGCGCTCGCGGCAGCGCTCGAGGCCGTCCGTGCCGGCGCCGACCTCGTCTCCTGCGCCGTCTATCCGATCGCGCTGACGCTCCACCGCGTCTCCGGAGAGGCGCTCGCGACCTCGCTCGCCGGCCTGGGCCAGGACGCCGGGGTCGACACAGACGCGCTTTGGCGCGCCTCCGAGCTCGTCGACGAGCACCTCGGCGACGAGCCGGTCACACCTGTTGCGCCTCGCATCGCCGTGCGTGCCGCCGAGCACCGGATCCCACCAGGCCTCGTCGCCGCCCTCGACATGCACCTGCGTGCTCATCGAGCCGGCGACCGGCTGGACGAGGTGCTTGACGAGCTCCTGCGCGTGCGCGAGGAAGTGGGCTGGCCACCGCTGGCGGCACCGATCGGACAGATCCTCGGCTCCCAGGCGCTTCTGAACGTGCTCTCGGGGACGCGCTACCAGACGATGATCGACGAGCTCCGCGGTCTCGTCGCCGGACGCTACGGCTCGCCGCCCGGCACGATCGACGCCGCCGTGCGTCGTGCCTCGGAGCTGCTTGCGGACGGCGTTCCGGAAGCCGAGCCGATCGACCTCGAGCGCCTCAGCGCCGAGGCCGAAGGTCTGGCGGCGAGCGACGAGGAGCTCCTGCTGCTCGCGCTCTTCGGCGAGGAGGCCCGCCCGCTCCTCGAGGCCATCCGCGGCCGCTTCTCCGGCGACGACTCACTCGCCGCGAGCGGCGTCGACCAGGCTCGAGCCGAGCGGATCCGGGAGGTCGTGCGGATCGTGCAGGAGTCGGGCATCGGGGAGATCACGATCGAGGAAGGCGGCATGCGCGTCTCCGTGCGGCGGACACCCGATCCGATCGAGCCCGTGCTCGCCTCCGCGGCCGGCGAGGCTGCCGCAGCGGAGGGGGAGCCCGAGCTGCCGCCGCAGCCACAGGGCGGGGACGGCCTCGTCCGCGTCGAGGCGCCGATGGTCGGCACCTTCTACCGCGCGTCGCAGCCGGGCGCGCCGCCGTTCGTGGAGGAGGGCGACGCTGTCGCCCCCGGCCAGACCCTCTGCATCCTCGAGGCGATGAAGCTGATGAACGAGGTCAAGGCCGACGTAGAGGCTGTCGTCCGCGCCATCCACGTGGGCAATGCCGAGCCCGTCGAGTACGGGCAACTCCTCTTCGAACTCGAGCCCATCAACGGGCGACCGCTGGGCCTCTGATGTTCCAACGCGTGCTCGTGGCGAATCGCGGCGAGATCGCGGTGCGTGTGATTCGCGCGCTCCACGAGCTCGAGATCGAGGCGGTGGCGATCTACTCGACCGCCGACCGGGACTCGTTGCACGTCCGCCTGGCCGACAGAGCGGTCGCCGTCGGGCCTCCGCCGGCCGCGCAGAGTTACCTGAACATCCCGTCCGTGATCGCGGCGGCGGGCACCACCGGCTGTGACGCGATCCATCCCGGCTACGGGTTCCTCTCGGAGAACCCCGCCTTCGTCGCCGCATGCGAGGACAACGACCTCGTCTTCGTCGGGCCGGGGGCGGACGTGATGGCGCGGATGGGCGACAAGGTGCAGGCGAAGGCCGAAATGACGCGCGCCGACGTGCCGGTCGTGCCCGGCAGCGCTGGCGCCGTCGGGCTCGACGGTGCGCATGCGCTCGCCGAGGAGCTCGGCTATCCGATCCTGCTCAAGGCCGCGGCCGGCGGCGGCGGCAAGGGGATGCGGATCGTCGACGAAGATGCGTCGCTCGAGGGCTGTTTCGGGACGGCGGCCGCGGAGGCCGAGGCCGCATTCGGCGATCCCGCTCTCTACGTCGAGCAGGTCGTCCGGCCGGCGCGCCACGTGGAGATCCAGGTTCTCGTCGACTCACGAGGCGAGGTGCTGACGCTGGGCGAGCGCGAGTGCTCGATCCAGCGGCGCCACCAGAAGCTGATCGAGGAGTCGCCGTCACCTGCGCTGACGCCGGAGACGCGCGAGGCGATGGAGGCGGCGGCCGAGCGCGCCGCAAGGGCAATCGGCTACCGCAACGCCGGCACCTTCGAGTTTCTGCTCGGCCCCGATCAGAGCTTCTACTTCATCGAGCTGAACGCACGGCTGCAGGTGGAGCATCCGGTCTCGGAGCTCGTCACCGGCGTCGACCTCGTGCGCGAACAGCTGCGGATCGCGGCCGGTGAGCCGCTCGCCGCCACGGGCCGCGCCGCGCGGCGCGGCCACGCGATCGAGATCAGGATCAACGCCGAAGATCCCGCCCGGGACTTCGCGCCGGCGCCCGGCGTTGTCGAGGACGTCCGCATGGCGCTCGGTCCGGGGGTCAGGTTCGACACCTTCATCGAGCCAGGCCGCGCGATCCCGCCCTTCTACGACTCGCTGCTCGGCAAGCTCGTCGTCTGGGACGAAGACCGGCCGGCGGCGATCGGGCGAGCGCTTCGGGCGCTCGGCGAGCTCCGCGTCGCCGGGATCCCGACGACCCGGGAGCTCGCGATTCGGATCCTCCGCAGCGAGCAGTTCGCAAGCGGCCGCTACTCGACCTCGTTCCTCGAGGAGGAGCCGGGGAGGCGGCTCGTCGCGGTGGCCGAATGACCGACCACGCTACGCGTCCGGTTTGGCTGGAGAGCTCGGGTCGGGATTCATCTCGGGGTTCAACGAACCGCTCGAAACGTTGGCCATGAGTGAGCACCTGGAGATCAGCGCACCGGAGGGGAAGGTGACCGTGCCGGCCGCAACGCTGGCGCGGATCGTCGTGCGGGCCGCGGAGCTCGCCGACGGCGCGCGGGTCCGGCGGCCTCGCCGCGGCGTGGACGTCGAGATCTCCGGGGACCACGCGGCGGTGACGCTGCGGCTGGCGGCGCGCTACG
Source organism: Gaiellaceae bacterium (assembly GCA_051955535.1). Classification (GTDB taxonomy): domain Bacteria; phylum Actinomycetota; class Thermoleophilia; order Gaiellales; family Gaiellaceae; genus 13-2-20CM-68-14. The sequence goes on along the minus strand of JBQCGP010000030.1, from coordinate 27,668 downwards.
GAGCCGTGCTCCCGCAGGTTGCCGAGGAAGTCCAGCGGCACGTCGCCGAGGCGCTCGGCCAGATGTGCGGGATCGAAGTCCGTACGGTCGACGTCGCCATCGAGGAGCTGGTGTGACCCTCAGCCGCCGCGCCTCGCGCCGCACTGCGTTCTTCCTGCTCTACCAGTGGGACGTGACCGGCCAGCCGCTCGCCTCGCTGTACGAGGGCGAAGTCGACGAGTTTGCCCGCGAGAGGGCCGAGGCGGTGGCGGCGCGCGTCGAGGAGCTCGACAATCGCATCACCGAGGCCTCTGAGGAGTGGACTGCCGACCGGCTGGGCGCCGTCGAGCGGAACATCCTGCGCCTCGCGACCTACGAGCTCGAGGAGGGAACCGTCCCGCTCGAGGTCGTCATCGACGAAGCTGTCACACTCGCGAAGCGGTACGCGACTGAGGAGGCAGGACGGCTGGTGAACGGGATTCTCGGACGGATCGCGCGGGAGCGGGCAGCATGAATGAGGCCGAGGAGTCTCTGCAGCGGGCGGAGGGTCTGCTGGAGCGGCTGGAGCGCTCGCGGCAGGAGCTCGAATCGACCCAGGATCCGGACCGCGCGATCGAGATCCTCTCCGAGCTGGCCGAGATCGCGCGCGAGGTCGAGGCCGAGCTGGCGCGCGCCAAGAAAGAGGCCGGCGGATGAAGAGCCCCGCTGAGCTCGTCGGGCTGATCGAGGCCTACCTGGACGAGCTCGCCCTGACACCGGAGCTCGGTCAGCTCGCAGAGCCGATGCGCTTCGCCCTCGCCGGCGGCGGCAAGCGGATCAGGCCGGTGCTGACGCTCGCGACCGGGGAGGCGCTCGGCCGCGAGCCCGAGGAGCTGCTTCCTGCCGGCGCGGCGGTCGAGCTCGTCCACAGCTTCTCGCTCGTCCACGACGACCTGCCGGCCCTCGACGACGACGAGGTGCGGCGAGGGCGGCCGAGCACGTGGGCGCAGTTCGACGAGGCGACCGCGATCTTGGCGGGCGACGCGCTGCTTGCCGAAGCGATCCGGCTCGCGATCTCGTACCCGACACCGTTCGTCGCGCGGGAGCTCGTCCAGGCGACGCTCGGCATGATCGGCGGCCAGCACGCTGACACGAAGGAGCTCGGCTACCCGCTCGACGAGATCCACCGGCTGAAGACCGGGCGGCTCTTCTACGCCTCGGTCGCCTGCGCGCTTTGGGCCGCCGAGCTCCCGGAGCGAGAGCAGAAGCCCTGGCGCGACTTTGCGGAGGAGCTCGGGATGCTTTTCCAGGTCGTCGACGACATCCTCGACGGCGACGGCTACACGCTCACGCACGGCGAAGACGGCGCGCGGCGCCTCGCCGACGCGTCGGCGGAGCGCGCCCAATCGCGCCTCGCCGCAATCGACGCGGACACCCCGGTGCTCGAGGAGATCGTCGCCGCCCTGGCAACGCGCACCGCTTGAAGAAACGGGTCGACGTGCTGATGGTGGAGCGAGGGCTCGCGGCGAGCCGCACCCAGGCCCAGGCGCTCCTGCTCGCCGGTCGGGTGCCGGGGCACGCGAAGCCCGGGGAGCAGGTCGACGAGTCCGCCGAGCTCGAGGTGACCGGCGGCGAGCCGTACGTCTCGCGTGGCGGCGTGAAGCTCGCTCACGCGCTGGACACGCTCGGCGTCGACCCTGCAGGACGCGACTGCCTCGACGTCGGCGCGTCGACGGGCGGCTTCACTGACGTGCTCCTCCAGCGCGGTGCCGCTCGGGTGATCGCCCTCGACGTCGGTTACGGCCAGCTCCACCCGCGCATCCGCGAGGACCCGCGGGTTCTCGTGGTCGAGCGGACGAACGCGCGGCACGTCACCGAGCTCCCTTTCCCGCCGAAGCTCGTCGTCTGCGACGTCTCGTTCATCAGCGTGCGAAAGGCGTTGCCGCCGCTGCTGGAGCTGGCGGCGCCGGGGTGGGAGGCAATCGTGCTCGTGAAGCCGCAGTTCGAGGCCGGCCGCGACGAGGCGCGTGGGGGAGTCGTCCGGGATCCCGAGACGAGGCGGCGGGTCGTGCGCGAGCTCGCCGAGGCTGCCCTGGCCTGGGGAGCCGAGACGGCCGGGGTCGTAGACTCGGGCCTGCCGGGACCGAAAGGCAATCGTGAGCTCTTCCTCCACCTCGCCCAGAAAACCGACCCAGGACTCCCCGCCCAGCTCGACACGTGGATCGGCGATGCCGTCGGTTAAGCGGATCGCGATCGTCACGCACAACCACGAGCCGCGGGTTGCCGACGCCGTCTTTCGCGTCGGGCGCCTTGCGGAGGCAAAGGGTGTCGAGGTGACGGGCGACGACGGTGCTGCCGACCTCGCCGTCACGCTCGGCGGGGACGGCTCGATGCTGAGAGCGTTCCATCGTTTCCTCGGCACCGGGGTGCCTGTGATCGGCGTCAACTTCGGGCGCGTCGGCTTCCTGACGTCGATGGAGGCGGACGAGCTGGAGACAGGCCTCGAGCGCGCGTTCGCCGGCGACTTCACCGTGGTGCCGTTTCCGACGCTCGACGTTCGGATCGGCGGCGAAACCCGGTCGGCGGTCAACGACGTCTTTGCGACGAGCTCCAGGCTGGGGCGCATGGTCGAGCTCGGCTACTCGGTCGGCGGCGAGGACCTCGGGGTTCTGCCATGCGACGGCGTCATCTGCGCAACGCCGCTCGGTTCCACCGCCTACAACCTCTCGAACGGCGGTCCGGTGCTCGTCTGGGGCCTGGACGCGATGGTGATCACGTTCGTCGCGCCGCACTCGCTCCACGTCCGGCCGCTCGTCGTTCCCCATATGCGCGACCTTCGCGTCACGAACAAGACGCCGGACGGCTCGGTGACCGTGATCGTCGACGGCCAGGAAGCCGGCAAGCTCGAGCCCGGCGAGCGGGTCGAGGTCGGCCTGGGTGCACAGACAGGCATGCTCGCGACGCTGCCGGAGCGCACCTTTTTCACGCGCTACCGAAAAGCGTTCGCGTCGTGACGCGCCGCGAACACGTTCCAACTCGGGATTAGACGGACACCCGGGCAAAGCCCGGATGTCCTCCATGTCGGCATCGCAAGCGACGCCTCGGGCAAAGCGTTCGCGCCCTAAAGAGCCGATGGTCGCGCGCCGACGGCGTGCGTACCATCGGGCGGGTGCTGCGCCGCCTGCGCATCGAGAATCTGGTCCTGATCCGCGAGGCCGAGCTCGAGCTCGCCACCGGGCTCAATGCGATCACCGGCGAGACGGGCGCCGGCAAGACGATCCTTGCACAGGCCATCGGGCTGCTCCTGGGCTCGCGAGGCGACTCCGCGCTCGTCGGCGCGGGCGGCGAGGAGGCGTACGTCGAGGCCGAGCTCGAGGCTCCGGACGGGCTCCTGGAGGAGGAAGGCTTCGAGGCGCTCGCGGAGCTCCGGCCGGAGGGCGAGGAGGGCCTCGTCCTCGCACGCCGCGTCTTCGCCGACGGGCGCACCCGCGCCTACGCCTGGGGGCGCGCTGCGGCACGGGACGACGTCGCGGCCGTCGGCGAGCGGCTGATCGCGATGTCCGGCCAGTTCGAGCAGCGGCGGCTCGCGCGTGCCTCGTACCAGCTCGACGTGCTGGACACTTTCTGCGGCGACGAGCAGCTCCGCCGACGGGCGGAGGCGCGCGAGGCGTGGCGGGCCCTCCAGGCGGCGCGCCGGCGCTACGACGAGCTCCGAGGCGGCGCCGACGCTGCGGAGACCCGGCTCTCCGAGCTGCGGGCGCTCGTCGAGGACACGCTCGGGATGGAGACGGAGGACGAGGAGTCGCTGCGCGCCGAGCGCGAGCGGCTGCGCCACGTGACCGAGCTCGCGGCGGGAGTCGGCGCCGGCGGCGAGGCACTCGCGCCGGAGGACGGCGAGGGCGCGGCATCGCTCGTTGCGGTCGCGGAACGGTCGATTGCCCCTCTCGAGGCGCTCGCGCCGGAGCTGCAGCGCGTCGGTGACGAGCTCCGTGATATCGAACTCCGGTTGCGCGAGTCGGCGAGCGAGCTGCGGAGCTTCCTCGCCTCGCTGCAGGCGGAGCCGGACCGGCTGGAGCTGATCGAGAGCGAGCTCGACCGCATCGCCGACGCAAAGCGCCGCTTCCACTGCGCCTCCTACGACGAGCTGCTCAGGCGTGCCGCCGAGGCCCAGGCGGAGCTGGACGCGCTCGAAGATGGCGCCGACCCGCTGTCTGCGGCCTCGGAGGCTGTGTCCGAGGCGGAGCGGCAGGTCGGTCGGCTCGCGACGGAGCTGCGGAAGGCCCGAGCAGCCGCCGCCGAGCCGTTCGCGGAGGGAGTCGCCGCCAAGCTCGAGGGCATCGGCATGGGCGAGGGCGAGTTCAAGATCGAGCTGGCCGAACGCGAGGCCGGCGGGACCGGGGCGGACGCTGTCGCCTTCCTGATCCGGCCGAACTCAGGGCTGGCTTTCGCCCCGGTCGCCGAGACGGCCTCCGGCGGCGAGCTCTCACGGATCGCCCTCGCGATCGCCGCGGTCGGGGGCGGGGAGACGATTGTCTTCGACGAGATCGACGCCGGGATCGGCGGCCAGACGGCACACGCGGTGGGTGAGACGCTCGAGCGCCTCTCGGGCAGGGCGCAGGTGCTGACGATCACGCACCTGCCACAGATTGCAAGCCTCGCAGAGCGGCATTTCCGGGTCGAGAAGGTGCCCGGCGACCCGACGCATACCCGCATCGAGCCCCTCGACGAGTCCGAGCGTCGCGAAGAGTTGCAACGTATGCTCGGCGGCCAGGAGTTCCTGACCGCCGTGCAAAGTGAGTAGTACTTACAGCTTCGTCGAGTTCACGGGCGCCGCGAAGCTCGACCGGCGCACGAAGAACCTCGTTCGCCGGCTCGGGCCGGACGACGTCGCGGTGATCGACCACACCGACCTCGACCGCGTCTCCGCGGAGGAGCTGCTCGAGTCGGGCGTGCGCGTCGTCGTCAACGTCGCGCCGTCGCAGAGCGGGCGCTTTCCGAATCCCGGCCCTCTGCTGCTCGTCCGGGCGGGCGTTCGCCTGATCGACGCGCCCGGGGCGCCGATCTTCGACCAGGTCTCGGAGGGTGATCTGCTCACCATCCGCGGCGCGAGCGTCTTTCGGAACGGCGACTGCGTCGCGGCTGGGCGTGCGCTCTCCGCCGACGAGCTCGCCCGTGCGATCGCGGAGCAGCGGGGGCGCGTCACCGAGGCGCTCGAGGCCTTCGCCGACAACACGCTTCGCTACCTCCGCGAGGAGGGACGGCTCCTATCCGAGGGGATCGACTTCCCGCCGCTCCAGACCCGGTTTCGCGACCGCCACGCGCTCGTCGTCGCCCGGGGACCCGGCTACAAGCGCGATCTCCGGATCGTCCGGCCGTACATCCGCGACTTCAAGCCGGTGCTCGTCGGCGTCGACGGCGGCGCGGACGCGCTGCTCGAGGCGGGGTACAAGCCGGAGGTGATCGTCGGCGACATGGACTCGGTCTCCGACCGGGCGCTGCGGTCGCACGCCGAGAAGGTCGTCCACGCGTATACCGACGGAGCGGCGCCGGGACGCGAACGGATCGAGTCGCTCGGCGTCGACTACCACGTCGTCCGCGCGCCCGGGATCAGCGAGGACGTCGCGCTGCTGCTCGCGTACGAGAAGGGCGCCGAGCTGATCGTCGCGGTGGGGACGCACTTCAACCTGATCGAGTTCCTCGAACGGAACCGCGCCGGGATGTCGTCGACATTCGTGACCCGCCTGAAGGTCGGCGAGATCCTGATCGACGCGAAAGGCGTGTCACGGCTCGTCTCGCGGAGAGTCGGCCTGATGCCGCTCGTCACGTTCGCCCTGACCGGCCTCGGCGCGATCGTCGTCGCGATCGTCGCGTCACCTGAGCTCCGCCGGCTGATCGGCCTCCTGAGCGGCCGACTTCGCGACCTGGTCGGCCTGGGCTGAGCGGGTTGTCCCGGGCCCCCGCACACCGGCTCGTCGCGGGCCGGCTCTCACACCCCCACCCAAGGGTGGGGCACCAACCCACCACCCTCGCTGCGAGCGTACCCGCGAATGACGCACACAGGTGTGACGGGAATGCGCCGAAACAGCGACGATTCGTCCACATGGCCACCTACGCGGCAAAACGTGAGCTGCTCGCCCCACGCGAGGACGTCTGGGGCTTCATCGCCGAGCCCAATCACCTCCCGGATTGGTGGCCGGGCATCAGCGGCGTCCAGCCTGACCGGCGCGGCCTAGCTCCGGGCGCGCGCTGGCAGCTCAAGGGCTTCGGCCGGCCGACGTACGTCGTCGGCAGGCGCCCGGACGTCTCGGGGACCATGGTCATCCTCGACGTCAGGCGGCCCCAGGTTGTTGCGTGGCAATTTGTCAATACGCGGGTCGACGTCGAGCTTCGGCTCATCGAAACGGCGCCGGACCGCACGCGCGCCGAGCTCACTGTCAACGCCCCCTTCCTCAGCGGCGTTCGAAGACCACAACTGCACAGGGCGCTGACGCGCCTGTACGCCCTGTGCCAGACTGGCGCCCAGGCATAGCGTCTCGTCACGATGTTCGACCTCCGCTACCACGTTGCGTCGCTTGCGGCCGTCTTCCTCGCGCTTTTGATCGGAATCCTGGTCGGCGTCGGCATCGCCGACCGCGGCTACGTCGACAAGGCGCAACGCGGGCTGCTCGAGCAGCGAATCTCGAAGCTGCAGAGCGACCTCAGCGCGTCCCGGAAGAACGCCGACAGCCTGAAAGCCCAGCAACGCGCCACCGAGGCGTTCGTGACGGACACGTACCCGGAGCTGATGGCCAACCGGCTGCGCGGCAAGAGCGTGGCGCTCCTCTTTCTCGGCCCCCTGGACACGCACATCCAGACAAGCCTCGAGCAGGCGCTCGCCGACTCCGGCGCTCGCGGCTGGGTGCGCGTGCGCGCCCTCAAGCTGCCGCTCGACGTCCCCCAGGTCGACAAATCGCTCGCCGGCGACCCCAAGCTCGCGCGCTACGTCGGCGACGCGCGGCTTCCCGCGCTCGGCAAGAAGCTCGCCGAGGAGCTCGCCGCCGGAGGCAAGGCGCCGCTGTGGACGAATCTGGCCGAGCAGATCGTCGCCGAGCGCACCGGCAGCGAGCAGCGCCCGGCCGACGGGGTGATCGTCGTACGCACAGCGGGAAAGCAGTACGACGGCACGGCCGCCTTTCTTCGGGGGCTCTACTCGGGCCTGATTGCGGCTCCGGTGCCGGTCGTCGGTGTCGAGACGGCGGACGCGAGTCAGTCTGCCGTGCAGGCGTTCCAGCGCAACGGGATCTCGAGCGTGGACGACGCCGACCAGCCGATCGGCCGCTTCGCGCTCGCCCTGCTCCTGAGCGGCGCCAAGTCCGGCCACTACGGGATCAAGTCGAGCGCGAAGGACGGCGTACTCCCGCCGCTCGAGACCGCCACGCGTGGCTGACCTGGCAGCCGTCCTCGTTGCCGCGCGCGACGAGGAGGCGGCGATCGCGCGGACAGTGGAAACGCTGGGCGCAGAGTTTCCAGGCGTCGAGGTAATCGTCGCCGACGACGGCTCGCGCGACGGGACCGCGGCCGCCGCCGAACACGCCGGCGCCCGGGTGCTGCGGCTCCCGGCGCGGGGCAAAGGGCAGGCCTTGACTCTGGCCGAGCGTGTGGCGCCAGATGGCCGCCTGCTCCTCGTCGACGCCGATCTCGACGGAGATGTGGCGCGGCTCGCGGCGGCCGACGGCGACCTTGCCATCGCGGCGTTCGCCGAGCGGCAGGGCGGCGGGTTCGGGATCGCCAAGCGAGCGGGGCGGACCCTCGTTCGGGCCCTCTCCGGCTTCGCGCCGCGCGAGCCGCTCTCCGGCCAGCGCGCCCTCTCGGAAGCGGCGCGCAACGCCTGCTTCCCGCTCGCCGCGGGCTTCGGCTGCGAGGTACGGATGACGATCGATGCCGTCAGAGCCGGCCTGCGCGTCTCCGAGCTCGAGCTGCCGCTGCGCCACCGGGCAACGGGCCGCGATGCCGCAGGCTTCGCCCACCGGGGTCGCCAGCTGCTCGACGCCGTGCTCGCATGCGGGCCGACCGGCGTGAACCACCGCGGGCTGAGGCTGCCGCTCGTCGGCTGGGTCGTCGGGCTCGGGCGCGACCCGGCGGTCGCCGCGGTCGCCGCGCTCGGGTTTGCCGACGACCTCAGGAGCGGCGCCGAGCGCGGCTTCCGAGCCCACCTCGGGCGCGGCCGGACGACCGGCGTGTTGAAGCTCGTCGGCATCCCGCTGGTCGGCCTGCTCGCGACGCGGCGGGTCTCCGGCGCGCTTCTCGTCGGCCTCGCGGCGAACTTCCTCAACCAGCTCGACACGCGGCCGGGCCGCGCGCTCAAGGCGTACCTGCTCGCAGCTCCCTTCGCGGGCGCGCCCGTCGGGGCCGCCGTCATGCTCGCTCCTTACGATCTCCGGGAGATGGCGATGCTCGGAGACGCCGGGGCGAACGCGCTCGGCGCGATGCTAGGCTTGAACTCCGTGAGCAAACTCACGGGACGAGGCCGCTGGAGCGCGATCGGGGTGCTCGCAGGCCTGACCCTCCTCGGAGAGACGCGCTCCCTCGGCGAGGTGATCGAGCGGACGCCTGTTCTTCGCCAGCTCGACGCGCTCGGGAGGCAGCCGTAGCCGCCCGGCCGCCCAAGTACGTCTTCGTCACGGGCGGCGTCGTCTCGTCACTCGGTAAGGGCATCACCGCCGCCTCGCTCGGACGCCTCCTGAAGGCGCGCGGCCTCAAGGTCCAGGTCCAGAAGTTCGACCCGTACATCAACGTCGACCCGGGGACGATGAGCCCGTTCCAGCACGGTGAGGTGTTCGTGACTGAGGACGGGGCCGAGACCGACCTAGACATCGGTCACTACGAGCGCTTCATCGACGAGAACCTGTCGCGGAACTCGAACCACACCGCCGGGTCGATCTGGGAGCGCGTGATCCGCAAGGAGCGCCGCGGCGAGTACCTCGGCTCGACCGTGCAGGTGATCCCGCACATCACGAACGAAATCAAGGAGCGGATCCGCAGCGCCTCGGAGGCGAGCGACTGCGACGTTGTCGTCACCGAGATCGGCGGCACCGTCGGCGACATCGAGTCGCTGCCGTTCCTGGAGGCGATTCGGCAATTCCGGCGCGAGGCCGGCGCCGACAACGTCTGCTACCTGCACGTCACGCTCGTCCCGTTCATCGACTCGGCCGGGGAGCTGAAGACGAAGCCCACGCAGCATTCGGTGAACGAGCTACGCCGGATCGGTATCCACCCGGACATCGTCGTCGCTCGCTCGAGTGGGCCGCTCTCGCAGGACATCCGCGACAAGATCGCTCTCTTCGCCGACATCGACACGCGCGCGGTCGTGTCCAACCAGGACGTGCCGGACCTCTATCTCGTCCCGTCGGCGCTGCAGGAAGAGGGTCTCGACGCCCTCGTGTGCGAGCGGCTCGGGCTACCGGGGCAGGAGGCCGACCTCGGCGAGTGGCTGCAGCTGACCGAGCGGATCCGGGAGCGTGACGGCGAGGTGCAGATCGCCCTCGTCGGGAAGTACGTGAAGCTCCAGGACGCCTACCTGTCCGTCCACGAGGCGCTGAACCACGCGGGCGTCTACCACGGCTGCGCCGTCAACGTCCGCTGGGTCGACGCGGAGGGAATGTCGCTCGAGGAGGCGCAGGCCGAGCTCGAGCAGGTCGACGGCGTGCTCGTGCCCGGCGGATTCGGCTCGCGCGGGTGGGAGGGCAAGATCCTCGCCTGCCGGGTCGCGCGCGAGCATGCGATTCCCTACCTCGGCATCTGTCTCGGGATGCACGTCGCGGTTTCGGAGTTCGCACGCCACGTGGTCGGGCTCGATGGAGCGAACTCGACCGAGATGGACCCGGAGACGCCGTACCCGGTGATCGACCTGCTGCCTGAGCAGAAGGAGATCGAGGACCTCGGCGGGACGATGCGGCTCGGGGCCCAGGCGGTCGAGCTCGCCCCTGGAACGCGCGTCGCGGAGACCTACAGCGAGGCCGTCATCCACGAGCGGCACCGGCACCGCTACGAGGTCAACAACCACTTCCGGCCGCGGCTCGTCGAGGCGGGCCTCGTCGTGAGCGGCACCTTCCAGGAAGGCAGGCTGGTCGAGATCGTCGAGTTGGCCGACCATCCGTGGTTCGTCGCCAGCCAGTTCCACCCCGAGTTCAAGTCGCGCCCGACGCGGCCCGCGCCGCTCTTCCGCGACTTCGTGGGCGCCGCGCTCACCCGCTCGCGCGAACGCGCCGGCGCTGCTTACACCGCCCGCGCGTAGCATCAGCGCCCGTGGAGGACGGGCTCCCCGAGGTCGCCGAGCTATTCGTGGAGATGGCGCGCGTACCGAGCCCGCCGGGAGAGGAGCGGGCCGTGGCCGACCAGGTCGTCCGCTACCTGCGCGGACTGGCTCTGCCGGTGGACGAGGATGATGTTGGGGCCGAGATCGGCTCGACGATCGGCAACCTGCTCTGCAGGATCGAGCCGACTGCCGAGGGGACGCCGGTCTTCTTCTGCGCGCACCTAGACACCGTGCCGCCTATAGGCCCGCTCGAGCCGGTGGTCGACGACGGCTTCATCCGCAACAGCGGCGGCACGATCCTCGGCGCCGACAACAAAGCTGCGGTGGCGACGATGCTCGAGGCGGCCCGCCGTGTCGTCGCCGAGAACCGCCCGCACGGCGGGATCGAGCTCCTCTTCACGCCGAAGGAGGAGGTGGGCCTCCGCGGCGCGGCGGCGTTCGACCACGAGCGGCTGCATGCGCGTGTCGGCTACGTCTACGACCACGCCGGCCCGGTCGGCGAGGTGATCCTCGGCGCGCCCTACCAGTGCAAGCTCACTGCGACCTTCCATGGACGTGCCGCGCACTCCGGCATGTACCCCGAGGAGGGGCGCTCGGCGATCGCTGCCGCGGCGCGGGCGATCGCCGACCTGCGGCTCGGCCGCCTCGACGAGGAGACGACGGCGAACGTGGGCGAGATCCGCGGCGGGACGGCGCGGAACATCGTTCCCGAGCATTGCTCATTCCTCGCCGAGGCGCGCTGTCACGACGAGGCCAAGCTGGGCGCGCTCGTCCAGGAGATGCTGGAGACCATCACGTTTGCGGCGCAGCTGGGCGAGTGCGACGTCGAGACGCAGGTCGAACAAAGCGCCCGCGGCTATCGGTTCAAGCGCGACGACGAGCCCGTCCGGCTCGCGGCGGCCGCGCTCGAGCGCAGCGGCTACCAGCCCAGCTACGGGCTGAGCGGTGGCGGCGCCGATGCAAACGTCTTCAACGAGCGCGGCCTGCAGTGCCTCAACCTCGCCAACGGGGCGATTGACATCCACACCCCTGACGAGCGGATCGCCGTCGAAGATCTCGAGCGGATGGTGGACGTCACGCTCGCGCTCGTCGAGGTGGCGCGTGCGTCTTAGCCTGAGGCGCGGCACGGTCAGCGCGATCCTCGAGCGGCACGAAGGCCTCGTTCGCTGCGAGGTCGAGGGCGTGCCGTGCGTCGCGTATCCCGAACTGACGGGCCCCGTCGCGCTCGGCGACGACGTCGTCGTGAACGTACAGGCCCGGGAGCTCGGCCTCGGCTCTGGTGGGTTCGACGTCCTGCACGCGAACCTGACGCGTGGCCTCGAGCTCGCCCCCCCGGCCGGCGCGCACGTCATGAAGCTGCCGTACACGCCGATCCAGCACGCCGTGCGCCACGTCGAGGAGGACGAGGCGCTCCCGGAATCGCTGGGCGGCCTTCCTGTCGTCTGCTGCTCGCTGCACAGCCAGCTGGCGCCGGTTTGCGCCGCCCTGGCAGGGCTTCGGGTCGCCTACGTACAGCACGCCGGCGGCGGGCTTCCGCTCGGTTTGTCGGACACGGTCCGGGCGCTGCGCACGCGAGGCCTTGTCGCCGTCTCGGTCTCGGCCGGCGCCTGCTTCGGCGGCGAGTTCGAGAGCGTCACGACGGCTTCGGCGCTCGCTTGGTCGGTCGGCCGCGGGTTCGACGTGGCCGTGTGCGCGATCGGGCCGGGCATCGTCGGGACGGGCTCGCGTCTCGGCCACGGTGGGATCGCCGCGGCCGAGGCTGCGAACGCGGCATCTGCGCTCGAGGGCACGCCCGTGCTCGCGGTCCGCGTCTCGAGCGGTGACGAGCGCGAGCGCCATCGCGGGGTCTCACACCACACGCGCGCCGTCGTCGAGCTCTGCCTAGGCGAGGTCCGGATCGCGTGGCCCGCGGGCATCGAAGCGCCGGAGTGGCTCGAGCGTCGCACCGATGTCGATACTCGCGGCTGGCGCGACGAGTGCGCCGGACTCCCACTCGAGCACATGGGGCGCGGCCCGGAGGACGACCCTTGGTTCTTCGAATCCGCGTTCGCCGCCGGGAAGCTGGCGAGAGAGCTGGCGTGAGGCCGGACGGTTCCCGGCGTGTTTTCGACGGCCGTCTGATCAGCGTCGACGTCGAGCGGTGGGGCGACAACGAGCGAGAGGTCGTCCGCCACCCGGGCGCGGTCGCGATCGTCGCCGTCGAGGGGAGCGGATACGTCACGCTCGTGCGCCAGCTCCGCGAGCCGGCGCGGAAGCGGCTGCTCGAGCTGCCCGCCGGCACGCGCGAGGCCGACGAGGAGCCGCTGGCGACAGCTCAACGGGAGCTCGTGGAGGAAGCAGGCCTGGCGGGCGGCGACTGGCGGCTCGCCGCCACCTTCTTCTCGACGCCGGGCTTCTGCGACGAGCTCGTCAGCGTCTACTTCGCCGAAGGCGTTGAGCAGACGGAGCGGAAGCCGCAGGCCGACGAGGAGATCGAGCTCGCGCGCGTCCCGGTCGCCGAGATCGCGTCTCTGCTTCCGGAGCTCGAGGACGCCAAGACTTTGGCCGGCCTCCTCCTGTACTTGCGCGCGAGGTAGGGTTCGGCCGCATGAAAATCGGCGTGGCCAGGGAAATCAAGGCGGACGAGTACCGCGTGGCGCTGACGCCGGCGGGGGCGCGCGAGCTTGTCCAGGGAGGCCACGACGTCCTCGTCGAGAGCGGCGCTGGGGAGGGGAGCTCCTTCGCCGACGACGCCTACCAGGCGGTCGGCGCCCGCATCGTGAACGTCGACGAGGTCTGGGAGGGAAGCGAGCTCCTGCTCAAGGTCAAGGAGCCGATCGAGCCCGAGTACCGCCGTCTGCGCGAGGGGCTCGTGCTCTTCACGTATCTCCACATCGCTGCCGACGAGCCGTTGGCCCGGGCGCTCGTCGACAGCGGCATCGCCGCGGTCGCGTACGAGACGGTGGAGACGGACAACGGCGCGCTGCCGTTGCTCGCCCCGATGAGCGAGATCGCCGGCCGGCTCGCGGCTCAGGCGGGTGCGTACTTCCTCGAGAAGCCGCTCGGTGGCCGCGGCCTGCTGCTCGGCGGTGTCGCGGGTGTCGCGCCGGGCCGCGTGGTCGTGATCGGCGGCGGGATGGTCGGCTACAACGCCGCCGTGATCGCGCTCGGCCTGGGAGCGAGCGTGACGATCCTCGAGCGCTCGGTCGACCGGATGCGCCATCTCGAAGAGATCCTGTCCGGCCGCGTCAGCCTGCTCATGTCGTCGAGCCTCCAGATCGAGGAGTCCGTCACCGACGCCGATGTGGTGATCGGGGCGGTGCTCATTCCCGGCGCCTTGGCGCCCAAGCTGATCACGCGCGAGATGGTCAGCGAGATGAAGGACGGCTCCGTTCTCTGCGACGTCGCGATCGATCAGGGCGGCTGTGCCGAGACGTCGCGGCCGACGACGCACAGCGACCCCGTCTACGTCGTCGACGGGGTCACCCACTACTGCGTCGCGAACATGCCGGGGGCCGTGCCGATCACGTCGACGAAGGCGCTGACCAACGTGACGCTGCCCTACGTCGAGGCGATCGCGGACCATGGCCTACGCGAGGCCGTCGCCCGGGACCGCGCTCTGGCGCGCGGCGTCAACGTGCTGGACGGAAAGGTCACGTACGAGGCAGTCGCGGAGGCGCATGGCCTCGAGTACTCGCCTCTCGACGACGTTCTACCGCTGACGCCGGTCTGATCAAGGTCCGAGTCCCGCACCCCCGCCCTTAATGGGTGGGGCGTCACCCTCCACCCACGGAACCGACGTTATCGACGCAGGACGCACGTGTGGGTGACGGTCCTGTGCCGATTTTGAGGCTTTCGGCGAGCGGTCGGGTCGGCTCGCACGCCCGCTACGAGCTGCGCTGCGTGGCGTCCTCGCGCTTGGGGCTGAGCTTGACCACGACCCACGTGATTCCCGCGGCGAGCGCGATCACGCAGACGATGAAGACGACGAGGCCGATCAGTCCGAGGACGGTCTCCATGCCCGACCTAGAATAGCCGCGTGTCGCGCGCCTGCGTGATCGTTCTCGACGCCGTCGGCGCAGGAGAGCTGCCCGACGCGAGCAACTATGGGGACGAAGGCTCCGACACGCTCGGCAACGTGGCCAGGGCCGTCGGGGGCCTCGACCTCCCGAATCTGGAGGCTCTCGGCCTCGGCAATGTCGAGCCGCTCGAGGGCTGCCCGCCACAGCCGGGAGCGCCCGCCGTCGCCGGCCGCCTCACCGAGCGCTCGAAAGGCAAGGACACCACGACGGGCCACTGGGAGCTGATGGGGATCGTCACTCCGCAGCCGCTGCCGACCTACCCGCACGGGTTTCCGCACGACGTGATCGACCCGTTCATGCACCGCACCGGGCGCGGAGTGCTCGGGAACAAGCCGGCCTCGGGGACGGAGATCATCCAGGAGCTCGGCGAGGAGCACCAACGCACCGGCAAGTGGATCGTCTACACGTCGGCTGACTCGGTCTTCCAGATCGCCGCTCACGAGGACACGATTCCGCTCGAGGAGCTCTATGAAGGCTGCCGGATCGCTCGAGAGATTCTGACCGGCAAAGATGCCGTCGGGAGGGTGATCGCCCGGCCGTTCATCGGCGAGCCGGGCAACTACGTGAGGACTGCGAACCGGCACGATTTCTCGCTCGAGCCGAAGCGTCCGAACTACCTGACGCTCATCCGCGAGGCCGGAAACGAGGTGTACGGCGTCGGCAAGATCGGAGACATCTTCGCCGGGCAGGACATCGACGTCTCGCGACCGACGCAGTCGAACACCGACGGGATCGTCCAGACGGAAGCGTTGCTCAAGGAACTCGACTCGGGCCTGATCTTCGTCAACCTCGTCGAGACCGACATGCTCTGGGGGCATCGCAACGACCCCCTCAACTTCCACCGTTGCCTCCAGGATTTCGACCGTCGACTACCCGACCTGCTCGACGCGATGCGGCCCGGCGACCTGCTGATTCTCACGTCGGACCATGGGTGCGACCCGACGACCCCGTCGACCGACCATTCGCGCGAGTACGCCCTACTGCTCGCTTACGTCGCCGGCAAGAACGCGTCGGGCCGGATTCACGAGGGCGAGTTCGCCGATGTCGGCGCGACCGTGAACATGTGGCTGGGCGGGAAGGCGCCCGGGCGTGGTATTCCGGGCGCGCCGATCCTCGAGTCTTGACCAGGAGCCCGCGCCAGAGCCGTTGATCCGGGTTCCAGAGCTGATCGAGCGCAAGCGCGACGGTGGTGAGCTCACGCCCGATGAGCTGGCCGAGCTGATGCTTGGCTATGCCGAGGGCACGATTCCCGAGTACCAGCTCGCGGCATTCGCGATGGCCGTCTTCTTCAGGGGGCTGACGAGCGCCGAGACCTTTGCCCTGACCGACGCTCTGATCCGCACCGGGGAGACCGTCGACCTCCACGGCGCGCTAGGCCGGAAGGTGGTCGACAAGCACTCGACGGGAGGTGTCGGAGACAAGACGTCGATCGCGGTCGGCCCGGTGGTCGCCGCCTGCGGCGTCCCCTTCGCGAAGATGAGCGGCCGCGGGCTGGGCCACACGGGTGGAACGCTGGACAAGCTCGAGTCGATCCCGGGCTTTCGAGTCGAGCTGACAACCGAGGAGTTCATCGAGCAGGTCGGCGCGGTCGACCTTGCGATCGTGGGCGCCACGGCAGACCTCGTTCCGGCCGACAAGAAGCTCTACGCGCTTCGCGATGTGACGGCGACCGTCGACGACCACTCGCTGATTGCCGCCAGCATCATGTCCAAGAAGATCGCCGGCGGCGCCGATGCCATGGTCCTGGACGTCAAGGCCGGTGAGGGCGCATTCATGAAGGACAGGGCAGACGCAGCACGGCTCGCCGAGGTAATGACCGATCTGGGGCAGCGTGCCGGGCGCGAGGTCGTCGCCGTGATCAGCGCCATGGACCAGCCGCTCGGGCATGCCGTCGGAAACGCGCTCGAGATCCGCGAGGCCATCGCGACACTGCGCGGCGCCGGCCCGCCCGACTTCGTGGAGCTCGTCACCGAGGTGTCGGCGCGGCTGCTGGCTCTCTCCGACCTCGTCGTAACCTACGACGAAGCACGCGGCCGCGTCGATCAGGCAATCGCGGACGGCTCTGCGCTCGAGGCCTACGAGCGCTGGATTGTCGCCCAGGGCGGCGACCCCGAAGAGGGCGCGCTACCGAGCGCCCCCACCGTTCGGGAGGCGAGGGCGCCGCGCGACGGCACCGTTCGCTCGCTGAGTGCGGTCCAGGTCGGTAACGCTGCCCTGCAGCTAGGCGCCGGGCGCCGTACCAAAGACGAGGAGATCGACCACGCCGTGGGAATCGTTCTCCGCAAGAAGCCCGGCGACGCGGTCGGTCCCGGCGACACGCTCGCCGAGATCCACGCCCGCGACGAAGCCGGCGCCCAGGCCGCGGTCGAGGACGTCCTGGCCGCATACGAACTCGGCGACGAGGCTCCGCCGGAGCGCAGCGTCATCCTCGAGGTGATCTTGGGCTGAGGGCCGAACCGGCGCAGGCCGTGACCGGACACGGCCACGCGGATATGCGCGAGTACGCTGCCTCGACGATGCCGGAGCTGCCCGAGGTCGAGACCGTACGCGCAAGCCTGAAACCGAGGCTCGTCGGCCGTCGGTTCGAGGACGTGCAGATCCTCGACTCGCGGCTCACGCGGCCGGTTGATCCCGCAGAGGTGGCTGCGGAGCTGACCGGCGAGGCGGTCGAGGCCGTCGATCGACGCGGGAAGTATCTGATTTTCCGATTTGAAAGCGGTCTTGTTCTCCTGATTCACCTCCGGATGACGGGAAACCTCGTGCACTCGCGAAACGGGGCCCTCGCCGAGAGTCACGTGCGAGCCGTTGTCAGACTAGACGACGGATCGGATGTCTTCTATCGCGACGTCAGGCGATTCGGAACCTGGCTCGTGCTCCGAGCCGACGAGCTCGATGCGTACCTGGCAGCGCGGCTCGGCCGCGAGCCGCTCGAGGGATCGTTCTCGGCACGCGATCTAGGCCAACGGCTCGCCGGTCGGAAGCTGCCGCTGAAGGCGGCGCTGCTCGACCAGCGAACCGTGGCCGGCGTCGGAAACATCTATGCGGACGAGGCGCTCTGGCGTGCCCGGCTCCACCCGGCACGACCTGCCGGTGAGCTCGACGCTCGTGAGCTCGCCGCGCTTCATCGCGGGCTTCGGCGGGCGCTCGAGGCGGGAATCGAGCGACAGGGGGCCACTCTTCGCGACTACCGGACCCCGGACGGGACCGCGGGAGCGATGCAGCACGAATTCAAGGTCTACGGCCGCGGGGGCGAGCCCTGTACCCGGTGTGGGACGCAGATTGCGAAGACGCGGCTCGCCGGGCGCGGGACGTGGTTCTGTCCCGTCTGCCAGCGCTGACGTTCAGGCGGCGAGCTGCTCGGCGAGGCGGCCGCTCTTGTCGAGCCGCCAGAGCTCGGTGTAACCGCCGATCGGTCGGCCGTCGATGAGGATCTGAGGCACGGTCCAACCGCCGGTCAGGTCGAGGAGCTTCTGGCGAAAGTGGTCGTCGCTGTCGAGGTTGATCTCGTCGTATTCGATCCCGCGCGAGTCGAGCAACGCTTTGGCGCGCACGCAGTAGCCGCACCAGGCGGTCGTATAGATCTGAACTCGTGCCACGGTTGCTTTCAACGAAAGTCTGCGCCTCGGATTCCCGACCCACCGCGTCCCTACACTTGGTGGCGCGGTGGCTGGGCGAACCTACAAGACCGAGGCGGTCGTCCTGCGCTCGTTCCGGCTCGGCGAGGCCGATCGGGTGCTGCACCTCTACACGCTCGACCGCGGCCGCGTCGGAGCGGTTGCGAAAGGCATCCGGCGAACGAAGTCGCGCTTCGGTGCGAGGCTCGAGCCGCTCAGCCACGTCGAACTGCTCCTCCATCAGGGTTCGGGCGAGCTGCAGACGGTGACTGGTGTCGAGCTGATCCGGTCGCACCGCGAGGCGCGGGAGGATCCGTACCGGCTCAACGTCGGGCTTGTCGGTCTCGAGGCCATGCTTCGCCTCTTCACCGAACAGGAGGCGAATTCGCGGGCGTTTCGCGCGCTGACGCGGTTCCTTGAACTGCTCGACGAACAGGCGGCGGCGGCGACCTCCGCGCGGGCGGCGCTCGATCCGCTCGCGCTTTCGTTCCAGCTCAAGCTCCTCTGGCTCTCGGGCTACCTCCCGCACGTGACGAGCTGCGCCGAGTGCGGGACCGAAGAGGGTCTCGTCGGCTACTCGGCGCGAGCGGGCGGCGCCGTCTGCCTGGGTTGCCGCGACGAAACAACGTTGTCGCTCGGCCCCGACGGCCTCACCGGAATCGAGGAGCTGCTCAGGCGCCCACTGTCCGAGGCCCACGCCGCCGGCCTGGACGCGCGCGCGGCAAGGGACGCGCTCGCGGTCGTGAAAGCGTCACACGAATACCACGGCGGATTCCGGCTGCGAACGCTGTCGGCGTAACCCCGGCGCGGCGCTGGCGAGGCGCGCGTTTGTCAAGGCACAGCCAACCTCCTCCCCGCGTCGAGCCTAGTGAGGAAACACGCACGAGTGGGTAACGCGACAGCCCCGGAAGCGTGACTTGCCGCGGCCGGCTGCGAGACTCCGCCCAGTGAGGCGCGACCTCGGCGAGGGCTACGAGCTCGACGACGATCCCGGCCGGATCCACCTCGCGGCCGTCCACGCGTACATCGCGAACGAGTCGTACTGGGCGCCAGGTCGGCCGCTCGAGACGCAGGCCGCAATGAACGACGCCGCTGCGCGCCTCGTCGGCCTCTACAAGGACGGGCGCCAGGTCGGCTTCACGCGCACGGCCCTCGTCGCCGGGATGCGTGTCGCCTACCTGTACGACGTCTACGTCCTCGAAGATCACCGAGGCCGCGGGCTAGGGGAAGAGCTCGTCCGCGAGACGGTCGACCGCGGCCCGTATGCGGGGTACCGCTGGCTGCTCGACACGACGGATGCGCGTGGGCTCTACGCGAAGTTCGGCTTCGGCAGCCCCGGCGAGCGGCTGATGGAACGGCCGCGCCTGGACTAACCCGAGCAGTCGTCCGGGCCCTCGTCCTCGCCGTCCCGAATGTCTTCGGCGACGAGCTCCTTGAAGGGCTTCAACTTCTCGAAGAACCGCTCCGGTGCGACGCTCCGCTTCGGGCTCTCGCCGAGCAGCCACGGCCCCGCGTCGACCGCGGTCCGCCAGGCGACCTCCTCGGCCTCCCGGCGGGTCCCGCTCGAGCCCGGCTCGTCATCCTCCAGCGGGTCGACTTTGTCGAGGTAGACGTTCCTGAAGCCGTTCCGCTGCTCCTCGTGGAACTCGATCCGGGCACGGCCGCCCTCGACGGCCAGCGCCTGCCGCGCGATCGCCTCGCGGAACGTGGTGTACTCGCTCCCGTCGTCGTCCGCGAGCACGAACCGCGTGTTCCCGGACTTGGTCTTGAACGCCTTGACCTCGCTGACGTGAACTTTCTTCTCCATCTCGGGAGCGGGATACCCGTCGCGGCAAATGCGACACTCCCGACGCCGTGAACTACCAGGAGATGATCATGGCCCTCGAGCGGTACTGGGCCGACCACGGGTGCGTCGTCATGCAGCCGTACCACACGGAGCTCGCGGCGGGAACGATGAATCCGGCCACGTTCCTGCGCTGCCTCGGCCGGAAGCCGTGGAACGTGGCATACGTCGAGCCGGTGATCCGGCCGCTCGACGGTCGCTACGGCGAGAACCCGTTTCGCTTTCAGCACTACTTCCAGTACCAGGTCGTACTCAAGCCCGCGCCGGAGAACGTCCTCGACCTCTACTGGTCCTCGGTCGAGGCGCTCGGTATCGACCTACGCAAGCACGACATGCGGTTGGTCGAGGACGACTGGGAGCAGCCGACGCTCGGCGCATGGGGGCTCGGCTGGGAGGTCTGGTGCGACGGGATGGAGATCACGCAGTGGACGTACTTCCAGCAGCTCGGCGGCTTCGACGTGGGGCTCGTGCCCGCGGAGATGACCTACGGCCTCGAGCGCCTGGCCATGTTCCTGCAGGGCAAGCGAACCGCCTTCGAGCTGGAATGGGCGCCCGGCGTGACCTGGGGCGACGTCTACCTCGAGGGCGAGCGCGAATGGTCGCGGTACAACTTCGAGGAGGCGCCCGTCGACGTGCTCACGCGCCGCTTCGGCGAGTACGAGGCGGAGTGCCGGCACCTGCTCGAGCGCGGGCTGACGCTCCCGGCCTATGACCTCGTCCTCAAGTGTTCCCATACCTTCAACCTGCTCGACGCCCGCGGTGCGATCTCCGTCAGCGAGCGTGCGGCCTACATCGGCCGCGTCCGCAGGCTTGCCCGCGGGGTCGCCGAGGCGTACCTCGCGTCCGAGGAAGAAGATGCCGTCGCTGCTGCTTGAGATCGGCGCCGAGGAGCTTCCGGCCGCTGCGTGCTACGAGGCCGAGGCTCAGCTGCCCGAGCTCGCGCGCGCGCATCTTGGCGTCGCCCCGTCTCAGCTTTTCGTCGGGCCGCGGCGGATCGGCTTCCTGGCCGACGACGTGCCCGAGCGAACCGCCGACGAGTGGGCGAAAGGACCGCCCGAGGACCTCCGCGACCGGGCCGCGGCCGGCTTCGCAAGGAAACACGGCGTCGGCGTGGAGGAGCTCGAAGTTCGCGACGGCTTCCTCGGCGTCACCGTTCCGGGCCGCGACTTGCGCGAGGTCCTGCCCGAGCAGATCGACCGGATCGTCCGCGGTTTCTCGTTCACGAAGTCGATGCGCTGGGACGACACGGGGATCCGCTTCGCGCGGCCCGTGCGCTGGGTGCTGGCCAAGCTCGACGACGAGACGATCGTGGGGGAGACCACCTTCGGGCACCGCTTCACCCACGGGCCAGTCGAGATCTCGAGCGCCGCCGCCTACGTCGAGGCGCTGCGCGCGGCGGACGTCGAGCCGCTCGCCGAGGAGCGCCGCAGCCAGATCGTCGCTGGGCTCGACGCCCTCGGGGGCTGGAGCGACCCCGGCGGAAAGCTCGCCGAGGTCGTCCACCTCGTCGAGAAGCCGGCCGTGCTCGCGGCTCGCTTCGACGAGCGGTTCCTGCAGCTGCCCGAGCGGGTGATCGTCACGACGATGCAGTCGCACCAGCGCTACTTCCCGATCGAGGGGAATCGATTCGGCGTCGTCTCGAACGGGGGAGACTCAGAGGTAGTCGCCGCCGGGCATACGCAGGTGCTCGAGGCGCGGCTCGAGGACGCAACCTTCACGTTCGAGCGGGACGTTGCGACGGGGATCGACACGCTGGCCGACCGGCTCGGCTCGATCACCTTCTTCGCCGGCGCGGGCACGTTTACGGAGAAGGCCGAACGCGTCGCGAAGCTCGTCGAGCGGCTCGGTGGCGGCGATGCCTCGCTCGAGGCCGCCCGCCTCGCAAAGGCCGATCAGGCGTCCGAGTTGGTACGCGAGTTTCCCGGGCTCGAGGGCTACATAGGCGCGGAGTACGCACGGCTTGCCGGCTACCCGGACGCGGTGACGGCAGCGATCGAGGAGCAGTACCTGCCCGACGCGGCGGGCGGCCCGATTCCGCGGACGGAGCCCGGCAAGGTTCTCGCCGCCGCGGACAAGCTCGACACGTTGCGGGTCGCTTTCGAGCTCGGCCACAAGCCGTCCGGCTCGCGTGATCCGTACGGGCTCCGCCGCGCCGCGATCGGGCTCGTCCGGCTCGCGCTGGAAGGCGGGCTGACGATCGACCGCGCGCTGTTTCCCGACGACGTGCGCGAGTTTGTCGAGGAGCGGCTCGAGTCGATGCTCGACGTACCGGTCGAATACGTTCGCGCCGCCCGCGCGTCGAACGCGCCTGACCTCGGGAGCCTCGCGCGGCGTGCGGAGGAGCTCTACCGCGAACGCGAGACACCCGAGTTCGAGGGCGTCTACACCGCGTACGACCGCGCCCACCGGCTCGCAGGCAAGGCACAGGACGAGGCGGCGCGGCAGCTCGACCGGACTCTCCTGGTGGAGGACGCGGAGAAGGCACTTGCCGAGGCGCTTGCGCAGGTCGCGATCGAGAGCAACGGCGACATCAAGGCGGCGCTCGAGTCCGGCGCCCGGCTCGCACCCGTGATGGAGCGTTTCTTCGAGGAGGTGTTGGTGATGGCGGAGGACGAGGCGGTGCGCGCCAATCGGCTGCGCCTCCTCCTCGACGTCCGCGACACCCTCGGCGCCCTCGCGGATTTCTCGCAGATCCCACGCTGATGGCGAAACCGCCCGTCGAGCTGCACGTCGTCTCGGATTCGACCGGGGAGACTGCTACTCGCCTTGTCCATGCGCTCGAGGCGCAATTTCCGGACCAGGAGTTCGAGGAGATCCGCCACCCACGCGTCGAGACGGTCGACCACCTGCGACTCGCTGTCGAGCGCGCCAAAGGGCGCCCCGCGGTCGTCGTGTACACGCTCGTCGAGCCGGAGCTGCGCGAGCAGATGCGCGTGCTTTGCCGGCGCGCGCGCCTGCACTACTGCGACCTGCTCGGCCACCCGATCGACGCCGTTGCGCGCGTCTCCGGCCAGGCGGCGCAGATGACTCCGGGCGCGAGGCCTCCACTGGATTCGACGTACTTCAAGCGCATGGCGGCAATCGAGTTCGCGGTCAAGTTCGACGACGGCATGGGGAGCGGCCTGCGCGAGGCGGACATCGTCCTCGTCGGCGTCTCGCGCACGTCGAAGACGCCGCTGTCGATGTACCTCGGCTACCTCGGCTACAAGACCGCGAACGTCCCGGTCGTGAAGGGGATCGAGCCGCCGCCGGCGCTCTACGAGATCGACCCTCTCAAGATCGTCGGCCTCACGATCGAGGCGGCACGACTCGCGGAGATCCGCGAGCAGCGGGCACGTCGTCTCGGCGGCAACAACCGCCGCTACGCGCAACTCGTCGCCATCTACGACGAGCTCGAAGCGGCGGAGGCGGTGCACCGGCGGCTCGGCTGCCCGGTGATCGAGATCTCGGAGCTCTCTATCGAGGAGACGGCGGCCCGCGTGATTCGGCTGATCGAGCAGCGGCGCGCCGAGGCCGGCGCGGCCGCCACGACCGCGTGAAACCGAAGCCGCCGGTGCCCCTTTGGCGCTGGGCCGCATGGTCGCTCATCCTCGCCGCCGCGTTGTTCGTCTTCTACGTCATCTTCACGCCGTTCTGGATGGCGACGAGGGCACTCGCGTGGCTCGTCGACTTTCGAGCGCGCCGTCGGCCCGGCTACAGGCCGCCCGTCCGAAACGGCTAGGCAGCGAGTGTCCCCGCGAGGCGTAATTCCACTGCTCATGGGAAGATTCGCGCAACGATGAGCGGGCGTTACGTCTTCGACTTCGACGAGCCGGCCGAGGGAGGGAAGGAGCTCCTCGGCGGCAAAGGCGCTGGGCTCGCCGAGATGACCGGGCTCGGGACTCCCGTTCCGGCCGGCTTCACGATCACGACCGACGCCTGCCGCGACTATCTGGAGGAGCGCGAGCTGCCCGACGGCTTGGAGGCCGAGATAGAGGAGCACCTCGGCGCGCTCGAGGACAAAACAAGGAAGCGCTTCGGCGACCCGCGCGACCCGCTGCTCGTGTCCGTCCGCTCGGGAGCGGCGATCTCGATGCCGGGGATGATGGACTCGATCCTCAACCTCGGCCTGAACGACGACGCGGTCGACGGCCTCGCCGGCACGACGGCCAACGAGCGCTTCGCGCAGGACTCTTACCGCCGCCTGATCCAGATGTACGGCGAGGTCGTCGATGGGATCGACGCCGGGCGATTCGAAGAGGCGCTCGCAAAGCTGAAGAAGCAGCGCGGCGCGAAGCAGGACGTCGACCTCTCCGCGGACGACCTGAAGGAGCTGGTCTCGACGTTCAAGGAGGTCTACGAGCACGACACAGGCAGCGCGTTCCCACAGGACGCACGCGAGCAGCTCGCCCGCGCGGTTCGTGCCGTCTTCGACTCCTGGGACAACCCGCGGGCGCAGGTCTACCGCCGCGCGCATCACATCCCGGATGACCTCGGGACCGCCGTCAACGTCGTCCAGATGGTCTTCGGAAACAAGGGCGAGCGCTCCGGAACCGGCGTCGCGTTCACGCGCGACCCGTCCACCGGGGAGAACGGCCTCTACGGTGAGTTCCTCGCGAACGCGCAGGGCGAGGACGTCGTCGCCGGCATCCGCACGCCGCAGCCGCTCGAGGAGATGAAAGATCAGCTGCCTGATGCCTTCGAGCAGCTCGTCGACACGATGCGCCGCCTCGAGGAGCACTTCCGCGACATGCAGGACATCGAGTTCACGGTCGAGGACGACCGGCTCTACCTGCTCCAAACACGCTCGGCGAAGCGCACCGCGGCGGCCGCGCTGAAGGCGGCGGTCGAGATGGTGGGTGAAGGGCTGATCTCGGAGGAGGACGCGGTCGCGCGGATCGACCCTGACCAGCTCGACCAGCTCCTGCATCCGATGCTCGACCCCGATGCTGACTACGAGGTCGCCGCGCGCGGCCTGAACGCCTCTCCCGGCGCGGCCTCCGGGAAGATCGTTCTCGACGCGGACTCGGCCGCCGAGCGCGGCGCGACCGAGAAGGTCGTCCTCGTCCGCTGGGAGACGACTCCCGACGACATCCACGGCCTGATCGCCGCGCAGGGCGTCCTGACCGCCCACGGCGGCATGACCTCGCACGCAGCCGTGGTCGCCCGAGGCATGGGGAAGCCGTGCGTCGCCGGGTGCGAGGACCTCAGCATCGACCTCGAGCGGCGCACGGTGCGCCTCGGCCCGCACGAGCTCTCGGAGGGCGACACGATCACGATCGACGGGGGGAGCGGCGTCGTGATCGTCGGTGCCGTCGAGCTGGTATCGCCGCAGATCAACGAGGACTTCGAGACGATCCTCGGCTGGGCCGACGAGAACCGTCGCCTGCAGGTACGGGCGAACGCCGACACGCCGGAGGACGCGGCGAAGGCGCGTGAGTTCGGGGCCCAGGGCATCGGCCTCTGTCGCACCGAGCACATGTTCATGGCCGACGACCGACTGCCGATCGTGCGCGAGATGATCCTGGCCTCGGACGAGGACGAGCGCCGCGACGCGCTCGACAAGCTGCTGCCGATGCAGCAGTCCGACTTCGAAGGGATCTTCGAGGCCATGGCCGGTCTGCCGGTCACGATCCGGCTGCTCGATCCGCCGCTGCATGAGTTCCTGCCGCCGTTCGAAGAGGCGACCGACGAACGCATGCGCGAGCGGATCAAAGCCCTCCAGGAGTCGAACCCGATGCTCGGGACGCGCGGTTGCCGGCTCGGCTTGCTCTGGCCCGAGATCTACGAGATGCAGGTCCGCGCGATCGTGCGCGCCGCGGCGGCGGTCGAGGAGAAGACGAGCGACGCGCCGCTCGTCGAGATCATGCACCCGCTCGTGGGCTTCGCCGAGGAGCTCCGCCGCCTACGCGCGATCACGGTCGCCACGGCGAGCGAGGAGAGCGAGGCCGTCGAGTACCGGATCGGCACGATGATCGAGCTCCCGCGTGCGTGCATACGCGCCGACGAGATCGCGGAGCATGCCGACTTCTTCTCGTTCGGGACGAACGACTTGACGCAGACGGCGCTCGGGTTCTCGCGCGACGATGCAGAGGGCAAGTTCCTGACCCGCTACCTCGAGGACGGCGTGCTCGAGCGGAACCCGTTTGAGACGCTCGACCAGAGCGGGGTCGGGGACCTGATGAGGATCGCCGTCGAGCGCGGGCGCTCGACGAAGGACGACATCAAGCTCGGCATCTGCGGGGAGCACGGAGGCGAGCCGGCCTCGATTGCGTTCTGTCACGGTCTCGGCCTCGACTACGTGAGCTGCTCGCCGTACCGGGTGCCGCTCGCCCGACTGGCCGCGGCACAGGCCGCACTCTCGGAGCAGGGCGCCGCGTACCTCGCGGCCGGCGGATGAGGCTGCTCAGGCTCAGCGCCCGAGCGGTGTGATCAGCGAGCGATAGGCCGCGCGACTGCGCGGCTTCGTGGCGATGTCGAAGGTTCCGCCGGAGGCCTGGCCGTTGAACCACGACAGCATTTCGACCCGGCGGTGAGTCTTCACGAACTTCGCCATGGCGCGGATGAACGCGGGGTCGTCGATTCCCCAGAGGCCCCACTCGGGGAACGCGTACGGCTTCGATGGGTGGGCGCGGTAAAGCCTCTCGTTCGCAGCCCACTGCGGGCGGAACCCGATGTCGTAGATGTCGTTGCCCACGACGTCGACGTACCGGTTGCCGGGATAGTAGGCCTGAGGGCCGTTCCCGGCCACGTTTGGGCTGCCCTCGGCCTGCGGGTTCCAGATCACGCGCAACGTCGGATACGGGTTGAGGGCGAGGTCGGTACGCACCGGCGGAAGTCCGAGTCGGCGTAGTTGAGCGCTGACCTCGACCGCTGAGCCACCGTGGGAGAGCAAGTAGACCCGCGCGAATGCCTTCCGGAACCAGGCAGTCGAGTGGGACCCGCCCTTGGCTCTGCCGCCCGCGGTGTACGCGCAATAGGGGTTCCAGTGTCCGTTCATCTCGCCGAAGGGCCTCAGATAGATCGGCCGACCCCATTGGGCGATCGCCCGGTTCAGGGCGTAGAGGTAGGCGTCTCCCTGCCCGAGGGCGATCCCCATCGGCGTGATCACCTCGCGCTTGCTCGGCCACGACGAGGTTCCGATTCCGAGCATCGGCATCGGGCCGTACTGCGGGATCAGACTGGAAAGCGGGCTGCCCCAGCGGTAACCCTGGTTCCAGCCGATGATGACGTGGCCGACGGTCGATCGCTGCCCGGTCAGCGCCTGAAAGCGCGACTTCGCACCGAGCACCCCCAGGAACGGACGCGCCGACGCCGCGGGCACTGCGATGGCCGCGACCAGGACGACAAGGATCAGGCGGCGCACATAACCAGTATCCAGCTCCGTCCGGCGCGCTGCGTACCTTCGTCGCATGTGTGACGGTGATCGCTACGACGACCGGGTGACAGAGATCGTCGACGCGGCGCTCGAGCGCGGCTACACGCTCGCGTTCCGGCAGCGGGCCGGGGGTTGGGAGGCGGCGTGGAGGCCGACGGCCCAGGCCGCGCCGCCCGCGACGCCTGCGGCTTTCGCGGCAACGCGAACCGCAGCCGCCGAGCAGGCGCTGGCGGCGATCCGCGCCGCCGCCTAAACGGAAAGCGGCTGGACCGAGCCGGCCGCCTTGGCGCGCGGTTTCCCTGAGCCGAGGGATCGCCTCTGCGCGCTCATGAGCCGATCACGACCGCGGAAGACCAAGTCGGCGGCGCGGCCACGCCGGATGCTCGAGGAGGTTTCGTGCCGTGGCCCCACACGACCTGAATCGGATCAAGACGCTCGCGGCGATGTTCGTTACGCTCGCTCTCTTCGCAGCCGCGAGGGCCCACGCGGCCAGCACCGAGCTTCCGGCCTGCACGATCACCGGCACGAACGGGCCGGACAT
>JBQCGP010000029.1:0-142112 GCA_051955535.1 Gaiellaceae bacterium | reverse complement strand
CCGGGTCGGAGCCGCGCATCGACTTGATGAAGGCCGAGATGAAGTCGTAGTGCGCGTCGCCGCCCTTGTCGTACACGAGCGGGCGTTTGCGTGCCGCGTCCTCGATGTCTGCTTCCGTTGGGACCTCGTGCCGCGCGATGGCCGTTTTGGATGCGAGCTCGAGGATGTTGAGAGCGTTCCGGGCGTCGCCGCCGGCTCGAGTGGCGACCAGCCGGACCAGGTCAGGCGACATGTCCACCCCGAGCTCGGCCACTCCGCGCCGGACGACCTGCTCGAGCTCGTCGTCCGACAACGGGTCGAGCTCGTAAATCTGGGTCCGCGAGAGCAAGGCAGAGTTCACCTCGAAGTACGGGTTCTCGGTGGTCGCCCCGATCAAGGTCAGGAGCCCTTCCTCGACCGCCGGTAGCAATGCGTCCTGCTGTGCCTTGTTGAAGCGGTGGATCTCGTCGAGGAAGAGGATCGTCCGCTGCCCGGTGGCGCCGAGCCGCTCGCGCGCTGAGGCGATCACCTCACGCACCTCCTTGACGGTCGCGGACACGGCCGAGAGCTCCTCGAAGAACGCGCCCGTCGTCTGGGCGACGATCCGCGCGAGCGTCGTCTTGCCGCTTCCAGGCGGGCCATAGAGGATCATCGAGCCG
Source organism: Gaiellaceae bacterium (assembly GCA_051955535.1). Taxonomy (GTDB): domain Bacteria; phylum Actinomycetota; class Thermoleophilia; order Gaiellales; family Gaiellaceae; genus 13-2-20CM-68-14. The sequence continues at coordinate 141,474 of JBQCGP010000029.1, read as the reverse complement.
ACGCGGTCGTCAGCGATCGCCAGGCGGAGTGCGGAGCCTTCGCCCAGGATCTGCTCCTGGCCGACGAAGTCCTTGAGTGTCGAGGGCCGGAGCCGGATCGCAAGCGGGGCCACCTGCGACATGCGCTGTTCCGCGGCGTCGGCAAAAAGGTCGCTCACAGCCGAAAGTATGCTCCCAACATGGGGGAAACCATGTTTCCCCCATGACCCCCCTTCTTATGGCGACAAAACAGTCCGAAGATTTCGAACCAGTCCTTCCGGGCCCGGGAGGCAGCGACTACGAGCGCTACCTGCGCACGGACGAACTGCTCGTGTTGCAACCCGATCCCGGGGAGGCCGCGCATCGAGACGAGCTCCTCTTCACGACCGTCCACCAGGCCTCGGAGCTTTGGCTCAAGCTCGCCTGGAACGAAGTCGAGGAGGCGACGCGACTGCTGGAGGGCGGCGACTCCGGCGGTGCGCTGCGCCTGCTGCGTCGCGCGTCGCTCTGCCTCCAGTACGTCACCGGTCAGCTCGAGATGCTCGAGCAGATGTCGCCGTGGGAGTACCAGGGCGTGCGCGCCCAGCTCGGTCACGGCAGCGGCTTCGACTCGCCGGGTTTCCGTGAGATCCGCCGTGTCACACCGCTGCTCGGGCAGGCGTTCTCGCGCACGCTGCGTGAACGCGGCTTGACGCTCGTCGACCTCTACGTGCAGGGGCGCGAGCACGAGGACCTCTACCAGCTCGCCGAGGCCCTGATCGATTGGGACGAGCGCCTGACGCTCTGGCGGATGCGCCACTACAAGGTCGTCGCGCGTATCATCGGCGACGAGGTCGTCGGCACGCAGGGAACGCCGGTCGAGCTGCTCGGCGGGCTGATCAAGCAGAAGTTCTTCCCGGAGCTCTGGGATGTCCGGAATCGCCTGACCGCACGGGCGCTGGAAGAGGAGAGCCGCTGACCGAGCTGCGCGAGCAGGTCGCCGCGGCGGGCCGGATGTGGGGCGACGCGGACTACGACCGGGTCGCGCAGCAGTTTGCGCCGATCCACGACGAGCTGGTGGCTCGGCTCGAGCCGTCGCCCGGCGAGCGCTGGCTCGACGTGGGCACCGGTACCGGGGAGGTCGCGCTCCGCGCCGCGCGGGCGGGTGCCGAGGTCACCGCCGTCGACATCTCCGAGAACCTCCTCGCCGCGGCGCGCAACAAGCCGGACGCCGAGCGCGTCACGTGGGAGCTTGGAGACGCGCAGGCCCTTCGTTTCGACGACGCGAGCTTCGACGTCGTCGTCTCCTGCTTCGCGGTCATCTTCGCGCCGGACCAGCAGGCGGCCGCCGCCGAGCTCGGGCGGGTCTGCAAGCCGCGTGGGCGGCTTGGCCTCACCAGCTGGCGCCCGGAGGACGGCCCCCATGCGATCTACCAGCGCTTCGTACCGAGCGACTCTGTCGCCGTCGCCGACCTGTGGGGCGACGAGGCGCACGTTCGCGAGCTGCTCGGCCGCGCGTTGGAGCTCCAGATCGACGAGGGTGTCTGGCACCTGACGGCGGAGTCTCCCGAGGCCGCCTGGACGCTGATGACCGAAGGCGCACCGCCGGTGAAGGCGTTACTTGGCAAGCTCGAGCCCGCCGAGGCGGCGGACTTCCAAGCCGCCATGCTCGAGCGCTGGACCGGCTTCGAGAAGGGCGGCCGCATCGACGAGCCTCGGCGCTACCTCCTCGTCACCGGGCGGCGCCGCTGATGGCGACGCTGACCTTGCGCGAGGAGGCGACCGACCTCCTCCAGCGGCTGATCCGGCTCGACACGGTCAACCCGCCCGGCAACGAGTCGATCGCCGCCGAGCTCCTCCGCGACTACCTCGCGGAGAGCGGCGTCGAGGCCGACCTCTACGCGAAGGTGCCCGAGCGTGCGAACCTCGTCGCGCGGATCCCCGGGCGGGGAGACGGGGCGAGCCTGCTTCTGCTGTCGCACACCGACACCGTGCTCGCAGACCCGGTCGAGTGGCAGCTCGATCCCTGGTCGGGAGAGCTGCGTAACGGCGAGGTCTGGGGCCGCGGCGCGCTCGACATGAAGGGCCAGGTCGCGGCGAGCGCGGTCGCGATCGCCTCGCTCGCGCGCGAGGGTTTCGAGCCGGCCGGCGACCTGATCTTCGCGGCGACCGCCGACGAGGAGGTCGGCGACGACTTCGGGCTCTCCTGGCTCTGTGTCGAGCATCCGGACGCGGTCCGTGCCGAGTACTGCGTGAACGAGGGCGCCGGCGACCGGATCGACTTCGGCGGCGGCCGCGTCTTCTACCTCTGCTCGACGGCCGAGAAGATGAGCTCGCCGTTCCGGCTCCGGGTCCACGGACGCAGCGGGCACGCCTCGATGCCGGGCATCGCGGACAACGCTCTCGTGAAGGCCGCCAAGTTGGTCGAGCGGCTCGCCGAGTACCGGCCGGAGCCACGCCTCGAACCGGAGGTGGCGGGGTTCATGCAGCTGCTGGTCGGTCGCGATGTCAGCGCCGAGGAGACGCTCGAGGTCGCCCGTGGCGTCAACCCGCTCGCCGGCGACCTGGTCGAGCCTGTGCTGGGGATGACCGTCTCCCCGACGATCATCTCCGCCTCGCAGAAGTGGAACGTCGTTCCGGCCCTCTGCGAGGTCGTCTGCGACTGCCGGCTCCTGCCGAGCCAGGACCAGGACGAGGCGGAGAAGACTCTTCGTCGCGTGCTCGGAGACGGCGACTACGACTTCGAGTGGACCGAAGGGCAGGGCGGCACGCGCTCGCCGCTGGAAACGCCGCTCTGGGAGGCGATCGAGACGTTCGTTGCCGCAGAGGAGCCTGGCGCGAAGGTCGCGCCGGACTGCCTCTCGGGCTTCACGGACAGCCACTGGCTGCGCGAGGCGTTCGGCACGGTCGCCTACGGCTTCTTCCCGATGCGGACGATGGACACCGAGGTCGCCGCCCGGCTCGTCCATTCAGCGGACGAACGGATCGCGGTCGAGGACCTCGAGCTCGGCGTTCGCTTCCTACGACACGTCGCCCAACAGATCGGAGGCTGAGGATGGTTCCAGAGGCATCTCTCGAACAGACGGAGGCAGGGCTCGTCCCGAAGGACACGGGCTGGTTCGTCGTCAACGCGAAGGAGTCGCGCTGGCTCGAGCACCCGGCGTTCGGCTCGGGCACGACCTTCGAGGGCCAGGGCGAGGCTGCCTTCGGCGAGATCGGCGTCAACATCGGCGTTCTCGCGCCCGGGCAGCCGGCCTGCATGTACCACCGCGAGAACCAGCAGGAGGACTTCCTGATTCTGTTCGGCGAATGCCTGCTGATCGTCGAAGGCCAGGAGCGGCCGCTGAAGGCGTGGGACTTCGTTCACTGTCCGCCCGAGACCAATCACGTTTTCGTCGGTGCGGGCGACGGCCCGTGCGGGATCCTCTCGATCGGCCGCCGCCGTGAGGATGAGAAGCTCGTCTATCCGGTCGACGAGGTCGCACTGAAGCACCACGCCAGTGTGGAGACCGAGACGCCCGATCCGAAGGTGGCGTACGCGCCGTTCGACCGCCCTTCGCCCGTCCAGTACAGCGGCCAGCTCGACCACGAGGGGTAGGCTGGTCGCGATGCCCGAGGAGAAGATCCGGCTCGGCGGCATGGCGCTCGCCAACGGTGTGCTCGTCCACGGCCCGACTTCATGGGCCTGCGCAGTTCGCACTCCGGACGGTGAGCTGAAGGTCGTGTCGGCACGCAAGCGCTTCCGAGCCGCCGAGGTCGAGCGCCCGTTCCTGCGCGGCCCGGCCCGGCTCGCCGAAGTGATGACGCTGCTGCCACAGATGCGCCGGGCGCTTCCTGAGGCTCGGCTTCCGTTCGAGCGCCCCCGCGTGCTCGCGACGATGCTCGGCAGCGCCGTCGCGGCGCAGGTCGTCAAGAGTTCACGGCTACGGCCCCTTGCACAAGAACTGCTCGCGGGCGCTCTCTCCCTGGCCCCGGCGGCCTTGGCCGTGCGCGGCTCGGAAGTGGCCGCCTACCACGGCGCGGAGCACATCTCGATCGGCACCTACGAGCACGGCGAGACCCGGGCGAAGGAGCACGAGCGCTGCGGCTCGCACATCGTCGGCCCGCTGCTCGTCAGCTCGGCCGTAGGCGGCGCTCTCGCCGCCCGAGCACCCGAGCACCTGCGCGGCCCGGCCCGCGCTGCGGCCCAGATCGGCGCCGTCGGCGTCGCGACCGAGCTCTTCGGCTGGATGGTCCGCAATCCGGAGAACGGGCTCGCCCGCGCGCTCGCCAAGCCCGGCCACGAGTTGCAGCACCGGCTGGCCACCGAGGACCCGACCCCGGAGCAGCTCGAGGTCGCGGAGGCCGCGCTCGCGGCGTGCCTCGAGCTCGAGCATGGCGCAGAGAACCGAGACTAGGAAGCGCCTCCCGCCCGAGATCTTCGAGCTCCCGGTCGAGAAGATGCGGGAGGGCTACTACACAGACGCGTACTTCAATCACGCGCGCGAGACGCTGCTCGACGACGGGCGGCGGCCTCGCGTCGTCATGCAGATCTTCCAGAAGAACGAGTCCTACCTCGGCGGCATGGACGAGGCGATCGCGATTCTCAAGCTCTGCTCGGACGACTGGGACGACCTGACGGTCCACGCGCTCTACGACGGCGACCGGATCTCGCCGTTCGAGACGGTGATGACGGTCGAGGGCGACTACACGGCGTTCGCGCGCCTGGAGACGCTCTACCTCGGCGTCCTTGCGCGGCGCACGCTGATCACCAGCAACGTCGTGCGCGTCCTCGAGGCCGCAAACGGCAAGCCGATCATCTTCATGCCGGCGCGGCACGACCACCACCGTGTGCAGACCGGCGACGGTTACGCGGCCTACATCGCCGGCCGAGTGATGGGAGCCACGATCGGCGTCACTTCGGACGCTCAGGCCTCGTGGTGGGGTGGCAAGGGCGTCGGCACGGTCCCGCACTCGCTGATCGCGGCCTACGGTGGCAACACGGTGCTGGCGGCGACCAAGTTCGCCGAGTGGGCGCCGGAGGACCTCAACGTGACCGTGCTCGTCGACTTCGAAGACGACTCCGTGACGACCGCGCTCGAGGTCGCGCGCGCGCTCGGGCCGCGGCTCTGGGGCGTGCGGCTCGACACCTCGGAGGCGCTCGTCGACCGCTCGCTCTGGAACGAGCTCGGCGACTTCAAGCCGACCGGCGTCAACGAGCGGCTGGTGCGGAAAGTCCGCGACGCGCTCGACCGCGACGGTTTCGAGCGGATCAAGATCGTCGTTTCTGGTGGGTTCACGGTCGAGAAGATCCGCGAGTTCGAGGAGCGCGGCGTCCCCGTCGACTCTTACGGCGTCGGCTCCTCGTTGATCCGCGGCTCGAACGACTTCACCGCCGACGTCGTGCTCACCGACGGCCGTCCTTCGGCGAAGGCTGGGCGAAGCTACCGGCCGAACCCCCGTCTGGAGCTCGTGGAATGAGGGACTGTCCCCGAGCGGGGACTGTCACTACCTGATGCCCGAGCTCCCGCTGCCGCCTCACTTCGACCCGAGCCGCGTCGGCGAGGTGTGGCGGGTGCCTTACGAGGAGCGGGCGGGCCAGGCGACGGAATGGGCGCGCGAGCAGGGCTTGGCTCCGGCCGCCGAGGACGCATTCCGCATCTGCCTGCTGGCGGTCGACGTTCAGAACACCTTCTGCATCCCGGCCTTCGAGCTGTTCGTGGCGGGCCGTTCCGGAACAGGCGCCGTCGACGACAACAGGCGCCTCTGCGAGTTCGTGTACCGAAACCTCGGCGAGATCACGCAGATCTTCCCGAGCCTCGACACTCATCACGCCATGCAGGTGTTCCACGCGATCTGGCTCATCGACGAGGAGGGGAATCACCCGGCTCCGTACACGCTCGTCTCGGCCGAGGACATGGCCTCAGGACGCTGGCGCGCGAACCCGGCGGTCGCGGAGGCGCTCGGAATCGACCCCGACTATGCCGCACGTCATCTCGCGTCCTACACGCGGCGGCTGGCCGAGGGCGGCAAGTACGACCTGACCATCTGGCCGTACCACGCGATGCTCGGCGGGATCGGCCACGCTCTCGTCTCCGCGTTCGAGGAGGCTGTCTTCTTCCACGGCGTCGCGCGGTACAGCAATCCCGAGTTCCAGGTGAAGGGCGAGAACCCCCTCACCGAGCACTACTCGATGCTCGGGCCCGAGGTGACCGAGGGGCCGGACGCTGACGTCCTCGACGCCAAGAACACGACCCTGATCGAGACGCTGCTCGGCTTCGATGCCGTCGTGGTGGCCGGCCAGGCCAAGAGCCACTGCCTAGCGTGGACGATCGGCGACCTGCTCGAGGAAGAGGAGCTGGGCAACCGGCTGGCCGAGCGCACCTACCTGCTCGAGGACTGCACATCGCCGGTCGTCGTGCCGGGCGTCGTCGACTACACGGACGAGGCCGACGCGGCCTTCGAGCTCTACGCGGCGGCAGGAATGCACGTTGTCCGCTCGACCGAGCCGCTCAGCAGCTGGCCCGGCCTCGTGCGCGCCGGCCATTGACGAATCGCGTTCGCGCACGGATAACGAGATGGGGATGGGATTGCACTGGCTGGTCACCCTGCGCGATGCCTCGGCGGCATGGCTCCCGCTGCTCTTTGCCCTGATGCTGGTGGCAATGCTCTACGTGCTCTGGCGCACGCTCCAGGTGATGCCGCGCGTCACCGCTGCGAAGACGGTCTCGACGAGGACGAAGGTGACGTGGTCCGACGTCGCCGGGCTCGAGGAAGCGAAGCAGGAGCTCGCCGAGGTCGTCGACTTCCTGCGCGACCCGCGGCGGTTCGAGCAGCTCGGCGCGCGCGTCCCGAAAGGAATCCTTCTCTACGGCCCGCCTGGGACCGGCAAGACGCTCCTCGCCAAGGCGATCGCGAGCGAGGCCGGAGCGAGCTTCTACCTGCAGAGCGCCTCGGCGTTCGTGGAGATGTTCGCCGGCCTCGGCGCCGCGCGAATTCGCAAGCTGTTCGATGAAGCGCGGCAGAACGCGCCGGCGATCGTCTTCATCGACGAGCTCGACGCCGTCGGAGCCTCGCGCACCGGGCACGGCTTCAACCGCGAGCAGGACCAGACGCTCAACCAGCTGCTCGTCGAGCTCGACGGCTTCCAGGAGCGCGAGCAGGTCGTCGTCATGGGGGCTTCGAACCGGCTCCAGGACCTCGACCCGGCGCTGCTCCGTCCCGGCCGTTTCGACCGCCAGGTGCTGATCGACGCGCCCGATCTCGCCGGCCGCGAAGAGATCCTCGGCGTCCACACGCGCGGCAAGCCGCTCGCGTCGGACGTCGACCTGAAACTGACCGCGCGCCAAACCGCCGGCCTGACGGGAGCGGAGCTCGAAAACATCTGCAACGAGGCGGCGATCTTCGCCGGGCGGCAGAAGCAGCAGTTCGTCCACCAGGAGCACTTCGACGCGGCCATGGAGCGCGTCGTCGCCGGGCTGCAGAAGCGGCGGGTCGTCACCGAGAAGGAGAAGCGGATCCTGGCCTACCACGAGGGCGGCCACGCGCTGATGTCGCACCTCGTCGGCGACCTGCTCCCGGTGCAGAAGGTGACGATCGTCTCCCGCGGCCAGGCGCTCGGCTACACGCTCAACCTGCCGAGCGAGGAGCGGTACCTGCACACGACCGAGGAGTTCCGGGACCTGCTCAAGGTCTACCTCGCGGGCCGGGCGGCCGAACAGGTCGTGTTCGGACGCGTCACCAACGGCGCGGCCAACGACCTCGAGAAGGCGACCGCGCTCGCCCGCGCGATGGTGTTCGAGTACGGCATGTCGAACGTCGTCACCTCGCGGACGATGCGGGCCGACAATTACGCGCTCTCGGAGGAGACGAAGCGCCTGCGCGACCAGCAGCAGGGCAAGCTCACCGACACCGCCTACGACGAGGCTCAGCGACTGTTGCGCAAGCACCGCCGCCCGCTCGACCGGATCGCGAACGCGCTGCTCGAGAAGGAGACCCTCGACCGTGAGGAGCTCGACGCGCTGCTCGCGGGTATCGAGCCCGAGTCGCGCTCCAGCGAGACGGTCGGCACCGTCAAGGTCGTGTCGCTGCCCGAGCAGTCGTCTGCCTAGCCGGGGCTAAGGCGCTCGCTTGCGACGCCGCGTGGAGGACGTCCCCGCTTTGCCGGGGCGTCCGGCTAATCCCGGGTCGCAAGCTCGCTTTGGTAAGTAGTGAGAAACGCTCCAGGTAGCATCGCCCGCGTGCAAGCGCGCGGGATCCACCACCTCGGCGTCGCCGTCGAGGACCTCGACGAGGCCGTGACGACCTACGAGGAGCTGTTCGGCGCACGCCTCGAGCACCGCGAGACGGTCCCCGAGCAGGGCGTCGAGGCCGCTTCGTTGAAGGTGGGCGAAGGCCGGGTCGAGCTCCTGGCCTCGCTCGGCGATGAGACGCCGGTCGGAAAGTTTCTGACCAAGCGCGGGCCGGGGATGCACCACGTCGCGTACGAGGTCGACGACGTGCGCGCCGCGATCGACGAGCTGGCGGCGAAGGGTGTCGAGCTCGTCGACGAGGAACCGCGCCGCGGACTGTTCGGCCTCGAGGTCGCGTTCCTGCACCCCGACGCCGTCCATGGCGTCCTCGCGGAGCTGGTGACGGATGGCTGACGAACGCATCGTGGTCGAGATCGCCTTCGACGGCGGGCAGATCATGGGCGCGCGGCTGACGAGCGCCTCCGCGGACGAGCTCGAGCAAGCGCTGGCCTCGAGGAACGACGGGGCCCTGACGCTCGACGCAGACGACGGCCGCTACACGATTCCGCTCGGCCGGGTGGTCTATGTGAAGCGGTTCACACGGGAGGCGAGACTCGGATTCTCGAGCGGCTCGTAAAAGCCGGTAGTTACGAGTTCCCCGCTGCCGGGAATCCCTGAGTAGATGCCGAATGAAGCCGCCGGCACGACCGCGCCCAGTCGGGGCGCCTCGTCAAAGGACCTGAAGCTCCTCGTCGAGCAGGCCCAGAAGGGCAACCGCGGCGCCCTCGAGGAGCTCTACCTCCTCCACTTCGATCGCATCTACAGCTACCTGCACATGAGCGTCGGGAACCGGCATGACGCGGAAGACCTGACGACCCAGGTTTTCGTGAAGATGCTGGAGTCGATCGGCAAGTTCCGCTGGCGCTCTGCCCCCTTCTCAGCCTGGCTCTTCCGGATCGCGCACAACCTTGCGATGGACCACTTCCGCGCGAACAAGCGGTGGCAGCCGGAGGAGGAGGTTCCCGAGCCGGACCCGGGTGACCGCAGCGCCGCCGAGGAGGAAGCGCTCGAGTCGATCGGACGTGAGAGCATGCTCGAGATGATCGGGAAGCTCTCGCACGAGCAGCAACAGGTCCTGACCCTGAAGTTCGTCTTCAACTTCTCGAACGCGGAGGCGGCGACGATCCTCGACAAGACCGAGGGAGCGATCAAATCGCTCCAGCATCGAGCCCTCGCCTCGCTGCAACGGCAGCTCCAACAGCAGTAGAACGGGTCTGCGATGTCTCTATCGGTCGGCATCGTCGGCCTGCCGAACTCCGGCAAGACGACTCTCTTCAAGGCTCTGACCCGGACGGGGGCGCCGGTTCCGGGCAAGGAGAACGTCGGCATGGCCATGATCCCCGACGAGCGGCTCGAGCCGGTCGCGGCAATCGAGCATGCGAAGAAGGTCACGCCCGCCTCCCTGCGCGTCGTCGATGTTCCGGGCACCGGCGCCCAGCTGCTCGGCAACCTGCGGCAGGTCGACGCGCTGCTCGTCGTGCTGGACGCCTGGTCCGGGATGCGGAACCCGGACGACGATCTGGCGACGCTCCGGCTCGAGCTCCTGATCGCCGACCGCGATCACGTCGAGAAGCGGTTGGAGCGGGTCGGCAAGCAGGCGAAGTCGGGCGACCCCCAGTTGCGGGCGGAGGTCACGACGCTCGAGGCCGTGCTCGCTCATCTGGAGGCCGAGCGGCCGCTCTCGGAGTGGCCGGGCGAGCTTCCCGCCGAGCTCGATCCGCTGACGACGAAGCCACTCATCGAGGTTCGCAACGGACCCGGCGGCCTCGACGCGAAGCTCGAGGCCGAGCTCGCCGAGCTGCCCGAGGATGAGGCGGCGGAGTTCCGCGACGGCCCGTCGGCGGTCGGCGAGATTGCGCGTCGGCTGTTCGACGCGGTCGACCTGATCACGTTCTTCACCGCAGGCGACAAGGAGACGCGGGCCTGGCCGCTTCGGCGCGGGGAGACGGCGCTCGACGCCGCCGAGACGATCCACTCCGACATCGCGCGCGGCTTCATCCGCTGTGAGGTGATTCTCTGGTCCGATCTCGTCGAGGCCGGCTCGCGCCCCGAGGTCGTGAGGCGCGGCCGGCAGCGGCTCGAGGGCAAGGACTACCTCGTCCAAGACGGCGACGTGCTCAACATCCGCTTCACCGTCTAGGGTCGGCCCGAGCCGGCGATATCGGTGGGTTTGGCGAAAGACCGGCTGTGCCGCCGGCGCACGCCGGCGACGAGCGCCATTCCACCAAACCCTCCTAGGCGTCAGCAGCAACAACCTCCGCTGCAGTCGCAGTCGCAATCGCAATCGCAGGCAGCCATACAACGGCTCCTTTCATCGATTGACGTCGATTAAGAAAGCTACCTGATACATTGATGAGCGTCAATGAAGAAGCTTCGGGTACTCGAACAGCCGTGCTGTGCCCCCGGATCGCCGCCGCTGCCCAAGCAGTCCGCGCAGGCACTCGCCGACCGGTTCAAGGCGCTCGCCGATCCGGCGCGCGTCGCGATCGTCAACCGGATCGCCGGAGCCCCGAACGGCGAGCTCTGCACCTGCCACCTGACCCAGCCGCTCGGGCTGTCGCAGCCGACCGTGTCGCACCACGTGCGCGTCCTCAAGGAGGCCGGCCTGATCGAGGTCTCGCGCAAGATCCGGACGATGACGTTCTACCGGCTCGTGCCCGAGGCGATGGAGCAGCTCGCCTTCGCGATCGGCGGCGGGCCTGCGCCGGAAGGCGTGTTGGTCAGCCGAGAGCGGGCCGTCGCCTGGTGAAACGCGCCTACTTCGTCTGCGTCGGCAATGCCGGCCGCTCGCAGATGGCGCAGGCGCTGTACGAAGAGCTCGGCGGGGAGGCGCGCTCGGCGGGCTCCCGTCCCGAGACCGAGCTCCATCAGGCCGTCGTCGAGGCCATGCAGGAGATCGACGTCGACATCTCCGACCGAAAGCCGAAGCCGATCACCGACGAGGACGTCGCCTGGGCGGACGTCGTCGTGACGATGGGCTGCGGCGACGCGTGCCCTGTCTTGCCCGGCAAGCGATACGTCGACTGGAACATCGTCGACCCGGTCGGCTTGTGCCTCGAAGAGGTGCGCGAGATCCGTGACGACATCGCCCGCCGCGTCGCCCGGCTGGCCCAAGACTGACCTCGAAATAGGTCTGATGGCCCATTGCGTTCCACGCCGGCGAGGAGGAAGCTGCACATGTGGACCGCACCACCGCCCTCGTCTGGATCGTCGTCCTGTTCGTCATCGAGATCAACCACCTCAAGTGGATCTGGTGGACGTACTGGGACTGCCGCCGCTGCGGCCGGAAGAACAGCGAGTGCGGGGCGTGCGGCCGCAGCTGGGTGATGATGCTTTAGGAGCAAGAGCCGGCCCGGGGCGCGAGGCCCCGGACCGGAGCTGAGCTACCTATCTGTCACCACCAGGCTCGGCGCGAGCGGCCGCCGGCGCCGCCGACGAAGAACATGATCACGAAGAGCAGCGCGGCGATGATCGCGAGGATGAAGAGCCAATGGACGGTGAAGCCGACCCCGAACAGGATGATCGCCAGGATCGCAAGCAAGATCAGAAGCAGCACCGTTCAGACCTCCTGTGTGATTGTGGATGCACAACGGAGAAAGCCCCGGATCCGTTGCGCGTCTCGACCTCAGCCGGTCGAGATCAGCACGATCCCGCCCAACGCAAGCGCGATCCCGAGCTCCTGTGAGCGGTGAACGCGCTCGTGCAGGACGGCACGAGCGAGCAGGACGGTCACGACGGGGTAGAGCGAGGCGAGAATCGAGACGACGCTGACGAGCCCCTGTTCCGACGCCGCCGCGAAGAAGACGTTGCCGCCGGTGTCGAGGATCCCGATCGCCGCGAGCGCGGGCACGTCGGCCCGGCGCGCTTTCGGTGGGCGAAGCGCCAGCCAGGCCGCGGCCACAAGCGCCGTCGAGGTCAGGCGGAAGACGAATGCGGCCCAGAGGAAGTCACCCTGGCTCGCCGCATGCATCGGCACGTAGAAGGCGCCGAAGGCGACCATCGCGACCGCGGCCCAGCCGACCCCTGCGGCGAGGCGGGTGGCCTCGGGTCGGCGCTCGAAGGAGGCAAGTACGACGCCGACGATGGCCGCCACGAATCCGAGCTCCTGGTAGGCGCTCGGGTGGTCGCCTCGCGCGAGCCCCCAGACGACCGGGATCGCGGCGCCGGCGCCGGCGATCGGCGCGACGATGCTGAGCGCGCCCGCCGCCATTCCACGGTAGAAGGCGATCAGGCCGGTCGTGCCAAAGATCGCGGCGAGGGATGCCCAGAACACCTCGGTCCCGGGCGGCCCTTCTCCGCGGATCGCGACCCAGAGCCCGAGCAGGGCGCACCCGATCGGCTGCGCGACGATGAGCACGGCGATCGGCCGCAGCGTCCTGCTCTTGAGGCCCCCGAGGAAGTCGCCGATCCCCCACGACACGGCGGCCGCGAGCGCAAGCGCGGCTGCGAACATGTGGAAGTCCTACTCGACCGGTCTAGTCGCGGCTACCGCGTCGAGCTGGTTCGCGTGGTAGAGGACGGCCGCCTCCGCCGTTCTCGCGGAGCGCAAGTCGTGGTGGGCCGCGACCGCGTGCAGGAGCTCGGCTCGCACCTCCGCTTCGAGAGCCGCGGCGCGTTCCTCGATCAGGCGCAGGCCAAGGTGAACGTGACCGAGGAGGCGGCCCTCGTCCGTTTGCTTGAAGATTGGCGCCGGGCCCAGCTCACGGATGCGGCCGAAGTCGTGGAGCAGCGCCGCTGCGAGTAGGAGATCGGCGCGGAGGCGGGGGTGCAGCTGTGCGGTTTCGCGGGCGATCGTTGCGACTCCGACGGTGTGCTCGAGCAGGCCTCCCGCGTAACCGTGGTGTCCGTCCGGCGCAGCCGGCAGCGAACGCAGCGAGGCCCGGAGGGCGTTGTCTGCGAGCAACCGGCCAACCGACGCCTTCAGCCCGGGATGCGCGATCTCGCCCGCGAGGAACTCGAGGAAGCCGTCCAGCTCGTCGGCGTCGCGACGAAGTGCCGGCGTCAGCGCGGCGGCGTCCTGCTCAGGCGCGGCTTCGAGCGATCGCACCTCGAGCTGGAGTCGGTCGCGGAACCGCTCGACGCGGCCGAGCACGTGCACCGCGTCGCCTTCGGCAAAGCGGCCGTCGAGCAGCTCGACGTCGTTCCAGACCCGCGCCTCGATCCGCCCGCTCTGGTCGGCAAGCTCGAGCGCCAGGTACGGGGAGCCGTTTCGCGTGCGCAGCCGCTGCTTCCGCGCGACCGCGTAGATTCCCTCGACGACGCGGTCCTCGGCGAGCTCGGCGATCGCGTTCACGGCGTGAGTCTAGGTCCTGGAGCGGCTGGTAGCGTCCCGCGGGATGGCTGTGATCAAGCCGTTTCGGGCGCTTCGTTACTCGGTCTCCGCCGGTGCGCTCGAGCGGCTCGTTGCGCCGCCGTACGACGTGATCTCGCCGGAGGAGCGGGAGCGCTACCTGGCACTCGATCCGCACAACGTCGTCCACCTGACCCTGCCCGACTCGGAGGAGCAGGCTGCGCGCGACCTTCGCGAGTGGGACGCGGAGAGCGTGCTCGAGCGCGAGGCCGAGCCGGCCGTCTGGGCGCTGTCGCAGGCGTACGTCGGGCCGGACGGCGTCGAGCGTACGCGTAACGGGCTCGTTGTCACTCTGCGTCTCGAGCCGTACGAGAACCGGGTCGTCCTGCCGCACGAGCGCACGCATGCCGGCCCGAAGGAGGGCCGCCTACGGCTGCTTCGGGCGACGCGGACGCAGCTGGAGCCGATCTTCCTGCTCCACGACGGCGACCCCGTCGAGCTGCCGGAGCGCGAGCCCGACATCGCCGTCGGCGGCGACCGGCTCTGGCACGCCGGTGACGATCCGAGCGACCGGTTCGCGGACGCGCAGCTCCTGATCGCCGACGGTCACCACCGCTACGAGACGGCGCTCGCATTCCATGCCGAGGACGGGACCGAGGCGAGCGCCTGGATGATGGTCGTGCTCGTCTCGACGCGAGAAGAGGGGCTGACGATCTTCCCGACGCACCGACTCGCGCAGTCCTTGAACGGCGTTCGTGGAACGCCGATCGAGGAGCCGGGCGACGAGCTGCCGGGCGTCGTTCTCTACCGCGAGGGTCGCTATGAGCTAGTCGACGGCGATGGGCTCGACGTCGAGGTGGTCGACGCGTTGGGCCCGCAGGGCCTCACGTACACGGCCCAAAGGCGCGAAGCCGTTGCAGCTGTCGACCGGGGCGAGGCGGCGGCGGCGTTCCTGCTGCGGCCGACCCCGATCGAGGCCGTGTTCACGCGCGCGCGCGAGGGGCGGGTGCTCCCACAGAAGACGACCTACTTCTTCCCGAAGCTGACCTCCGGCCTGCTGTTCCAGCCGCTTGACGGCTGACTGGCTGTCGACCTGCCGGGGGGCGGTCGAGGACGTGCGCGGCGTGCTCGTCGAGCTGCCGACGCGAGTCGAGCGCGAGCCGGTCGTCGGTGCCGGAAAGGGAGGCGACGACACCGTGGCGATCGACGCCGCCGCGGAGGCCGCGATCGTCCGGCGGCTGGAGGCGATGGGCGGCGATTTCACGCTGATTTCCGAGGAGCTCGGCGAGAGGGTCTTCGGATCGGGCGGGGCGACGCACGTGGTCGTCGATCCCATCGACGGTTCCCTGAACGCCAAGCGCGGGATCCCGTTTTTCGCGTTGTCGGTGGCCGTTGCAGACGGGGCCACGATGGACGATGTCCACTTCGGCTACGTCTACGACTTCGGCACCGGTGAAGAATGGACCGCGGAGCGCGGCGACGGCGCCTTCCTGGGCGGCGACCGGCTGGGCGCGGTCAAGCCGAAGGAGCTCATCGAGATTCTCTCGTTCGAGGCGACGCTGACGTCGTCGGTGGCCGAGAAGGCCGCTCAGATGGTCGGCATCGCCTATCGCCTGCGGATCATGGGCTCGCTCGCGCTGTCGCTGTGCCACCTCGCTGCGGGGCGCGTCGACGCGGTCTGCTCGCTGAAGGGAGCGCGCTCGGTCGATATCGCGGCGGCACAACTGCTCGTCCGCGAGTGCGGCCTCGCGATCGACCTGCCCGAGGCGCCGCCGTTCGGACAGGCGCCGCTGGACACCGAGGGGCGTTCACGCGTGGTCGCGGCGGGCACACCCGAGCTGTGCAAGGAGCTGTTCGCGGCGCTGAGCTGAGGCCGGTCCAGATCGGTTGTTCCGGCTGGAACTATGACCACTGGCGGAACGGCGTCTTCTACCCGCGGCGCTGCCCGCCGCGGGAGTGGCTCGATCACTACGCGCGCCACTTCGACACGGTCGAGGTGAACGCGACCTTCTACCGGCTGCCGCGGCGGGAGGTCGTCGCGAACTGGGTGCAGACGAGTCCGCCGAGGTTCCTGTTCGCCGTGAAGATGAGCCGCTACATCACGCACATCCGACGGCTTCGCGACCTGGGCGAGGGCGTGCGAAGGTTCTACGAACGGATTGGGCCGCTCACGCGCTCGCCGAAGCTAGGTGCCGTGCTCTGGCAACTTCCGGGCAATTTCCGGCGCGACGACGAACGCCTCGCCGAGGCGCTCGCTCGGCTGCCGCGCGGCCGCCACTGCTTCGAGTTCCGTCACGAGAGCTGGTTCGCGCCGGAGGTGTACGAGCTGCTGCGGTCGGCCGGTGCGGCTCTGGTGATCGGCGACGATCCGCGCCGACCGTTCCAGGCGCACGAGCTGACCGCCGACTGGACCTACGTGCGCTTTCATCGCGGCTCGCGCGGCCGGCGCGGGAACTACTCGCAGTCGGAGCTCGAGGAGTGGGCGCGGCGGATCGAGGCGTGGCGCCGCAAGGTCGACGTCTACGCGTACTTCAACAACGACTGGGAGGGGTTCGCGGTGCGGAACGGCCTTTGGCTCAGGGAGCGGCTCGAGGTCTAGTGGCCCGTCCAGTGGTGCCGCCGAGTTTCTGGGTCGCGGGCCAGAAGCCGGCATGCATTGCTGGATGGGTCACTAGCATCGCGGCATGCGGCCTGGGCTACTCGTCGTCCTCGTGCTCATGGCCAGCGCCGTGGGGTGCGGGGGCACGAAGCACGCCGAGCAGAACACCGCGCCGACGACACCCAGTACCTCGCCGCAGCTGCACGCGGCGCGGTTTCACGTCTCGCTGTCCGCGCCGACGCACACGCCGCGGGTCGGGCCGACGAAATGGTGGTACGTCGTGCGCGCGACGACGCCCGCCGGGCGCCCCCTGCACGGTCGCCTGACCGTGGCGATCGTCGATCCGCTCGGGACGGCTCATATCGCGGAGGTCGGGACGAGCACCCGCAAGCTCCGCGATTACCCGTTCTCCGGGCGCTATCGCGACTTCGCACAGTGGCCGGCCGCGTCGCGCGGGTACCGGCTGACGTTCCGGGCAACGGTGCGCGCGCTGGGAAGCTCGCGGACCATCAACTACTGGGTCCGGCCGCGTTGAGCGGCGTCGAGGTCGTCCTCGAGGGTGTCAGCAAGGCGTTCGAGAACGGCCGGATCGGCGCGCTCTCGGGCGTCTCGATGCGATTGCAGCCGGGCGACTTCGTCGCACTGACAGGCCCGTCCGGGTCGGGCAAGAGCACGCTGCTGAATCTGATCGGGGCCCTCGACCGCCCCGATGCGGGGTCGATCAGGGTCGGCGGCCAGGAGCTATCACGACTCGACGCCGCCGAGTACCGGGCGGGAACGGTCGGGTTCGTCTTCCAGTTCCACAACCTGATCCCGACCCTGTCGGCGGCGGAGAACGTCCAGATTTCGATGATCGGCCGCGGCGTCGGCAGGCACGAGCGCGAGCGGCGGGCCCGAGCCTTGCTCGACGAGGTCGGATTGGCGGGCCGCTCCGACGCGTCGCCGACAACGCTTTCGGGCGGAGAGCGCCAGCGGGTGGCGATCGCGCGCGCCCTCGCGAACGAGCCGCAGCTGCTGCTCGCGGACGAGCCCACGGGCGCGCTGGACTCGGAAACCGGTGCTCAGATCGTGCGGCTGTTGCTCGCGTTGCGGGACCAGCGTCGGATGACGGTGCTCCTGGTCACGAACGACGAGGCGGTGAGCCAAAAGGCCGATCGCGTCCTACGGCTCCGCGACGGCAGCGTAGAGCCCGCCTCGCGGGTTGCGCCCTCTTCCGTGTGACGAAAGCGTGACTTCTCTTCCACACCCGGCCGTTCGTGGCAGTTCGGGTGGACAGTCCACTGCGGCCCGGCGGAACGGCTCGTGCCGAAGACCGCCGCGTCATTCGCGGCGGAGCGCCTCCACGGGGGCGAGGCTCACGGCCCGCCACGTCGGGTACGCCGCCCCGAGCACCGCGACCCCGAGGGCGAACGCAAGGCCCCACGCGAAGACGCCGGCCGTGAAGTCGGGCTGGAGCAGCGAGCCCGCCTCTGCGTGGTCGGAGAACACTTGCGCCGCGGCGTAGCCGAGCGCCAGCCCGACAGCCAGCGCGAGCAGACAGATCGCGAGCGCCTCGGACACGATCAGCGCTGCGATCCGGGCCGTTCTCCAGCCGACGGCGCGCAGGATCCCGATCTCACGGATCCGCTCGAACACGGACATCGCCATCGTGTTCGTCACCGCGATCCCACCCACGATCAACGCGAGCAGCGAGATGATCCAGCCGGTCGAGATGATCACGCGGCTCGAGGTGTCGATCCGGACGGCCTGGCCGGGCTCGCTCACCGCCGTCGTGCCGGGAAAGTCGTGTTCGAGCCGGCGCGCCACGTCGTGCGGGCGCGCGCCGAGTGAGACGGCGACCGAGATCGTCGTCACGTCGCCGAGCCGACCCGCCAGCCGCTGAACGACCGGAAGCGGCAGCACGATCCCGCCGTCCTCGAACGGGTCGCCCGTGTGGAAGATGCCCGCGAGGCGGAACTCGCGCCGGCCGAGCCGCACCATGTCGCCGACCGCGAGATGCTTCGACCGCGCGTAGGCGTCACCGACGAGCGCCTCGGCCCCTCTCGCGCGCGATCCGTGGGTGATCACGAGGCGCCGTGCCGGAAACTCGTGCGGATCGAAACCGAAGACGAGCCCCTGGTTCGTCACGTAGAGGTAGATCCGCCCGACCTCGGCGACACCCGGCTCGCGTGCCACCTGCGACGCGAGCGAGGAGGGCAGCCGGGACAGCGTCAGGTCTGAAGCGCCTGCCTGAAAGAGCCCGAAATCGGCGCGACCGATGTGGATCAGCTGACCCGCCGTTGCCTTGGCGCCCGCGGTAACTGACAGCAACGCGACTATCAATCCGACGCCGAGAGCCACGCCCGCAGTCGTCAACCCCGTTCGCACGGGCCGCCGCAGCAGGTTCCGCCTTACCAAACCGACCCAGGTCATTGAGCTATCTAACCGTTGCTAGGCTCGTTGCCGTGGAGCCTTCGCGAGACGAGATCCTCAAGGCACTCGAGCAGGTCATCGACCCCGAGCTCCGGCGGCCGGTCACCGAGCTCGACATGGTCCGAGATGTCCGGATCGAGGGCGGCGACGTTGCCGTCACGATCGCGCTCACCGTCGCGGGTTGCCCGCTTCGCTCGAGCTTCGAGCAGCAGGTCGCTCAGGCGCTCGCGCCGGTTGCGGGCGTCGAGCGCGTCTCGCTCGATTTCGACGTCATGTCGACCGAGGAGAAGGCGGCGCTGAGCGCGAAGCTGCGCGGCGGGGTCACCGAGCGGACGAAGGGCATCTCGCTCGACCGCTCGACCCGTGTGATCGCCGTCGCGAGCGGCAAGGGCGGAGTCGGCAAGTCGTCACTGACCGTGAACCTCGCGGCGGCCCTCGGCGCGCTCGGCCAGCGCGTCGGGATCCTCGACGCCGACGTCTACGGCCACTCGATCCCGCACCTGCTCGGGATCCGCCAGCGGCCGGTCGTCGTCGACAAGATGATCGTCCCGCCTGTAAAGGACGACCTGAAGCTGATGTCGATCGGCTTCTTCCTCGAGGACAACTCCCCGGTGATGTGGCGAGGGCCGATGCTCCACCGCGCACTCGAGCAGTTCCTCTCCGACGTCCACTGGGGCGAGCTGGACACGCTCGTCGTCGACATGCCCCCCGGCACGGGGGATGTGTCGATCTCGCTCGGCCAGCTGCTCCCGCGCGCGGAGGCATTGATCGTGACGACCCCGCAGCCGCTCGCGCAGGAGATCGCCGCCCGCGCGGCGCTGATGGCGCAGAAGACGAACATGCGCCTGCTCGGCGTGATCGAGAACATGAGCGGCGACGTCTTCGGCTCCGGCGGTGGCCAGGAGCTCGCCGATGACCTGCACGTGCCGCTGCTCGGCTCGATCCCGCTCGACCCGGCGCTCCGCGAGGCCGGCGATTCGGGCGAGCCCCTCGTCAGCACGAATCCGAACGCCCCGGCGGCAGCCGAGATCACGAAGGTCGCCGACGCGGTCGCCGAGACGCGGCGAGAGCAGGGCGTCGGGTTCGTCAAGGCGCTGCCGGTTCTCTCCTGACCGACGTTCCCGGCAAGCTTCGCGCGCTCGGCTTCTCGGCCGAGGACGCGGCGACGCTCGCCGATCACTTTCTCGAAGCGGAACGTCGCGGCAAGACGGGTCACGGGCTCTCGCGCGTCGACTGGCTGGCGACGCTGCCGGACCTCGACCCGCACGCAAAGCCGGAGATCGAGGTCGCCGAGGGCGGCTACGAGCGCTGGGACGGCCGCGGCGCGTTGGGCTATCTCGTCCTCGCTGCGATCGTCGAGGCGCAGGTCGCGGACCCGCCCGACAGGGGCCGGCTGATCGTCGCCGCGCACTGCTTCCCGACCGGGATGCTCGGCTATTGGGTGCGGAAGCTCGCCGAAGGCGGTCTCGTCGCGGCGCTGACCGCCACGTCGCCCGCGCGCCTCGGCCACCCCGACGGCGGCCCGAAGCTCGCCGGAACGAACCCGCTTGCGATCGCGATCCCAAGCTCAGACGGCGAGCCGATCGTCGCAGATGTCTCGATGGGCGCTGTCACTTACGGCGACGTGCTGACCGGCGCGGCGGCGCCCGAAGAGCTCGTCCCGTTCGGCGGCGAGCAGGCCCACAAAGCTTTTGCGCTCGCGCTCGGCCTGCAGCTACTTGTCGACTCGCTGACCGGCGCCGACGGATATGGCGTGGTGCTATTCGTCGCCCGGCCGGTGAGCGACCCGGTTCCGGCGCTGCGCGAGCTAGCCGCCGGAATCCGTTTGCCCGGAGACTGACGGGATGCGATAGAAGTTCCCTGCCGACGACTCCAACGCAGGGGGGAAGATCAGATGGGGACCTCGTCCAGGCTCAACGTGCTGGCGGTCGCCGCTACCGCCGTGTTCTTCGGGGTATTGGCCGGTTCGGCCGGCAGCAAGTCCGCGCTCGCCGACACGAACTGCTTCTCCGGCGCACACACGCTCTCGCATTTCGGCGACCGGGTCTATCCGGACCAGGGCAACGGCGGGTACACGAGCCTCCACACCGACGTCCATTTGAACTACGACGCGCTGTCGAACACGTTCCTCCCCGGCACGCACGTCGACCTCACCGTCCGCTCGACGCAGTGCCTCACCGACCTGAGCTTCGACTTCGAGCGGGCTGCCCTCAACGGCTCGCCCGACGGCCCTGACATGACGGTCCAGTCGGTCGAGGTAAACGGGTCCCCGGCCACGTTTGCGTTCGTGCAGCCCACCTATCCAGGCGACCCGAACGGACAGGACGACCCGGACCCAGCGGCCCACGCGATCTCGAACGTGAACCCCGTCAGCGCGACCAATCCGAACCCGCCTGCCTGCTCGCCCCAGGTCGGCACCAATGCGCAGAACGGCTTGCAGTGTCCTGCCAACAAACTCGTGGTGACGCCCTCGACGCCGATTCCCGACGGCACGACGTTTACGGTCACGATCGACTACGCGGGGCGGCCCGGCGTGCATTTCGACGGTGACGGGACGACCGAGGGCTGGTTCCGCGTCAACACGACGGCTGCTCCGAACGACGGCGCCTTCGTGACGACCGAGCCCGCCGGCACGGCATCCTGGATGCCGATCAACAACCACCCGAGCGCCAAGCCGACATACGACTTCTACGACACGGTCGACGTCGGCAAGACGGCGATTGCGAACGGGGAGCTCGTTGGCACGACGCCGCCTACCGGGACCACCTATGCACCCGTGTCTCCCACCTCGGTCAACCCACCCGACACGAACTTCCCGGGCGGCTCCTGGACCTGGCACTGGCACTCGCCCGAGCACGTGGCCAGCTATCTGGTCGAGAACAGCATCGGCTCGTACGACCTGACCGCGCGCACGAGCCCGACGACCGGCATTCAGTACTTCGAGGGCCAGGCCAACTCGATCACCGACGCACGCAAGGCGATCAACAAGATCGCGATGGACAACCAGGAAGACATCACGGGCTTCCAGACGAACTTCAACGGGCCGTACCCATTCACGACGGCCGGCGTCGTCGTCGGCATCCCTCCGGCGAGCTTCGAGGAGGAGATGCAGACGAAGATCACCTTCGCCGGCGGCACGATCGGCGGCTCGACCGGGACCAACCTTGGCACGCTCAACCACGAGAACATGCACCAGTGGTTCGGCGACAACGTCTCAGAGGCAGCCTTCAACCTCACCTTCTGGAAGGAGGGGTTCGCGCGCCTCGGTGAGTACCTCAACAACGCTCGGACGGCGGCCACCGCGGCGGGCGGGCTCGGCACCCCGGCCGGCGACGCCGCGTTCGAGACCAGCCTCACCAATCAGTTCAATGCGACCTACGGCACGGGCGGCGGCAACTGGAGCACCGCGCCGTCGAACCCGACCGTCGTCAATCTCTTCACGACGTCCAACACGTACAACCGGCCGGCGGCCACCTACATCGCGCTGTGGCACATCCTCGGCAAGGACCGGATGATCTCCGCGATGAAGCAGATCCAGACCCGGTACGGCGGTGGGTCGATTACGGAGGCGCAGGAGGAGGCCGTCTTCCGCCACTGGTTGCCGGTACAGAGCGCGTCCTGCAATGCCCGCCTCGACCAGTTCTTCCCGCAATGGTTCGACACCGCTTACCCGGCCGGCGGCGGCCTCAACAAGCCGCAGCTCAGCGGGCCGGGGCTGAACGGCCAAGGGTTCCCTTGCGCGCAGGTCAGCCCGGCGAGCCCGGACGGGCAGAACGGCTGGTACACCAGTGACGTCTCGCTGACGTGGAGCGGCTTCCCCATCCCGCCGACCGGCTCGACGGTCACGAAGAACGGCTGCCTCGACGAGACGATCTCCACGGACGGGACGTTCACGCGCTCTTGCGGCGTGACCACGACGAACGCGAGCAACATCGTCACCGGCTCGTCGGGCGACGTGTCGGAGACGATCAAGCGCGATGCCACGCCGCCGGTGATCACGTACACCGGAAACGCCGGCTCCTACACCATCGACCAGCACGTGACGATCAATTGCTCGGCGACTGATCCGGTGCCCGGATCAGGGCTCGACTCCGACACTTGCAAGGACCTCGACGCGCCGGCGTGGTCGCTCGCGCTCGGCAGCCACACGCTCAGCGCGACGGCGAAGGACGTCGCGGGCAACGAGGGCTCGGGCTCGACGACGTTCATGGTCGGCGTCACGTTCGCCTCGCTCGAGAACGTGGTCAGCGAGTTCTGCTCGAACCCGGAGGCGGCGCAGGAGCTCAACCAGAAGCTGACCGAGGCGGAGAAGGCGAAGAATGCCGCCAAGCGGGTGAAGAAGCTCGACGAGTTCGAGATGAAGGTCCAACGGCAGGTGGGCGTCAGCCTCACGGCGGAGCAGGGCTCACTTCTGATCAGCTTCGCGGAGGCGCTGAAGTAGGGGGTTTACGAGCTAGGTGCCGGAGGAGGCCTGCCCGGCGACAAGTGAGACGAAGCGTTCGTCGTTCCGGATCGAGTCGAAATCGGAGTCCTCTCGGGCGTACTCACGCGCTTCGGGCTCGAGCTCGATCGACCGCTTCAGGTAGTCGAAGGCGCGCTCAGGGTCCCCGGCGCGGGCTTCGAGGCAGGCGGCGTTGAAGTAGCCCTGCCACGCGTCCGGGCGCTTTTCAAGTGCTGCCGCCATGAGAGAGCGGCCGCCCTCGAGGTCGCCCTTGTCGGCATATGCGTTCGCGACGAAGATGTCCTCCCAAGCCGACGGCTCGAAGACCACCCCGGGCTTCGCCCCGACTGCCAGCACAGCCGTTCCGTCCTCGGCCGCGATCGCGCCTCGCCGCGTGCCCGGCTGCGCGTAGACGATCGTTCCCGCCGGGGCATCGACCTCGTCGTCTCCGAGCGTGAAGGTTGCACGGCCGCGAAGGACGACGTACATCTCCTGATGGTTGTCGCGCTCGTGGTGCTCCTCGATCACCCGCTGCCCGGAATCGCCGGTGTACGCGTTCGAGCCGAAGGCCGTGATCCCGAATCTCCGCCGGACCGGCCTGAGGACGAACGTGCCATGGGGGTTGGTGATCGGCAGCTCCTCGAGCTCGTCGAAGTGGACGACCTCGTAGCCCTCGCTCACGAAAGCTCCCGCAGCTCCTCGAGCACGACCGGGTCGATCTCCTCGACGCCGTCGACGCGCTCCTCCAGGTTGACGTTGCCGGCCCAGCGGTTGAAGGCGTCCTCGAGCTCGCCCTCGTAACCGAGCTTCGCGAGCCGCTCGCGTAGTTCGTTCGCGAGCGCCTCATCGACCGTCAGCCACTGCTCGCGCGGCGTCTCGCCGAAGAGCGCCTGGTGGAGCCGGTAGAGCCGCCGAAGCTCCTCGAGCGGGCGCTCGTGGTCCTCGACGCGCAGCTCGACGACGACGTCGGAGAGCTTTGCGTAGCCGCCGTCCTTCTCGACGACCAGGATCGCCGCGGACTGCTGACCCCGCCGGTCGCCGCCCGCGGCCTGCGCGGCATCGAGGCAGTTGAGCAGCCGGTCGGCGAGCGGGCCGCTCGAGCCTTCGAAGGTCTCCGCAAGCGCATCGACCGTCGCGCCCGACACGAGGATGTTGCCCTGCGCCGCGTAGCAGGGGCCGGTCCTGCCGCCCGCCCACTCCAGACACTCCTCGCCGGTGAAGCTCGCGCTGTGGCCTTCGCGGTCGACGACGCCGAGCTGGCGGTGATTGCGCTCCTCGTCCGCGGCCGTCAGCTTGTCGACGACCTGCTCTGCGCTCAACCCGTCGCGCAGCAGGACGAGCCCTTCGGAGCCGTAGCGCGGGTTGGCATAGGCCTGCGTCGCGATCGCGCCGACCTGCGGATCCGCCCAGGGGACGACCGACCCGACGGCGAGGAACTTGGACTGCGTCGCCACGCCCCACTGCCCGGCCTCGAGATCGCAGGCCGCGATCGAGTACGTGGCGACGATTCGCCTAGCCATATGTGAGCTCCCGCAGGTCGAGCTCGAGCAGCTCTGGCTTGTCCGCCGGAACGAGCACGGACGCGACCTCGGGGCGCTTCAGCGCGGCGAGGATCTTCTCTGCCGAGTCCGCGCGCACCACTACCGGCGTTCCTTCCTCATGCGCCCGGTGGAGCGCTGCATCGTCGGCGACGTTGTCGAGCACGAGCGCCTCGTCGAGCGGCACGACTGGGTCGCCCTCGCGGGCCAGCTCCGGCACGCGCCTGCCCGTCGCGCCGAACCAGCGCTCTCTCATACCGCGACTGTATCTCCGGGCTGCATCTCCAGGATCTCGACGCCATCGGGGGCGTGCTGCCGCAGCTCGTCGGGCGTGCCGGCGAGCAGCGGGAAGGTGCCGTAGTGGCACGGAATGCACCGTCGCGCGCCGAGCAGCTCGAGCGCGACGCCGGCCTCGCGGGGATCCATCGTGAAGTGGCCGCCGATCGGCAGCACCGCGACGTCTGGGTGGTAGAGCCGCCCGATCAGCTGCATGTCCCCGAACACGCAGGTGTCCCCGGCGAAGTAGACGGAGGTGCCGTTCTCGAAGGTGATGACGATCCCACACGGCTCGCCCCCGTAGCTGCCGTCGGGCGTCGCGCCCGAGTGGAAGGCGTTCACGATCGTGAACTTGATTCCGTCGAGGTCGACGGTGCCGCCCTTGTTCGGCCCGGGTATCTCGCCGACGTTCGCGCCTTGGTCGCCCAGCCAGCGCTTCAACTCCACCAGAGCGATGATCTCGGGCGAGAGGCGCTTCGATATTTCGACCGTGCTGCCGAGGTGGTCGTCGTGGCCGTGCGTGACCGCGACCACGTCGGCGCGCTCGGGCTCCTGCTCGCCGTCGGGGGCTTTCGGGTTGTCGAGCCAGGGATCGATGTAGACCCGCTTTCCGTTGGGGCTGTCGACGCGGAAGGCGGCGTGGCCGAGCCACGTAACGGAAACATCCGGCATAGGTACTCCTCCTCGTTGAGTGGCGCGAGGGTAACGAACGGCGCAGGAAAGCTGCGTCATCCGACGAAGCGGCCACCATCAGTCGACTGGCCCCGATCGCCCTCGTTCTCGCGGCGGCCTTCGCCGACCATCTCGGCGATCACACGATCGCCTTCGACTTCCTGCTCCTCGCCGTGCCGTTGACCGCGATTGCCGGGCTGCGCAGCGTCTCCGAGCGGCTGGACGGCAAGCGCGCTCCCGCTCATGCCTACGGCTGGGCGGTCGTCCTCGCCCTGCTGCTGGTCGCGACGGCGGCGCGCGCACCGGCTGTCGGCGATCCGGCCGTGCCGGCTGTGGCCCGGTCGGCCCTGATCGCCTGCGTCGTCGTCTTCTGCCTGCAGGCGATGGGAGCGCTCGCCGCCGAGCTGCGCAGGGACTGACCCCGCTCAGAACGGCAGCGACGCGGCCGCGAGCTTCGCGACGTGGATCAGCGGCTCGACCGCGATGAACGAGCCGACGACCACTGCGAGCGAGAGGACGACCGAGGTCTGCAGCAGCGCGTCCCGCGGCGGCGCGCCGCCGGCGACCGGCGCGGCCGCTCCGAGCTGCAGCTCCGCCGCGGGGCGCATGTACATCGCCCGTACGACCGCGAGGTAGTAGTAGAGGCTGACCGCAGTCGCGACCACGCCGACGATCACGAGCCACGTCCAGCCGTGCTCGTAGGCGGCCGAGAAGGCGTAGAACTTGGCGACGAAGCCGCCCGTCGGCGGCAGCCCGGCGAACCCGAACATAAAGGTGCACATCGAGACTCCCAGCAGCGGGCGCTCCCAGCCCAGGCCGGCGAGGTTGTCGAGCGTCACGGGCGCCGCCAGTTCCCGCTCCCTTGCCGCCACGACCGCGAAGGCCCCGATCGACAGCGCCGCGTAGGGGATCAGGTAGTAGAGGAGCGCACGGGCGCCCAGTGCGTTGTCCGAGGCGATCGGGATCAGCATGAAGCCGGCCTGCGAGATCGACGAGTAGGCGAGCATCCGCTTGACGCCGCGCTGCGCGAGTGCGGCGAGATTCCCGATCGCGAGGGACACGCAGGCGATCACCGCGAGCGCGATCGTCCAGAGGTGCGCCTCCTGTGGGAAGGCGACGCGGAGGATCCGCAGCGTCACGACAAGCGCAGCCGCCTTCGTCGCCGCCGCCATAAAGCCCGTCACCGGCGTCGGCGCGCCCTCGTAGACGTCCGGCGTCCACTGGTGGAACGGCGCCGCCGAGGCCTTGAAGCCGAGCCCGACGATGAGCATCGCCAGGCCCGCGACTAGGAGCGCGTCGCCGGTCAGGTGCTGGGCCGAGATCGCGGCGGCGATCTTGTTGAAGGCGATCTCGCCGGTCGCGCCGTAGACCAGCGCCGAGCCGAAGAGCAGCACCGCCGAGCCGAAGCCGCCGATGATCAGGTACTTGAGCCCAGCCTCGAGCGAGCCTTCGAGCTCGCGGTCGATCGCGCAGAGGATGTAGAGCGAGATCGAGAACCACTCGAGCCCGAGGAAGAGTGTCATCAGGTTGTTCGCCGTGACGAAGAAGCACATGCCCGCTCCGGCCGCGGCCAGCAGCGCGTAGAACTCGGCGATGTGCTCGTCGCGCATCCGGTTCGCGTAGGCGACGCCGACGGTGAGCAGACCGGCGCCGCAGACGATCACCTGCGCGAGGGCGCCGAAGCGGTCGCGCCGCACCGAGTCGGCGATGACGCTCTGCGCTTCGGGCGTGTGGACGAAAATCAAGATCGCGTACACGAACGCGCCCGTGAAGCCCGCCGTTGCCGCGAGCGCGCCGGCGTCGCGCCGGATGCGACGCGGCAGCAGGACGGCGGCCATGAGTGCGACGCCGGCCGCGCCGAGCAGGAAGAGCTCGGGCGCGAGCGCGAACCAGTCGACGTGCGGCGTCGGAATCACTTCGCCGCCTCGAACTGCGTGCTCACGTCGGTGGACCCACGGTCGTTCGCGAACGACCGTTGCGTGATCGCCCCCCGCCAGACCGACAGCGCCAGCAGGCACGCGACCAGCGGAACGACGGCGCTGAGCTCGGCCGGGCGCAGGTCGAGCGCCTGCGGCGAGACCGCGGGCCCGGGCGACTCGTGCAGCACCGCCGAGATCAGGCGCAGCATGTACATCGCCGCCAGCACGATCGCGACGGCGCCGACGACGGCGTAGCCCCAGTTGACGCTGAAGACGCCCGCCAGGATCTCGAACTCGCCTGCGAATGCGGACGAGCCAGGGACGGCGAGGCCGATGATCCCCGTGGTCATGAGAACGGTGGCGAGCAAGGGACGCCCGCGTGCGAAGCCGCCGAGGCGGCTGAAGTCACCGGTCGTTGCCCGCCGCTCGATCCCACCGGCGAGCAGGAACAGCGCCGCCGAGATCAGCCCGTGGTTGACCATCTGCAGGACGGCGCCGTTGAGGCCGAGGTCGTTGACTGCGAAGACGCCGAAGGTGATCAGCCCGAGCTGCGCAAGGGACGAGTAGGCGATCACCCCGCGGATGTCGGGCGCCCGGAAGGCGAGTAACGACCCGTAGACGAGCCCGATCGCCGCGAGCACGAGGATCACCGTGCGGAAGTCCTTCGTCGGCTCGGGGAACTTGGTGATCGCGATCCGGATGAAGCCGTAGATCGCCGCCTTAGAGACGACGCCGCTCAGCACCGCGGACACCTCGGGCGGCGACTCACGGTAGGCGTCCGGCAGCCAGCCGTGCAGCGGGAAGAGCGGCGCCTTGACGGCGAAGGCCGCGACGAATCCCAGAAAGAGCCAGTTCGAGGAGCTCTGCCAGGTCGCCGTCAGGTCGAACGTGCCTTGCGAGATGCCGAGCACGATGATCGAGGCGAGCATCAGCAGCGACCCCGCCATCGTGTAGATGACGAACTTGATCGTCGCGCCCAACCGCCCCGGTCCGCCCCAGACGCCGATCAGGACGTAGAGCGGGATCAGCATTGCTTCCCAGAAGACGTAGAAGAGCAGCAGGTCCTGGGCGGTGAAGACGCCGACGATCGCGGCCGTCAGCAGCAGCATCAGTCCGAAGTAGGCGCGCGCGCCGGTGCGGCCGGCCCAGAAGGCGTAGATGATCGACGCGGCCTGCACGACCACTGCCAGCCCGACGAGCCAGAGCGAGAACCCGTACATGCCGACGTGGTAGGAGACATGCAGGTCGCTGATCCAGTTCGTCCGCTGGTCGAGCTGGAGGCCGCCCTTGTTGAAGTCGAACTGGAACACGCACTCGATCCAGAGCGCGACCTCGCCGAGCGCGGCGAGAAGCGCGATCGCGCCCGCCGTGAAGTCGTCCCAGGGGAAGAGCCAGACCAGAAGCGCCGCCCCGACAGGCAGCAAAATCAGCGCGGTCGTCAGCCAGCCCACCGGCTCACCGCACCGCCACGAAGACGACCATGAGGACGACGAGGCTCGCTGCGATCGCGAGCGCATAGGTTCGGACGAGACCCGTCTGCAGGCGCCGCGCGCCGAGCGCGAGATCCCGCATGCCCGTCGTGAACTCCTTGATCGAGCCGCCGATGATCGGGTCCTCGAACCAGCGCTTGAGCCCGACCGCGAGCGCCACCGTCGGCCGGTAGAACGCGGTGTCGTAGAGCTCGTCGAAGTAGAACTTGTGCTCGAACGTTCGCTGCCAGAACGCGTAGCGCGGCACCGACCAGCGACGGGCGCCGTAGAGCATCCAGGCGACGCCGATGCCGGCCAGCCCGAGCAGGACCGCGAAGAGGCTCGCCAGCGCCTCCTCCGTGTTGGACGGGGTCGCAAGCGGCGGCGCGACGGGGTCGAGCCAGTTCGAGACGGGATGCCAGAGCGGCGCGAACTGGATCCAGCCGCCGATCACGGACAGCACAGCGAGGACTGCGACGGGCGCGGTCATCGAGAACGGCCCCTCACCCGAGCGCTCGTGGTCCGTGAGGTGCTCCTGCACGAACGGCGAGGGCTCGCCGCGGAAGACGACGAAGTAAAGCCGGAAGGCGTAGACGCCGGTCAGGAACGTCCCGGCCAGCGCGACCGCGAAGAGGATCCCCCCGTACCACCCGCGCCCGAGCGCCGAGGCGATGATCGAGTCCTTCGAGAAGAAGCCGGCGAAGGGCGGGATCCCGACCAGCGCCAGCGAGCCGATCAGGAACGCTCGGCGCGTCCATGGCAGCGCGCCGCCGACTCCGGCCAGCTTGCGGATGTCCTGCTCGTCCGCGAGTGCGTGGATGACGATCCCGGCGGCGAGGAAGAGCAGCGCCTTGAAGAAGGCGTGCGTCATCAGGTGGAACATCGCGCTGCCGTAGGCGCCGAGGCCTGCGCCGAGGAACATGTAGCCGATCTGCGACATCGTCGAGTACGCGATCACGCGCTTGATGTCCGTCTGCACGAGTGCGATCAGCCCCGCCAGCAGCAGCGTCGCCGCGCCGAGCCCGGCGGCGAGCTCGAGCACGCGCGGGGCCTGCTCGAAGACGGGGTGCGTGCGGACGATCAGGTAGACGCCGGCGGTGACCATCGTCGCGGCGTGGATCAGGGCGCTGACGGGGGTCGGGCCCTCCATGGCGTCCGGCAACCACGTCTGGAGCGGGATTTGCGCCGACTTGGCGACGGCCCCGCCGAGCAGGCCGAGCGCGACGAGGTTGACGAGCCAGCCGTGTCCAGGGCCGACCGCGAACGCGTCCGGGAAGTTCAGCGTCTGCCGATGCTGGATCAGGATGAAGATGGCGAGCGCCATCGTCGCGTCGCCGATCGCGTTCATGATGAACGCCTTCTTCGCGGCTGCGACCGCCGAGGGCCGCTGGTGCCAGAAGCCGATCAGGAGGTACGAGCTCAGGCCCACGAGGCCCCAGCCGGCGAGGAGGATCACAAGGTTGCCTGCCTGGACGAGCAGCAGCATCGAGAACACGAACAGCGCCATGTAGGCGAAGTAGCGCCGTTCCTCGTCGTCGCCGTCCATGTAGCCGATCGAGTAGGCGACGATCAGGAACCCGACCCCGGAGACGACCAGCATCATGAAGACGCTGAGCGGGTCGACGAGGATCCGCAGGCCGACGTGGAACGTCCCCGCGTTCAGCCACTCCCAGGCGGTCGAGGCGTGCGAGCGCTGGGCGGGCGGCTCGGACAAGAGCTTGGCGAACACGACGACCGCGGCGATGAACGAGCCGAGCACCGAAGCCGTCGCCAGGTAGCCGGTGGCGCGCCGCGAGAGGTCCTGGTTGAACAACGTGATCGCGAGCGCCGCGGCGAGCGGCGCGACCAGGCAGATCCAGGCGGCGTCGATCAAGCCGTCACCCGCGGAGGATGTTGAACTTGTCGACGTCGAGGTCGAAGCGCTTGCGGGAGATTGCGACGATCAGGCCGAGACCGACGACGACCTCCGAGGCGGCGACCGCCATCACCGCCAGCGCGAAGATCTGGCCGGTCTCGTCGCCGTGGTGCCGCGCGAAGGCGATCAGTGCCAGGTTCGCGCCGTTGAGCATGATCTCGAGTGAAAGCAGCACGATCAGCGGGCTGCGGCGCAGGAGGACGCCGAGTGTGCCCGTCGCGAACAGGAACGCGGCGACCGCGAGATACCAGACGACCTCAGGTCCCTGCACCGACCTCTTCCTTCTGTTTTTCCGAGAGCGCGCCGCGTAGATGCGCGTGTGAGCCGAGGATGACGGCGCCGATCGCCGCCACGAGGAGCACCACCGAGGTGATCTCGAACGCGAGCAGGTTGTCGGTCAAGAATAGGCGCCCGATCTCGTGCGGCGAGCCGAAGCTGGAGCCGATGTTCGCCTCGTGCGAGAGCTTCCCGCCGGCCTTGAGGCCGATCACGACGATCACCTCGACGAGGATCGCTCCGGCCGCGAGCACGGCCCCGACTTGTTGCCAGGTCGGCCCTCCGGCCCAGGGCGCGTCCGCGCGTCCGCCCAGGTAGGCGGTCACGAACACGAACATCACCATCACCGCGCCCGCGTAGACCAGCACCTGGCCCGCCGCGACGAACTCGGCCGAGAGCAGCAGGTAGAGCACAGCCAGCGAGGCGAGGTTCCCGATCAGTGCCAGCGCCGAATAGAACGGGTTCGAGAAGGACACGACCGCGACTCCGGACGCGAGGCAGGCAAACGCCGCGACCACCCAGACGATCCAGACGACCACGTTGCCCATCAGCTCTGCTCCCGGTAGTACGGCAGCGGGGTGTCGTAGAGCTCCGGGTCGGCGACCGGGACCTTCTTGATCGGCTCCGCGAGGAGCATGTCCTTCGTGTAGATCTGGTCGTCGCGGTCGTACTCGGCCAGCTCGTACTCGTTGCCGAGCGTGATCGCATCGAACGGGCACGCGAGCTCGCAGTAGCCGCAGAAGATGCAGCGGCTCATGTTGATCTCGTAGATCCGCGCATAGCGCTCGCCGGCCGAGACGCGGTTGTCGGGCGTGTTCTCGGCCGCGACGACGCGGATGCAGTCCGCCGGGCAGGCCGCCGCGCAGAGGGAGCAGCCCACGCACTTCTCGAGCCCGTTCTGGTGCCGCCAGAGCCGGTGCCGGCCGCGAAAGCGCGGGTAGACCGGCCGCTTGTACTCGGGGTACTGCTGCGTGATCGGCTTCTTGAAGATCTGCTTGAAGGTGACCCCGAAGCCCTTGAGCGTGTCGACCGGCTGGGGGCTCAATTTGCCCAGACCACCACGAGTGCCGTGACGAATGCGTTGATCGTCGCGACGGGGAGCAGGATCTTCCAGCCGAAGCTCATCAGCTGGTCGTAGCGGAGCCTCGGCAGCGTCGCTCGCAGCCAGATGAAGACGAAGAGCAGGGCGAGCAGCTTGAGCACGAACCAGAGCGGACCGAGGAAGTCGACTCCGTGCGCGAACGGGAAGTGCCAGCCGCCCAGGAAGAGCGTGATCGCCAGGGCGCAGAGGGTGATCATGTTCACGTATTCGCCCATCTGGAAGAGGCCCCAGCGCATCCCCGAGTACTCGGTGTGGTAGCCGGCCACGAGCTCCTGCTCGGCCTCGGGCAGGTCGAACGGGGCGCGGCTCGTCTCCGCTACTCCGCTGATCAGGAAGATGAGGAAGCCGACTGCCTGCGGGACGACGTACCAGAGCGCGTGCGACTGGTTGTTCACGATGTGCACGAGCGAGAGCGACCCTGCCGTGATGACCACTCCCAGGACGCTCAGCGCGATCGAGACCTCGTAGGAGACGAGCTGCGCGCAGGTGCGCATCGAGCCGAGCAGGGAGAACTTCGATTCGCTTGCCCAGCCGCCGACGATGAAGCCGTAGATCCCGATCGAGCCGAGCGCGAAGATCAGGATTAGGCTGATCGAGACGTTGGCGACGACGCCGTCGACGTGGTAGTGCCAGATGTTCCAGCCGTTTCCGTACGGGATCACCGCGAACGCGGCGAGGGCCGTGAACGCCGAGACGACCGGCGCGACGATGTACGGCAGGTCGATCGCGGCGGTCGGGAAGAAGCTCTCCTTGCGAATCAGCTTGATCAGGTCCGCGATCGGCTGGAGGAGCCCGTACGGCCCGGCCCGGTTGGGCCCGTAGCGGAGCTGCATGCGGCCAAGGACCTTGCGCTCGAGAAGCGTCGTGTAGGCGAAGGCGAACAGGACCAGGTTGATGATCACGAAGGCCTCGATGGCGCTGATCCACCAGGGCTCGGTCACGGCTTGCTCACCTCGACCGTGGGGTGCAGGTCGCGTGCGTGCTCCTCGGCGATCCGGACGACGCCGGTCTTGAGTCGCTTGTTGATCGCCGCGCGGAGCTCGACCGACGTGCCGTTCGAGCGGACGATTACCGGGTCTCCGCGCTTGACGTCGAGGCGCAATGCGTCCCTGGAGGCAAGCTCGACCTCGGCCGCCGGCCGCTGGAACTGGAGCTCGTCGACCCG
Source organism: Gaiellaceae bacterium (assembly GCA_051955535.1). GTDB lineage: Bacteria > Actinomycetota > Thermoleophilia > Gaiellales > Gaiellaceae > 13-2-20CM-68-14. Next base: position 108,172 of record JBQCGP010000029.1, on the reverse strand, counting down.
CTCGACCGCGGGGCCGGAGAAGAGCGGCCGGAAGCGGAGCAGCTGCAGCTCGCCTTTGCCCGCCTTGGCCGGAGCGGCCGCGTCGCGGCTCTCCTTCCCCACGGCGTCGACCGGTGCGCGCGCGGGGAGGCGGGCCTCGTCGCCGAGATCCTCGTACGTGACCCCGTCGAAGACCCGCTCCGAGAGCTCTGCGAAGACCAGCGAGGGATACGGCGAGAGCTCGACCTCGAAGCGGGCGGCGAGCTGTGCGATCCAGGCGAGCTCGTCCGGCGCCGGCGGGACCGCCGTCCGCCGCAGGCGCTGGATCCGTCCTTCGAGATTGACGTAGGTGCCGTCGCGCTCGAGGTAGCTCGTCCCCGGCAGGACGAGGTCGGCCCAGCCAACGGCGAGGGAGTGGAACATCGTGGTCGCGATCACGCGCTCAGCGTGCTCGGCCAGGGCGCGCACGTTCGGGTTGGCGGCTGCCTCATCGCCGGAGACGATCAGCAGGCCGAGCGGCTCGGGCTCGGCGCCTTCCTGGTCTGAGGCGGCTGCCCACGCGGCGGCGACGCCGCGGCCGTTCGAGGTCTCCGGCAGGTAGAAGGCGCCGCAACCGGGCCTGTCGGCGAAGCCGAGGTCGCGCGCGAGGGCGGCGAGATGCGAGCCGCCGCCTGCCCCGGCGCCGGACCAGATCAGGATCGCGCGCTCGCTGGCGCGCAGCCGATCGCCGAGCTCGCCCCTCCTGAGCCTTCGGCAGGCCTGCGCGGTCGTCCCGGGCGCGATCTGGGTGTCTCCGGCCGGCCCGATCTCGACGATCTCGGCGCCCGCGCGCCGCGCCTTGCGGATCCAGAGATCGACGATCGGCGCCCGCTCCACGACCGGGTCGTCGCCGAGCACGACGATCAGCTCCGCGTCACCGATCGCCGAAAGCGGAGTCCGGAACGCGTCGAGGCCCTCGCCGACCTCCTCTGGGAGCATCGCCGTGTGCGCGCCCAGACCGGTGCGGACGAGCTTCGCGAGCGCGTAGGCCTGCTCGTTCGTCTCGGAGCCGGAAAGCGCAACAGCAATCCGGCCGCCGGCCTCGCGCAGCAGCCGCTCGGCGTCGTCCAGCGCCTCCTCCCAGGAAACCTCCTCGAGCCCGCGCCGGCGTACGCGTCGCAGCGGGTCGGTGATCCGGTCCTCGGCGTACAGGTGCGTGAACGCGAAGCGGCCCTTGTCGCAGAGCCAGCCCTCGTCGACCTCGGGGTGGTTCCGCGAGAGGATCCGCTTCAGCTTCCCCTCGCGCTGGTTGGCGTCGATGTTGCAGCCGACGGGGCAGAGCCCGCAGACCGTCGGGACGCTCTGGAACTCCCACGGGCGGATCTGGAAGCGCGGCTGTGTCGGCAGTAGCGCGCCGACGGGACAGAGCTCGGTGACGTTGCCCGAGAACGCGCCCGTGTACGGCTCGTCCTCGAAGGTGGCGATCATCGTCTGGGCGCCGCGGTTGAGCGCGACGAGCTGGTTGTCCTCGGAGACCGACTCGCTGAAGCGAGTGCAGCGGTAACAGAGGATGCAACGCTCGCGATCGATCGAGATCGTCGGCGAGATCGGGATCGGCTTCTCGAAGGTCCGCTTCTCGAACGTCATCCGCGTCGAGCCCGGGCCGTAGCGGAACGTCAGGTCCTGCAGCGGGCACTCGCCGCCCTTGTCGCAGACGGGGCAGTCGAGCGGGTGGTTGACGAGGATGAACTCGAGCGTCGCGTTCTGGGCGACCCGCGCCATCTCGGACGTGCGCGCCGTTTTGACGACCATCCCTTCCTGGGCGGTCAGCGTGCAGCCGGCCTGCGGCTTCGGCGGCATTCCCTCGACCTCGACGAGGCACATCCGGCAGGCCCCGATCGCGGCGCCGAGTCGCGGCTCGTAGCAGAAGACCGGGATCTCGATCCCCGCCGCCGCGGCGGCCTCGACGATGCCGGTGTCCTTCGGCACCCGCACCTGCCGCTCGTCGATCGTGACGGTGACGAGCTCGGGCGCGCTCATGTCGGGACCGCCTCCTCCACGACCGGGTGGTGGGCGTGCTGGTCGACCGGGGCGAACAAGCCGTCGAGGGACGACTCGCCGCCGAACGGGCAGCCGCCCTGGTCGATGTGGGCGCGGAACTCGTCGCGGAACTTGACCACGTACGAAGCGACCGGCATCGCCGCCGCGTCACCGAGCGGGCAGAGGCACTTCCCGAGGATCCGGTCGCAGACGTCGAGCAGCAGGTCGAGTTGCGGATGCGTCGCTTCGCCGGTCTCGATCGCCTTCAAGAGCTGCACCATCCACCGCGTTCCCTCGCGGCACGGCGTGCACTTGCCGCAGGACTCGTGCATGTAGAACTGTGCGACCCGCAGGCCGAGCTGCACCATGCAGGCGCGCTCGTCGACCACGATCACGGCCGCGGCGCCGAGGAACGTGTCTAGCGCCCGCAGTGCGTCGTGCTCGAGCGGGACGTCGATCTGGTCGGCGGTCAGGATCGGCATCGAGGAGCCGCCCGGGATGACCGCCTTCAGGGCGCGTCCCTCCGGGATCCCGCCGGCGAGGTCGTAGATCACCTCGCGCATCGAGATTCCCATCGGAAGCTCGTAGTTGCCGCCGCGCACGACGTTTCCGGAGACGCAGAAGAGCCGCGTGCCGGTCGAGTCGGGCGGCGCGCCGATCTTCGCGTAGTCGGCGCCGCCGAGCTCGAGCACCTTCGGGATCGTCGCGATCGTCTCGACGTTGTTGATCAGCGTCGGCGAGGCGTACAGGCCTGAGATCGCCGGGAAGGGCGGTCTCGATCGCGCCTGGCCGCGCTTGCCTTCGAGTGACTCCAGCAGGCCGGACTCCTCGCCGCAGATGTAGGCGCCGGCCCCGCGGTGAAGGACGATCGTGACGCCGCGGAGGAGATCGGCCTCGCGCACCTGCTCGAGCGCCGCCCGCAGCGACTCGAAGGGGTCGAGGTACTCCCCGCGGATGTAGATGAAGACGTGCTGCGAGTCGACCGCGTGCGCGGCGATCAGCGAGCCCTCGATCAGCCGGTGCGGGACGCGGTTCATGATCTCGCGGTCCTTGAAAGTCCCGGGCTCCGATTCGTCGGCGTTGACGCAGACGTAATGCGGCTTCGGGTTCTGCCCCTTCGTCGGGATGAATTGCATCTTTCGGCCCGTCGCGAAGAAGGCGCCGCCGCGGCCGCGCAGGTTCGCTCCGTTGAGCTCGTCGATCACGGCGGAAGGCGTCATCCCGCGCGCCCGCTCGAGCTGCGCGTAGCCGCCGACCGCGCGGTAGTCGTCGAGCTGCGTCAGGTCGCGCTCGTCCGTGCCGGCGAGAACGATGACTTCAGTCGCCACGAAGCTCCTGAACGATTGCCGGCACGTCCTCGGCGGACACGCTCAGCCGGTGCACGTTGTCGATCGCGACCACGGTCGGCCAGCCGCAGCCGCCGATGCACTCGACGGCGCGCAGCGTGAACTCGCCGTCGTCCGTCGTCTCGCCCGGCTCGACCCCGAGCTCGCGCTCGAACGCCCCCAGCACGTCCTGGGCGCCGCGCAGGCCGCAGCAAATGTTCGTGCAGACCTCGACGAGCCGGCGCCCGACGGGCTCCAGGTGGAACATGTCGTAGAAGGTCGCGACACCCTTGACGTAGGCCGGCGTTAGGTCGAGCGCGCCGGCGACTTCGACGAAGGCTTCGGCAGGGAGCCAACCTCCGTGGTGTTCCTGAGCCAATCGCAGCGCGGGCATTACCGCGGACCGCGACTCCGGGTACTGCGCGGCGATCTCGGCGACTTCTCGATGAAAACGCGCCAGCGTTTTCATCGATCAACTTCTCCCATCACCGTGTCCAGCGACCCCACGATCGCGATCAAGTCGGCGACGTAGTGGTGCTGGACGACGGTCGCCGTCGCCTCGAGGGCGGCGAAGGACGGCGCGCGGAACTTGACGCGCCAGGGCCGCGGTCCGCCGTCGGAGACGACGTAGCAGCCGAGCTCGCCGCGCGGCGACTCGACGGCGACGTAGACCTCGCCCTCGGGGACGCGGTAGCCCTCGGTGACGATCTTGAAGTGGTGGATCAGCGACTCCATCGAGGTGTGGAGCTCCTCGCGGGGCGGCAGCACGACCTTCCGGTCGTCCGCTATCCACGGCTCGCCCTCCATGCGCTCGAGCCGGTCGAGACACTGCTCGATGATCTCGACCGATGCGCGCATCTCGTCGATCCGGACGCGGTAGCGGTCGTAGGTGTCCCCGTTCGGTCTCACCGGGACACGGAAGTGCGTGCGGTCGTAGAAGAGGTACGGAGAGTCCCGCCGCAGGTCCCAGTCGACGCCCGAAGCACGCAGCACCGGCCCCGTCTGGCCGAGCGCGATCGCGTCCGCGCGGCTGAGCAGTCCGAGGCCGATTGTCCGCTCCTCCCAGATCTGGTTCTTCGCCAGCAGCGCGTCGTAATCGTCGATCGCCTTCGGCATCCACTCGACGAACTTCCGGCACTCGGGATAGAAGCCGGGCGGGATGTCCTCGGCGAGGCCGCCCGTCTGGAAGTACCGCGTGTGCATGCGGTAACCGGCGACGAGCTCCGACAGGTCGAGGACCAGGTCGCGCTCACGAAACGTGTACCAGAACATCGAGATCGCCCCGAGCTCGAGCGCCGCCGTGCCGAGCCAGACCAGGTGCGAGTGGATCCGGTTGAGCTCGCAGAGCAGCATCCGCATCCAGGCTGCCTTCGGCGGGATCTCGAGGCCGAGCAGCTTCTCGATCGCGAGCACGAAGACGAGCTCGTTGTTCTGGAAGGAGACGTAGTCGATCCGCGGCGCGTAGGTGATCGCCTTCCACCACGTCTTCTGCTCCATGTTCTTCTCGAAGCCGGTGTGGACGTAGCCGACCTTGGCGTTGAGCCCGACGACGACCTCGCCGTCGAGGTCGAGAACCAGCCTGAGCACCCCGTGCATGGAGGGATGGTTCGGCCCGAAGTTGACCGTGAGGATGTCGTCGCTGTCCTTTAGAGACGGGTCGACCTTCAGCAGGGTCGGCGTTGGCGACGGGATGCGCGTCCCGTCGTAGATCGGGTCCGCGGTTCCCGGCCGAGTGGAGAGGGCCATCACTCTTCGCCCGAGAACCGGACCGGCTCGCCGCCGAGCGGATAGTCCTTCCGCAGGGGGTGACCCTCCCAGTCCTCGTCCATGATCAGCCGCTCGAGGTTCGGATGGCCGTCGACGGGGATGCCCATCATGTCCCAGACCTCCCGCTCGTACCAGTCGGCTGCGGGCCAGACCGGAACGATGGTCGGAACCCGCTCGCCGTTGTCGACCCAGATCTGCACGCGGACGCGCGGCGCCCCCGGCTTGATCGCGAGGAGGTGGTAGTTGACGGAGAACCGCTTCGCCTTCGGCGCCGGCAAGGCCTGATAGCCCTGCGTCATCGGGCGGTTCAGGTTCCTGCCCTGAGCCGTGCCTATGTATCCGGAGACGCCGCCGGCGGCCCAGCCGAGGTAGTCGGTCGCCGTGACGTCGACGAGCATGTCGAAGCCGTGCTCGTCACGGAGAGCCGTGCAGGCCTCGACCAGGCGAGGCGGGTCGACGACGAGGGTCGTCTCCCCGTACGCCTCGCGCGCCTCGACCAGACCGGGCAAGCCCTCGAAGGCCACTTACTTCGCTACCCCACCCACTTCGTAGGCTGATGGGATCCCGGCCTGGACGCGTTCGTGCAGCCGGATGATCCCCTCCATCAAGCCTTCGGGGCGCGGCGGGCAGCCGGGGACGTAGACGTCGACCGGCAGGACCTTGTCGACGCTCTGCAGGACGGCGTAGTTGTTGAACATTCCGCCGGAGCTCGCGCAGGCGCCCATGGCGATCACCCACTTCGGCTCGAGCATCTGGTCGTAGATCTGCTTGATCGGCGCCGCCATCTTCTGAGCGACGCGCCCCGAGATGATCAGCAGGTCGGCCTGGCGAGGCGAGGAGCGGAACGCCTCCATCCCGAAGCGCGCGATGTCGTAGCGCGACGAGACGATCGACATCATCTCGATCGCGCAGCAGGCAAGCCCGAACGTGTCCGGCCACATCGACTTCGTCTGCGCCCAGGCGACCGCCTTCTCCAACGTGGTCAGGCCGAGCCGCGACTCGATGTCGCCGAGTTCTTGCTCGAAATGTGTCGGGCCCTTGCCGGGCCAGAGGACGCGCTCGGTGTTGACACCGAGCCTGGCGAGGCTGGACGACTGCTTCTTCTCTACTGCCACTCGAGGGCGCCCTTGCGCCAGACGTACACGTACGCGATCAGGAGGATCAGGAGGAAGAACGCGAACTCGGCGAACCCGAACCAGGCAAGCTGGTGCAGGACGACACCGAGCGGATACAGGAACACGATCTCGATGTCGAAGACGATGAAGAGCATCGCCGTCAGGTAGAAGCTGATCGTGAAGCGCTGCCGGCGTGGCGGGCCGGTCGAGACGCCTGACTCGAACGGGATCCCACGCGTGCGCGTCCGGCGCTTCGGTCGGGTCGCGAACACGAACGACCCGATGACCATCGTGGTCGGGATCGCGGCCGCGAAGATCGCGTAGATCAGGAACGGCAGCCAGTTGTCGAGCAAGCTTTTCCTCCCGCGCCTAGCCCCTGGCGGGCCGGAACGTATCAAGTCTCGGCAGGGTGGCACGAGGGGGACCGAAACCCCTGGAAAACTGCGGGAGACAGGTGTTACAAAGTCGCGGAATTTACGGGTCTGGTGCCGCCGGAGGACGCTGCTACGATGCGACCGTGGCAACCGTCGAGCAGCCAACTCTCGTCACGCTCACCGAGAGCGCGGCGGCCAAGATCCGCGAGCTGATGTCCGAGGAGCCCGTGGGCGAGGCGGCCGTTCTGCGGATCGCGGTTCAGGGCGGCGGCTGCTCGGGGTTCCAGTACGCGCTCGGCTTCGACCGCGGGCCGACCGAGGGTGACAACGAGCTGCACGTGAACGGAATCGACGTGGTCGTCGACCCGTTCAGCGCGCCGTACCTGGCAGGCACGGAGATCGACTGGGTGGACGGCCTTCAGGCCGGCTTCGCGATCAACAACCCGAACGTCTCCGCATCGTGCGGCTGCGGGCACTCCTTCCAAGTGGAGGAAGGGGAGGCCCCAGAAGGCGCGCATGGCTGCGGCTCAGGCTGCGGGCACTAGCTCGCGGCCTTCTCAGCTCGGGTTTAGCGGAGGCACGGGCAAAGCCCGCACCTCCTTTAGGCGGCATCGCAAGCGGCGCCGCGGGTTGCGGCTCCGGCTGCCACTAGTCCTCGTTTTCTCAGCGGCTCTTCTGGCGGGCTGCGGTTCGTCGTCCAAGCACGCGAGCTCGACGACGACTTCATGGAACGGCGCGCCGATGACGGGCGGCGACGAGAAACAGGTCGTGGCGTCGTTCAACGAGTATCTGAAGAATCGTCCGGGGTCCGCGTCGCCGACGCAGCTTGGCCTCGAGTTCGTGCGCGCCGACCTGCAGCAGGTCTCACTCACGACCACGCAGGCCGAGGCGCCGCCGGAGGGCAGCGGGCCGACCACGGTCACGGTCGTCCTGGACGGCCTCGCTGACGACTCCGTCCGCGCGACCCGCGACGTCCTCCGCTTCGTCCCCGACGGCGCCGGTTGGAGGCTCCAATCCGCCGTCCGGACGCAGCGCTGCCAGCCGGGCCGTGGCCACGCGGACTTCGAAGCAAGCGACTGCGTGTAGCCAAATACCCTCGCTAGCATCGGGGCCGTGAGCGACGTCGCGGACATCACGATTCTCGGCGCCGGCCCAGCGGGCCTGGCTGCCGCGTATTACGCGGGTCATCGCGACGCCTCGGTGCGGATCGTCGAAAGCCTCGAGCAGCTCGGCGGACAGGTCGCGGCGGTCTATCCCGAGAAGCACGTCTACGACGTCGCCGGCCACCCGAAGATCCAGGGCCAGGCGCTGGTCGAGCTCTGCGCAGAGCAGGGCCTCCAGTACGGCGCCGAGGTGCTGCTCGGCGAGGAGGTCCAGAGCCTGGAGCGGCTGAGCCAGAACGGCGAGGACGTCCTCTCGGTGACAACCGACAGGGGCGGTCCGTACCTGAGCCGGGCGCTGATCATCACCGCCGGCCACGGGGCTTTCGAGCCGCGCAAGCTCGGGATCGATGACATCGACGACTGGGAGGGGAAAGGCCTCCACTACTTCGTCCGCCAGAAGGACGTCTTCCGCGATCGCACCTGCGTGATCGTTGGCGGCGGCGACAGCGCGCTCGATTGGACGCTCGGGCTCCAGGACACGGCGAAGCATCCGATCGCGCTGGTGCACCGGCGCGACAACTTCCGCGCGCTCGAGTCGTCGGTCAACGAGGCGAAAGAGCTCGAGAGTCAGGGGCGCGTCAAGATCCTCACCCCCTACGAGGTGCGCGCGGTCCACGGCGACGGCCACATCAGCGCCGTCACGGTCGAGAACACGGAGAGCGGCGACACCGAGCAGGTCGAGTGCGATGCGCTGATCACGCTCCTCGGCTTCCACTCGCACCTCGGCGCGATTGCGGACTGGGGGCTGGACCTGGAAGGGAAGCGTCAGATCAAGATCGACCCGACCACTTGCGAGACGAACCTCCCGCGTGTGTACGCGGCGGGAGACGTCGCGGGATATCCCGGCAAGATCACGCTGATCACGATTGGCATGGGCGAGGCCGCGATCGCGGCCAACAACGCAGTCGCCTCGATCCGCGGCGAGAAGGTACAGCCCAAATACTCGACCGACTAGCAGTGCGTTCGCTCCACCGAATGTTTCTTCGCAACCCGGATCAAGCGGCCGCGCGAGTGAATCGCGCGGCCTTTTAGGCGGCATCGCAAGCGACGCCTTGGCCGATTAGGGCCGAAGCCGGGCCAAAGTCTCGACAAGCACGTCAGGGTCGAGCGCGTACACGGTGTTGCCGTCGTAGCCGGTCATCGTCTTCGCCGCGAGCAGTGCGTTCAGGATCGCCTCCTCCGTCGCCTCGATGACGGCGTAGAAGAGCTCGTTCGCGTGCGCGTACGACTGCATGCGCAACGCGACCTCACCCGGCCGCTCGAGAGCGGCCAGGCCGCGGTTCCCGGTTGCGTACGCGAGGAAGAGATCGCCGCTCGAGTGCTCGCCGGCGCCGCCGACGCGCGCGACGCCGAGCGCCGCGCGCTGCGCCAGCCGTTCGCACTGGTGGGGCAGCAGGGGCGCATCCGTCCCGACGATGCCGATGATCGACCCCTCGCCGACGCCCCCGCGCTCCCGCGCGGGGATCCGGTCGCCGATCGCCTCGCCGACGGGCAGCCCGTTGACGCGAAAGCGCCGCCGCCTGCCGTAGTTGGCCTGGACGAGCACTCCGACGACGTGCTCGCCGACCACGCGCGAGGCGGTGCCGATGCCACCCTTGAAGTCGTGGCAGATCATCCCGGTTCCGCCCCCGACGCTGCCCTCCGGTACGGGCCCTCCGGCCGCGGCGTCGATCGCGGCGTCGACGTGCTCGGCGCGAACGTGCATCCCGCGGATGTCGTTGAGGAAGCCGTCGTACGTCTCGCCGACGACCGGCAGGTGCCAGTCGGGCTCGGGCGGCGCGGCCGCGACGAGAGCATCGCGGACGACCCCGACGCTGAACGTGTTCGTCAACCCGACCGGTGACGTCAAGAGGCCCGACTCCCGTACCCATTCGAGCCCGGTGAGCTCGCCGTTGCCGTTGAGCCGGTGCGAGGCCGCGAAGACAGGGTCCGAGGCGGGGTCGCCTTCGTGCGGAAAAAGGACGGTGACCCCGGTGCGGACGCCGTCGCCCTCCATCAGCGTCGTGTGGCCGACGCGGGCGCCCGCAACGTCCGTGATCGCGTTGTTCGGCCCGGGCTCGCCCTCGCCGACCGCGATTCCGAGCTCTCGCGCGCGCACGTTCAGACGTTCGCCCGGACGGCGGCGATCCCTCGTTCGAGGGACGCCTGGGCGACCTGAACCGCCGATTCAAGCGGCTATGGACACGCTCATGGTCGAGTGTCTCCGCTGCGGCGATGTCAGGCAGATCCAGGCGCGGCAGGGCGAGCACGTGCAAGCCGGGGAGTGCAAGCGCTGCGATTACGTCGGCTGGGCCTCGGTGGCTGACCTCACGGAGAAGCTGCGCAGGATCCTCCGCGAGCGGCCTCCGGAGCGCCGGCGGTTGTACGCCGCCTCCTGAACCGCCGCTAGCGGGCCGATGTCACCACGAGATAGCCAAGGCTCCACCGGGGTCCGTTCCTTGCTACCTTGCCGCGCGGTCAGGAGGGGACCGGCGGACGTGTGGAGGCAGGTACGTGGCCAGTCGGCGCCTGCTGCTGCCTTAACAGGGGGAGAGAGCAAGCGAAGGGCCGGCCAAAGTGTTCGTCCTTCAGTGACTGTCCCCGAACGGGGACTGTCCCGATAGAGGTTGTTGGGACAGACCCCCTGGCGAAGGTCAGTCCCTGCGTCGGATTGCCGGGAGTAGACTCGACGTGATGTCGCAGACCGAAGCGCGAGAGGAGCTCTGGGGAGGCGAGACGCGCAAGGCCGTAGAGAACTTTCCGGTGTCGGGAGAGCCAATTCCCGCCCCGGTCGCGCGTTGGCTGGGTCGGATCAAGGCGGCCGCCGCTCGGGTGAACGCCGAGCTCGGGCTGCTGGAGGCCGACAAGGCCGAGCGGATCGCCCCGGCGGCCGACCGCGTCGCCGCACGCGAGCTCGACGACCAGTTCCCGATCGACGTCTTCCAGACCGGGTCGGGGACGTCCTCGAATATGAACGCCAACGAGGTGATCGCGACGCTGGCCGGCGAGGACGTCCACGCGAACGACGACGTCAACATGGGCCAGTCCTCGAACGACGTCTTCCCGTCCGCGGTCCACCTGGCGGCGCTCGATGGGATCGTCAACGACCTCCTGCCTGCGTTGCAGGGGCTCGCCGACTCGCTGCAGGGCAAGGCGGCCGAGTTCGACGACGTCGTCAAGTCGGGACGCACGCATTTGATGGACGCGGTGCCGGTGACGCTCGGCCAGGAATTCGGCGGCTACGCGGCACAGGTCCGCCAGGGCTACGACCGCGTCGGCTCGACGCTAGCCCACCTCGGCCAGATCCCGCTCGGCGGCACGGCGGTCGGCACCGGTCTGAACACCCACCCCGAGTTCGCTGCGCGCGTCCGTGCAAAGTTGTCGGAGGAGACCGGGCTCCAGGTGCTGCCGCCCGCCGACGCGTTCGAGTCACAGGCGGCGCGCGACGCCCTCGTCGAGGTCTCCGGCGCGCTCAAGGTTGTCGCCGTCTCCCTCACGAAGATCGCCAACGACCTGCGCTTGATGGGCTCGGGCCCGCGCGCCGGGCTCGCGGAGATCCGCCTGCCGGAGCTTCAGAAGGGCAGTTCGATCATGCCCGGGAAGGTCAACCCTGTCATCCCCGAGGTCGTCACGCAGGTGGCCGCACAGGTGATCGGCAATGACGCCGCGATCACGGTCGGCGGCATGCAGGGCCACTTCGAGCTGAACGTCTTTGTGCCGCTGCTCGCCCGAAACCTGCTCGACTCGATCGAGCTGCTCACAGCGGCGGCCCGCCTCCTGGACGAGAAGTGCGCTCAGGGCATCGAGGCGAATCGCGAGAACGCCGAGCGCTACGCCGAGCTGACGCTGTCCGCGGCGACGGCGCTCAATCCCTACATCGGCTACGACAAGGCCACGGAGATCGTGAAGGAAGCGGCAGCGTCCGGCCGCCCGCTCCGCGAGGTCGCCCGCGAGGCCGGCGTCGACGAGGAGACTCTCGACAAGGCGCTCGACTACCGGGCGATGGCCAAGCCCTCCTAGAACGACGAAGGATCTCCCTGGATGAGCCGGCTAGCGGTGGGTTTTGTAGCACTTCACGGTTGAGTTCGCGTTAAGTACTGGACTGCGGTTCCGGTCTCCGTCCAGAGCCCTGATCCATCTTGACAGCGGTTTCTTGATATTGAAAACTTCCGCTTCGAGGAGCGGGGGGTACCCGCTTGAGATCGGAGAGGGGAGAAACCTTGTCCAGAGCCCAAAAGGGGAGTCGCGCGGTCGCGCGCAAGCTCCCACTGTTCGTCGCAATTGCGGCGTTCGCTGCCCTGATCGCGGCGACAAGCTCGGCGTCGCAGACATCCCCGTCGAGCGCCAAGTTCACGGCCACAGGCCTGACGCCGGATTCCACCTACACCGGCGACAAGTCGCTCAGCGGCCGGCTTGCGCGGACCGACCAGTCGTTGCTCGGGATCAAGAGCTCGAGGCCGGTCAACGTCATGATCAAGTACGACTTCGACGCGACCGCCTCGTACGCGGGCGGCGTCGTGGGCCTGCGCGCCACGAGTCCCCGGGCGACCGGCGTGAAGCTGGCGCTGAATAGTGCGGCCGTCAAGGCGTACGGCAGTTACACGAAGAAGTATTCGCGCGCGGTCAGCAAGGCGATCCTCGCGAAGGTCCGCGGGGTCACGATCCGCCAGGGCTATCAACTGGTGTACGGCGGAGTTGCGGCGCAGGTGCCGGGCAACGAGATCTCGAAGCTCTTGAAGATCAAGGGCGTCGCCGCGGTGCAGAAGGACACGCTCCAGCATCCGCTCGACGACAACACCGGCTTCATCGGCGCGACGAACGTGTGGCCCAGCCTGGGCGGGCCGTCCAACGCCGGCTCGAACGTGATCGTCGGCGTCCTCGACACAGGCATTTGGCCGGAGCACCCGATGCTCTCGCCGTCCGGAATCTCGGCGCCTCCGGGTGGCCTGCGCGGGTGCGGCGACTTCGCAACGGGCGGTGACGTCGCTCATCTCGGCCCCGCGTTCAGCTGCAACAACAAGCTCATCGGCGCTTACGCGAAGACCGCGACCTACATGGCCAATATCGGCTCCGACGGGCAGGAGTTCTGCAACAACACCACCAAGGTGTGCTCTCCGCGCGACCCCGAGGGTCATGGCACGCACACCATGACCACGGCAGCCGGCGACTGTGTCAGCTCGGCCGTCCTCTACGGCGTCGAGCGCGGGCCGGTCTGCGGGATCGCCCCCGGCGTGCACGTGATCGAGTACCGCGTCTGCCTCGCGCAAGGCTGCTTCAACTCCGACTCCGTCGCGGCCGTCCAGCAGGCGATCGCCGACCACGTGAACGTGATCAACTTCTCTATCTCGGGCGGGGCGCAGCCCTATACCGACCCGGTCGAGCTGGCCTTCCTCGACGCGACCAACGCGGGCATCTCCGTCAACGCGGCGGCCGGCAACGCGGGTCCCGGCTCGGGCACGTCGGATCACGGCGGCCCGTGGACGACGACCGTCGGGGCCTCGACGGGCCCGCGCTCGTTCAACTCGACGCTCCACCTGACCGCGGACGGCGGCGCGACGCTCGACGTTCCGGGTGTCACGCTGACCAACGGCATCTCGACCCCGACCCCGGTCGTCCTGGCGTCGAGCCTGCCGGGCGAGACAGCGCTCTGCGAGAACACGCTCGCGGCCAACACCGCGACGGGCAAGGTCGTCGTCTGCGCGCGCGGCAACAACGGCCGCGTCGACAAGGGTCGCAGGGTCCTCGCGGGCGGCGCGGCCGGAATGATCCTCTACAACCAGTCGGCCGCAGTGACCGACCTCGAGTCTGACAACCACTACCTGCCGGCGATCCAGACACAGTTCAACTCGAACTCGATCGCCAACTTCGTCAGCTCGCACACGAACGTGATGGCCACGTGGGCGCAGGGCACCGCACAGCCGAGCCAGGCCGACGTAATGGCAAGCTTCTCATCGCGCGGGCCGACCGGCGACTGGATCAAGCCCGACGTCACTGCGCCGGGCGTGCAGGTCCTCGCGGGCATGACGCCGCAGCCGGACCAGACGACCGCCGACAACGGGCCGCCCGGCAACCTTTATCAGGCGATCGCCGGCACTTCGATGGCGAGCCCGCACGCGGCCGGCGTGTCGGCGCTGGTCAAAGCGGTTCACCCGAGCTGGACGCCTGAGGAGATCAAGTCGGCGCTGATGACCTCGTCGGTTCAGGATGTGGTCAAGGAGGACGGCGTCACTCCGGCGACTCCGTTCGACGACGGGGCCGGCTCGATCCGCGCCGATCGTGCGGTGAACCCGACTCTCGTCTTCAACGAGTCGTTCACGGACTTCGTCGCGGCGGGGACCGACACACTCCACCGCATCGACCTCAACCTGGCCAGCGTCGACGCGTCGACGATGCCGGGCCAGATCTCGACCTCCCGGACGGCGATCAATGTCTCCGGCCAGAATCAGGTCCTTCACGTGCTGACTCAGGCCCCAGCCGGCGTGACGATCACCGTCGGGAACAACAACGGGAACATCAACGTGAAGGCGGGTGGCTCCGTCACCTTCCCGATCACGATCAGCGCTCCGAACGTGGCCAACGGCCAGTACTTCGGGCGGATCACCCTGGATCCCCAAAAGGCGGGCGCCACGCCTGTGGTGATGCCCGTCGCCTTCTTCAAGAAGCAGGGTGCCGTGACGCTGAGCCATTCGTGCTCGCCTGGGTCGTTCCCGGTGAGCGCGAGCTCGCATTGCACCGTCTCGGCGCAGAACCTGGCTTCAGTGCAGGCGAACGTGGACATAAAGGTCAGCGGCTCGCCGGGGCTGCACTACAGCAACGTCTCGGCGCCGGCCTCCCTGATCGCGCCGCACTTCGGGGCACATTGGAGCGGCACGCTCAGTCCGGCTCTGGCCCCGCGGGTCAACGGGCTCACCCTGGGCGGCGGCGAGCCGTTCGGGTACGTTCCGCTCAGCGCTCTTGGCGTCGGGCCGGTCGCGGGTGTCGGAGACGACACGATCTCGAACTTCTCCCTCACCACCCCCGTGCTCTACGGGGCCGAGACCTACTCGTCGATCGGTGTCGTCTCGAACGGCTATGTCGTGCTCGGGGGCGGCACTCAGCAGGACATCGTCTTCCTGCCGCAGCACTTCCCAAACCCGGCGCGGCCGAACAATGTCGTCGCGCCGTTGTGGACCGACCTGAACCCATCGTCAACGGGTGCCGGGCACCTCTACGTGGCGACACTCGGCGCCGGCAGCAGCCACTGGACGGTGGTCGACTGGGAGGGCGTGAAGAACTTCGGCAACGCCACGACCCACTCGTTCGAGATCTGGTTCGCAAACACGGCTTCCAACACCGGCGAGCAGATCACGATCGCATACGGCGTCGGCGCCAACGCCGGTTCCGGTGATCCGACCTCCGGCCAGAACTGGGGCGCGGAGAACCGTGACGGGTCGAGCGGCGCCAACCTCGCCTCGGCACCGGCGGACAGCACGCAGTACTCCGTCGACCTGAGCGGCCCCACGCCGGGTGGATCGGTGAGCTTCGGCTACGACGCCACCGCAGACACCCCCGGAAGGTACGACTCGACGGCGAGCATGACGTCGAACCTGACGCCTGGTGTCACGCAGGCGCTACAGACACTCACGGTTATGCCGTAGCCTCGAAAGCACCGAGTAGTGAAAGGGCCGCCTCCGGGCGGCCCTTTCTCTTTCCTTCTGCGATTCTCCGGCGATGCTCAGCGGGCGCGCGCTACTCGTCCTGCTTGCCGCCTGCGTCACTCTGCAGGTGGGCTGCAGCTCGTCGGGGCCCACGATCCCGAAGGCGAAGCTCTCGAAGCTCGTGCTGCAGACGAGTGATCTGCCGAAGGGGTTCGCCGCCTTCTACTTCGGCCGCCAACTGTCCGCAGACCAGACCGGCGCCCGGAGCGACCCGAAACGATTCGGGCGGATCGACGGCTGGATCGGCCGCTACAACCGCGGCGGCTCCCCGAAGACTCTGGGGCCGCTCGTCGTCGCCTCACGTGTCGACCTGTTCAAGGACGTCGGCGGCGCGAAGAAGGATTTCGGGCTCTATCCGCAGCAGCTCGAGCAGCCGGGCGCGAAGAAGATCGACGTCGGCAAGCTCGGTGACGAGGCGTCCGGCGTCGTCATGGTCCGAACCGGCGCCGCACCCGTGCAGAGCTACGCGATTGCGTGGCGTAGGGCGAACGCGACCGCGGAGCTCGAGGCGAACGGTTTCCGGCTGACGCTTCCCGAGGCACTCGCGCTCGCGCGCAGGCAGGACGGGCTTCTACGGGCTGCGGCCCGCTAGGCCGCCCGACCGCGCCGGCAAGCAGCCCTTCGGCATCGGTTTCAGGTGCCGCGTGTTGCCCGGGATAGCGCCGCGGCACGGATCACGGTAGAGCGGTGCTCGGTGGAGCGGCGCCGAGGACGTCGTGACATGCGACGTTCCGGATCCCGAACCGCTCGAGCCGACTCCGGCTAGAGAGAATCCGAAGAGCGCGAGGATCAACAGCAGCAAGAGCAGGGGCATCGGTTCGAGTATGCCAAGCTCGCCCAGGGCGCTTCAGGCGGCGTTATATAGTCCCGCGGTCAGGCATGGCCGCCGGGGGGTCGCGGTCTGCATCGAGAAGGAGGGGAGAGAGTGAAGAAGGCTCTTGCTTTGCTTCTGCCTCTTGCGGCTCTTAGCGCGCTCCTGGTCATGTGGGTGGGAACCGCATCCGCTGTCCAGGATCCGCCGTGGGCAAGCGAGGACGAAGACACGACGGCCGTATCGGGGCCGATCGAGTACAAGGACTTCAACAGCCTTGGCAACGCGATCACGGAGTGCCCGCAGGCTGGCCTCAAAGGCGATCAGCCCAAGCCGCTGCGTCACCTCGCCAAGGACGATGTCGAGAAGATGAGCGATACCGGCAGCAACATCCGGGTGAACCAGGACTACTCCTGCATGCCGCAGGACGAGACCTCGCTCGACATCAACCCGCAGGACAAGTCGAACATCATCGGCGGAGCGAACGACTACCGGCTCGGCTGGGGAACCTCGGGGTTCTACGCGTCGAGCAACAACGGCAACAAGTGGTACGACGGGATCACACCGTTCCCGTCCTTGCCGAGCGGCGACAACCTCGACGGCGGCGGCGACCCCGCAATCGTCTTCGACCGGCAGGGCATCGCGTACTACGCGCAGATCAACTTCAACCGCACGGACGATACGAGTGGCGTCTGGGTGAACCGCTCGACGAACGGCGGCTTCACGTGGTCACGGCCGTGCGTTGCGATCGGGAGCTCAGACGCGACCGCGGTTTGCGGCGGTCGAGGCGACCCGCGCCAGCCCGGCGACGGCACCGTCGGCTTCATCCAGGACAACGACTCCGTCCTGAACGGCAGTGTCCCTGCCTTCGACAAGGAGTGGATCACGGCGGGCCCGCGGCCGGCCGGTGTGGACCCGGTCTGCTTCAAGCCGATCTCGAAGGCGCCGATTGCCTGTAATCCGGACCAGGTCGGAAGCGACCGGCTCTACGTCACCTACTCGTTGTTCAGCGCTGCCGGTTCGGCTCAGATCTTTCTGAGCTACTCGGATGACCGCGGCCATACCTGGTCGCAGGCTCAGTACATCGCCGGTTCAGGCGCGTTCTGCCTCGGCCGTCCGGGCAACGCATGTGCCGACAGCCAGGGCTCCCAGCCGACGGTCAACCCGACTACGGGTGAGGTCTGGGTGGGCTTCCTGAACGGCGACACCGAGGACGAGGACCAGTACCTCGTCGTCCACTCGGTGGACGGCGGCGTCACGTTCTCGCCACCCTCGCGCGTCGACACGCTCTACGACGTCAACTTGCCTCGCGGCGTCAACGGTCGCACCGACTGCGTCGCCCGCGGCCAAGGTTCGACCCGAGCGGTGCCGACGAACAGCTGCTTCCGCTTCGACCCCATCATGAACTCGATCGTGGCCGACAAGCGCGGCGGCGACTTCGCGAACGACGTCTATGTCGTTACCGTCGACAACCGCAACGGCACGATCCGTGACTCCAACAACGACGTCTTCTTCTACAAGTCGACGGACGGTGGGACCACGTGGATCGGGCCGACGAGGGTCAACAACGACTCGTCGACAACGCCGACGAATCGCGACTGCGGCCGTAACACCAACAGCACCCGCGGTAACTCGGCGCTCTGCCCCGAAACGAACTGGGGCGCCGACCAGTGGTTCCCGTGGGTGACGATCAACACCGATGGTCAGTTGAACGTCACGTTCCACGACCGGAGGCTCGACACGAGCTCGCCTGTCGGCGCCGGCCCGTGGCCGACGAGCAAGACCGAGGTTGGCAACTACCTCGTCTGGTTCTGGGGTGCGAAGTGCAACATCACCGAGACCCAGACCGTGAGCCAGACCACTACCGGTCCCGTTCCGGCAGGGGCGAGCCAGTGCGTGGCGCCAGGAGCGGTCGTCAACCCGACGGTCGCGACGGGCTTCAACCCGGGTGCCGGCCCTGTGCCGGGCAACGACCAGCCTGCTGCGTCGGTGCCGTTCGACAACTTCCGGATCTCGGACGTTCCGTCGAACTTCGACTACACCTTCCGGGCAGGCTTGTTCGCCGGGGACTACACGGGGAACGCAAGCGGCTCGATCGACCCTGCGCTCAAGAACGGGGTCGACCCGAACGCCAACAAGATGTACGGCATGTGGACCGACGCGCGTAACGGGCGTGGTTCGGGAGGCGCGGCGGCGACGGACCTCGAGCCGGGCCGCAACCCGATCTGCGAGCAGTCCGACGTCTTCTTCGACTCGCTCAATCCCGGGCACGGGGGCGGGGTCGGAGACCTCACACCCTGGATCGACACGCCGTGCCCGCTCGCAATGCAGGACAAGAAGTAAGCCGCTGACCTCAAGCGTGCTGGAAAAGGGCCGCCTCCGGGCGGCCCTTTTCGTCTCGTCGCACCGATCGCGGCCCATGCGCTCTGTAGCGGCCGCCCGGCAAAGCCGCGCGGCCTCTCGACGGGCGGCCCTTTCTTCTCCCTCGATCGAGTGATACGCCACTAACCGAGCCGCAAACCGCTGCCGAAACCGGGAATGCGGTGAAGCGGCTCGTTCTCCTATCGGCCTGCGCTGCGGCGCTCCTCGCGATCGCTCCCGGCTACGCGCGCGCGGGATCGAACCCGTTCGGGGTCACGATCGTGCGCTTCGAGCCGAGGACGACCCCGGCACAGATGCGCGCGGCGGTGGCGGCCGCCGGCGGCGAGGTCGTCACCGACCTCAGCCCGCTCGGCGCCATGGCGGTTGCCTCGAGCGCGCCAGACTTTCGCGCGAAGCTCGGCGCGGACTCCCGCGTCGCCACCTTCTTCGGCGAGTCGATGTTCGACGGCCCGGCGCTCAAGGACGGCACCGGCGGCGGCAGCCTGATCGACGCGCCGCGCTTCGGCAAGAACAGCGGCGGCTTCCCCGATCCCTGGCACGACGCCTCGTCCTTCCTCGGCATGACGAACCCGCAAGGGATCCTCCAGTGGGACGACGCACGGATGGACGTCCCGGCCGCCTGGACGAGAACGCTCGGTGACAGGAGTCTCCGAGTCGCGGTTCTCGACACCGGCATCCAGGACTCGCACAGGGAGCTCAAGGACAACGTCGCCGGCAACGACCAGACCTTCGTCCCCTGCAAGGCGCTCAAGAACGTCTACGGCCAGAAGGCGCTTAAGGACGCCGGGCTGACCGACTGCGGCACCGAGGACGAGGACGGGCACGGCACCTGGGTCGCGAGCCGGATCGCGGGCGAGCTGAACGGATTCGCCTCGAACGGCGTCGCCCCGAACGTGCGGGTCTCGAGCTACAAGGTGCTCGCATCCGGGTTCGGCGCCCTGCCGGACTGGATCCTCGCCGGCCTGCTGGCGGCATGCTCGGACGGTGTCGACCTCGTCAACATGTCGATCACGGGCTATCTCGACCCGAGCGACCCCACCGACGCGCAGACCTACCTCCTCTTCAGCGACGCCGTTCAGTACTGCCGTAGCCGCGGCGTGACCATCTTCTCCGCCGCGGGCAACGAGCACGTGCGCGTCGGCCGCGTCACGATGACCGTAGGCGGCAGGACGCTGTCCGGCGTCGGTCGCGTCTCGACCGGTCCGGACGGGATCGGGACGACGGCCCCCGGCTCCGCCACGGTTCCCGACCTCCGCGGCCTGCTCGAAGCGCCTGCCGGAGTGCCGGGCGTCGTGATGGTCTCGGCAACGAACAACGGCAACGGCGCGGCGCCGGCCGACGATCCGTTTGGCTTCGGCATGCACGTCGGCGCCCGCGACCAGCTCGCGTACTACTCGAACTACGGCCCGCGCGTCGACCTCGCCGCTCCGGGTGGTGCCCGCCGGTTCAACCTGCCGGGCTGGGACGGCGGTGACGGCAACGTTCTCTACGGTGGCTGGGGCTCCCTCGGCGCGCTCGCCGGGAACGGCCTTGTCTGCAGCGACCCACTGCAGTCGTCGCTCTTCAACTTCGCCTGCTTCAAGGTCGCCGGTGCCGGGTTCGGGTGGTTGCAGGGAACCTCGATGGCCGCGCCGAATGCGCTCGGCGTCGCCGCGCTCGCGCTCTCGGCGAAGCCCTCGCTTCGTGACGACCCGTTCGGTCTTGTCGCTCGACTGACCGCGACCGCGCAGAAGACTCTCACCAACTGGACGGGCCCGGACGACCCGGCCAACACGACCCCGACCTATGACGGTCGGTCCTGTCCGACGGGTTACTGCCACCTCGATACGTCGAGCCCGATCAGCTTCGCCGACGCCTACGGCGCAGGCCTGGTCGACGCGGGCGCGGCAGTCGCGCCGTAAGCCGGATACGACGCGAGATATATCTCGCTTGATATGTAAGGCCGGGCGTCGTATAGTGCCCCGGCTTTGCGGGGGAAACTAAGCACTTCCTCCTGCGTACGCGGGAGGAGCTGCGGTGGACATCGAGGGCTCGCTTACAGCGCAGCGTTTCCGGTTGCCCCCGCGAGCCGCCGTCGTCAGTGCGGCGGCTATCACCGAAGTAACCCATGGAGGGAGGGCGAGAATGCTTCGAAAGCCCCATAGGATGGCCATGGCAGCCGTCGTTGTCTTGGCGGCTGTGCTGGCTGTCTTACTGCTCGCTTTTGCGAGCGGCGGAGGAGGGAACGCCACTGCGGCGCACTTCTCCAAGTTCGCGGCGAGCGATCCGGACTCGCAAGCAGATACGCCAGGCCTCGGACCGAACGGTTTCGAGGCGTACCAGGCAGCCGCGCTCGCGTATCCGGCGAACACGGTTTCACCGGCGCTTGCACAGCAGGCGGCCGACACGTTCGCCTCGATCGCTCAGCAAGACGCGAAGAAGGGCGATCCAAAGGCGGACGGGCGCGCCTGGAAGCAATACGGCCCGAGGCTGGACGCCGTCCAGCCTGGCGTCACGGCATTCTCCGGGGCGACTAACAGCACGGCGAGCCGCATCACCACGCTCGTCGTCTCCCCGAACTGCCAGCCCGGCGGCTGCCGTGTCTGGGCCGGTCCGGCCGGCGGTGGGATCTGGCGCACGGAGAACGCGCTGGCTCCAAACCCGGAGTGGAAGCAACTGGACGCGCAGGGTCTCGCCCAGAACTCGATCGGGACGCTGATCCTCGACCCGACCGACAAGACGGGCAACACGCTCTACCTCGGCACCGGCGAGGGCAATCGCTGCTCGTCCGGTTGTGAGGCGGGTGTCGGGCTCTACAAGTCGACGGACGGCGGCGACCACTGGACCAAACTTGCGGACTCGTGCGTGAACAACGCCACGTACTCGTGCGTGAATCACGGCGATGCGTTCCTCGGCCGGGCGATCAGCAAGATCGTGATCGACCCGACCAACCCGAGCCACATCTTCGTCGGCTCCGCGCTTGCCGTCCGCGGCCTCTCGCACGTGATCGGTAACGGTGGCACCAAGCGGGTCGAGCCGGGCGCGAACGAGCCCGGCCTCTACGAGTCCACCGACGGCGGTGCGACGTTCACCGAGGTCTGGAACGGTGCCAAGCCGGACGTGATTGCCGAGAGTGGGCTTCAAGGTTCATACGGCATCAACGACGTCGGCCTCGACCCGAGCGACCCCAAGGTCGTCTACGCCTCGGCCTTCGACGCTGGACTTTGGCGGCGTGACGACGGTGCGGCCCAGACCGCGTTCGCGCAGGTGTTCAAGCCGCAGTTCGTGCCGCCGCAGTGCCCCGCTAATCCCGCGACCGGCTGCGCGCTGAACGGTGTCGACCGGACGATGTTCGCGCTGACCACGAAGAACAACCACACGCGCATCTACCTGACCGAGGGAACGCAGCCCGCGGTGAACAATGTCGTCTTCCCGACAGATTCGAACTTCTGGCGGACGGATATGGGCGACCAGTCTGCCGCGTCGCTGCTTGGATCACAGACGATCACGGGTGGCGCCTGTGCGTCTCCCGATCCGGCAACGCACACGTTCCCCGCGACGTACACCGGCTGGCAGTGCCTGACGTCTCAGACCACCGCCAACGCGTATTTCGCGACCGACGACTTCTGCACCCAGCAGTGCTGGTACGACCAGGACGTCTACACGCCCGCCGGGATGCCGGACACCGTGTACCTGATCGGCTCCAACCTGTACGGCGAGCAGCCGTGTAACACCAACGGCGTCGGCTGCGGGAACGGCCGGTCAAACGGTCGCGAGGTTCTCTACTCGAGCACCGCGGGCGATCCCGATGGCACGGCGACGGGCGCTGCGAACCTGCGCACGTTCACCGACCTTTCGTACGACGCAACGATCAACCACCCGCCGTGGTGTGCATTCGCGCCGTACTTCGACAACGGGTGCGTGAACGCGCCGAACGGGATCCATCCCGACCAGCACGCGATCGCGATCAACCCGAGCAACCCGACGCAGATCTTCGAAGGCTCCGACGGCGGTTTGATCCGCACGAGCGGGAACTTCGCAGACATCTCGTCACAATGCGACGAGCCGCACCGCAACGGCGGTGGCCCGTTGCCGCCGACTTCCGGGAGCTACGCGAGCTGCAAGCGGTTGCTCTCTCGCGTGCCGACGTTGCTCGAGCACATCGACAAGAAGCTGAGCAGCACGATTCAGTTCATCAATGTCGCAATCGATCCGTTCAACTCGAGCACGGTAATGGGCGGCACGCAGGACAACGGCACCTGGTCGAACCTCCCCGGCACCCAACGGAACACGTTCACCCAGGTGATCTACGGCGACGGCGGCAACGCCGTCTTCGACGCGTCCCAGCCCGGCTGGCTCGCCAACGAGTTCACGGGCGGCTTCGGCGACGTGAACTTCGAGAACGGCGACCCGACTAAGTGGGTCATTGCGACCGGCCCGCTGGTCGCGAGTGGCGAGGCGTGCGCCACTTGCATCGGCTTCTACTGGCCGCAGATCGGGGATCCGAACCCGGTCACCTTCAACGGCAATGTCACACACCCGCTCTACGAGGGCGCGCAACACGTCTGGCGCAGCTGGGCGTTCGGCGCCGGCCACACCGGTGACGTCCCTCAAGACACGAGCCCGGACATGGCCGCGGCCGCGGCGCACTCCCCCCCGGTGGTGCCCCCCCGCGCCCCCCCCCCGGGTCCCGTCCCCCCCGACCCGCGCCCGGACACCCCGCGGGCGGGGGCGACCGGCCCCGCGTTCGTGACCGACGGCGCGACCCCGACGTGCGGCGACTTCATGCCGCTCGGCGGGCCGGCGGGTATCAACACGGCGGGATCCCTGCCCGGGACCTTCTACGGGAGCGACCGCACCGGCGGCTCGATCTCGTGGCTCGCGCGTGACAGTGCGGACCACGGCACGCTCTGGGCGGCCACCACGGCCGGCCGGATCTTCGTGACCCACAATGCGGACGCGTCCGTTCCGTCGGCCGTGACGTGGCTGCGTGTAGACAACTCGGCTGCCGGCAACTCGCCGACGCGCTTCCCGAGCGGCATCACGGTGGATCCGAACAACCCGAATCACGCCTGGATCTCGTACTCGGGCTACAACGCGGTCACACCGACGACGCCGGGGCACGTGTTCAGCGTGACCTCGCACGGCGCGGTCGGTGACGGCACGTTCACGAACCTGAACGTGGAGGCCGGGACGTCCGCGTTCCCGACGCCGGGGAACGACGGCGACCTGCCGATTGCGGACATCGTCCGCGACGACGCGACCCATACGCTGTACGTCGCAACGGACTTCGGTGTCCTGCGCGGCGACAACGACGGCACGGGCGGTTGGCACGTGACGGCGGGGATGCCTCGCTACGAGGTCATGCACCTCGAGATCGAGCCCTCGTCCCGCGTTCCGACGTGCACCGGCCACGGCCCGTGCAAGCGCGTGCTGTACGCGGCGACGCACTCGCAGGGCATCTGGCAGATGAAGCTGGGCCCGGCGCACTAGACCGGACCAGGCGATCGTCTGAAGAGGGCCGCCTCCGGGCGGCCCTCTTCGTTTGAAAAGAACCCTCTCGGTGCATACTTCGACCCGATGAGACGTTTGTTCCTGCTCACTGCCATCCTCGCAGCCGTGGTGGCGGCACCAGGGGGTCTGGCGAGCACGCGCGCGACGATCCACGTCACGAAGGTCGTCCCGATCACCGTCACGGGCGCGGGCTTCAAAGCAGGAGAGCGCGTAAAGATCGTCGTTCGTACGCCCACCATCTACCGCAAGACGGTCACGGCGAGTCGACGCGGTCGCTTCACCGCGATCTTCGGGAGGGCCACGGGCAAGTGCCTGTCGATGCGTGTGCTCGCCACCGGCAGCAAGGGCTCTCGCGCGACGGCGTACGTGCCGCCGAGCTGCCGAATCTAGCGGCTAATAAGCGACCGCACCGCGGCCCGTCGCCGCGGCGTGCCGTTGTTCGTCTGCGCGGTAGGAGCTGCGAACAAGCGGCCCTGAGAAAACCGACCCGAACCCGAGCGACTCGCCCTGCTCTCGGAACCAGCGGAACTCGTCGGGGTGCACCCAGCGGTCGATCCGGGCGTGCTTCGCGCTGGGCTGCAGGTACTGGCCGATCGTGACCACGTCCACGCCGTGGCGGCGGAGGTCGCGCATCGTCTCGACGACTTCGTCGTTCGTCTCCCCCAGACCGACGATGATCCCGGACTTCGTCAGCACCGGGTAGCCGGCGAGCTCCTTCGCGCGAGCGAGCAGCCAGAGCGCCTTCTCGTAGCTCGCCTTGGCGCCGCGCATACGCTTGTGCAGGCGCCGCACGGTCTCGATGTTGTGGTTGAAGACATCCGGTCGGGCCGCGAGCACCGTGCGGAGAGCGTCCTCCTCCACGTCCAGGAAGTCGGGCGTCAGCACTTCGACCGACGCATCGGGCAGCTTCGCCTTCAACGCCCGGATCGTCGCCGCGTAGTGGCCTGCGCCGCGGTCTGGGACGTCGTCCCGGTCGACCGAGGTGACGACGACGTGGTTGAGGCCCATCTCGGCCGCGGCCTTTGCGAGTCGGAGCGGCTCCAGCGGGTCCGGCGGGTGCTCGGGCTTCCCCGAGTGGACGTAGCAGTAGCGGCACGCGCGCGTGCAGGTATCGCCGAGGATCTGAAACGTCGCCGTGCCGCGCCCCCAGCATTCGGAGATGTTCGGGCAGCGGGCCTCTTCGCAGATGGTGTGCAGCGACTGGCCGTGGATCAGCTTCTTGACGTCGAAGTAACGAGAGTCCGCGCTCGGAGCGCGAACCTTCATCCACTCGGGGCGGCGTGGTCGCTCGGCGACCGGGAGCGAACTCTGCATCCCGCGAAGTCTAGAGACGGGACGGCCGGTGGCCGCCCCGTCTCTTCAGCCGGCTAGAAGCACTTCCAGGGATCGAGATAGACGTCGTCGAGTTGGTACGCAGCGCCGCGCCCGACCGCGGTAAAGCGGAAGGCGACCGACTTCGTGCCGATCAGGCTCGTGACATTGCTGAGTAGAAGCTCGACGCGAGGCGACGGCGTCCACGTGCCGCCCGCCTGCACGGTGCCGCCGTCCAAGACGGTCAGCCACCCACCGACGAGGCTCGGGACGACGACCTGGACGCGGACGGCACCGGTCGAGGAGCCGACGTTCTTGAGCATGAAGCGTGAGTGCCAGTCGCCGAGGGCGAAGCACGTCGTGGGCGTCATTGCCGATCCGCCCGCGGGGAGGTACAGCGAGTGCGAATCCTGGCGGCCGTGGAGGTACGACGTCTCGTTGCCCGAGACGATCTTCGCGCCGCCCGAGAGCGCCCATGGCACCGAGCCGGACTCGAACGAGCCGCCCGGCAACAGGGTGTAGGAGTTCATGTCCGACGGTGCGAAGGGCTGCGATGAGGTCGGATCGCAATACGAGGCGGAGCCCGTACCGATCAGGCCGGCATGGGCGGCCGAGCCCAAGGTCAACGCCGCCGCCAGCGCCCCCAGCAGCAGCAGTGTTCGTACAAGCAGTCCGGTCCTTGCCACAGTCATCCCGTCCTCTCCTTGATTGCCGCTGCACTCACTTTCTTCGCCTTACGAGGCGGCGCATCACCCGTCCGGGGGTCGGGACGGGGCGTTCGCATCCCTCGGAGGAGTGAACCGGGCCGCCGGCGACGTTAAAGCAGGCGCCGAGAAGAGCCGATCTGAAAGCGATGTCGACTGCGGTGCCGGCAACGAACCCGCTTCTGCTCGACCCCGAAGAGCAACGGGTCATCGAGGAGACGCGCGCCAGGCGCCTTCAGCGGGTGGCGGTCCGAGAGCGTGTCGCGTTCATCGTTTTCACCGGCGGTTTCGCCGTTGCGGCGGTGAGTACTGCGGTTGTCTTCCATTCGAACCGCTCGCCGGGCGCGCTCACCATTGCGCTGCTCGTCGCGGCGTACGCAGCCGCGTTCCGGCTCGACTTCGAGATCGGCACCGGATCAGCCGTCCCGACCCAGCTGATCCTCGTGCCGATGCTGTTCCTGCTGCCGGTCGGCTTCGTGCCGCTGGCCGTGGCGGCCGGGATTGTCCTTGGCACGCTTGACCACTGCGTTCGGGGCGATCTCCACATTCAGCGCGTCCTGCTGCCCGTCGTCACGGCGTGGCACGCGGTCGGCCCCGCGGTCGTGCTAGGTGTCATCGGCGAGCGAGGACCGCGGCTATCCGACTGGCCGATCTACCTCGCGGCGCTCGCGGCCCAATTCCTCGTCGACGCAGCCTCGGCCGCCGGGCGTGAATGGGTCGCGCTCGGTGTCCGGCCGTCCGTCCAGCTGCGGGCGATGACCTCGGTGTACACGATCGACGCTTGTCTGGCTCCGATCGGCCTCGCGGTCGCGTTCGCCGCGCAGTCGTCGCCGTGGGGCGTGCTCCTGGCGCTGCCGCTGATCGCGCTCCTCTCGGTCTTCGCGCGCGAGCGCCGCGTACGGATCGACCACGAGCTCGAGCTACGTGACGCGTACAGAGGAACTGCATTCCTGCTCGGCGACGTCGTCGAGGCGGACGACGCCTACACCGGCATTCATAGCCGCGACGTCGTCGAGCTCACGCTCTCGGTCGTCGACAGGCTAGAGCTCTCCTCGCGCGAGCGGCGCGACGCCGAGTTCGCCGCGCTACTGCACGACGTCGGCAAGGTGCGGATTCCCAATGCGATCATCAACAAGCCCGGCAAGCTCACGCCCGAGGAGCGGAAAGTGATCGAGACGCACACGATCGAGGGCGAGCGGATGCTTCATCGCGTCGGGGGCTTGCTCGGTGAGATCGGGCTGATCGTGCGCTCCTGCCACGAGAACTACGACGGCTCGGGTTATCCGGACGGACTGGTCGGCGACGACATCCCGCTGCTGGCGCGGATCGTCTCCTGCTGTGACGCGTTCAACGCGATGACGAGCGACCGCTCCTATCGCAAGGCGATGCCGCTCGAGGATGCGGTCGCGGAGCTACGCCGGGTGCGGGGCACCCAGTTCGACCCGCGCGTAGTCGACGCGCTGATCGAGGCCGTCGGCGGCGGCGTCGAAGCTCAGATCGAAAACGTCGCCTAGCGCGGCGAGCGCGACAGGGCGCACGTCGTCGACCGAAACCGGTTGGCCAAGCTCGCGCGCCATCGTCGTGAACTGCGCATCGAGCCCGCAGGCAGTGATCCACTCGGTGAGCGGCGCGGCGTCGAGGTCGACGTTGAGCGCGTACCCGTGAGTGGTGATCCATTTCGAGATGTGGATCCCGATCGAGGCGATCTTGCGGGGCGGGCTTTGGAGCCAAATCCCGGTTAGGCCCTCAATGCGCGTGGCTTCTAGTGAAAACGCGTCTAGCGTTTTCACTAGTGCTTCCTCGAGGTCGCGGCAGTACTTCTTGACGTCGAGTCCGTGCCGGTTGAGGTCGAAGATCGGGTAGCAGACGAGCTGCCCAGGCCCGTGGTAGGTGGACTTGCCACCACGGTCAGTCTCGACGATCTCGACCTCCGCGCCCGGCGGCACGTGCAGCTCGCCCGGCTCGGTACGGCGCCCGAGCGTGATCACGGGCGGGTGCTCGAGCAGCAAGACCGTGTCGGGCCGCGCGCCGTCGGCCACCTCTGCCGCGAGGGCGCGCTGCAACTTCCACGCCTCGACATAGGGCACCTGACCGAGATTGAGGAGGTGTGCTGAGTTCAAGGCAACCAGGCTACCGAGGGCAGGGACTGTCCCCGCACGGGGACTGTCCCATGAAACGGTTGGTGGGACGTGACCGCTGCGGGGTCAGTCCCTGCAGGCCCTGATCTCACAACGGCTCAGTGAACATCCAGCGGTGGCCCTCGAGATCCTCGACGGTATAGACGCGCAAACCAACCGACACCACGTCTTCAGGCTCACGCAGGATCTTCGCTCCGGCCGCACGTGCGCGGTCGGCATGGCCGCCGACGTCCTGGACGGTCACGCTGACGCCGTCGATCACCCACTGGTTGTCCTGCCACCGCCGCGCTTGCTCGCACGTCTCGCGGTGGTGCGACGGGCTCTCGTAGTCGGCAGTCGGCGTCGCGATGAAGACGACGGAGCCGTCGCCGACGTCTAGCTCGGCGTGTGTGACCGTTCCGTTGGACATGAACCGCGCGCCCTCGTTCTCGCGGAACCCGAACGCGCGCCCCAACCAGTCGATGGCGCGAACGCCGTCCTCGTAGGCCAGCATCGGCACGACCGTTTGCATGTCAGCTCGCTAGTAGGCGGACTCTTCCCACGTTTCCAGCTTCTCCCGCAGGTCGCGGAGGAAGCGGCCGGCGAGTGCGCCGTCGACGAGACGGTGGTCGTACGTGAGCGTCAGGTTCATGATCGGGCGGATCGCGATCACGTCCTCGCCGCGGTCGTCCTGGATCACCCACGGCCGCTTGACGACCGCGTAGGTGCCCAGGATCGCGGCCTGGGGCTGGCTGATCACCGGCGTGCCGTGGAACGTGCCGTAGCCGCCGGGGTTCGTGATCGTGAACGTGCCGCCCTGGACGTCGTCGGGCGAGAGCTTCTTGTCGCGGGCGCGCTGCGCGATGTCGACGACGCCGCGCGCGATCCCGAGGAGGTTGAGGCCCTCCGCGTGCTTGAGCACAGGCACGATCAGCCCCTTGCCGTCGGTCAGCTCGACGGCGAAGCCGAGGTTGACGTAGTTCCGCGTGACGATCTGCTCGCCACGAATCTCCCCGTTGATCCACGGGTAGTCGCGCAGCGTCTCGACGGTCGCGCGCGCGATGAACGCGAGGTAGGTGACGTTGATGCCGTAGGCCTTCTCGTACTCGGGCTTCAGTTTCTTTCGAATACCGACGACCTTCGACATGTCGACTTCGATCGCGCTCGTGACGTGCGCGGCGGTGTCGAGCGAGCGGCGCATGTGCTCGGCGATGCCGCGGCGCATCGCATTCATGGGCTCGAACTGCTCGCCCTCGGCAGCGCCGACCGGCTGCGGCACGGCCGGCTCGGCCGCTGGTGCGGTCGGTGGCGGTGCCGGAGGCGTCGGAGCAGGCGTGGGCTCGGCCGGAGCCGGAGGAGCCTCGGGCGCCGCCGGGGCTGAGGCCGGAGCTCCCTGCTCGATGAAGTTCAGGATGTCCTTCTTGGTGACGCGCCCGCCGCGGCCGCTGCCCTGCACCTGGGCGGGATCGACGCCGTGCTCGGAAGCGATTCGCGCCACGACCGGCGAGACGAAGCTCTTGCCGTCGGCCGCGCCGTCGCCAGCAGGCGCCGCGGGAGCTGCCGGCTCCGCCTCCGCCACCGGCTCCGGGGCCGGCGTTTCGCCCTCGGCTCCCGAGGCCGCAGCTGATTCGGCGGCGGCCTGGGCCGTCGCAGGCTGGGGGACCTCCTCGACCGGAGCCGCTTCAGCGGCCGCGGTCGATTCTGTGCCGCCGATCTGTGCGAGCTTCGTGCCAACCTCGACCGTCTCGCCCTCCTGGACGACGATCTGGGTCAGCGTTCCCGACGCAGGCGAGGGGACCTCGGTGTCGACCTTGTCCGTCGAGATCTCGAGCAGCGGCTCGTCGGCCTCGACCTGGTCGCCTTCGGACTTGAGCCACTTCGTGATCGTGCCCTCGGAGACGGAGACGCCCATCTGCGGCATCACGACGTCGACGGCGGTCTCTGTTGCCAACGCTACGCGTCCTGGGATGACGTTTCGAAGGAGGGCGGGATTCGTTCGGTTGATGAGAGCGCTGTCATTGTCTCCTTAATCAGTACTCGGCCAGGTCTCGCAGCCCTGCGACCACGTCGTCGACCTGCGGGATGTACGCCTTCTCGAGCGGCGGCGAGAACGGCACGGGGCTGTCGGGCGCCGTGATCCGCTTGACCGGCGCGTCGAGGTCCTCGAACGCCTCCTCACCGATCGTCGCCGCGATCTCGCCGCCGAAGCCGCCGGTGTGCGTGTCCTCGTGCAGGACGAGCACCTTCGACGTCTTCCGCGCCGACTCGAGCACTGCCTGCTTGTCCCACGGGATCAGCGTCCGGAGGTCGAGGATCTCGACGGAGACGCCGTCGCCGGCCACCTGCGCCGCGGCCTCCTCGGCCGTGTAGACCATCGCGCCCCAGGTGATGACGCTGATGTCGTCGCCCTCCTGGTGGACGCGGGCTTTCCCGAACGGCGTCTCGTAGCGCTCGTCCGGCACCTCAGCCTTGATCCGCCGGTAGAGGTGCTTGTGCTCGAAGTAGAGGCACGGGTTCGGATCCTGGATCGCGCTGGCGAGGAGGCCCTTGGCGTCTTCGGGCGTCGCCGGGCAGATCACCTTCAGGCCGGGGATGTGCGCGAACGAGCTCTCCGGGTTCTGCGAGTGGAACGGGCCGCCGGAGAAGCCGCCACCCGACGGGAGCCGCACGGTGATCGGCACCGGCGTCCCGGCGCGCCAGCGCTGCTTGGCGGCGACCGTGACGAGCTGGTCCCAGGCGCAGGAGATGAAGTCGGCAAACTGCATCTCGGCGACCGGGCGCATTCCCATGATCGCCGCGCCGGTGCAGCCGCCCACGATCGCGGTCTCCGAAAGCGGCGCGTCGATCACCCGCCAGGCGCCGAACTCCTCCTGAAAGCCGAGCGTCACCTTGAAGGCGCCGCCGTAGACGCCGACGTCCTCGCCGATCACGAAGACGCGCTTGTCGCGGCGCATCTCCTCGCGGAGGCCGTCGGAGATCGCCTGCAGGTAGGTCTTCTCGCTCACTTGTGATGAGGTGTGTCGAGGTCTTCCGGCGTCGCGAACACGCCCTCAGTCAGCTTCGCCGGATCGGGCAGCGGCGACTCCTCCGCGCGCGAGAGCGCGTCGTTCAGGAGCTTCTTGACGCCGGCCGTGATCTCGTCCTCCTCGGCGCCGGTCAATTCGGCGTGCTCCTGCAGCCAGGTCCGGAAGCGCTCGATCGGGTCGCTCTTCGCCCATTGCTCGAACATCTCCTTGGGCACGTAGAAAGCGTCGTCGTGGACGGCGTGGCCTTCCATGCGCAGCGTCAGGGACTCGATCAGCGTCGGTCCTCCCCCGCTGCGCGCCTTCTCGATCGCGCTCTTCGTCTCGCGGTAGACGGCGAGCACGTCGGTTCCGTCGACGACGACGCCGTCAAACCCGTACCCCTGCGCCCGGTCGGCGAGATGCTCGCAGGCGTACTCGAGATGAGTCGGCGTCGAGTAGGCCCACTGGTTGTTGTCGCAAATGAAGACGACCGGCAGCTGCCGGACGCCGGCGAAGTTCATCGCCTCGTGCGCGTCGCCGCGCGCGGAAGCGCCTTCGCCGTACCAGCCGACTGCGACGCGGTCCTGGCCCCGGATCCGGAATGCGAGCGCGCAGCCAACCGCGACAGGAAGCATCGCCGGCAGGTGGCTGACCATGGCGATCAGCCCCAGGTTCGCGTCGGCCATGTGGACATTGCCGTCGCGCCCGTGCGTGGGGCCGTCGTACCGGCCCATGTACTGCGCGAAGATGCGCCAAGGCTCCACGCCGCGCGTGACATGGACACCCATGTCGCGATGCAGCGGCGTGCCGACGTCGTCAGGCCCCAGAGCGGTCGCGACCCCGACCGACGACGCTTCGTTGCCGCGGCCCGTGTAGAAGGAGCCCGGAATCTTGCCCTGCTTGTAGAGGATGTGGCCGCGCTCCTCGATCCCGCGCGTGACCAGCATGTTGCGGTAGATGCCGAGCAGGTCCTCGCGGTCGAGCCCCGCCTCCTTGACCTCACTCAGCGAGCCGAGCGGCTCTGCTTCACGGATCGCCATCGCCGGGGAATCGTAACGATCGCTCCCGAGTACAGTGACGGCGTGGGCAAGGCCGCCGACTGGCTGCGCGAAGAGCGCCGGAAGACGCTGGGCGACTGGGTTGCGTTCTGCCTCGGGTGCGGCTTCGTGCAGCGCTACTTCGAGGCGTTCGAGGACGAGTTGCCGTCCGCGTGCCCGCAGTGCGGCGGCGAGATGCGGGCGCGCTGCCCGAACTGCGGCGCCCGCTTCAGCTCGGCCTTCGCGGTCGAGTGCGAGGCCTGCGGCGCCGGGCTTCGGCCGGCGGAGCAGTTCGGCGTCCCGATCCGAAAGACGCGCCGCTAGGCGCGGTCAGCCCCGGATCTGCGAGAAGCGGATCACCGTGACGGTGTCGTCGTCGGTGACCTCGCGGTTGTAGAGCTGGCCGAGGAAGTGGGCCATCTCCTCGTTGCGCCGGATCTCCGGGTTGTCGTGCTCGATCTCCCGCGGCGACAGGTCCATGAGCCTCTTCACCTCGACCTTGTCGATCACCGCGTCGAAGACCCGCTCACGAGGGCTGTAGCGGGCGCCGGCGAGCACCTGGACGATCATGCCTTTCTTGTACTTGCCCGACTTGTCGCCGAGCCGGATTGTCGCCGTCTTGCGACCCGAGCGGAGCTGGTCGGCCACCATTGGCGAGTAGAAGTTGAGGGCGTACATGGCTCCGGTCAACACGTCTGCGGCGAAAGTCGCGCAATCATACGGTTCCGGAGGCCAGGGAGGCTAGTGCGCGCTCAGCCATCTCCCGCTCGCCGCCGTACGCCAGAAGCTTCGGCGCCTCCGCGAGCGGCAGCCAGCGCACCTCGGCGACCTCGTGGGCGGTCGCGGGCGGCAAGTCACCGAGACGGCCGCTCGAGTAGCGGAGCAGGAAGAAGCTGACGACCTTGAAGATCCGCTCGCCGTCCCAGGTGTAGATGTACCGCACGTCGCCGAGCTTGTCGACCAGGCGCCCTGTGGCTCCCGTCTCCTCATGGACTTCCCGGCGAGCCGTCTCTCGTGGGTCCTCGTCGCGGCCGATGTTCCCCTTCGGCAGCGCCCACACGCCCGGCTTCTTGCCGGCCGGCCGGATCGCCGCGAGCACCCAGTCGCCTTTGAGCTTGCGGACGAGGACACCTCCGGCCGAGAATTCCCGTTTCACCGGGAGGTTTGTAACACAGCCAGGATCGTTTTCGGAACGAGGTTGCGCGACCCGCATGAGTGCCTATAAAATCGCCTGGCACTCGCCATCCGAGAGTGCCAAGCAGTGTCACAAAGTACGTAGTAAGGAGGCATCTGGATGGATCTACAGCCGCTGGGCGACCGCCTGATTGTCGAGGTCCTCGAAGAGGAGGAGACGACGACGAGCGGGATCGTCCTGCCCGACACCGCGAAGGAGAAGCCGCAGCGCGGCAAGGTCCTCGCGGTCGGCCCCGGCAGCCGCAACGACAGCGGCGAGCTCGTCCCGATGGACGTTGCCGAGGGCGACGAGATCATCTTTTCGAAGTACGGCGGCACCGAGGTCAAGCTCGGCTCCGACGACGTCCTGATCCTGCGCGAGTCGGATGTGCTCGCCAAGGTCGTCGGAACGCGTGAGCCCGCGGGCGCCGCTGCGTAACAACAAGGGAGGAAGCTGAATGGCTCACAAGGAGCTGAAGTTCAACGAGGATGCGCGCCGCTCGCTCGAGCGTGGCGTGAACATCCTCGCCGACGCGGTCAAGGTCACCCTTGGCCCGAAGGGTCGGTACGTCGTGCTCGACAAGAAGTTCGGCGCGCCGACCATCACCAACGACGGCGTCACGATCGCTCGAGAGATCGAGGTCGAGGACGTCTTCGAGAACCAGGGCGCGCAGCTCGTCCGCGAGGTCGCGACCGCGACCAACGACGTCGCCGGCGACGGCACGACGACCGCGACCGTGCTCGCTCAGGGCATCGTCCGCGAGGGCCTGAAGAACGTCGCGGCCGGCGCGAACCCGATGGCGCTCAAGCGCGGCATCGAGACGGCGGTCGACGCTGTCGTCGAGGACCTCAAGGGCCAGTCCAAGGAGGTCAACGGCAAGGAGGACATCGCCCGGGTCGCCACCATCTCCGCGCGCGAGCGCGAGATCGGCGACGTGATCGCCGACGCGATCGAGAAGGTCGGCAAGGACGGCGTCGTCAACGTCGAGGAAGGCCAGACGTTCGGGCTCGAGCTCGAGTTCACCGAAGGCATGCAGTTCGACAAGGGCTACCTGTCGCCGTACATGATCACGGACGCCGAGCGCATGGAGGCAGTCCTCGAGGACCCGTACATCCTGGTCGCGAACCAGAAGATCGGGGCCGTCAAGGACCTGCTGCCGGTGCTCGAGCAGGTGATCCAGGCCGGCAAGCCGCTGCTGATCGTGGCCGAGGACGTCGAGGGCGAGTCGCTCGCG
The DNA here is from genome assembly GCA_051955535.1 of Gaiellaceae bacterium. Classification (GTDB taxonomy): domain Bacteria; phylum Actinomycetota; class Thermoleophilia; order Gaiellales; family Gaiellaceae; genus 13-2-20CM-68-14. The sequence continues at coordinate 73,486 of JBQCGP010000029.1, read as the reverse complement.
ACGATCGTGGTCAACAAGCTGCGCGGCACTTTCACCGCCGTTGCGGTCAAGGCTCCCGGCTTCGGCGACCGCCGCAAGCGCATGCTCGAGGACATTGCGATCCTCAGCGGCGCCGAGGTGATCACCGAGGAGATGGGCCTCAAGCTCGAGAACACGAAGCTCTCGCAGCTGGGTCGCGCCCGCCGCGTCGTCGTCGACAAGGACTCGACGACGATCATCGACGGTGGCGGTGACAGCGAGGGGATCAAGGCCCGCATCAAGCAGCTGAAGGCCGAGATCGAGAACACCGACTCCGACTTCGACCGCGAGAAGCTCCAGGAGCGCCTGGCGAAGCTCGCGGGCGGCGTGGCCGTCGTCAAGGTCGGCGCTGCAACGGAGACGGAGATGAAGGAGAAGAAGCACCGCGTCGAGGACGCGCTGCAGGCCACGCGGGCGGCCCTCGAGGAGGGCATCGTCCCCGGCGGCGGCGTCGCGCTCCTGAACGCGAGCGAGGCGATCAAGCTCGACTCCTTCGACGGTGACGAGAAGACGGGCGCGGCGATCATCGCCCGCTCGCTCGAGGAGCCGATCCGCCAGCTGGCGCAGAACGCCGGACTGGAGGGCTCGGTCGTCGTCTCCGACATCCGCGAGGCGGACAAGGGCCACGGCCTGAACGTCGAGACGGGCGAGATCGAGGACCTCTTCGCGGCCGGGATCATCGACCCGACCATGGTGACGCGCTCGGCGCTGCAGAACGCCGCGTCGATCGCGAAGAACATCCTCACCACCGAGGCAGTCGTCGCCGAGCCGCCGGAGAAGAATCCGGTCGGCGCCGGCGCGGGCATGCCCGATATGGGCGGCATGATGTAAATCGCATGGGGGAAACCCGGTTTCCCCCATGAGCCCCCTCGTTGGGTGGCACAGCAAAAGGGCCGGCTCCGCCGGCCCTTTTGCTTGGTAACGAGCCCGGCAGAGCCGGGCTCTTCTTTGGCTATTCACCCGATTGGGTGAGGGGAGGGAACGTCCGGTCGCCGATAGAACAGGCGACCCACCGCCCCATCCCCTCGGCGAAACGCCCTCTTAGGGCTTTTCGCCTTTTCTGGAGGGAATCGGGCGGGTGGAAGCGCCGAAGCGCCCCCACCCACCGTGGCTCTCTAAGGGAGGTTGATCGGGACCGGCGTGACGCAGTAGGTCGGCCCGAGCGGCCCCGGGCAATTGGTCATCTGAGCAAACTGGTCGACGCCCCCGAGGTGGTTGGTCTCGTCGGGGAAGTCCGTGCCGTAGTGGACCCCGCTCGAACCCTGCGTGAAGAACGGGTACGTGCAGAACGGGCCTCCGTAACCCGAGCAATCGGTCGGGCCGACGAACGAGTTGCCGAGGATCTCGGCCTTACCACCGGTGTCCGACACCGTCGCCCACGAAGTCGGGTGCGAGCTGTCGCCGAAGGTCACCGACTTGATCTGGATCGGCGACGTCCCGGCCCAGGCCGGCTCGTTGAAGGACTGGCAGATCAGCTGCCCGGGGATGCAGTACTGGGAGCGCGGAGCCGTGAAAGGCGAGGTGTGGCCGATCTCCCAGACGAACGAGTTCGGGGTGTCGTTGACGAGCCCCCAGCCGAGGGCGTTGCCGATCTCCTGCTTGTCGAAGGCCGGCAGCAGCGGCCCGTCGGCGCTGTTGAGGACGATTGTCCCCGAGCCCCCTGTCGTCTCATCGGTGACGTCGATGTGCCAGCCCTGAGACTGCGAGACGACGTGGAAATGGATGTCGATCGTGTCGCCCGCGTGCATGACGAGCGGCACGTGCTTCGCTCCGGTCGTGAGCATCGCGTTGAACGCGGCCGGCTCGTGGAGGACCGGCTTCTGCCCGGTCGCGTGGATGCTCCAGACAGGCGAGCAGACCGAGTAGGCGTCCTTCGCGTACGAGACCTGGAACCCGCCGTTCGGGGTGCAGTTGCGGACGATCGAATCGGGATAGAACTGCACTTCCAGGAACGACTGGCCGAACAGGCTGTTCGGGTCGGTGACCGTGCCGCCGAACCAGAACGTCGGTCCCGTCGCAGACACGTTGGACGAGCCGGCGCTCGGCAGCACGAATCTCCAGGTCAGGTCTTGTGCCGAGTGAGCCGCGCTCGAGACGGGATCGAGCTCGGGCTCGTCGTGGCCGGAGCAGCCGGCCGCGTACTGAACCTCGAACGTGCCCTCCACATACATCGGATGGTGCGCGATGCACCCGGATCCGGCACTTCCGGAGCTCGTGGTGCCCCCGGAGCTTGCGGCGCCCGCCTGCACGACCCAGGCGAACGCGACCAGCGTGACAGCGAACGTCACGAAACGCATCAACCTCATTCGACTCCTCCTCTCCGCCTGCCGGGAGCAGAAGGGCCGGCAGCGCCGGCCCTTCTGCTGTGCATGGTCTTCAGCCTGAGGTCCAGCCGAAGATGTCGCTGTTGCCCCACGTCGCCGGGCAGTCTGCGTTCGGCGCGGGCACATGCACCGAGCCGCCGGTTTGGAACGACTGGCGGTAGGCGTCGATCGCCGGGCAGTCGGCGGCGTTTCGGGTGTCGTTCCAGACGCCTGCGCCGTAGTCCCGCGTCGCCACGGCGTACACATAGTCGCCCAGGAACTCCATCACGAGGTTGTTCTGGCTCGAACCGCGCGGATCGCCGGGTGCTCCTCGATGCACTTCCGAGAACGCCCCGACCGCGCCGCCGGACACCGCCGCGTGCTTGACGACGCCGACCAGAACCCGCGGGGTGCTCGTGGTGAGTGCATACGGCGTGTCGAACGCGTTGTAGACAACGTAGACGTCCGTTCCGTTCGGCGAGATCGCCGGGGCAGCGTAGTAGCCGTGGTCACCCGCCGACTCGATCGGCGTCGGGGTGGTCCAGGTCGCCCCGCCGCTGGCGCCCGGGCTCGAGCTGAACATGACGTGCTCATTGTTGAGTCCGCCACTTCCGTCTGCCCACGCGTCCACGATCATGTTCGTCGCGTCCGCACCCGTCGGCGCACCGTTCGCGATGTCGACGCTCGGCGAGGCTGCCAGGTCGTTGCGTGCACCCGCAAGCCCGTCCTCGACGCACCGCTGTCCGGAGCCGTCATTGCTGGTCGCGAAGCACGGATCGACGACGGTCTGCGTCACGACGGGCTTCGTCCAGCTGGAGCCGCCGTTCGCCGACTTGAACATCACGTGCGCGCTATGCCCGCTGGCGGAGAACCGCTCGGCGAAGATGTACGCCGTTCCGTCCGACGCGGTCCGGACCGTGCAGCCCGAGATGCCGAACCCGTTCGCCGAGCCGTTGTTCGGGCCCGACGCCGCCGGAGTCAGCTGCTTCGACTGCCATGTGTCGCCGCCGTCATGGGACACGGACACCGTCAGGGGTGCAGGCTCGTTCGCATTCTTGAACGAGGCGTTTCCGCGGAAGGACGCGTTGCAGACGTAGACCGTGCCGAAGAACGGGCTCGAAGACGCATTGTCGGCCCAAACCTGTTCCTTGTCCGAGAACGTCGAACCACTCTGCTTCGTGACGAGCACGGGTTGCTGCCAGGCTGCCTTACCTGCTGATCCACCGAGTGCCGCCGCCAGCGGATTGTCGGTGCGGGAGACATAGACCGCCTCGTAACCGCGGAAGGCGTCGTTACGCGCGGCGTTCACTTGCGAGGTCAGGTTCGCGTAGTAGAGACGCGAGCCGTTATCCCAGGAGAACCCGCCGTTCTTGTACACCGGCCCGAATGCCAGCGCGGGATCGCCGTCGGAGACGAGCCCGTTCTCGGAGTACCACGGCAGTGTCCCGATCGCGCCCGGATGCGCCGTGCAGGCCGCCGGCCCCAGGCAGTCGCGGGCTGTCAATCCCGTGTACGTCGGCTGAGTCCAGTGCTCGCCGTTGTCGAACGAGAAGTAGATCCCCGAGGAACCGACGCCGGGGGTGAAGGGACAGGTCGTTGGGTCGCCTGCGTTACACGCCTCCATGTCGATGTTGTCGTTCGACCCTGCGGCGAGCACGTTCGGGTGCTCCGCGTCCACCGCCATCGCGGGCTCGTTCTGCTTGTTCTGCGAAAACGGTGCCGACGGGCTACCGATGCTGACAAGCGCCTCAGTTCCCGTTGGTGGTTGCGCTCCCGCGATCGACGCCACGCCGAACAGCAGCGTCAAGAGGAGCGGCACTAGCAACAGCTTCCTCATCTCTTCCCCTCCATGGGATTGGAATCGGGCCTATACCTATCGGAAAGCGGCAGCGGAGGCCCGGGAGAACCGGGCCTCCGCCTGCGAACAGCGCCTACGGCGTCGGATCGGCGTACGAGCCGCCGTAGATGTTCGTGTTCCCGAACGTGGCCGGGCAGTCTTGCTGCGGCGCCGGCCGCGTCGGATCGGTCGAGTCGCCTGCCGCGGCCCCACTCGCGACGTCATCGCGGTACGCGTCGATCGCCGGGCAGTCGGCCGCATTACGCGCGTCGTTCCAGACGGCTACTACGCCATTTCGTGTCGCGAAGGCGTAGTCGTAGTCGCCGAGGAACTCGTCGATCAGCGCGTTGGCGCTCGAGCCTCGAGCGTCGCCGGTCGGCGCACGGTGGATGTCGCTCCAGGCGCCGATCGCGCCCGTCGCTGGGTTCACGTCCGCGTGCCGCACGACTCCTCCGAACAGGCGCGGAGCCGTGTTGTTCGACTGCCAGGGCTGCAGGAAGTCCATGTACGTCAGGTAGGCGTCGGTGCCGTTCGGCGAGATCGCGATCGCCGGGAAGTCCGGTCGGTCGCTCGCGGGTGACGCCACACCCGACGCCGTCCACGAATCGCCTCCATTGGTGGACGTCATCACCATCACCTGCTCGTTCGGTCCAGGATGGGTGTCGGACGGGGTCGGACCGTTCGACCACGCGAGCACGATCTCGTCGGACGCGTCCGCTCCGGTCGGAGCGCCGTTCGCGATGTCGACAGTCGGGAACGACCCGTCACGCGCGCCGGCCTGCCCGTCGAACGTGAGGTCGCCCGTGAAGTCCCGGATCCCGGTGGTGACGATGTGAGTGACGATCTGTGCCGGCCGCTCGAAGGTCAGGCCGCCGTCGAACGAGCGGGCCATGAAGATCGCGAGCGTCTTCGTCTTCGGGTCCGTGCCGTCCCAGAAGACGTAGACCGTGCCCTTGCTGTCCGTGTTGACGGCGCAGTCCTGCCGGCCGGCGATCGTGCCGTTGTTCACGGCAGGTGAGAACGAGCGCGTGGTCCACGTGTCCCCGCCGTCGGGCGAGGAGTTGAGCACGATCGGGTCCGGGGCGGCATTGCCCCTGCCGAACTCCTCCGCGGTCCCGCGGAACGCCGCGTTGCAGACGTAGACGTGGCCGAAGAACGGGCTCGACGATGCGTCGTCGACCGCGACCATCTCGTGGTCGGAGAACAGGGCCGCGTTCTGCTTCGAAACGATCACAGGCGCCTTCCACGCGTTGTTGTCGCCGGCCTTCGCGGCCGCGTAGTTCTGGCTGTCGAGCCGTGAGACTGCTGCCGCCTCGAATCCCGTGGTACCGCCTTTGCGCTGGAAGTTGAAGTTCGAAGTGATGTTGGCGTAGTAGAGGCGCCACCCGTTCGACCAGTCGAAGCTGCCGTTCGAGCCGCGCTGAGGACCGAATGCGACCGCCGGGTCGCCGTCCGAAATGAGTCCGTTCTCGAAGTAGTTCGGCAGCGTCCCGATCGGGCCGACGTGCGGATCGCAGTTGTCGGCCGGAGCAGACGACGTGCCGACCACGCCGAGGCAGTCACGCGCCGTCCAGCCTGTGTAGGTCGGCTGGATCCAGCTCGAGCCGCCGGTGTCCGAGAAATAGACGCCCGAGGTGCCGACACCCGGCGTGAACGGACAGGTCTTGTCGTCCCGGTTGTTGCAGGCCTCCATATCGACCTCTTCGTTGACGCCCGCCGCGGCGATGCCTGGATCGTTGGGATTCACCGCTACCGCGGGCTCGTTCTGCTTGTTCTGCGAGAACGGTGTCGGCGGGCTGCCGACGGTGACGAGCGTGTCAGAGTTGTTCGGCGTCGCCGCGGCCACTCCGACGACGACCGCCACTGCGCTCACGGCTAGAGCCGTGGCCGCAAGAAATCTCTTCATCTCACCCCTCCTTCGAGAGTTTCGAAGAGGGGTCGATATTAACGGTTCTATTTCTTTGTACGAGAGTTAGAAGCTGTAACGCTCCTCGCGCCAGTAGTCCGCGTCGTTGTGGTAGCCGTAGCGCTCCCAGAACCCTGGCTCGTCGTGGTCGAGGAGCTCGAGGCCGCGCAGCCACTTGGCGCTCTTCCAGAAGTACTTGGTCGGGATCACCAGTCTCAAGGGCCAGCCGTGCTCGGGCTCGAGCGGCTCGCCGTCGGCCTCGTACGCGATCATCGCGTTCTCGTCCTCGAGCGCTTCGAGGGGCACGTTCGACGTGAAGTCCTGCTCGGCGTGGGCGACGACGAAGCGGGCGCTCTGCCGCGGCTTCACGAGCTCGGCGAGGTCGCGCCAGTGGACGCCGCGGAAGCTCGTATCGAACCGGCTCCAGCGGGTCACGCAGTGGATGTCGATCGTGATCTCGGTCGACGGCAGCTCCTGCAGCTGCTCCCAGGTCAGATTGACCGGGTTCTCGACGTCGCCGAAGACCTTGAAGTCCCACGTCGCCAGGTCGGTCTCGGGAACGCCGCCCGCATGGAGAACAGGCCATTTCTCGGTCAGGTACTGGCCTGGAGGCAGCCGCGCGGGGTCATAGCCGGCGTCCGCGACCTTCTGCTCTGCTTTCGAGCGGAACACGATTCCTACACTAACGAGGGTGGTTGCTCAGACTTCCCAGCGGATCGTTCGCCGGCCGAGGGCGTTCGTTCGGGTCTCGGGTCCCGATGCCGGGGACTACCTGCAACGGATGGTCTCCAACGACGTGGAGGCGCTCGGCGTCGCTGAGTTCTGCGACGCGCTGCTGCTGACGCCCAAGGCGCGGATCATCGCGCCGCTGCGAGTCTTGCGCCGCTCGGAGGACGACTTCCTGCTGCTGACCGAGCCCGAGCTGGGCGACCGGGTCGTCGCCGAGCTGACCCGCATGCGCTTCGCGGCGAAGTGCGAGATCGCGCCCGAGGAGCACGAGTCGTGGCTCGTCCTGGGCGCGGACGAGGTCATCGGGGAGCGGCCCGAAGGGGACGAGGCCTCCGAGGAAGAGGCCGAGCGTGTGCGGATCGGGGCCGCGATTCCCCGCTGGGGCTTCGAGCTGGACGAGTCGATCCTGCCGGGGGAGGCCGGCCTCGACGAGACGCACATCAGCTTCACGAAGGGCTGCTATCCAGGTCAGGAGCCGATCGCGAGGCTCCACTACCGCGGTCACGTCAACCGGCGCCTCCGCGTGCTCGAGGTCGCAAACGCGGGGCCGGGAGACGAGATCGAGCACGAAGGCAAGACGGTCGGCCGCGTCACGAGCGCAGTTCCCGGCCTGGCTCTCGGCTACGTCCGGACGGTGGTTCCGGAGAACGCAGAGCTCACGGTCGGCGGCGAAACCGCGCGGCTACACTTGGCTCCCGCGCGCCCGTAGCTCAGGGGATAGAGCGCTGCCCTGCGGAGGCAGAGGTCGCATGTTCGAATCATGCCGGGCGCATAGATCACGGGCCGCGGCCTAAGCGGAGCGCCTAAGCGCATGTCCAGGTGCGAGTAGCGCCACGTCGGCGTGCTTGAGGTCGTCGTACAGGGCGAGGGAGAGGCCGATCGTTTCGGTGCAGCTGCGGTCGCCGCACTCACAAATGAACTCCCAATCCGAGACGTCATGCGAATCGAGATCTGACGCGAGGTCGCGGATCCTCTGATTGACCTCTCCAAGCAGCTCTCTCATGATACGCTCCTGAAATCGCGCTTAGCGTGACACGACACGTTTTTGACGACAGGAAATATACGCTATTCATGTCGTATGTCAAGCCCTGACAACAACAAGAGCTGGCGATTCCTCTCGAACCACACTCAGGTTCTGCTTTGCATCCAACGCGACCCCGACGCCCGCTTCCGCGACATCGCACAAACGGTCGGGATCACCGAGCGGGCCGCGCAACGGATCGTCGCGGACCTGATCGATTCCGGCTATGTGGAGAGCGAACGAGTCGGCCGACGCAACCACTATCGCGTCAACGCCGACATCGCCATGCGCCACCCCGCGCAAGACGGCCATGACATCGGGGAGCTCCTACGGCTCCTCAAACTCGACAACGCCGGGTGAATGCACCGCGAGTCGCGGTCCGGCTTGAAGAGTGCGCAGGACGTAAACGGCTTGCGGCGAACCGGGTCGCGTGGCTACGCCCGAGGCGATCGACCTTGCGCGCGACCGCGACATGCGCGGTCGCGACAAGGGTCTGTGGATCCGGCGCTCTCTGTTCGCTCTGATCGCCCTCGTCCCGCTGCTCGCCCTGTTCAATGTGTTCGGCCAGCGGCCGACGACGGCGAAGGTGACCGTGCCGGCGGCGACATTGAGCGTCTATGCCCCGACCAAGCTCCGCGGAGGCGTGCTCTGGGAAGCCCGCTTCCACATCACGGCGCACCAGGACTTGAAGAACGCGATTCTCCGTCTCGGCACCGGCTGGGCGGAGGGGATGTCCATGAACACCATCGAGCCGAGCCCGACGGGAGAGGCGAGCCACGACGGGCAGCTCGACTTCACCCTCGGGCACATTCCGAGTAACCACTCCTTCATCCTCTACATGCAGTTCCAGGTCAACCCGACGAACGTCGGGCATCGGTCCCGCTCGACGACGCTGTTCGACGGGGATACGCTGGTGGCTGCGGTCCATCAGAAGGTGTCCGTCTTTCCGTAATGGATCTCGCGATCCGTTCGGTCGTCCTCTACGCATTCGTGCTCGTTCTCACGCGGGTGGTCGGGCGCCGTGAGCTCTCCTCCCTGCAGCCGTTCGATCTGATCCTGCTGATCGTGCTCGGCGACTCGATCCAGCAGGGACTGACGCAGGACGACTACTCGGTCACGGGGGCGGCAATCGTCGTCGGGACGATCGCGGTCCTCCAGGTCGCCACCTCCTACATGAGCTTCCGCGTGCCGTTCCTGCGACCCGTGCTCGACGGGCAGCCGATCGTCGTGGTCGAGGACGGCAAGCCGATCGAGAAGAACCTCCACCGCGAGCGCCTGAGCTTCGAGGACCTCATGGAGGAGGCGCGCCTGCAGCAGATCGCGTCTCTCGACGAGGTGCAGTGGGCGGTCCTCGAGACGAGCGGTGCGATCAGCTTCATCAAGAAGTCCGACTCGTAGACTCGCGGCGTGCCGCTCTACCTGACCGAGGCCGAGGTCGGATCGCTGCTGACCCCGGCCGATGCGCTCGAGGCCGTCGAGGGCAGCTTCCGGCGTCTCGCGGCCGGCGAGGTCGAGAACCGGCCGCGCGAGCGGATGCGGGTCGAGGACGGCGTGTTCGCGGTGATGGCCGCCGTCGACCGCGAGCTCGGGCTTGCGGGGCTGAAGGCATACACATGGCTGCCGGGCGGTACGCCGTTCGTCGTCGTCCTCTTCGATACGCAGTCGGCCGAGCTCGCGGCCGTGATCGAGGCGGACAAGCTCGGACAGCTCAGGACCGGGGCCGCGAGCGGCGTCGCCGCGAAGAACCTGGCGCGTCCGGATTCGTCGAGCCTCGGCGTGATCGGCTGCGGTTGGCAGGCGCGCAGCCAGGTCGCCTGCATCCGCGAGGCATTGCCGGGCATCGAGCGCGTGGTCGCCCACTGCCGGACGCCCGAGCGGCTCGCCGAGTTCTGCGCGGAGACGGGCGCCGAGCCGGGCGAATCGCCTCGCGAGCCAGCCGACTGCGACGTCGTCGTCACCGTGACCACCGCGAAGGATCCGGTCCTCCGCGGGGAGTGGCTGCGTCCCGGCGTGCTCGTCTGCGCTGTGGGCGCCAACGAGCCGCGGGCGCGTGAGCTCGACAACGCCGTGCTCGAGCGCGCAGCCTTCGTCTGCTGCGACTCGCGCGAGCAGGCGAGGCTCGAGTCGGGCGACCTGATCGAGCCGGTCCAGGCCGGCGTGCTTGACTGGCTCGAGGTGCACGAGCTACAGGAGGTCGTCGCCGGCGAGCTCGAGGGCCGTCAGGCGGACGACGACATCGTTCTCTTCAAGTCGAACGGCCTGGCCGCCTGGGACGTCGCGATCGGCTCGGTCGCGCTCGAAAAGGCGCGGGCCCAAAAGGTCGGAGCGGAGGTCTAGGCGAGGCGGCCCTGTGCTTCGGCAACCGTCGCGTGGCCGATTGCCTCGATCACCTCTGGGCGCTCGAGCAGCCGAGCGAGCTCGGCCGGGGTGACCCTGTTGCGTACGTAGGGATCCTCGACGATCTCATCGAGACGTCTGCCGCTGTCGTGCTCGCGGATTACGTAGGCGGCGATTCGCTCCTCCTTCGACGTCCGCGCGGAAAGGAAGGAGAACGGATTACCCAGGAAGCTGGTTAGCCTGCTCACGACTCGATTCTAGGCACCGCTCGCGCTAGGGTCCGGGCGTGAAGCGCCGGGGGGACCGGACCGCCGTCTTCGCCGAGCGGCTGCTCGAGGGAGTCGACGACGAGGGTGTCACCGAGCGCGTCGTGATCTGGATCGAACGGAAGCCCGGCGCGGTCTGGGCAGTCGGCCGAGCGGTCAACCCGCAGCACCGCCGCAGCGAAGAGCCGCATCCCGACGACTATCTCTTCGAGGGCTACGAGCTCGAGGACGCGCTGGAGCAGGCGAATGCGACGCTCGACGACGACACCCGCGTCTCCGCACAGGACGGCCGGGCCGCGGCCTGCGAACCGTTCGCGCGGGAGGAGCTGCTCAGGCCACTCGAGCGTTGGTTCTTTGGTCGCTAGCGGGCTTCGGCTTCGGACTTCGGCCACTCCAGCGCGGCATTCGGGATCGGGTCCCCGTGGGGATCGTGGGTTGGGAAACCGAGTGCCTTGTCGATCCGCGCCTCGAGCTCCTCGGAGATGACGTGCTCCAGGCGGTCGGCCTCCGCGTGGACATCGTCGACGTGCAGGCCGAGCGTCTCCGCCAGATAGAGCTCGAGCAGCCGGTGGTGGCGGATCACCTCGACGGCCACACGCTCGCCGGCCTCCGTGAGCCGGACGCCGCGGTAGGGCTCGTGGTCGACGAGCTCGAGCGCGGCTAGCTTCTTGACCATCTCGCTGGCCGAGCCGGGAGCGACATGCTGCTCACGTGCGAGCGCCGTCACCGAGACGCGCTCCCCACCGTCCTGGAGCTTGTAGATCTCCTTCAGGTAGTCCTGGATCGCGTCCGTGAGCGCAGGCTCCGCCACGGCCGCTCATGGTACGCGCCAACTGCGCTGTCGGCATCGCGACGCTGTTAGCCTCGCCGGGTGCTCATCCGGCTCGGCCACAGTCCCGACCCCGACGACGCGTTCATGTTCTGGGCGCTTGCTGCGGACCGCATCGACACCCGCGGCTTCGAGTTCGAGCACGTCCTGCGGGACATCCAGCCGCTGAACGACTGGGCGCTCGAGGGGAAGCTCGAGACGACCGCGATCTCGCTGCACGCCTACCCGTTCGTGCAGCGCCACTACGCGGTGCTCCCGCACGGAGCGAGCATGGGATCGGGCTACGGGCCGGTCGTCGTCGCGCGCGAGCCGCTCGAGCGGGAGCAGTTGCGCTCCGTCGAGATCGCGATCCCCGGGCGCATGACCACTGCCTTTCTCGTCCTCCAGCTCTTCCTCGGCGACTTCCGCTTCCGTGAAGTCCCGTTCGACCAGATCCTCGACGAGGTGAAGTCCGGGCGCGCGGACGCGGGGCTGCTGATCCACGAAGGGCAGCTCACCTACGAAGCTGAGGGCCTGCGCAAGGTCGTCGACCTCGGCGAGTGGTGGCTGCTCGAGACAGGTCTGCCGTTGCCGCTCGGAATCAACGTGGCGCGGCGAGATCTCGGGCCGGAGCCGCTGCACGAGCTCTCGGAGGTGCTGAAGGAGTCGATCGAAGCCGGGCTTGCGAACCGACCCGAGGCGATGGAGTACGCGCTGGGGTTCGGTCGCGGCCTGGACACCGCACTCGCCGACCGCTTCGTCGGCATGTACGTGAACGACTTCACGTGCGACTACGGCGAGGAGGGACGGCAGGCCGTCACCGAGCTGCTGCGGCGCGGCGAGGCGCTCGGAGCGTTTCCGGAGCGCGTCGAGCTCGACTTCGTGAGCTAGCCTCGCTCGAGTGAGCAGAGCGGTTGTCTTGAGCGGCGTGCGAACGCCTGTCGGGCGGTACGGCGGCGTGCTGTCGGGAGAGCGGCCCGACGACTTGGCGTCGATCGTGATCCGCGAGGCTGTCGAACGGGCGGGAGTGGATGGCGGAGATGTCGAGGACGTCTACTTCGGCGCCGCCAACCAGGCGGGCGAGGACAACCGGAATGTCGCGCGGATGGCGGCACTGCTCGCCGGGTTGCCTGACTCGGTTCCGGGCGTGACACTCAATCGGCTGTGCGCCTCCGGCCTGTCGGCGATCGTCTCGGCCTGCCACGCGGTCGCAGCCGGCGAGGGTGACGTCTTCGTCGCCGGCGGTGTCGAGTCGATGAGCCGGGCGCCGTTCGTCTTCGCCAAGCCCGACCGCGGTTTCCCGCGCGGAGACCGGACGGTCTACGACACCACGCTCGGCTGGCGGTTCCCGAACCCGCGCATGGAGGAGCTGATCCCGCTCGAGTCGATGGGCGAGACCGGCGAGAACGTCGCCGAGCGGTACGCGGTGTCGCGCGAGGAGCAGGACGCGTTTGCGCTCGAGTCGCAGCGGCGTTGGGCCGCCGCGGACGAGGCCGGCCGGTTCGCGGACGAGCTGGTCGCCGTCGGCGATGCGGTCCGCGACGAGCACCCGCGGCCGGACACCGACGAGGCCAAGCTCGCGGCGCTCAAGCCTGCGTTCCGGGGGGGCGGCACGGTCACGGCGGGCAACTCGAGCGGCATCAACGACGGCGCCGCGGCAGTCGTGGTCGTCTCAGTTGAGAAGGCGCGTTCGCTGGGGGTCGAGCCACTCGGCGCGTTCGCCGGCGCTGCGGTGGCCGGAGTCGATCCGCGCGTGATGGGGATCGGCCCCATCCCGGCGGTGCGGAAGGTGTTGGGGCGCGCCGGTCTCGGCGTCGGCGATCTCGATCTGGTCGAGCTCAACGAGGCATTCGCGTCGCAAAGCCTCGTGGTGATCCGCGAGCTCGGGCTCGCTCCCGGGAAGGTCAACGTCAACGGCGGCGCGATCGCGATCGGGCACCCGCTCGGGATGAGCGGCGCCCGCCTCGTCGTGACGCTGCTGCACGAGCTGCGCCGTCGCGGCGGCCGCTACGGGTTGGCGACTCTCTGCGTGGGCGTGGGGCAGGGTCAGGCCGCTCTGTTCGAGCGCCCGCAAACGTGACAGCCGCGGCGCCTTTCCGTGACGGACACGCGCGTGTTCGCTCGATAGCGTTTCGGTAGGGGCGCTCGTGCGCCCCCAAGGGGCGCGGGCGCGCGCGTGAACAGTTACGACTCGCGGGGATTCAGAGGCGCTACGAAAGCGGCGGCCGGATGTAGATCGTGCCTTCGTGCTTCATGGGCACGAACGGCGCGCCGATCCGCATGATCGCGTCCTCCGCCAGCGCGAGCAGGTCCTGGCGCACCTGCTCGGCGTCGCCGCAGGGGACCTCGATACAGATCTCGTCGACCGGTTTGGCATCCAGGCCGGCGTCCCGGAGCTCCTGGAGCAACCGGTCGCGGTCGGGAATCCGCGCGGCTTCTACCTGAACCTTTTGAGTTTCGGCCATCTCGCCGATGTGCCCGCCTGCAAGGGCGCGGAAACCCTCACGCGAGCCGCTATCGTCCTGCCCCGTGGCCGTTGCGACGAAGCGCGAGTACGGACTCTTCATCGGCGGCGAGAGCGCCGAACCGGCCGGCGGAGAGACCCGCGGGCTGAACGAGCCCGCGACGGGCGAGCCGCTCGCGACGGTCGCCGTCGCCGGCGAGGCTGACATCGACCGCGCCGTCGAGGCCGCCCGAGCAGCTCTCGAGGGAGACTGGGGCAAGACGCCGCCGACCGAGCGTTCCCGCCTCCTGCACGCACTCGCCGACGCGATCCAGGCGAACCGCAAGGAGCTCGCCGAGCTCGAGGCGCGCAACGTTGGCAAGGCGATCTCTTCGGTCAAGGCAGAGCTCGCGCAGGGCGTGGAGAACTTCCGCTTCTATGGCTCCGCGATCGCGTCGATCGCCGGCCGTTCGAACCCGATCGGCGGCTCGCTGCTCTTCTACTCCCTCAAGGAGCCGGTCGGCGTCGCGGGACAGATCGTCCCGTGGAACTACCCGCTGATGATGACGACCTGGAAGCTGGCGCCGGCGCTCGCGGCCGGCTGCACCGTCGTCCTCAAGCCGGACTCCGCGACGCCGCTGAGCGCGCTCCGCATGGCCGAGCTCGCAGCCGAGGTCGGCTTCCCGCCCGGGGCGATCAACGTCGTCCCCGGCCCAGGGACGAAGGTCGGTGCTCACCTCGTCCAGCACCCCGGCGTCGACAAGATCGCCTTCACGGGATCGACCGCGACCGGCGGCGAGATCATGCGCCTCGCTTCGGGCACGATCAAGCGTCTGACCCTCGAGCTCGGGGGCAAGAGCCCGAACGTCGTCTTCGCCGACGCGAACCTCGCGGATGCGATCCCGAGCTCGGTCTGGTCGATCTTCTACTCGGCGGGCCAGAGCTGCGAGGCACGCTCGCGCGTCCTCGTCGAGAGCTCCATCTACGACGACTTCGTCAACAGCTTCAGCGACGTGGCGCGGCGGCTGAAGGTCGGCGACCCGCTCGATGCGGAGACGCAGGTCGGCTCGTTGATCTCCGAGGAGCACCGCGACAAGGTGAACGGCTTCGTCGAACAGGGCCGCGAGGAGGGAGCCGAAGTCGTGACCGGCGGGGAACCGTTCGACGGCAAGGGTGCGTTCTACCCGCCGACGGTGCTCGCCAAAGTGGACAACGCGATGGCGGTCGCGCAGGAGGAGATCTTCGGGCCGGTCGTGACCGTGATCCCGTTCGAGGACGAGAAGGACGCTGCGCGGATCGCCAACGACGTCAAGTACGGGCTGATGGCAACCGTCTGGACGGGCGACCCAGCGCGGGGCCACCGGATCGCACGTCGGATCAAGGCGGGCACGGTCGGCATCAACATGCCGTACACCGCCTTCCCCGGTATTCCGTTCGGCGGTTACAAGCAGTCGGGGTTCGGCCGCGAGCTTGGCCTCGAGACGCTCGACCTTTACCTCGAGACGAAGAGCGTGCTCGTCTCGACCAGCCCGAAGCCGTTCAATCCGTTCGGGCTATAGAGCCGCCTGAGCGTCCCGTCGGCCGTTATCGGTGGGCGGTCCTCGCCGCGGGCACCGGTGCCCAGGCCTCTTACCTCGCGCTGATCACCGCTCCCGCCGTCCTGGCTCCGGCTCTGCGCGACGACCTCGGCCTGAGCCTGACCCAGGTCGGTGTCGTGATCGCCGCGCCCTGGGTCGGGCCGATCGGGACGCTGTTGCCCTGGGGGCTGCTGGCCGACCGCATCGGGGAGCGGCGGGTGCTCGCCACCGGCCTCGGCCTCTGCGCGGCGCTCGCGGTTCCGATCGCGTTCACGTCGAGCTTCGCCGCAGTGGTCGTTCTTCTCGGCGCCGCCGGCGGAGCGGGTGCCAGCGTCAATTCGGCGAGTGGGCGGGCGGTCATGTCCTGGTTCGATCCAGGCGAGCGGGGCCTTGCCCTGGGCATCCGCCAGACGTCGACGCCGCTTGGCGCCGCGTTGGCGGCCCTGACGCTGCCGGGGCTCGAAAGGGCCGGTGGGCTCGAAGCCGCGTTCCTCTTCCTCGCCGGCTTCACCTTCACGGGCGCAATCGTCGGAGGAGCGATCGTTCGGGACATCCCCGGCGGCAGCGGCGCCGGACAGGCCAGGCGTGTCCTCTCGGACGGCCGCCTGTGGACGATCGGGGCTTCTGCCGGCCTCTACCTCGTCGCGCAGGTCTCCATCACCGGCTTCCTCGTCCTCTACCTCCATGACGAGCGTGACTTCTCGACGCAGCAGGCCGCGCTCGTGCTCGCGCTGATTCAGGCGCTCGCTGTCGTCCTCCGAATCGCGGTCGGACGGTGGAGCGACGTGCTCGGCGACCGCATCCGGCCGCTCCGCCTCGTCGGTCTCGCCGCGTTCGCGATGCTGGCGGCGACAGCTGCACTACTCGGGGCTCCGAACGCCGCGGTCGTCGCTGCCTTCGTGGTCGCAGGCGGAATAGCGATGAGCTGGAACGGGCTCTCGTTCGCCGCTGCGGCCGAGCTGGCCGGCCGCGCGCGAAGCGGCGCTGCGATCGGGTTCCAACAGACGATCCTGACGACGACGGCGACCATGGTGCCGCCTGTGTTCGCTTCGGTCGTGGGTGCGACCTCGTGGCGGGTGGCCTTTGCGCTCGCCGCGTTGGCGCCGTTGCTCGGATCGGCGATGCTCTGGGGTGGAAACGTCGCAGCGGCGGCGCAGAGTAGATGACGAACGCTGAGCGGATCGAGGAGCGTCTGAACGAGCTGTATGCGATCGGCGCGGGCACGCGCCGGGGCTACTCGCCCGAAGAGGACGCGGCGCACGCGCTCGCCGCCGGTTGGATGCGCGAGGCAGGCCTCGAGAGCGAGATCGACGAGGCTGGGAACCTGATCGGGCGCCGCGGCTCACCGCGCGTCTGGAGCGGCTCGCACCTCGACACGGTCCCGGACGGCGGGAAGTTCGACGGCGCGCTCGGGGTGGTCGCAGCGATCGAGGCCGCGGCACGGCTGCCCGACGCGGAGATGGCAGTGGTCGCCTTCCGCGCCGAGGAGGCGGGGCCGATGGGGAGCAAACAACTTCGCGAGCTGCCGCCCGCGTTCGTGGAGCTGCACATCGAACAGGGGCCCTTCCTCGAGCGAGCCGGCCAGTCGCTCGGCGTCGTGACGGCCATCTCCGGACAGGCGCGCGGGCAGGTCGTGTTCGAGGGCCGTGCAGACCATGCCGGGACGACGCCGATGAGCGGACGCGACGACGCGCTGATCAAGGCGGCGCGCTTTATCGCCCGGGTTTCGGAGGCGGCCCAGGAGCCGGCAGTAGCGACCGTCGGTGCCATCGAGGTGGAGCCGAACGCGGCCAACGTCGTTCCGGTCCGCGTCACCGTTTCGGTCGATGCTCGCGCGCCCGAGTCCGAAAAGCTCGCCGAGCTCGTCGACGCGATCGGCTTCGAGCCAACCTCGCGCACCGAACCGGTCGCGATGAGCGGCGCGCCGTTCGAGGTCCTCTCGGAACTGCTGCCGGACGCGCCGCGGCTCGTCTCAGGCGCCGGCCACGACGCCATGGTGCTGGCGGCGGCAGGGGTGCCGACGGCGATGCTCTTCGTCCGCTCCTTGAACGGGGGTGTCAGCCACTGCCCCGAGGAGCTCAGCAGCATGGAAGACATCGAGTTAGCGGTCGACGCGCTGACCGCCGTGCTGGCCCAACTGTCCCAACCCGACACGTCCGGGGTCTGACCCCAAACACGGCCCTCTGTGACCAGGCATCGGCAACTTTGAGCCGGAGACGTGCCGAGGGCGCCGGCGCCTCTGTCCGCGCCGGCCACGGCCGGGGTCTGACCCCAGACGGACCGTTTCGGACAGTGGTTAGCGCTCTTCGAAGCGGATCGGCTGAGCGCCTTGCCAGAGCACGAGGGGGCCGAGCTCTCGCAGCTGCTCGCCGCCCCGGACGATCGTGGCGAAGTGGTTGCCGGCCAGCACGCCGGCCTTGCTCGCGAACTGGGTCGGCCCGTACGGAAACAGGATCTCCGTCTCGCTGACACCGCCGGGATAGAGGAGGAGCTCGCCGGGCGCGGGGTAGGCGGTCGCGTTCTCGGAACCGACCCCGACGTCGAGTTCGCCGAACGGGATCCAGCAGGCCTCCCCGCTCCAACGGACGTGGATCAGTTTGCTCTCGAGTGGTAGCAGCCGCCGGAATGCCGCCACCGTGCCCGGCGCGGCGCGCTCCTCGAGCCGAGCCTCGAACCTTGCGCCGCCGACCTCGATCTCGAGCATCCGCGGAACCTACCTCGTCTTCGCGCCCTGTCGGATCCAGGCGCCGAGGGTGTCCCGTTCGGCCTGGGTCATCCCGGTCTGGTTCCCGAGCGGCATCACCTTCGTGCTCACCGCGACCTGCTCGATCAGGCTCGCCTGCGTCGCAATCTGCTTGGGCGTGTCGAAGACGATTCCCATCGGCGCCGAGTCGATCTTGGTCGGGTGCGCCGAGTGACACGGAACGCAGCGCTCCTGCACGATCGCCTGGGCGCGCGTGAACGGAACCGCCGTTCCGCCGGAGGATCCGCCGGGGCGGATCGCGACCGCGACGACCGCGATCCCGACCCCCGCCGTGACCGGAATCCACCACGCGGTCCGGCCGGTGTGGCGGACGTTGAAGAAGTGCCGCACCCAGGCTCCGATCACGAGCAGGCAGACGAGGATCAGCCACGAGTACGAGTGGCCGTAGGTGATCGGGAAGTGGTTGCTGATCATCGTGAACACGACCGGCAGCGTCAGGTAGTTGTTGTGCACCGAGCGCCGCTTGGCCTCGAGCGCGGCCGCGGCGTCAGGCGCGCGGCCGGCCTCCTTCGCGCGAATCAGATCCCAGTGAGCCGGGATGATCACGAGGAAGACGTTGGCGGCCATGATCGTCCCGAGCATCGCGCCGATCTGGATGTATTCGGCCCTGCCAGAGAACAGGTGGCTGACGCCCCAGGCGGCGAGCGTCACCAGCACGAGCAGGGCGGCCCCGATGGCCAGGTCGTTCGAGATCACCCGGCAGAGGCCGTCGTAGACGAGCCAGGCTGCGACGAGCAGACCGACGCTGATCGCGATCGCCTCCCACGGCTGCAGGTTGGCCACCGACTTGTCGATCAGGTACGTGTTCGCGTTGACGTAGTAGAGGACGATCAGCAGCGAGAAGCCGGAGAGCCAGGTCGTGTAGGCCTCCCACTTGAACCAGTGCAGCGGCTCGGGCAGCGTCTTCGGCGCGAGGGTGTACTTCTGCACCTGGTAGAAGCCGCCGCCGTGGATCTCCCACGCCTCCCCGCCGACCCCGCGCTCGGCGTCAGCTTCCTCCTTCGGCGGCCGCAAGTGATTGTCTAGAGCGATGAAGTAGAACGACGAGCCGATCCACGCGATCGCGGCGACGACGTGCAGCCAGCGAATGAGCAGGTCGAGCCACTGGTTCGCGTAAGGGTCCATCAGCGTCGCTCGTAGCGGTCGCGGGCGATCGCGACGAGCTCGCGCAGGCCGGTCTCGAGCTCATCCTCACTGCTCCGCTCGAGCCGCTCCTGCAGCACCTTGAGAATCTCCGACTTCGGCCGGCCGTTCACGAAGACCACGAACCGGAAGCCGAACTTCTCCTCGTAGACCTGGTTCAGGTAGGTGAGCTCGGTCAGTACGGCCGGGTGCCCGCCGGCACCTTGCTCGGCGGCAGAGCGCTCCGAAAGCTTGCGCGCGCCGATCGCAGGGTGCGCGTTCAGGGCCTCGCGCTTCTCCTGGTCGGTAAGCTCGGCGATCACGTAGTCGGCCGACCCGAGCGGGTCGTCCCGCTGCGCGAGCAGGTCGACGAGGCGTGTCCGGCCCTCGAAGAGCTCGGCCAGCTCGCCCTCGGTCAGCTGCCGCGGTAGGTCGTGCACGAGTACGTCGAGATCAACAGCGGCACGTGGTAGTGGCGCCCCGGGTCGTCGATCGAGAGCGTGAGCTCGACCTCGCGGAAGAACTCGCCGCCGACGTGGAAGACAAGGCGGTAGTCACCTCCCTCGACGGAGCGCGCGAGCTCGGCGATACGGCCGTCGGCGTCGGTCACGCCTTCCGCGACGAGCTCGTCGCCGCGGTAGAGGCCGACCTTCAGGCCGGGGCGCGGGGTCCCGCGCTCGGTGTCGAGGACGTGGGTCGAGATCATGCGGCGAATCTACTCGCCTGCTTCCGCTGCGCATGGGCGATCTCCTGCTCCGAGGCGCGCACGAGCGCGCCGTCGCGGACGACGTCCTCGCCGCCGACGATCAGCCGGTCGACGCGGTGCGGTGCGGAGAGGACAAGCCCGGCGAGCAGGTCCTCGGCGCCGCCGAGCTCGAGGCCGTCGGTCCGCCAGATTGCCAGGTCGGCGCAGCGGCCGGGCTCGATCGCGCCGAGGTCGTCACGGCCGAGCACCGTGGCGCTGCCGCTTGTGGCAAGGCGGAGCGCCTCCCGCGCGGTCAGGGCGGCCGGGCCGTCGCGACCGCGGGCGACGAGCAGCGCCTGCTTGACATCGAAGAGCAGGTCGCCGCGCTCGTTCGAGGCCGAGCCGTCGACGCCGATCCCGACTCGCACGCCGGCGTCCAGGAGTGCCCGAACCGGCGCGACGCCGGCGCCGAGGCGCAGGTTCGAGGTCGGGCAGTGCGCGACCGCGGTGTCCGTCTCACCGAACCTCCGCACGTCGCCGGCCTCGAGGTGGACGCAGTGCGCGCACCAGACGTCGCCCGCAAGCCAGCCGAGCCGTTCGAGGTACTCGACAGGCCGGCAGCCGTAGAGCTCGAGGCAGTACGCCTCCTCCTCGACCGTCTCGGCGAGGTGCGTGTGCAGCTGCAGCCCGAGCCGCCGCGCGAGCGCGGCCGAGTCCTCCATCAGCCGGCCGGTCACCGAGAACGGCGAGCACGGCGCGACCGCTAGCTGCACCCGCGCGCCCGGGCCGGGCTCATGGAGCCCGGCCAGACGCTCCGTGTCGGCGAGGACGGCGTCGAGTTGCTCGACGAGCGAGTCCGGCGGCAGCCCACCGTCCGACGCGCCGAGGTCCATCGAGCCACGCGAGGCGACGATCCGCACTCCGAGCTCCTGCGCCGCCTCGACCTCGGCCTCGATCAGGCCGTCCTCGCCGCGAGGGAACACGTAGTGGTGATCGAAGACCGTGCCGCAGCCCGACAGCGCCAGCTCCGCGAGCCCGGTGCGCGCCGCTGCATACTCGCCCTCGGCGTCGAGACGCGCCCAGAACGGGTAGAGCTCCTTCAGCCAGGCGAAGAGATCCGCGTCCTGCGCCCGCGCGCGCGTCAGGGTCTGGAACAGGTGGTGATGCGTGTTGATCAGCGCAGGCGTGACGACGGCGCCGTGCAGGTCAGCGCCCGGCTCCGGTGGCCGGCCGGCGCCAACCTCGCCGACGAAGCCGTCCTCGATTCGGATCCAGCCGCCGGCGATCTCCGTACCCGCGTCGTCCATGGTGACGACGTTGGCGTTGGCGAGGACGCTCATTCCGCCTCGAGCGGCACCAGCTCGAAGCGGTCTACATCGACGAGACCCTGGTCGGTGATCTTCAGGCTCGGGATCACCGACAACGCGAGGAACGACATCGTCAGGAACGGCGTCGCGCCCGTGCAGCCGAGCCGCTCAGCCGCGGCGGTGCACGCCGCGCTGCGCTCGACGACCTCCGCGAGAGGAAGGTCGGCCAGCAGGCCGCCGACGGGCAGGGGCAGGTCCGCGAGCACTTCACCGTTCTCGACCGCGACGATTCCCCCGCCGAGCTCGGCGAGCCGCTCGACAACCCGGGCCATGTCGGCGTCGTTCGTGCCGACAACAACGAGGTTGTGGGCGTCGTGGGCGACGGTCGAGCCGAGCGCGCCCCGTTCCAGGCCGAAGCCCCGCACCAGGCCGATTCCCATCCTGCCGGTCCCGAGGTGCCGCTCGAGCACCGCGATCTTGGCCAGGTCGCGTCCAGCGTCGGCGACGGCCTCGCCGTCGCGGACCGTCGGCGCCTCGACCAGCGAGTCGGTAACGACCTGGTCGGGAACGAGCCCGATCACGTGCGCGTTCGTCCCGTCGCGCCACGGGATCCGGAACCGCTCCGGGCCGACCGGCTGGATGCGGACGGTGTTCTTCACCCATTCCGGCACCTCGGAGCGCGCGATCTCATCGACCGGCCGGCCGCGCTTGAGGACGAGCTCGGGCTGGAAGCTCTCCAGGTCCGGCAGGAGCAGGATGTCCGCCTGGTAGCTCGGCGCCAGCGCGCCCAGGTGGTCAAGCCCGTGCCAGAGCGCCGTGTTCAGGGACGCGAGCACGAGCGCATCCTCGGGCGCGATCCCGGCCACGACCGCGTCGCGCACCATCCCGGTGATGTGCCCGTTCTCGGCGATGTCGTCGGGGTCCTTGTCGTCCGTGCAGAAGGCAATCCGGTCGGGTCCGAGCTCCGCGACGAGCGGGAGCAACGCGCGCAGGTTCCTCGCCATGGACGCCTCGCGGATGAGGAGCCACATGCCGGCGCGCAGCCGCTCGCGTCCCTCCTCGACTGTCAACGCTTCGTGGTCGGACCGGATCCCGGCGGACGCGTAGGCGTTGAGCTCCTTTCCGAGGACGCCGGGGGCGTGGCCGTCGACGTGGGTGGCCCCGGAGAGCCCGAGCTTCGCGAGCTCGGCGGGAGCGCCCGCGATGACGCCGGGGAAGTTCATCATCTCGGCGACGCCGAGCACCCGGCGGCGGTTCAGGAGGCCCTGGAGGTCGCCTTCGCCGAGGGCGCGACGCGGCGACTCGAAGCGAGAGGCCGGGACGCACGACGACGCCATGAAGTAGACGTCGAGCGGCAATTCCGCGCAGACGTCGAGCAGCCAGTGCACGCCGTCGGTGCCGAGCACGTTCGCGAGCTCGTGCGGGTCCGCGACGACGGCCGTCGTACCGAGCGGGAGGACGAGGCGCGCGAACTCGTCGGGGAGCAGCTTCGGCGACTCGAGGTGCATGTGCGCGTCGATGAAGCCCGGGACGACGTAGCGGCCCGAGGCATCGATCTCTTCGGTACCGGAGTAGTCGCCGAGCCCGGCGACGTAGCCGTCGGCGATCGCGACGTCGGTTTCGAGCCACTCGCGCGTGAAGACGGAGAAGACGCGGCCACCGCGGACGACGACGTCCGCAGGCTCGTCGCCGCGGGCGACCGCGATTCGCCGGGCCAGCTCCATTTGACGACGATACCCGTGCGCCCAATACGCTTGCCCGCGTGGAGGTGCTGACCCCGTGGAGCCTCAACGAAGCGCTGCGCCTGAAAGCGGACCGGCCCAACGCAGTGCCGATCCAGGGCGGCACGGACGTGATGGTCGAGCTCAACTTCGACCGCGCGCGGCCCGCTGTTCTGCTCAACCTGAACGAGGTGCCGGAGCTGCGTGGCTGGTCCCGCGACAACGGTTCCTTGCGGCTCGGCGCCGGCCTGACCTACACCGAGGCGATGGAGCCGCCGCTAGCCGAGGCGCTGCCGGCGCTGGCCGAGGCTGCTCGAACGGTCGGCGGGCCGCAGATCCGCAACCGGGGCACGATCGGAGGCAACCTCGGGACAGCCTCGCCCGCAGGCGACGCGCTACCGCCGCTGCTGATCTGCGACGCGGTCGTGGAGACGGCGAGCCTCCATGGAGAGCGCGTAACGCCGCTGGTCGAGTTCCTGACGGGTCCGAAGCGCAACGCACTGGCCGAGGACGAGCTGATCACGGGCGTCCGCGTGCGCGCGGTTGCCCAAGCACAGACGTTCATGAAGGTGGGCCCGCGCAACGCGATGGTGATCTCGGTCGTCTCGCTTGCACTGGCCGTCGACCGGGAGCGCGACGAGGTGCGCGCGGCCTACGGCTCGGCCGGCCCGGTGCCCGGCCTCGTGAGAGGCCCGCTAGGGGATCGCGACGCGTTCCCCGAGAAGGTCGCCGAGGCCGCGAGCCCGATCGACGACGTGCGGGGCAGCGCCGCTTACCGCCGCCACGCGCTCCGCGTCCTTACCGGGCGCGCTCTGGAGCGCTGCCTCGCGTGAGGATCGAGCTGACCGTCAACGGCGAGCGTCTCGAGACCGACGTCTGGGCCGGCGAGAGCCTCCTCTACGTCCTTCGCGAGCGGCTGGGCCTGCCGGGCTCGAAGAACGCATGCGAGCAGGGCGAATGTGGCTCGTGCTCGGTGCTCCTCGACGGCACGCTCGTCTGCGCCTGCCTCGTGCTGGCCGCACAGGCGGACGGCCACGAGCTCGTCACGGTCGAAGGGCTGGGCGCGGACGGCGAGCTGCACGCGGTCCAGACGGCGTTTGCCGAGACAGGCGCAGTCCAGTGCGGCTTCTGCACGCCGGGGTTCGTCGTGGCGACGGCCGACCTACTGGCCCGCAACCCGACCCCCAGCGAGGACGAAATCCGTGAGGCGCTGTCGGGCAACCTCTGCCGCTGCACGGGCTACGCAAAGATCTTCGACGCGGTCAGGGTGGCGGCGGGTTGACGGTCCTCGCGGGACGTGCCCCGGTGCCAGGCGTGAGCGTGGAGCGATGCGCCGTTGCGGCCCCGCCTCCTGTCCAAGAGGGGCGGACCTCGGTGCCAGGCACGGGGACACGTTCCGCATGACCAGTACGGCTCGCAAGCTCCGGCACGGCCGCGTCGGCGAGAGCGTCCGGCGCGAGGATGCGATTCCGAAGGCGACGGGAGAGTTCGCGTACTCGAGCGACCTCTTCGCCGCCGGGATGCTCTGGGGCCACACGTTGCGAAGCCCCCACGCGCACGCACTCGTCCTCGAGATCGACGGCTCCGAGGCGATCTCGATGCCGGGCATACACGCCGTCCTCACTCACGCCGACGTCCCAGGCGCCAAGACCTACGGTCTCGAGTTCCCTGACCAGCCGGTGCTCGCCATCGACCGCGCCCGCTACTTCGGCGAGCCGGTTGCGATCGTGGCCGCGGAGCACCCGGAGCAGGCGCGTCGCGCCGCCCAGCGGATCCATGTCGCCTACGAGCCGCTCGATCCGGTCGTCGACCCCGAGCTCGCGACGAAGCAGGAGCCGATCCACGACGGCCGACCGACGGCGGGCCACGGCTTCCGCGACGACCCTCGCCCGAACGTCGTGCGGACGATCGTGATCCGCCACCGCGACCCGGACGCGGAGGCGGAGGTCTCCGTCTCGGGCGTCTACGAGCTCGGCATCCAGGACCAGGCGTTCCTCGGCCCCGAGTCGGGTCTCGCGATCCCCGATGCCGAGGGCGGCGTCGACGTCTACGTCGCGACGCAGTGGCTTCACGTTGACCGCGACCAGGTCGCGCCCTGTCTCGGCCTCGAGCCCGAGCAGGTGCGCATCCACCTCTCCGGCGTCGGCGGCGCGTTCGGCGGCCGCGAGGACCTCTCCATGCAAATCCACGCGTCGATGCTCGCCCTGCACACGAACCGGCCGGTGAAGATGGTCTACAACCGCGAGGAGTCCTTCGTCGGCCACATCCATCGCCACCCGGCGAAGATCTGGATGGAGCACCGGGCGACCCGCGACGGCAAGCTCGTGAACGTCCGCGCCAGGATCCTGCTCGACGGCGGCGCCTACGCCTCGAGCTCCGCGGCGGTCACGGCGAACGCCTCCTCGTTCGCGTGCGGCCCTTATGCGGTCGAGAACGCGCTGATCGAGTGCACCTGCGTCTACACGAACAACCCGCCTTGCGGTGCAATGCGTGGCTTCGGCGCCGTCCAGAGCTGCTTCGCGCACGAGGCGCAGATGGACAAGCTGGCGGCCGCGCTCGGGATCGATCCGGTCGAGCTCCGCCTCCTAAACGCGCTCGGGCCCGGCGGCTCGCTGCCGACCGGCCAGAAGATAACCGGCTCGTTTCCGGCCGCCGAGGTGATCCGAAGCTCCGCGGAGCTGCCGATTCCCGAGCCGGAGGAGCTGCCGCGGGGTCCGCTAAGGCTGCCGGGCGGCTCCGGTAACACGACGCGCGGCGAGGGCGTCAAGCGGGGTGTCGGGTTCGCGGTCGGCTTCAAGAACGTCTGCTACTCGGAGGGCTTCGACGACTCGACGGCGGCACGCGTCCGGCTCGGCGACGGCTCCGCAGAGATCCACTGCGCCGCCGCTGAGGTCGGCCAGGGCGTCGTGGGCGTGATCCTCCAGACGGCGCGTACGGAGCTCGAGCTAGACGACGTCGTCCTCGTTCCCGCGGAGACGGCCTCGGTCGGCTCCGCCGGCTCGGCCTCAGCCTCGCGCATGACTTGGATGGCCGCCGGGGCCGTCCAGCTCGCGTGCCGAGCGGCGAAGGAAGAGCTTGAACTGCGCGGCGGCCTCGCGCCGGGCGAGACGATCGACGTCGAACGCACCTACCACCATCGCCCCACCGTTCCACTCGACCCCGAAACCGGCCAGATCACCGACGACGCCGGCGCCCACGTCGCCTACATCTGCGCTGCGATGCGGGTCGTCGCCGAGGTCGACGTGGAGCTCGGCCTCACTCGCGTCGTCTGGATCGGCACCGCGCAGGACGTCGGCAAGGCCGTCAATCCGCAGGCCGTCTACGGGCAGATCGAGGGCGGCACCGCTCAGGGGCTCGGGCTTGCACTGATGGAGGAAATCCAGACCAGGGACGGACTGATCACGAATGCGAGCTTCACCGACTACCTGATCCCCACGACCCTGGACATGCCCCCGGTCGACGCGGTGCTCGTCGAGGAGCCCGAGCCGGACGCGCCCTACGGCGTCAAGGGCGTCGGCGAGCCGCCGACGGTCGTCTCGACGGCCGCGGTCGTCTCAGCGCTCCGAGCCGCCAGCGGCCGCGAGCTCGCGCGCGTCCCGGTCCGACCCGACGACCTCGCCGGTCTCTAGGTCGACCGCGGACTCGCGCCTGACGACGATTGCCACGGCAGCGAGGATCAGGAGCGCTCCGAGCACGACCCGCAGCGTCAGCTTCTCGTTGAGCACGATCACGCCGAGCGCGATCGCGACGACCGGGTTCACGTAAGCGTAGGTCGCGACCTGTCCGAGTGGAGCGTTCGCGAGCAGCCAGGCGTAAGCCGTGTAGCCGATCACCGAGCCGACGAGGATCAAGTAGACGAGGCCGAAAATCGAGCGGGCAGACCAGGTCGATGGGTCGAGGTCCGAGGGCGACGTCGTCGCAAGGCCGATCGCGAACAGCACGAGCCCGCCGATGAGTGTCTCGTAGCCGGCCGTCACGAGCGCGTCTCGCGGCACGGGAATGCGCGGCGACAGGAACGAGCCGACCGCCCAGGCGACCGCGGCGAGGACCGTCAGGAGCAGGTAGCCGAGCGGTCCCGAGCTGCCGCCGGGCTGGACGAGCACGACGATCCCGGCGAAGCCGACTAGCAGGCCGAGCGAGGCGACGCGGTCCGGCCGTTCTCCTACCGACAACCGCAGCAGCAAGACCCACAGGGGCACGGAGGCGATGATCAGCGAGGTCAGCCCGATCGGGACCTTCTGCTCGGTGATGAAGAGGATCGAATTCGCGCCGGGCAGCAGCAGGCCGACCAGCGCAGCCGACGCGAGCTCGGCACGCCCGATCCTGAGCGCCTGCCGGCCCCGCCTCGCGACGACGATGCTGAACATGACCACCCCGACGATCGTGAAGCGCACCCCTGCGCCGAAGACGCCTGGGATCGTCTCTCCGGCCAGCTCGATGCCGAGGTAGGTCGAGCCCCAGACGATGTAGACCGTCCAGAGGGCGACCCAGACCCTGGCCTTGTGGCTCACCTGCATGACAACGCGCGCTACCCGCTAGCCCATCCCATTAGGCTCCCAGCTTGTGATCCGCGTGTTCGTCCTCTACCCGGAAGCGCCCGATCCTGAGCGCTACGCCGAGCACGTCGAGGTCAACCGGCGCGAGGTGCCCTCCGCCACGATCCGCCACGGCCGGGTCCTCGGCACGCCGCAGGGCGAATCGGACGTCGCGTACTACTTCGAGTACGAGTTCCCCGACCGCGAGACGTGGAAGGCAGCCCAGGACGGGCTGGTGCGGGCGGCCCAGGACGCGCAAGGGCTCGGCATTCCATTCCGCGTGTACTTCGCCGAGATCGACTAGCGCCTGAGAACTAGCGCCGTCCCCGCCGCGAGCAGCGCCAGCCCGACGAGCCGTGGCCAGCCGACCGTGATCCGTTCGAGCCCGAACAGGCCGTACTGGTCGACGACGATCGCGGCCGCGAACTGGCCCACGAGGAACACTGCGACCGTCGCCGTTGGCCCGATCCGTGGTCCTGCGTAGGTGATCGTGAGGACGACGATCGCGCCCATCAGCCCGCCGATCCACATCCACGCCGGTTGCTCGACTGCGTGTGCGAAGCCGACCAGGGACCTGCGCGCCGCGAGCAGCACGACGATGCCGATACCGGCCGCGACCGCCGCCGCGAACGCGAACGCAGGGACGACTCCGATCCGGTCGCCGAGCCGGCCCATTACCGCGATCTGCACCGTGCCGGCGACGCCCGCGACGAGGCTGAGCGTCACCGCGAGCGTGTTTCCTCCCGACACGCGCGCGATGCTATTAGTCTCGCGCCCGTGACCGAGCCGGACGCGCCGAGGCCAGTCTCGCCCGACGAGCTCGGGTTCGAGCGGATCGTCTACGAGAAGTCGCCGCCCCGGGCGACGATCAGGCTGAACCGCCCCGAGGTGCTGAACGCGTTCGACTTCCGCATGCTTCGTGAGATCGCACGCGCCTGCGAGGACGCCAGCTGGGACGACGAGATCCGCGTCGTCGTCGTCACGGGCACGGGCCGCGCTTTCTGCGTCGGCGCCGATCTGAAGGCCTGGGGCGCCGACCTGCTCGACAACCCGCGGGAGTACTGGAAGTGGTTCGGCGCCTTCAAGGACATGCACGACCGGCTGCGCGAGCTCGGCAAGCCGACGGTGGCCCGGGTCCAGGGAATCGCCGTCGGCGGCGGCAACGAGCTGCAGATGGCATGCGACCTGGCGGTGATGGTCGACAACGCGTTCATCCGGCACGTGGGACCGGAGCACGGCTCCGTGCCTGCCGGCGGGGCGACGCAGTGGCTGCCGATCTTCGTCGGCGACCGCCGCGCGCGCGAGATCCTGCTCCTCTGCGACGAGATCTCCGCCAGGCAGGCGGAGGAGTGGGGGCTCGTCAACCGCGCCGTGCCGGAGGCAGAGCTCGACTCGGCGGTCGACTACTACGTCGAGCGCCTCGCGGTGAAGCTGCCGCAGACGCTCAGGTACACGAAGCAGCAGCTGAACTGGTGGCGCGACATCTCGTGGCACGAGACCGTCGGCCACGCTCGCGACTGGCTGGCAATGTCGATGCTCGGCGAGGAGGCGAAGGGGGCGATCCAGGCATTCCTGGCGAAAGACAGGGACTAGTCCTCGTCGAGCGCGACGATCCGATCGCGGTCGTCCTCCTCAACCGCCCCGACGCGTTGAACGCGCTCTCGGACGAGCTGATGGAGGAGCTGGGGACGCGGCTCGGAGAGCTCGACCGGGACGAGGCGGTGCGCTGCATCGTCCTCGGCGGCAACGAACGCGCTTTCGCGGCCGGCGCGGACATCGGCGAGCTCGCAAGCTCGTCCGCCATCGACCTCTACTACCAGCGGCGAATGGAGCGCTGGGATGCGATCCGCGGGCTCTGGACGCCGCTCCTCGCCGCCGTCTCGGGCTTCTGTCTCGGCGGCGGCTGCGAGCTGGCGATGTCCTGCGACCTGATCGTCGCTTCGGAAACGGCACAGTTCGGCCAACCCGAGACCGCGCTCGGAATCATCCCGGGCGCCGGCGGCACGCAGATGCTGACGCGGGCGGTCGGCAAGGCCGTCGC
Organism: Gaiellaceae bacterium; assembly: GCA_051955535.1. Classification (GTDB taxonomy): domain Bacteria; phylum Actinomycetota; class Thermoleophilia; order Gaiellales; family Gaiellaceae; genus 13-2-20CM-68-14. The sequence continues at coordinate 44,066 of JBQCGP010000029.1, read as the reverse complement.
GATGGACGTGATCCTGAGCGGCCGCCGCCTCGACGCCGAGGAGGCGCTCCGGGCCGGCCTCGTCGCGCGCGTCGTCGCGCGCGAGGCGTGGCTCGAGGAGACGAAGCGCGTCGCCCACGAGATCGCTGCGAAGGGCCCGGTTGCCACGCGACTTGCAAAGGAGTCCGTCGACCGGGCGTACGAGACGACGCTGCGGGCGGGAATAGAGGCCGAACGGCGGGCCCTCTACCTCGCGTTCGCCTCCGAAGACGCGAAGGAGGGTCTGACCGCGTTTACCGAGAAGCGCAAGCCGAATTTTGAAGGCCGCTGAAGCCAAGTAACAGCCTTTTACAAACTCTCGCCGCGGAGCGACGGGCTCCGCGCGTCGCGACCAGCTCGCCAGCGAGTCAACACCCATTCCCGACAAAGTCGTCATGGCTCGCGCGGAGCGCGAGCCGGACTTTGTCGGGCTAGCCGACGTAGATCGGGGTGTGGAGCGGCACGAGGGGGTAGAGCTGCTCGACGTCGGGGATCGACATCCGGATGCAGCCGTGCGACGCCGCCGTGCCGAGTGACGAGAGCTCGTCGGTGCCGTGAATCCCGGCGCCGTTGTAGAAGCCGAGCCAGCGGGCCTTGATCGGGTCGGTGGGCCCAGGCGGGATCACCTGGCCGGCCAGAGCTCCCGCCCAGGAGCTGTTCGGGACGTGCCAGGACGGATTCACCTGGCGGTCGTTGATCTCGTACTGGCCGGCCGGGGTCTCGAGGCCCTGCCGGCCGACGGCGATCGTGTACGAGTGCGCGAGCTTCAGGTTCTTCCACAGCCGGAGCGTGAAGTGCGCGCGGTCGATCGTGATGAACGTCTGGTACTTGTAGGCGAGCCGCGACGTGCTGAGGTGAGGGCGAAGCACCCGCGTCGGAATCTCTGCAACGTGACGTGCGTTCGGGTCGCGCAGCATCCGCAGGATCCGCGCCGCGAGGAACCGTCGCTGCACCGCCATGCCGTCGTGGGAGGGTGTCCAGTTGAGCGTGACCCCGCTGGGCTCGATCGTCGCATCGACGGCCGGCCGCTCGATCTGCTTCGCCACGACGCCGATGAAGCCGTACAGCTTCTCGCGCGAGTAGGCGACCCGGAGCGGAACCGAAGCATTGACCTTCTCACCGCGCAGGTCGCGCACCGCGCGGCCGAGGAAATTGCCCTGGCGGCTTTGCGCGAGCGCCTCGCGAACCATGCGGTCGACCCCGAGCCTCGCGTCGATCGACGCCGGCGAGAGCGTCCAGCGCCGGTCGTGCGAGAGCAGGACGACGCTCGAACCGAGCTTCGGGCCGAGGCTACGGCGGAGGACGTCGCGAGCCCGCGCCGCGCTCAGCCCTCCGACGTCCACGCCGCCGGCCGTGACCCCTTGTGCGATCACGTCCGACCGCGACGAGTCGTAGGCGTAGAGGCCGCCGGCGCCTGCTGCCAGGACGAGCACTACGACGACAAGGACGATTACGAAAACGCGCATTTTCACTGGGTTCCGGGCGCGGGAGTACCCGTTTGCAAAAACTGTTACGCGGCAAGCTAGCGCGTCCGTCCGACGAATGCAGGCTGTTTGTCAGCCGACGAGCTCGATCGGCACCAGGTCGAGCTCGCGCTCGGAGCCCTCGCGCAACACACGCGCGTGCACCTGAGAGCCGATCAACTCGCCCACCATCAGCTTCTGAATGTCGTCGACGGTCTGCACCGGAACGCCGTTCAGCTCGAGGATCAGGTCCTCGGGCCGGAGGCCCGCGTGGGCGGCGGGACTGTCCTCGACGACCTCGACAACCTCGACACCGCTCTCGCGCTCGAGTCGTGTCGCGACGCGTGGAGGCAGCGGCCTCGAGCCGCCGGCGATTCCCAGGTAAGCGCGCCTGAAGCGGCCCTCCCTCATCAGCGCGCCGATGATCGTCCTGGTCGCCTCGTTGATCGGAACGGCAAGGCCGAGGCCGACACCGGCCACCGCCGTATTGACGCCGATTACGCGGCCGCTGCCGACGGCGAGCGCGCCTCCGGAGTTGCCCGGATTGAGCGCCGCGTCGGTCTGGATGACGTTGTCGACGACCCGGCCGCCGCGCGTCGGGAGCGAGCGGCCGACGGCCGAGACGACCCCGGCCGTGACCGAGCCTGCGAACCCGTTCGGATTGCCGATCGCCACCACCAGCTGCCCCACCTTCAGGTGCTCGGCGTCACCGAGCTCGGCTGCACGAAGGTCGCGCGCGCCCGCGCGCAGGAGGGCGAGATCGGAAAGGGGGTCGGAGCCGACGACCTCGAAGTCGAGCTCGCGGCCGTCGACGAACGAGGCGCGGCCTCCGTCAGTCCGCTCGATCACGTGTGCCGAGGTGAGCATGAAGCCGTCCGGCGTGATCACGACGGCGCTGCCCCCGCCGGCCAGCCGCCGGCCGCCTCGCACGCGGCGAGAGACCCGCAGATTCGCGACGGACGGCGTCAGCCGTTCGGCGACCGCGATGACCGCGCGGGAGTACGCGTCGAGCGCTTCGCCGTCGTCCTGAGTCTCGTAAGTCGACCCGATGAAGGTCAGCTCCGCCATCGGGCCAAGCTAGCAACCCCACACAGGCTCGCGGAAAAGGTTTACTCTCCTGTAAATGGCCGAGGTGGAGACGTCTCGGGCAGCTGCGGTCCTGACGATTACGCTCAATCGCCCGGACGTTCTCAACGCGCTCAACGCCGCCATGCACGAGGCCCTCGGTGCGGCCCTCAAGGAGGCGCGGAGCGACGACGTACGGGCCGTGGTAATCACGGGCGCGGGGCGAGGCTTCTGCGTCGGGCAGGACCTGAACGAGTTCCGCGAGCGCGCCGGCGACATCGGCGCCAGGCTCCGCGGTACCTACCACCCGACGATCAGGGGGATCCGCGGTCTCGACAAGCCGGTGATCGCGGCGGTGAACGGTGCCGCGGCGGGTGCCGGCCTCTCGCTTGCGTGCGCGTGCGATCTGCGGATCGCCTCGGACGAGGCGACCTTCGTCCCGGCGTTCATCAACATCGGGCTCATCCCCGACTCGGGCGGTACGTTCTTCATCAGCCGGTTGATCGGTCCGTCGCGCGCTCTCGAGTGGCTCGGCTCCGGCCGCCGTCTCAGCGCGGCCGAAGCGCTGGAGTGGGGAATCGTGTCCGAGGTCGTCGAGCCCACGGTCCTCGAGACACGCGCGGCCGAGGTCGCCGACGAGCTCGCGACGCTTCCGACGCGGGCGATCGGCATGACAAAGCGCCTGCTCGACCGGGCCCCGACCGCACGCCTCGACGAGCAGCTCGAATGGGAAGCCCAGCTCCAGGCCGCGGCGACGCAGACGGATGACTTCAGCGAAGGCGTGGCGGCCTTTCTCGAAAAACGCGCTCCGGACTTCCAAGGCCGTTGATCCTGTTCTAGGATCGTCTCGTGGAGCACGCGCCGCCGGCCGCGACGGAACGGGTGCAGCATCCGATCCGTCTCGTCGTCACCGACGACCTTCAGCGGAACCGGCTGACCGTGTTCTTCCGGCTCATCCTCGCGATTCCGCACGTGATCTGGCTCACCCTCTGGGGGATCGTCGCGATGCTTGTGGCGATCGCGAACTGGTTCGCGACGCTCGTCAAGGGCGAGTGCCCGGAGGGCCTGCACGACTTCCTCGCGACGTACCTGCGGTACCAGACCCAGGTGTACGCCTACATCCTGCTGATCGCCGATCCCTTCCCGGGCTTCGGCGGCCAGCCGGGCTACCCCATTGAGATCGAGGTCGACCCGCCGCAGCCGCAGAACCGCTGGACGGTCGGCTTCCGGATCTTCCTCGCAATCCCTGCCTTCATCATCGCGGGGATCTTCGGCTACCTGAACCGGATACTGGCCGTCTTCAGCTGGTTCGTGGCCCTAGTCCTCGGGCGAGTCCCGGAAGGCCTACGGAACGTCGCCGCATTCGCCCTCCGCTTCGAGCAGCAGACCGCGGGCTACACCCTTCTGCTGACGGGGCGGTATCCAAGCTTCGACGTCTCGGTCAACGAATGAACGAGCAGACCCTCAGCGTACTGATCGCCGACGACCACGACCTCTTCGCGACCAGCCTCGCGGAGCTCCTGGCCGGCGAAGAGGGCGTCCACGTGGTCGGCCGCGCTGCCGACGGTGCCGAGGCGGTCGCTCTGGCAGGCCAGCTCCGCCCCGACGTGGTCCTCATGGACGTGAACATGCCGTGCTGCGACGGCATCGACGCGACGCGCGAGATCACGGGCACGCTCGACAGCACGCGCGTCGTGATGCTCACAGGGATCAACGACCTCGACGTCTCGCTGAGAGCCCAGGCGGCCGGCGCGGCGGCCTACCTGATCAAGGGCTGCCCATTCGACGAGCTCGTGTCGGCGATCCGCACGTCGGTCACGGTCGCACCGGCGAGCTAAAGCCCTCTAAATCGTCTTGAACTGCTCGAACGGCTGGCGGCAGCTGCGGCAGTAGCGCACCGAACGGCAAGGAGTGGGGCCGAAGATGTTCTCGAGCGCCGTGTCTCGCGAGCCGCAGTAGGGACATCGGAACGCGTTCGACTGCAGTTGGACCAGCTGAACGCCGCCGTTTGCCCTGGGCGCTGGCGGCGCGAACCCGCTCGCGCGGAGTTTCTCGCGGCCCTCGAGCGTGATCCGGTCGGTCGACCACGAGTCGTCGTTGATCACCCGCACCTCCGGCTCGGCGCCGAGGGCGGCGATGCGGTCCCGCATCGCGTCGCGCATCACCTCGAGCGCCGGGCAGCCGAGGAACGTCGGCGTGAATTCCACCCGGACCTGGTCCCCGGACACGTCCACGGACCTGATCACCCCGAGGTCGACGAGTGAGATGACCGGGATCTCGGGATCCTGGATCTCCGCCAGCGCGTCCCAGACCTGCTCGGCCGTTACCACGTCGCCCCCGTGACCGAACGTCGAACCTCGGTCATCTCCTCCCAGAGCTCGCGGAACTCGGGGACGTGCTCGTCGCGGACGTCGACGAGCGGCTCCAGTTCGGCGAGCGCCTTGGTGAAGCGCGGCTCCTCGGCGAGGCGCTCGGCCCACATCTGCGCGTGCATCCGGTGGTAGGCCTCCTCGCGGTCGATCTTCGCCCCGAGACCGGCGAGCTCGGGGTCGCCCGAGCTCTTCAGCGCCTCGAGCCGCGCCTGGTCGGCGCGCTCGTAGACGACGTGCCGGGCGACCGTCCGGGCCCAGTCCGGCACGAGCCGTAGCTGGACGAGCTTGGAGCAGCGGTACTCGTCCGGCGAGCGGTCGAACGCGAGCTCGTCGGCGGTCGTCCCGAGCTCCCGGGCGGCCAGCTCGTAGAAGGCGCGCGCGTGCCCGATCTCGTTCTGCGCGATCGACGAAAACGCGACGTCCTCTTCGAGCATCGGCGCGATACCCGTCCACTCGGAGTTGCGCCAGCCGAGGATCAGCTCGTCGTCGGCGAGCTCAAGCAGTCGTTGCGCGCTCACGTGCTTTCGCCAATTTCTCTTTGAGCGGATACCCGTCGACGCGGTGGTAGTTCTTCTGAAGCTCGTCGACGAAGTCCTCGATCGCGTGCACCGAGTCGCGGGGGACGACCCACAACGCGACGGACTCGCCGCGTCGGCCGAACTGCTCGCGCGCGTAGTCGTCCGCGAAGGCGAGGTTAGGTGCCTCGACCGAGCCTGCGTGCGCGAAGGCCTGGCCTCTGCGCTCCTGCCGGAAGACCTCCCAGATCACGCTGCTTCGGCGAGAACGGCCTGGCGGACCCACGCCGTCTCCTCGCGCGTCGTCCGCCGCAGCTCGAGCCGCTCGGCGGTCTGCGGCCCGTGGCCGGTGACGACATGCTTCAGCTCGTCCCAGTCCGGCTCCGTGAACTCCCAGACGCCGTCGTCGCGCTTGTGCAGGTTCGGGTCGGGCACGGTCAGCCCGAGCTCCCAGATCTGCGGCACATAGCCGTCGAGGAACTGCTGACGCGCCTCACCGTTGCCTTGGCTCTTGATCCGCCAGACGTACATCGGGTCGTCTTCCTTCGGGATCGGATTGCCGTGGAACTGCATCAGCGGCCCCCACCAGCGGTTCAGCGCCTCCTGTACCAACTCGCGCTGCTCGTTGGTGCCGAGCATCATCGTCAGCACGACGTCACGGCCGTGGAGGATGTGGAACGACTCCTCCCAGCAGATCTTCTTCATGATCCGCGCGTAGGGCGCATAGGAGCATTTGAGGAGCGCCTTTTGGCTGATGATCGCCGCGGCGTCGACAAGCCAGGCGATCACGCCGACGTCGCCCCACGTCTTCGTCGGGTAATGGAAGACGTTGTGGAACTTCGACTTGCCGGAGATCAGGTCGTCCAGGCACTGCTCGCGCGGCTTGCCGAGATCCTCGACCACGCGGTAGATCAGCTGCGAGTGGCCCACCTCGTCCTGCACCTTCGCGGTCAGAGCGAGCTTCCGCTGCAGCGTCGGTGCGCGCAGGATCCACTCGCGCTCGGGCAGGACGCCCATCAGCTCCGAGTTCCCGTGCATCTCGATGAACTTGATCAGCCGTGCCCGGTACTCGTCCGGCATCCAGTCGTCGGTCTCGACCTGGCCGCCGTCCTGCACGTACTCGAGAAGCTCTTGCTCGCGCTGGTCCATGACGAACGATCGTTAGGGTAACAACATGAGCACGAGGCGCTCGGAGCTCACGCGCCAGGCGGCGAGGTTGTTCGCGCAGAAGGGCTATCACGGCACTTCGATCGGCGACCTGGCCGAGGCGATGGGCGTTCAGAAGGGCTCTCTCTATGCCCACATCAGCTCCAAGCAGGATCTGCTCTACGAGACGATGTCGGAGGGAGCTCGCGCCTTCCATGCCGGGCTCGACGCGATCCCGGACGAGCTGCCGGCGACCGAGAAAATCCGTCTCGCCTTGCGCTCGCACCTGGAGGTAGTCGCGGACCAGCTCGACGTCGCCACCGTCTTCGTCCAGGAATGGCGCTACCTCGAGGGCGAGCGGCGCGACGAGATCGTGGCCGAGCGCAGGCGCTATGAGGAGCGGATCCGCGCACTCTTCCGGGAGGGGCGCGACCTCGGCGAGCTCCGCTCGGACCTCGACGACGCGACCGCGGCTCTGCTCGTCCTGTCGGCGGCCAACTGGGCCTACACGTGGCTCCAGCCCGGCCGCGACACGGATGAGCTCGCAGACCGTTTCTACGAGCTGCTCATCGACGGTATGCGTGGGTACGCAACGCCGTAGAGGCTGACTCAGTTTTTTCTACCGCTTCGTTTCCTGACTGATTTGTCAGTCAACTCGCGTCTTCGCAACGCATTTATGATTCGAAATGTAGAAGGTTGGATTTCGCCGGAATTGGGGTATATGGATGCCGATTTTCCGACGCGGCCGCTTGTTCGACTGCGTACTAGGCACCAAGACGGGGGTAGGTCGAGCTGCTGAGTTGAGGCTCTGAGGGGGCCTGCTGCGGCAGGGCCCCCTCAGGGGTGGTCCGTTTTCGAAGGCCGCCTGGTCGAGCCGTGGCATGCTCGCGACGATGAAGACCGCGGCCCTGATCGTCAACCCGTTCGCGAGCGGTGTCACCGAGGAGCGCCTGGCGGCGGTCGCGGGGGAGCTCGGCAAGAGCTTCGACCTGACGGTCGCGCTGACCGAGCGGCCCGAGCACGCGACTGAGCTCGCGCTCGGGCTCCCGGACGGAGACGCGGTCTTCGTCTTCGGCGGCGACGGACTGCTCAACGAGGCTCTGAACGGGCTCGACCGCGACGCAGTGGTCGGTGTCCTGCCGGGCGGGCACACGAACGTCGTCGCGCGCGTGCTCGGGGTGCCGCTCGATCCCGTCGAGGCTGCACGTGCGCTGAGCACCGCGACGCCGCTGCGGGTCTCGCTGGGGCGGGCGAACGGGCGGCGCTTCGCGTTTGCCGCCGGTGTCGGCCTCGACGCGGAGCTCGTGCGTCGCGTCGACGAGCTCGGCCGACGCAGCGACGGTCGCCGGCCCGGCGACGTGGCGTTCACGTGGGAGGCGGTCAAGATGCTCGCCGGCCGTCGGGGCCGCTACGAGCCGGCGGTCGAGATCGAGGGGCACGGTCGGGTTGCGTTCGCCCTCGTCGCCAACACCGATCCTTACTCGTACGCGGGCGGGAGGCCGCTCCACATCGCACCCGAGGCGCGTTTCGAGCTCGGTCTCGACCTCGTCGCGCCGAAACAGGTCCGCGCGTCGGCGATTCCGCGCCTCGTTCGGTTCATTTTGCGCGGCGAGGGCCAGCAGCACGCCGACGACGTCGTCTACGCGCACGACGTCGATCGCCTCGAGCTTCGTTGCGACGAGCCGCTTCCCCTTCAGGTCGACGGAGAGGACCTGGGCAACGTCGAAGCGGTCGTCTTCGAGGCCGAGCGGGACGCCGTCTCCTTTCTCGTTCCGGGCGCCGGTAGGCTCAGGTCGTGAGCGACCCGCGGACGCGGTTCACGCGTGCACTGCTGCTCGCGACGGCCGCCGTTGCGCTGGTTGCGCTCGTAGCGGTCGCGGCCGGTGGGTACCGCCTCGGCGGCTCCAGCTCGACACATGCGAGCCCGTATGCGGTCGACGTGATCCTGACCGTCGTGATCGCGCTCTACCTGATCGCGGCCGTAGGGGTTGTCGTCGTGATGTTCTGGAGCGGCCTCGAGCTGCGCCGAATCCCGCGCCAGCAGACGAAACGCCAGCGCACCGTGAGATCGGTGGCGTTTCTGATCACCACGATCATCATCGTCGCGATCATCGTGAACCGCTATCACTTCTTCGCGCACGCGCATCCGCCGACGCAGCAGGCACAGACTGGGTCGGGGAAGGGCGCAGGCAAGCACGCCAAGGGCTCGCACGCGAAGCAGCCGCACAAGGCCCAGCTTCGGCTGGTTCCCTTCGTCGTCGTCCTCGGTGCCGGCGGTGCCGCCTTCGCCGCGTTCGTGGTCGCCGAGCAGCGGCGCCGGCGGCGGCTGCCGAAGGACTGGGGGGTTGCAGAGGTCCTCTCGGACGTGCTCGACGAGACACTCGACGACCTGCGGGCGGAGCGGGATCCGCGTCGCGCGGTGATTGCCGCCTACGCGCGAATGGAGCGCTCGCTTGCCGCGCACGGGATTCCTCGCCGCCGTTTCGAGGCCCCGCACGAGTACCTGACACGCGTGCTCTCCGAGGTCAGCGGCGGGCGCCTGGCCGCGACGCGGCTGACGGCGCTGTTCGAGCGGGCCAGATTCAGCCCGCACGAGGTCGACGAGAACATGAAAGCCTCCGCGATCGAGGCGATCGAGAGCCTCCAGGCGGATCTGGCGGCGGCCGAGCTGGAGGAAGCCGCGGCATGAAAGGGGCAGTGCTGCGGATCTCCGCGGGCGTCGTCCTTCTGACGGCCATCCTCCTCGCGCTCGTCGTCGCGGTGCCTTCGAAGCGATCGCTCTTCGTCGGTATCTACGAGCTGGTCCTTGCCGCGATCGCGGTCAGCGCGCTTGTCTCCTCGTTTAGGACTCTCGCGCCGAAGGCCTGGCTACGGTCGCCGTTCGAGCGCGATCCGGCGAAGCCGGAGGAGCAGCCGCCGATCGCGGAGCTCGACCGCTTCGACCGGCTCGTCGTCCTCGGGACCGGGAACGAGTTCGACCTGCACTACCGGTTGCGCCCGCTGCTGCGCCAGCTCGCGGCCGACCGGCTGTACGCGCGCCACGGGATCGAGCTCGACCGCGACCCCGAGCGAGCGCAGCCGCTGCTCGGCGACGAGCTTACGGCGCTCGTCGATCCGGACCGCAAGCTGGGCAGGCGGAGTGCCTCCGGGATCGACCCAGCCGAGCTCGCGCGCGACGTCGACCGGTTGGAGCAGCTGTGACGATCGAGCAGCTCGCGGCCAAGGCCGAGCAGGTCCTGGCCGAGCTCGAACGGGCGATCGTCGGCAAACGCGACGCGCTCGAGCTCGTCCTGCTCGGCGTCCTGGCGGACGGGCACGTCCTGATCGAGGACTTCCCGGGGCTCGCAAAGACGCTGATCGCGCGGTCGTTCGCGGAGGTGACGTCGATGCGCTTCACGCGGGTCCAGTTCACGCCGGACCTGATGCCCGGAGACGTGACCGGCTCGTCGATCTTCGACCAGCGCACCTCCGACTTCGAGTTCCGGTCCGGGCCGATCTTCACCAACGTTCTGCTCGCCGACGAGATCAACCGCGCGCCCCCGAAGACGCAGGCCGCGCTGCTCGAGGGAATGCAGGAGCGGCAAGTCACGATCGAGGGGCGGACACATCTGCTCGAGCGACCTTTCCTCGTGCTCGCGACGCAGAATCCCGTCGAATACGAGGGCACGTATCCGCTGCCGGAGGCGCAGCTCGACCGCTTCCTGCTGCGCCTCCAGGTCGGTTACCCGGGCCCGGAGGACGAGTGGGCGATCCTCGAGCGGCGCCTCGAGCGCGGCGAGGACGAGGTCGAGCTCAACCCAATCGTCGACCGCGAGACGCTGCTGGCGATGCAGTTGGCCGTCGAGGACGTGCACGTCGGCGAGAGCCTTGGCCGCTACATCGTCGACCTCGTCGCGGCGACGAGAGCGAATCCGCGACTCCAGGTCGGCGCCAGCCCGCGCGGCTCGCTGGCGCTGCTCAAGCTCAGCCGCTGCCGGGCCGCCCTGCACGGCCGCGACTTCACGACCCCGGACGACGTCAAGGCGGTCGCCGTCCCCGGGCTCGGCCACCGGCTGATGCTGAAGCCGGAGCTCTGGGTGCAGCGGATCAGCGGCGACGACGTCGTCCGCGAGACGCTCGAGCAGGTGCCGACTCCTTCGGCAGAAGAAGCACTCCAGCTGCCGGAATGACCGACGGGGTGGTTCGCCAAGGCGTCGCTTGCGATGCCGCACAAGAGCCCGCGCGATTTACTCGCGCGGGCGCCGATCCCCGGTCGCAAAGGTGAATGCGCTTGGGCTTTCCGGCGTGGTTCGCTACGCGACGCCGAAGCTCGGCGGCTACGTCCTCCTGACGGCGCTCGGGCTGCTGGCGTCGCTGATCTTGGCCCGCCCGGAGCTCGCCGCGATCGCGGCGCCGTTCGCGGTCGTGCTGGCGATCGGGCTCGCGGTGTCGCGCCGGCCCGACGTGCGGATGCACGTCGAGATCGACCGCGACCGGGTGCTCGAGGGCGACGAGGTCGTGCTCGAGATCGAGATGGATGCGCGCGACTCCGTGCCGCGGCTCGAGCTGCTCGTCGAGGTTCCGCGCGGGCTGGAGCTCGTCTCTGGGACGAACCCGACGGCGCTGCGGCTCGGGCTCGGCGAGGAGCGGCTGTTCGAACTGCGCTTTCGCGCCACCCACTGGGGTGCGCCGCGGCTCGGGGACGTGCACCTGCGCGTCGGCGACGCGGCCGGGCTGCTCGTCTGGGAGGAGACGCTCGAGAAGGGGTCCATCCTCCGCATCTATCCGCGGCCGGAAGAGCTGCGCGAGCTGGTCGGGCCTCGCGAGACGCAGCTCTTCACCGGCAATCGGGTCTCGCGCGCCAAGGGCGAAGGGCTCGAGTTCGCCGACCTGCGGGAGTTCGTCCCGGGCGACCGGGTCAGACGGATCAACTGGCGCGCCAGTGCCCGGCGCGGCGAGCTCTGGGTCAACGAGTTTCACGCCGAGCGGAACGCCGACGTGATCATCTTCCTCGACAGCTTCGTCGACGCGCGCCGCGGCGATCGCGGGACGCTCGACGAGGCCGTCCGCGCCGCGGCGACGCTCACGGAGCGCTACCTCCTCGAGAAGGACCGGGTCGGCCTAGTCAACTTCGGCGGCGTCCTCAACTGGCTCCAACCAGGCACGGGACTGGTGCAGCGATACCGGATCGTCGAGGCGCTGCTGAACACCGAGATCACGCTCAGCTACGCCTGGAAGGAGATCGACGTGCTCCCGCGTGGGACGTTGCCGCCGAAGGCGCTTGTGCTCGCGCTGACGCCCCTGCTGGACGACCGCGCCATCGGGGCGCTGCTCGACCTCCGCGCCCGCGGGTTCGATCTCGTCATCGTCGAGGTCTCGCCTCTGGCTTACGCCGAGACGCCTCCCGGCGAGCTCGGGGAGCTTGCGTTCCGTCTCTGGAAGCTGCGCCGCGAGGGACGGCGCTTCCAGTACGAGCGCGCGGGCGCTCCGGTGGTGGAATGGCATGAGGGCACGCCGCTGGCGAGCGTGCTGGAGGGGGTGAACGCATCTCGTCGCCACGCTCGCGCACGCGTCTAGCGCCCGGGGCGGCTTCGGTCGTCGCCGCCGCGGCCGTCGTCCTCTACGGGACGTTCACCGCCGAACGGCTGTCGCTCCTGGTGCTGGCGCTCGGGCTGGCCGGCGCCGCCTTGCTCGCATACGCGGTCGCGAGGGCCGGCGCGCGCGGAATCGTGCCCGGGCTCGTCGGAGTCGCGGCGTCGTGGTCCCTCTCGGCCTGGACGCGCGGGGCGGGAGCCCCGGGCGGGACCGTGCTAGCGGCGGTCGGCGTCTTCGTCGCCGCTGAGCTTGCGTACTGGTCGCTCGAGCAGGCGTCCGTTCCGGATGAGGGCGAGCTCGTGGCCCGCCGAGCCGCCGGGTTGGCGCTTCGCGGCCTGGGGGCGCTCGTGCTGGTGGCCTGCGTGCTCGCGGCGCTTGGGCTCCGTCCGGGCGGCGGCCTTGTGCTCGAGACGGTCGGCGTTCTCGCCGTTGTCGGGCTGCTCGCGGTCGTCCTCGTTCTGGCGAGGGCCGTGTACGAGGCCGAGCGGTAGATTTCGCGGCCGATGGCCGGGGTGCTTCCTGCCGAAGGTGATCTGCGTCGCGTAATCGGCGACGGCGATGCGATACCCGACGGCGAGGTCGATGGACTGGACGAGCGCGACCTGCTCGAGCTCTACCGCTCGATGGTGCTGCTGCGCACGTACGACGAGCGGTCGGTCGTCTTCCACCGCCAGGGCCGGATCGGTACGTACGCGATCTTCTGGAACCACGAAGCGATACAGGCCGGGGCGGTCTACGCGCTCGAGCGCGACGACTGGATTTTCCCGAGCTACCGCGAGTCGGCGATCGGGCTGCTGCGCGGGATGCCGGTCGAGACCGTTCTCTCGTGGTGGCGCGGGCACCCGTCCGGCTGGTGGAACCCGCTCGACTACAACGTCGCCTCGATCTGCGTGCCGATCGGGACGCACGTGCCGCACGCCGCCGGGTTGGCTTGGGGAAAGAAGCTGCGCGGCGAATCCGCCTGCGCGATCACCTTCTTCGGCGACGGCGCGACGTCGGAGGGCTCGTTCCACGAGGGAGCCAACTTCGCCGCGGTGATGCGGGCGCCGCTCGTCCTCTTCTGTAACAACAACCAGTGGGCGATCTCGACGCCGTTGTCCGCGCAGACGGCGGCCGAGACGCTGGCGGACAAGGCCGTCGGCTACGGCATGCCGGGCGTCCGCGTGGACGGTGGCGACGTGCTCGCCGTCTACGAGGTCACCCGCGACGCGGTCTCCCGCGCGCGAGCCGGTCAAGGCCCGACGTTCATCGAGGCGGTCTCGTACCGGGCGGCACCGCACGCGACGGCTGACGACCCGCGCGCCTACATCGACCTGGAGCGGGTCGAGGAGGAGAAGCAGCGCGAGTGCCTCGGCCGCTACGAGGCTTACCTGCGCCGCGTCGGAGTCCTGAACGACGAGCTCGCGGAGTCGACGCGCGCCGAGGCAACCGAGGCCCTGCGTGCGGGGATCGCGGCGGCCGAGGCCGCGCCGCCGGCCGACGTCGGGCTCGTGTTCGAGCACGCGTACACATCGCCGCCCCCGTCGCTGGCGTCCGAGCTGGCCGAGCTGCGGGAGGTGCTCGACAGTGAGTGAGCTCACGCTCGTCGAGGCCATCAACGATGCGTTCCACGTCGAGCTCGGGCGCGACCCGAACGTGATGGTCATGGGCGAGGACGTCGGCCGGGCCGGCGGGGTCTTCCGCGCGACGGCCGGGCTGCGGGACAAGTACGGCGCCGAGCGATGCGTCGACACACCGCTCGCCGAGGCGGGGATTCTCGGCACGGCGGTCGGGCTCTGCATGGCCGGCTGGCGGCCGGTCTGCGAGATGCAGTACGACGCCTTTTCCTATCCGTGTCTGGACCAGCTGATCACTCATGTCGGCCGCTACCGCTGGCGGACGCGCGGCGGCATGGAGTTCCCGCTCGTCGTGCGGATGCCGTACGGCGGCGGCGTTCGGGCACCCGAGCTCCACGACGACTCGCCCGAGGCCTACTACGTGCACACGCCCGGGGTGAAGGTGGCGATTCCGTCGACGCCGGCGGACGCGAAGGGGCTGCTGGCGGCTGCGATCCGCGACCCCGATCCGGTCGTCGTCCTGGAGCCCAAGCTCCACTACCGGACGATGCGCGGCGAGGTGCCCGCGGGCGAGCACGTCGTGCCGCTCGGGGAGGCGAGGGTGGCTCGGGAGGGCGACGACGTCACCGTGGTCGCTTACGGCGCGATGGTTCCGGTCGCGGAGGCGGCCGCCGATGCGCTCGAGGAAGAGGCGTCGGTCGAGGTGCTGGACATCCGCACTCTGAAGCCGCTGGACGAGGACGCGCTGCTCGCGTCGGTGGGCAAGACCGGCCGCGCCGTGATCGTGCAAGAGGCACCGCGGGTGGCGGGCTTCGGCGCGGAACTGGCGGCGATCCTGGCCGAGAAGGCGATCCTCGACCTGCACGCGCCAGTGATCCGTGTGACGGGCTACGACGTTCCGTATCCGTACTGGCAGATCGAGGACGCGTACATGCCTTCGGTCGAGCGGGTGGTCGCCGCGGTGCGGAAGACGCTCGAGTTCTGAGCGGGGGGCGGCCTCCGCACGAGATTCCGCTCGAGCGGCGGACGCTGCACGGGCACTTCTCTCGCGACCTCGATCCGATCCTGGAGATCGACTCCGGAGACACGATCGCATTCGGGACGCTCGACGCGGGCTGGGGTCTCGAGCCCCCGCGCGGTGATGGTCCCGAGCGCCGCCGCTTCGAGCCGCGCGACCCTGTGCTCGACGAGGGGCACGCGCTGATCGGCCCGGTCGAGGTTCGCGGGGTGAGGGCCGGTGAAGTGCTCGAAGTCCGCGTCGAGTCGGTACGGGTCGGGCCGTTCGGCCTCACGGTCGCGGGCGGCTGGTCGACGTTCCTGAACGACCGGCTCGGCGTTGGTGCCGGCGAGAGTCGCGTCCTCGTCTGGGAGCTGGACGCGGACGACGCAATGGCCCGCGACGGCGAGGGCCGCGAGCTCCGCCTGTCGCCCTTCCTCGGTGTGCTCGGCATGCCGCCCGACGAGCCCGGCGTGCACTCCACCGGCCCTCCGCGCCGTTGCGGCGGCAATCTCGACTGCAAGGAGCTCGTCGCCGGTACGACACTTTTCCTGCCGATTCCGGTCGACGGCGCGCGGTTCTCGGCAGGCGACTGTCATGCGCTGCAGGGTGACGGCGAGGTCTCGACGACTGCTATCGAATGCCCGCTCGAGCGCGCGGAGCTGACGCTCGTTGTTCGGGACGACCTCGAGCTTTCGGGGCCGGTGGCTCTGACGAAGGAGGCCTGGCTGACGCTGGGTCTCGGCGAGGATCTGGACGAGGCGATGGTGGGGGCGGTCGACGCGATGCTCGAGCTGATGGAGCGGGAATATGGTCTCGAGCGGCGCGAAGCGCTGGCGCTCGCGAGCGTGATCGTCGACCTCCGCGTGACGCAGGTCGTGAACGGTGTCGTCGGCGTACACGCCGTCCTGCGTCGCGACGCGCTCGGCGCGGAGGGATGACGAGCCAGCGTCTGCGGCTTTGGCTCGAGCACGCCGGGGCCGGGTACCGGCTACGCGATGCCGCCTCGGGCGAGCCCGTGCGCTGGGAGGACCCGCGGCTGCGCGTCGTCGCCGTCGCCGGCGTCACCTTCCGGCCGGGCAACGTCGAGGACGCCTCGTTCGAGCCTGGGCGGCGGCTGGCGCTGGTTCCCGAGCCGGACAATGAGCACGACCCGAATGCGGTCGCGATCTGGAACGAGGAGCGGACGCTTCAGGCCGGCTACGTGCCGCGCGAGGTCGCGGCCGAGCTCGGCGGCGACGAGCAGGCGGTCTCGCTCTGGCGCGTCGAGGGCGGTCTGCGGGTGCTGATCGTCCCGGCCGATGCGTGGGTCGGGATGCCGCGCCGCTAGATTCCCGCGGCGTGGCTTACGAGTTCAAGCTCCCGGACCTGGGCGAGGGACTGACGGAGGGCGAGATCGCCCGCTGGCTCGTCGCCGAGGGGCAGGAGATCGGCGAGGACGACCCGCTCGTCGAGATCCAGACCGACAAGACGACCGTCGAGATCCCGTCGCCCGCGGCCGGCAAGGTCTCTCGGATCCTGGTCGGCGAAGGCGAGACGGTTCCGGTCGGGACCGTCCTCGTCGTCATCGGCGGCGACGGTGCAGCGCCGCCCGCGGAGGAGGAGCAGCCGCGCGCAGAGCCCGCGCCCCGACAGGACGTGTCCGGGGTCAGACCCCGGCCGGGTCCGGAAGGGCGGGTCCGGGCGACGCCGCTCGTCCGCAGGCTCGCTCAGGAGCTGGGTGTCGACCTCGCGGCGGTCACCGGGACAGGTCAGCAAGGGCGGATCACCGAAGCCGACGTCAAGGCCGCGGCCACGTCGGGGGTCAGACCCCGGCCGAGTCCCGAAGGGACGAGGCAGCCGCTCCGGGGTGTCCGCAAGCTGATCGCCGAGCACATGGCGCGCGCGCACACGGAGGTGCCGCCGGTCACGTGGGTGGAAGAGTGCGATTTCGGCGCGATCGACCTCAAGCGCATCGTCCCGATGACGCTCAAGGCCGTCGCCGAGGCGCTCCGGAAAGTGCCGGAGCTGAACGCACGGCTCGAGGGCGACGAGATCGTCTTCCTCGACCGCTATGACCTCGGCGTCGCCGTCCAGACCGAGCAAGGGCTCGTCGTCCCGGTCGTCCGCGACTGCGACTCGCGGTCGGTCGACGAGCTTGCGGCCGAGGTCGAGCGCCTGGCCGAGGCCGCTCGCGAGGGGAGCCTCAAGCCCGAGGAGCTGCGGGGCTCGACCTTCACCGTCACGAGCGCAGGCAAGCTCGGCGGGCTGCTGACGACGCCGATCGTCAACTACCCGGAGGTCGGAATCCTCAGCATCGGCCGCGTCGCCGAGCGGCCCGTCGTGCGCGACGGCGAGCTCCTCGCCCGCCCGACCGGCACGATCGCCGTCACATTCGACCACCGCGTCGTCGACGGCGCGCGCGCCGCCCAGTTCGGGCTGGCAGTTATCGAACGGCTAGAAGCTGGAGTGGAGCCCTAGGCGTCGCTTGCGTCGCCGTCAGAAAAGGCCGTGCCGGCTTTACGGCACGGCCGCCAAACCCCGGCAGTGCGATCGCGAAACGCCTGAGCTGCATAAACGGTGGAGCTCGGCGGTCCGCAGGAACCGCCGAGCTCCTGAGGGAAGAGCGTTGGTTTAGAGGTCTGCCTTGAGCTGACCGCGCATCGCGCCGGCCGGGTGCTTGGCGTTGTGGATGTTCACGTAGAAGGCGCTCGGGTTTGCGGCAACGGCCCTGATCTTGCCCTTCGGCGCGCTCGTGCAGCCCTGCCGCTTGAACGTGGTCCCGAGCGGGATGTAGACGGGCCCAGCCGCGCCGGGCCTGCCCTTGTGGATGTGGGCCGCGTTGCCGGCGCCGTCGAGCTTCGTGATCGTGAAGTCCCAACAGACCTTGCCGGTCGCCGCCTTGAGCGTGATTTCGGCTCGGCCGCGGTTACTGGCCGCCGCCTTCGGAACTTCGTTCGCGCCGCGAAGCTGGGCGGTGAGATGCCCGCCTCCCTTGGCCGTGGCCACCGCAGCCAGCCCAAGGCTCGTGACGAGGGCGGCGGTGAGCGCGGCGAGCACCAGGAATGTCTTTCGCATCGGACCTCCAGTAGCGTGGTTTCGCCGGCTAATTCGCCGGCGAGCGGCGATCGGTTTTGCGGCCACTACACTGGCGCCGATGTGGGAGTGGTATCGGATCGGCGTTGCGGTCGGCATCGGGGCGGGCGCCGGTGTGGCGGCCGGAGGCTGGCTTGGCCGGACGAGAACCGGCGCGCTGATAGCAGTCCTGATCGGGGCCGCGGTCGGCATCGTCGTCGGCTTCGCCCTCGATAACTGGACGGAGGCCGTCGGAGGCGCGGTCGGAGGCGTGCTCGGCGGCCTCTGCGGAGCCTCACTCGCGGCCGGCACCCTCCGTCGCGGCGGCACGACGGCCGGCACCGGAATCCTGATCGGCCTTATCGGACTCGGCGTGGCGGCTCTCGCGCTCGTCCCGTTCCTCGGCTTCCTCGAAGCGGCCGGCCTGCCCGTGGCCGCCCGCCGGTCGCGGCGGCTCGAGCCCGAGCGGTACGCGGGGCTACGCACGCTCGCCCGGGACTAGTGCCCAAGAAGCTGATCCTGATCGTCATCGACGGCCTGACGCCGGATGCGTTCGAACGGGCGGCCGACGACGACCGCACGCCGGCGCTCAAGTTCCTTGCAGCGAACGGCGTCTACGGGCGGGGCGTCTCGACGTTTCCCTCCCTGACCCCGGTCTGCCTGTCGTCGATCGCGACCGGCGCGCACCCGGACGTGCACCACATCCCGCACCTCGTCTGGTACCACCGCGGCGAGCGGCGGATCGTCGAGTACGGCTCCTCCTTCGCCGCGATCCGCGCCGTCGGCACCCGACAGGCGCTCGTCGACGCCGTCTTCAACATGAACGAGCAGCATCTCGCCGCGGACGCGATCACCGTGTTCGAGGCGCTCGAAGACGCCGGCTACACGACCGCCGCGATCAACTTCACCTGCTACCGGGGGCGGACGCCCCACGCCCCGACCGTGCCGGCGGTCGCGCGATCCGCGTACGGACCGAAGCGCTTCTTCTTCTTCAACCTCTTTGAGTCGGACGTGACCGGGGCGCCGCTCGCGGTCCTCGGCCGCGCCGCCGGCTCGATCGACGCGTACGCGGCGGCGGTCGGGCGCTGGCTCGTGACGAGGGACGGCTTCGACTTCCTCGTCCACTACCTGCCCGACTACGATTTCGCCTCCCACGCGGCCGGGCCCGCTGCCAACGATGAGGCCCTGGTCCGAAGCGACGCGGCGATCTGGGCCCTGGTCGAGGCGGCGGGCGGAGCCGACGAGTTCCTGGAGCGCTACTCGGTCCTCCTCTGCGCCGACCACGGCCACTCGCGCGTCGACCGAACTCTGCGGTTGGAGGACCGTTTCGCGGACGCGGGCGTCATCGTGACCGCGTCGAACCGTGCCGGGATGATCTATCGCACAGACGAGACGCGCCAGGACGAGCGCGAGCTCGCCGCGCGCCTCGACCCCGAGCCCGGCGTCGAGGCCGTGCTCTTCCTCGAGGGCGACCAGGCCGTCGCCCGCCGAGCGGGCGAGGAGCTTCGCTTCGCGCCGTCCGCCGACGGATGGACGACGAGCGGCGACGCCGCGATCCTTCATCAGCCCGATGCGCTCGCACGCGCCTGGGCGGCGCTGCACAACCCCAACGCCGGCGAGCTGCTCGTCTCGGCGGCGGACGGGGTCGAGCTGACCGACCTGGCCGGTCGCAGCCACCTCGGCGGTGGCAGCCACGGCGCCCTCGCCGCGGCCGATTCCGAGGTTCCGCTGCTCGCCGTGGGACTCCCCTCGGCGCCCCGGAGCATCACCGATCTGGCACCGCTCGCGCTTCGGCACTTCGGCGTCGAGCCGCCGGCGTACACGCGGACGCTCGCGCATGCCGCGTGAGGACGGCGCTGCCCGGCGCCGCATGATGGTCGACACGCAGCTGCGCGGGCGGGACATCGTCGACGAGCGCGTGCTCGGCGCGATGGAGAGGGTTCCGCGTGAGCTGTTCGTCGAGGAGCGCGAGCGGCCGCGGGCCTACGACGACGCGGCGCTGCCGATCGGCGGCGGCCAGACGATCTCGCAGCCGTACATGGTCGCCCGCATCTGCGAGGCCCTGCAGTTGAGCGGCGACGAGCGCGTGCTCGACGTCGGCACGGGCTCCGGCTACCAGGCGGCGGTGCTCGCGGAGCTTGCGGCGGAGGTGTTCACGATCGAGCGAATCCCCGAGCTGGCGGAGCGCGCGCGCGGGCGACTCGCTACAGCCGGCTACGACCGCGTCCAGGTCCACGTCGGCGACGGAACCCTCGGGCTCCCGGACCTTGCGCCTTTCGACGGCATCGCCGTCGCGGCAGCAGCGCCGGGTTTCCCGGAGACGCTCTACGAGCAGCTGAAGCCGCGCGGGCGGCTCGTCGTGCCGGTCGGCAGCGCCCGTGGGCAACGGCTCGAGGTCGCGGTCCGCAGCCCGGAAGGGCCGGCGCTGATCCACTCGGTTCCGTGCCGCTTCGTCCCGCTCGTCGGTGCGGAGGGCTTCGGGGAGTAGCCCGGTTTGCGCGCCGTCCGAGCGGCAAAAAACAGCGCCGTGAAAAGGTCGGCCGAGGACCCCCTGTCTCTGCCTGTTCGCATGGGCGGGGTCGAGCTGGGCAGGTCGGTCGACCTGCTCATCGACCGCGACCGGCCGCGCGCGCTCGGCTTCGACGTCCTCTGCGGCGACGAGGCTCACCGCTTCCTCCCGTTCGTCGTCGCGAGGGTCAGGGACGACGCGATCGAGATCGATTCGCCCTTCCTGCTGCTCGACTTCGCCCAGGTCGACTTCTACCGCCATCAGGCGACAACGCTCCGCGAGCGGAACGGTGGCGCGGGCGAGCTCGTCGTCGGCAACGACGGCACCATCGAGAGAACCGCCCGCCCTCGCTGATAGCCTCGCCGGGCGATGGAGCCGCGACAGTCCGCCGTGCTCGGCGTGCGGGCCCGCGCGGGTCGCGCGCTCCGCCATCCAGGGAACTGGGTGCAGCTCGCCAAGTTCGCCGCGGTCGGCGCGAGCGGGTACGTGGTCAACCTCGTCGTCTACACGGCGCTCCTGCGAGGCGCGGGCTGGCACTACGCGTACGCCGCCACGGTCTCGTTCCTGGTCGCCGTCACCAACAACTACCTCTGGAACAGGCTCTGGACCTTTCGCGACCAGCGTGGCCACGTCGGCTTCCAGGGCCTGCGCTTCTTCGTCGTCGCGCTCGTCGCCTACGTCGCCAACCTCGGCATCCTCGCCGCGCTGATCGCGCTGGGGATGAACAAGGTGGTCTCCCAGGCGATCGCGATCGTGCTCGTCACGCCGCTCAACTTCGTCGGTAACAAGCTCTGGTCGTTCAGGGTGCCCCACCGCCCGCACCGCTAGCCTGATCGTCATGCGCCGGCTGGCCCTACCGACAGTCGTCGCGGTCTGCGCGTTGCTGCTCGCTCCTGCCGCCGGGGCCACGCCGAACACGAAGCTGAACGAGAAGCGCGCGACCGCGATCTTCCTGGCGAACCCGAAAATCGCGAGCTGGCTACGGCACTACCCGAAGAGGTCGCTGACGCACGAGACGACCTACGACGAGCAGTTCGGGAACTGGACGATCAAGATCTGGACGTCCGTCGACAGCGTCGGCGAGGTCGCAACCGGCCGCGTCCAGGACTCGACCGGGAAGGTCATCGAAGCGTGGACGGGCCCACAGGTCGCCTGGAAGATGGCGCGCGGCTCCCCCGGCGCGTTCGGGGGCAAGCAGATCAACAGCCTCGCGATCTGGCTGGGGCTCTGCGCCGCGTTCCTGATCGGCCTGGCGGACTTCCGGCGACCTCTCTCGGCGCGAAACCTCGACCTGCTCGCGCTGCTCTCGTTCAGCGTCTCGCTCTGGTACTTCAACAAGGGGCACGTCTTCACGGCGATGCCGATCGTCTACCCGGCGCTCTTCTACCTGCTCGGACGGATGATCTGGAGCGTTGTTCGCCCGCACGCGCGGACCGAGTCGCGACCGGTCTGGCCGGTCTGGCTGCTGGCCGGCGCAGCCGTCTTCCTGGTCGGCTTCCGGATCGGCCTCAACGTCGAGCACTCGAACGTGATCGACGTCGGCTACTCGGGCGTCATCGGCGCCGAGCGGATCACGACGGGCCAGTCGCCGTACGGGCACTTCCCGGTCGAGGACAACCTCAAGGCGTGCGGACCGGTCGACGAGGACGGCGAGATCCGTGACCGCATCCAGACGAACGGACGCTGCGAGTCGGCGAACCCGCTCGGCGACACCTACGGGCCGGTCGCTTACGAGATGTACATCCCGGCCTACCTCGCCTTCGGCTGGAGCGGCAGGTGGGACACGCTGCCGGCCGCGCACGCCGCTTCGGTCACCTTCGACCTGCTCTGCATTCTCGGCCTGGCGCTGGTTGGGTACCGGTTCGGTGGCGCACGCCTGGGCGTGACGCTCGCGTTCGCCTGGGCCGCGTGGCCCTTCACGCAGTACGTCTCGAACTCGAACACGAACGATGCGCTGCCGCCGCTGTTCCTGATCTGGGGGTTCCTGCTGGTCTCCTCGTCGTTCGCGCGCGGGTTCTTCTCGGCGTTATCGGGCTGGACCAAGTTCGCGCCGCTGCTCGTCGCGCCGCTGTGGGCCTCGTATCCGGACGCCTACGCGAAGCCGCGCCAGAAGCTCGTCTTCCTCGGCGGCTTCGTGGTCGCGACCCTGGTCGCGTTCTCGATCCTGCTGCTCGACCCGAACCCGATCCACTCGGTGCACGTCTTCTACGACCGCACGATCTCCTACCAGATCGGCCGGCACTCGCCGTTCTCGATCTGGGACTGGAAGCAGTACCGCGCCGGGTACCCCGACCTCCACCTCTTGCAGCGCGTGCTTCAGGTCCTGCTCGTGATCGGCACGGTGGCGGTCTACTTCGTGCCCCGCCGGAAGACCTGGCGGCAGCTCGCGGCGCTGACCGCGGCCCTGCTGATCGGGTTCGAGATCGTCCTGACCCACTGGTTCTATCTCTACCTCCCGTGGTTCTTCCCGTTCGTCGCGCTCGTCGTCCTCTCGGCGGAACGCGCGCCTGTGTCCGCCGAGGTTGCGGAGCCCGTTGAACGCGAGCCAAGAGCGCTGGTCGCTGCGGGCTGACGCCCGGCCGGCGCTGCTGGCCGGGCTCGTCGCGCTCGTCGTCTTCGGCGGCGTCTGGGCCCTGCTCCACCACGGCTTCTACAAGCGCGGGCAGATCGTCGACACTCCCGTCTACCAGCGCTACGGCGACGCGATGGTCAACGGGCAGATCCCGTACCTGGACTTCAGCGTTGAGTACCCGCCGGCCGCGCTGCCGGTGTTCGTGCTGCCGGCAATCGGCGACCACCACGATCCGAATACCTACCGGTGGAACTTCGAAGCCCTGATGGTGGTCTGCGGACTGCTCGCAATCGCCGGGGTGGCGATCGCGCTCGGCGCGCTGCGGGCCGGGCCCGAGCGGCTGTTCGCCGCTCTCGCCTTCGCGACCCTCGCCCCACTTGCTCTCGGGTCGGTGATCCTGACGCGCTTCGACCTCTGGCCGACGGCGTTGCTCGTGCTCGGGCTGGCGGCCGTCCTCGCCGAACGCCGACGCCTCGGTCTCGGGGTGCTCGGGCTCGCAGCCTCGGCCAAGATCTTCCCCGCGGTCGTCGTGCCGCTCGCGCTAACCTACATCTGGCGACGCCGCGGGCGGCGCGAAGCCCTTGTCTGCGCCGGGATCTTCGCGGCCGTGGTCGCCCTCTGCTTTCTACCCTTCGTCCGACTCTCCCCGGGCGGCGTCTGGGACAGCCTCTACCGGCAAGCGGACCGGCCGTTGCAGATCGAGAGTCTCGGTTCGAGCTTCCTGCTCGTTGCCCACCAACTCGGGCACTGGACCGTGCACCTCAACCTCAGCCACGGCTCGCAGAACCAGGGCGGCTCGTTCGCCGGCGTACTGGCGGGGATCGAGAGCGTCCTGCAGGCCGTGGTCGTGATCGGCCTCTGGATCGCGTTCACGCGTGGGCCCGCCGAGCCTGAGCGCCTGGTCCGCTACACGGCAGCGACCGTCGCCGCGTTCATCGCCTTCGGCAAGGTGCTGTCCCCGCAGTTCCTGATCTGGCTCATCCCCCTCGTGCCGCTCGTGCGAGGGCGGCGCGGGGTGGCGGCGTCGGCGGTCCTCCTCGTCGCGCTGGTGCTGACTCAGCTGTGGTTCCCGTACCGCTATTGGCGGCTCGCGCTGCAGCAGGACGCGATTTCCTCGTGGCTCGTCCTCGCGCGCGACCTCGTGCTCGTCGGGCTCGTGCTCGTTCTCGCTATGCCGAGACGCGCAGTGGCTCGCACGACGTAGCTCTTCCGTCCTCGCCGCAGGTGACGAGCACGCCCTCGAGCCGGACATCGCCCTCGGCCGGCCTGAACCGCACCGGCATGCCGGTGCGCATGCGTCTGATCGCAAGGTCGGCCTCGACGCCGATCACGGAGTCGTGAGGCCCGGTCATGCCGGCGTCGGTGATCGCCGCCGTTCCGCCCGGAAGGATGCGCGCGTCGTTGGTCTGGATGTGCGTGTGCGTGCCGATCACCGCGGTCACGCGTCCGTCCAGCCAGCGCGCCACCGCCACCTTCTCGCTCGTGGCCTCGGCGTGGAAGTCGACCAGCACGACCTGGGCGCTCTGCCGCGCTTCGTTGACGAGATCGTCCACGATCTCGAACGGGCCGACGGGCGTGTTGAGGAAGAGCTGGCCGAGCAGGTTGACGACTGCGACCGGCGTCCCGTCCGCGGCTTGCCGGACCACGAGTCCGCGTCCAGGCGAGCCCGCTGGGACGTTGGCCGGGCGGATCACGCGGTCGGACTCGGCGAGGTACGGCCCGATCTCCGGCCGCCGCCAGACGTGGTTGCCGAGCGTGATCGCGTCGGCTCCCGCGGCAAGCAGCCTGTCGGCGAGCCGGGGAGTGATGCCGGCGCCGTCAGCCGCGTTCTCACCGTTGACGACGCAGAAGTCGATCGCCCGCTCCTCGCGCAGGGCAGGCAACCGCTCCTCGACGGCCCGGCGCCCCGGGACGCCGAAGACGTCGGCGACGAACAGAATGTTCAGCTCAGGGCGTCTCGACGGAGGCCGCCGGGCGAACCTCGATCTCCACGTGGTTGCCGGCGTCCTGCGTGTAGCGCGCGAGCGCCTGTTGCTCGACGCGCGAGAAGTCGAGGACGATGCCGAGCTTCGACGTCCCGGCGGCGACGCTCGAACCGACGGTGAGCGAAGGATCCGGCTTGACGTGCGTGATCGCGACCACGAACGACGGTGCGCCTGTGGGCTGGACGTCGACCTCCGATCCGAAGCGCTTGCCGTTGACGATGTAGGGGGTCAACCCGATCACCGTTCCGTCTACCGGCGAGTAGACGTCCGTTCCCGGCACCGCGCCGACGTCGAGAGCGCCGCTGCTCGGTCCCTCGCCGCCCGCGAGCTGGTACCAGCGGATCCCGCGTCCGCCGCCGCCGAAGACGCTCCTCGCCATGCGTGTGAGCGTGCCCGGGTTTGCCTGCGAACCGAGCGGCTGTAGCGCCACTGCTCCGTCGGCGCTCGCGTGGTAGCCGATCCGGGTGACCCGCGACTGCGCGATCGGAAGTTGGATCCGCAAGGCGCCTTCGAGCGCGACGACCTGCGGGCTCGGCGGTCCCGACGGGAGTAGACGGTTGGCAGGTGCCGGCCCGATTCGCTGCTGCCCGGCGTCCCGCCTGCCGGCTCCGAACGCAGTCAGAAGCAGCGTCACGAGGGCGACGATCGCGAGGACGACGAGCCCGGCGACACGTCTCCGGCGCCGGATGGCCCGATGCTGGGCACGGCGATGCCGCGCGGCAATCGTGCGCGCTTCCT
This sequence comes from Gaiellaceae bacterium, assembly GCA_051955535.1. Classification (GTDB taxonomy): domain Bacteria; phylum Actinomycetota; class Thermoleophilia; order Gaiellales; family Gaiellaceae; genus 13-2-20CM-68-14. The sequence continues at coordinate 18,502 of JBQCGP010000029.1, read as the reverse complement.
CCCTGGGCATCGGCGGGACGCTAACGGGTTGCTCCGCCAGCCGCAAGGCGGGTTGTTCGGGCGGACTTTGTGACACCCAAAGCCTAGGCCGTTCCTGGGGTTCGTCCCAGAGTTCGTGACTGTCCAAAGCCAGGGCTCCGTCCTCGGCGAGCGACCAGTCCCAGGCCGGAGGGCGGCGCGGAACCGCAGCAAAGGGTTCGAGCCGGAACTGCTCCCAGTCGTGGGGTTTAGCCGTACGCCCGGGCAAAGCCCGGACGTCCTCCAGGTCGGCGTCGCGAGCGAGCGCCTTAAGCCGGACGATGCGCGCCGTATCATCATCGCGATGGCGACCGAGTCGCCCCCGAAGCTGTTGATCCCGCGCTGGATCCAGCTCGTCACGCTGCCGTTGCTGCTGCTCCTGCTGTGGGCCGTGGCGGGCGCGGTCCGTCATGTCCTCTTCCTCTTCATCGTCGCCGCGCTCGTCGCGCTGCTGCTGAACCCGCTCGTCCGCGGCATCACACGCTTCTGGGTCCCTCGCGGCCTCGGGGTCGCCATCGTCTATCTGTGCTTTGCGGCGCTCGTCGCGGCGGTGAGCATCGCCGTCGGGACGATCGTGGTCGATCAGACGAGGTCGGCCTCACATCGGGTCGACGCCTACTTTACGAAGGACCACGGACAGCCGCCGCAGACGCACGCCGAACGCGATGTCGACCGGCTTCAGGTCTGGCTGAACCACCACGGGCTGCGGCGGATCAGGATCCGCAAGCAGGCCAACGACTTCGTGAACAGCATCCGCACGAAGGACGTCCAGAAGTACACGACGCGCGTGATCAACTTCGTCGAGGGCGCGGCGATCGGGACGGCCAAGCTGCTCTTCAGCCTCGTCCTCTTGATCGTCGTCTCGATCTACATCCTGCTCGACATGGACCGCTTCTCGCGGGCCATCGACCGGCGCTTTCCGCCCGCGCGCGGCTCGCCGCCGCTGCTGGTCAGCATCGAGCACGCTCTGGTGAGTTACGTGAAGGGCCAGGCGCTGCTCTCGTTCATCATCGGCGTCAGCGCAGGCTTCGGCATGTGGCTGCTCGGCACGATCGGGCTTTGCCCGGGCCTCGAGACATACGCTTTCGCGTTCGGCGCCTGGGTCGCCTTCACCGAGCTGATCCCCTATCTCGGGCCGTGGCTCGGCGCGGTGCCGCCGTTGATCTACCAGCTGATCGTCCATCCGATCGGAGCGCTCTGGGTCGCGCTGCTCTTCCTGTTCATCCACCAGGTGGAAGGCCACGTGGTGGTCCCGAACGTGATGGGCTCCGCGCTCCGGCTGCACCCTCTGCTCGTGATCTTCGGGCTGCTCGCAGGCGGCGAGATCTACGGGCTGCCCGGCGTGTTCGTCGCGCTGCCGTTCCTCGCAGCTTGCCGTGCGATCTGGGAGTTCTTCTCCGACCGGATCCAGCTCGAGCCGTGGGGCAAGGAAGGCGCCGAGCCCATTCCCGTGCCGGTCGAGGTGGAGAAGCCGCCCGAGCCTGAGGCTCCGACCGAGATCTCGCCTTCCAGGGCCGCCAGGAGATGAACGGGCGGCCGCCGCTGCTCGCGGCACGGGCAGCGGCCAAGCGTTTCTGTACGACGCGAGCCCGTGGACGACGCTCTGGCGCGAGGCGCTCTGGCTCATCGGTCTCGGCGCCGTCTTCGGGCTGTTGGCCCGAGTTGAAGCGCGTAGATTGTTGACGTGAGCACTTTCCCCGCGACGCGTCTCCGCCGCCTGCGGCGCACGGGTCGGCTGCGCTCGCTCGTCCGCGAGACGCGGCTCGACTTGGCCGACTTCGTGATGCCGCTCTTCGTCTGTCCGGGCGAGGGCGTCACCCATCCGCTCGAGGGCCTGCCGGGGATCGCGCAGCGCTCCGTCGACGCCCTCGTCGAGGAGGTCGAGGCGCTCGCGGCACTCGGCGTCTCGGCGGTGCTGCTCTTCGGGATCCCCGAGGAGAAGGACGAGGAGGCTTCGAGCGCCTACGAGGAGGACGGGATCGTCCAGCGCGCGCTTCGCGAGCTGCGCCTGCGCTTCCCGGATCTCGTGCTCGCGACCGACGTCTGCCTCTGCGAATACACGTCGCACGGGCATTGCGGAGTCGTCCGCGGCGACGAGATCGACAACGACGCCTCGCTCGAGCTGCTCGCCCGCACCGCGGTCAGCCACGCCGAGGCGGGCGCCGACACGGTGTGCCCGAGCGACATGATGGACGGCCGCGTCGGCGCGATCCGCGCGGCGCTCGACGACGCGGGCTTCGAACAGATTCCGATCGTCTCTTACGCGGCCAAGTACGCATCGGCGTTCTACGGGCCCTTCCGCGAGGCGGCCGAGTCGGCGCCGTCGTTCGGCGACCGTCGCGGCTACCAGCTCGATCCGGCGAACGTCCGCGAGGCGCTCCGGGAGTGCGAGCTCGACGTGCGAGAGGGCGCCGACGCATTGCTCGTGAAGCCGGCGCTGCCCTACCTCGACGTCCTGCGCGCCGCCCGGGAGCGGTTCGAGCTGCCGGTCGGCGCCTACAACGTCTCCGGCGAGTACGCGATGCTGAAGGCCGCCGCACGCGACGGCTGGCTGGACGAGCGCCAGGCCGCCCTGGAGTCGCTGATCGCGATCAAGCGCGCGGGCGCCGACTTCATCGTCAGCTACTGGACGAAAGAGCTGGCCGAGTGGCTGTAACTGCGGGCCTGGCAAGCCGGGCCCGCGAGGTGATCCCCGGCGGTGTCAACTCGCCCGTGCGCGCGATGAGGGCGGTCGGCCTCGAGGAGCCGCTCTTCGTCCGCCGCGGCGAGGGCGCCTGGATCGAGGACGAAGCGGGCCGGCGCTACGTCGACTGGGTCATGTCCTGGGGGCCGCTGATCTTCGGCCACGCCGATCCCGAGACGGTCGAGGCCGTCATCGCCGCGGCACGCGAGGGCACGACCTTCGGCGCGGCGACCGAGCGCGAGGTCGAGCTGGCGGAGGAGCTGGTCGACGCGGTGCCATCCCTGGAGATGGTCCGGCTCGTGTCGTCCGGGACCGAGGCGGCGATGAGCACGGTGCGGCTCGCGCGCGCGGCGACGCGGCGCGATCGGATCCTCAAGTTCGCAGGCGGCTACCACGGCCATGCCGACGCCCTGCTCGCCGAGTCCGGCTCGGGGCTCGCGACGCTGGGCATTCCCGCGACGCCCGGCGTCACGAGTGGAGCGGCGGCCGACACGATCGTCGTCCCCTACAACGATGTCGAGGCGACCGCAGCAGCCGTCGAGCGCTGGGGCGAAGGGCTCGCCGCGATCGTCGTCGAGCCCGTGGCCGGGAACATGGGCGTCGTCCCGCCGGAGCCCGGCTTCCTCGAGGCGCTGCGTGAGCTCTCCTACGCGAGCGGCGCGCTGCTCGTCTTCGACGAGGTGATCACCGGCTTCCGCGTCGCACGCGGCGGCGCTCAGGCGCGCTTCGGCGTCACGCCGGATCTGACGCTGCTCGGGAAGATCGCCGGGGGCGGCCTCCCGCTCGCGGCCTTCGGCGGACGCGGCGACGTGATGGAGCAGCTCGCCCCGAGCGGGCACGTGTACCAGGCGGGGACGCTGAGCGGTAACCCGCTCGCGACCGCGGCAGCGTTATCCGTGCTGCGGCGCCTGCGTGATCCCGACGTCTACGAGGAGCTCGAGCACCGAGGCGCCAGGCTGGAGGCGGGCCTTGCCCCGTTCGGCCGCGTGCAGCGCGTCGGGGCCATGGCCACGCTGTTCATGGCCAAGCACCCGGTGCGGTCGTTCGGCGATGCGGCCCGCGCGGACACGGGACGCTACGCCGCGCTCTTCCGTCATTTGCTCGAGCGCGGGATCTACTTCCCGCCGTCACAATTCGAGGCCTTGTTCATCTCGCTGGCCCATGGTGACGAGGAAATCGAGAGGACGGTGCAGGCCGTTGCCGACTTCGACGGCTGACCTCTGGGAGACCATCGCGGTCGAGGCCGGGCAGGAGAGCGCGCTCTGGAGGGACGCGCTGCGGGTGGACGGCGAGCCCGAGCCGGTCTTCTCACCCCTCGGTGACGACCGCCACGCCCTCGGGCTCGAGACCATCTACGAGGGGTACCTCGTCCACTACGGCCTGCCCCGGCTCTTCGAGCCCGCCGACGAGGATACCGCGCTCCTGCTCGGCGACTACCTCTACGCACACGGGCTGGTTCGCATCGCGGAGGTCGGAACCGTCGAGGCGGTCGCCGACCTCGCCGAGTTGATCTCGCTGTGTGCGCAGCTGCGCGCAGACTCAGCGCTCGGCGACGGCGTCGCGTGGGCCGCGAGCGCCGCGTTGCTCGGAGCCGGCGAGCTCGAAGCGGCGCGCGCGGCGCTTCGTGACAGCGACGACGCCGCACCGCTTACGGAGCTCGCCGAAGCCCACACAGACGGCACTGCGCTCGAACACGCGCTGACGGCGCACACACGCAGACTCCGTTAGGGTCGCGTCTCGATGGTGCTCTCGCTCTTGCTTGCGGATGCCGCTTCCGAGGGGAAGAAGGTGATCACCGCGATGCTGATCGTCGGCCTGATCTTCGTGAGCGTGATCGCCCTGGGCGAGACGTCGCAGTATCTGCGCCGCCGTCGGCGCCGCGGTCACTAGCCAGAGTCTTTCTTTGGGGACATTCTTTTTCGCGTGAACCGCGAGCTTCCGACCGGCACCGTCACCTTCCTCTTCACCGACATCGAGGGGTCGACGCGGCTTCTTCACGAGCTCGGCGACGCCTACGCCGACGCTCTCGCCGAGCACCGGCGGCTGCTGCGCGAGGCGTTCGCCGCCCACGGCGGCGTCGAGGTCGACACGCAGGGCGACGCCTTCTTCGTCGCCTTCGCCCGCGCCTCCGATGCGCTCGCGGCGGCTGCGCAGGCCCAGGAGGCGCTCGATGGGCCGATCAAGGTCCGAATGGGCCTTCACACCGGCGAGCCGCTCCTCACCGACGAGGGCTACGTCGGCATCGACGTCCACCGCGCGGCGCGGATCGCCGCCGCCGGTCACGGCGGCCAGGTGCTCGTCAGCCAGACGGCTCATGACCTGACCGGCGACGGCCTGCGCGACCTCGGCGAGCACCGCCTCAAGGACCTTTCCGCGCCGGAGCGGATCTACCAGCTCGGCGACGGCGACTACCCACCCTTGAAGACGCTCTACCAGACGAATCTGCCCGTCCCGGCGACGCCGTTCCTCGGCCGCGAGGACGAGCTCGCGGCGGTAGGCGACCTGCTCGCTGACACCGATCTGCGTCTGCTCACACTGACGGGGGCGGGCGGTAGCGGGAAGACGCGGCTCGCACTCCAGGCCGCCGGCGCTGCGGCGGACGGCTATCCGGGGGGCGTCTGGTGGGTGCCGCTCGCGCCGGTGGGCGATCCAGAAGCCATCTTCGAAAGCGCGGCGGGCGCGCTCGGCGTCTCGGGGTCGCTCGAGGACGCGATCGGCGACCGAACGCTGTTGCTGTTGCTCGACAACTTCGAACACCTGATCGAGGCGGCGCCGCGACTTTCGCCGCTGCTTGCGACGTGTCCCAATCTCGATCTGGTCGTGACGAGCCGCGAGCGGCTGCAGCTTCAGGGCGAGCACGTCTACCCGGTGCCCGTGCTCGCGCGCTCCGAGGCTCGGGCTCTCTTCACGTCTCGGGCCTGGGCGGTGCGTCCCGATTTCGAGGAGACCGACGAGGTCGATGAGCTCTGCGGGAGGCTGGACGACCTGCCTCTCGCGCTCGAGCTGGCCGCGGCCCGAGTGGCGATCCTCTCGACCGAGCAGCTGCTGAGCCGTCTCGGCAGCCGCCTCGACCTGCTCCGGGGCGGCCGCGACGCCGAGCTCCGGCAGTTGACGCTGCGGGCGACGATCGAGTGGTCGTACGACCTGCTCGAGCCTGACGAGCAGCGTCTGCTCGCACGACTGGCGGTCTTCCGAGGCGGTTGCACGCTCGAGGCCGCCGAGGCGATCTGCGACGCCGAGCTCGACCGGCTTCAGTCGCTCGTCGACAAGAGCCTCGTCCGCGTTCGCGAGGGCCAGCGGTTCTGGATGCTCGAGACGATCCGGGAGTTCGCGCTCGAGCGTCTGGGCGAGTCCGGTGACGAGCACGAGCTCAGGAGAAGGCACGCCGGATTCTTTCTCGGGCTCGCGGAGTCGGCGAACCTGGCCGCCGAGGCGACCGACCTCGGGCCGCGACCGGAGCTCGTCCTACCCGAGCAGGACAATCTCCGCGCAGCGCTGGACTGGGCGGCCGAGGTCGGCGAGATCGAGCTCGGTTTGCGTATCGCGATCGCGCTCGAGCAGTTCTGGGTGGCCGTCGCGCCGTACGAGGGCGCACGGCGTGTCCAGGCATTCCTCGATCGGGCGGTGGACATCCCCGACGTCTTTCGCGCGCAGGCGATCCGCGTGCTGGGAACGATGGTCTTCATGACCGGGGACTACGACCGTGGAGACGAGATGATGCGGCAGAGCCTCGATCTCTTCCGGTCGGTCGGTGACGAGCCCATGGTCGCGGAGCTGCTCGTCCGACTGGCAATCCACCTGAACTACACGTCCGGCGACGTTGCCGGAGCCCGCGCTCTGATCGACGAGAGCCGAGACATCAACCGCCGTGTCGGCTCGCAGTCGACAGAGGCGATGACACTCGGCCTGCTCGGTGAGATCGCCTGGGGGGAGGGGCGCTCCAATGAGGCGCTCGAGCTCGCCGGGCGTTCCGGCAAGGCAGCCGCGGAAATCGGCAACACCTGGTGGCAGATGCACCAGCTCTACCACGGCTGCGAGTGGTCGCTCGAGCTCGGCCGGACCGAGGAGGCCGAGGCGTACGCGCGAGACGGGCTCCGGCTCGCCGCGGCCGTACAGGACCGGCAGCTCACCGTCTACCTCCTCGCTCTCCTCGCGGCGACGGCGGCTGCGCAAGGGGAGGCCGAGCGCGCGGGAATTCTTTGGGGGGCGCTCGAACGAGAGGAGGCACGCGGTCCGGTCGGGCAGTGGGAGGCCGAGCGTGACGACTATCGCTCGCGCGTCGAGCCGGATGACCCCGTGCGGTTCGAGCGCGGCCGCGCGCGCGGGTCGCTGCTTTCGCCGGCCGAGGCGGTCGAGTACGCACTCTCCTGAGCGCTTGTGCAGCGGTTCCGCGCGGCGGATCATGTGCCCGTGGCGGTGCAACCGTCGGGAACCGTGACGCTCGTGTTCACCGACGTCGAGGGCTCGACGGCGCTGCTCGACGAGCTCGGGGTTGAGGCGTTCCGCGACGCAATAGCCGATCACCGCCGAACTGTGCGCGAGGCTTTCGCTGCCCAGTCCGGATACGAGGTCGACGAGGCGGGCGACGGTCTCTTCTTCACGTTCGCGTCGGCGTCGGGAGCCGTGTCGGCCGTGGCGCAGGCCATGGTGTCGCTCGACGGCGGCCCGGTACGAATCCGCGTCGGCGTGCACACGGGCGAGCCGCTTCTCGATCCGCCGAAGTACATCGGCGCCGACGTCCACAAGGCGGCGAGGATCATGAGCGCGGCTCACGGCGGTCAGGTGTTGCTGTCGGGAGCGACCCGCGAGCTGGTCGCGGAGGACCTGCTCGACCTGGGCAGGCACCGGTTGAAGGACTTCGCCGAGCCGGTCTCCCTCTTCCAGCTCGGAGCCGGCCGTTTCCCCCCGCTGCGCACGATCTCGAACACCAACCTGCCCGTGCCGCTCTCCTCGTTCGTCGGGCGCGAGCAGGAAGTGGCGCAGGTCTGGTCGCTCATCCGGGAGCAGGGAGCCCGCCTGGTCACTCTTGCCGGCTCGGGCGGGACGGGCAAGACGCGGCTGGCGGTCGAGGCGGCTGGGGAGCTCGTCAACGAGTTCGGAGCCGGGGTGTTCTGGGTCAGCCTGGCGCCGGTCCGCGACCCGGCCCTAGTGGTGGACACCATCGCGCAGACCCTTGGAGCGAGGCAGGAGCTGGCGAAGCACATCGGCGACAAGCAGATCCTGCTCGTGCTCGACAATCTGGAGCACGTGGTCGAGTCCGCGGTCGAGCTTGCAGCTGTACTGCAGGCTTGTCCGAACCTGCGCATCCTCGTCACCAGCCGGGAGATCCTGCGGGTCGACGGCGAGGTCGTCTACGAGGTGCCGGTTCTCGCCGAGGCGGAGTCGGCGGAGTTGTTCTCCGCAAGAGCGGGCATCGAGCCGGACGATTCCGTGGTCGAGCTGTGCAGCCGCCTCGACAACCTGCCGCTGGCCATCGAGCTCGCCGCTGCGCGGGTCAGCGTGCTCACACCCGCCCAGATTCTCGAGCGGATCTCGCAGCGGCTGGATCTGTTCACGGCGGGTCGTGGCGCCGACCCGCGTCAGCAAACGCTGCGTACGACCATCGCCTGGTCGTACGACCTGCTCCCGGACGACGAGCAGCGACTCTTCGCCCGACTGGCCGTCTTCCGGGGCGGGTGCACGCTCGAGACCGCCGAGCCGGTCGCCGACGCCGACGTCGCCGGTCTGCAATCGCTGCTGGACAAGAGCCTGCTGCGTCGGACCGGCGAGCGCTTCTGGATGCTGGAGACGATCCGTGAATACGCCCGCGAGCTGCTCGAGCAGGGCAGCGAAGCCGACGCCGTGCGAGAAAGGCACGCCGCTCACTACCTTGCGCTCGCCGAGCTCGCGTATGCCGAGCGGTTCGACCGCGGCCTGACCTGGGTGCCAAGGCTCGATGCAGAGCACGACAACCTCCGGGCCGCGCTCGACTACCTGCAAGACCACGAACCCGTTCGCTACCTCCAGCTCGCCGGCGCGCTCGGCTGGTTCTGGCTCGCGAGATCCCACTTCGCAGAAGCCACGCGGCGTCTCGACGACGCGTTGACGTCGTCCGTGGAGGAAGGTCCGCTCACAGCTCGGGCGCTGGTCTCGCTTGGATCGTTCGACGTCGACGAGACGAACCAGCTGAGCCGACTCGAGCACGCAATCGAGCTCTGGCTCATCGTCGGGAACGACACCGAACTGGCGGTCGCCCGCGACGGCCTGGGCTGGGCCCTGTACATGTCCGGAGAGTGGTCCAGGGCATTTCCGCTCTTCGAGCAGAACCTCGAGAACGCGCGCCGACTCGGTCACCAAGCGCTCGTCAACCGCGCGATCGCCGGCGTATGCCAGCTGTGCATCGCAACCGGTCAGTTCGAGCGTGCAGAACCGCTGGCCCTCGAGCTCCATGCGTCGAAGCGCGAGAGCGAAGACGTCGCGTCCATGGCGTCGGCCGACCACTACCTCGCCGACTGCGCCATGGACCGGCGGGACTACGTCCTCGCCGAGCAGCACCGATTGAGCGCCCTCGAAATCACGCTCGCAATTGGAGACGTGATGCAGCAGACCATTGAGATCCTAGGTCTCGCCTTCGCCGCCGCCGGCCTCGGACGAGACGAAGACGCCCTCCGCCTCGAAGGAGCCGTCGACGCGAAATGGAAGGAGCTCGGCGTTGACCACGCGCCACCGATCTCGGAGGGCTGGCGCAAGCGCGACCTCGTCCCGGCCCACGCCAGGCTCGGCGAGCCGCGAGCCACGATTGCCTTCGACGAAGGGCGAGCGATGACGTGGGACCAGGCCATCAAGCTCGCGCAGACGAAGCCGGTCAGTCGGGTCCCAGACGCGTGATCCTTCGCTCGTGATGAGTGAGCTGCCGACCGGCACGGTCACCTTCCTCTTCACGGACATCGAGGGGTCGACGAAGCTGCTTCACGAGCTCGGCGACGCCTATCCAGGCGCGCTTGCCGAGCACCGGCGCGTTCTGCGCGAGGCGTTCGGGGAGCATGGTGGCGTCGAGGTCGACACGCAGGGCGACGCCTTCTTCGTCGCCTTCGCCCGGGCAAGAGACGCGCTCGGGGCCGCCGCCCAGGCGCAGCGCGCGCTCGACGGCGGCCGGATTAAGGTGCGGGTGGGCCTGCACACCGGCGAGCCGCTTGTCACCGAGGAGGGCTACGTCGGGATCGACGTTCACCGTGCGGCCCGGATCGCGGCGGCCGGCCACGGGGGACAGGTGCTTATCTCGCAGTCGACGCGCGACCTCGTCGGGCCGGACGAACTCCGCGACCTCGGCAGACACCGACTGAAGGACCTCACCGCGCCGGAACGGATTTACCAGCTCGGCGACGGCTCGTTCCCCCCGCTGAAGACGCTCGACCGCACGAACCTTCCGGTCGCCTCGAGCCCGCTCGTTGGTCGCCAGGCCGAGCTGACCGCCCTACTGGACTCGCTGCGCGGCGACTCACGGCTGGTGACGATCACCGGCGCCGGAGGGAGTGGCAAGACCCGGCTAGCGCTTCAGGTCGCGGCGGAGCTCACGGACGAGTTCGCCGACGGAGTCTTCTTCGTGTCGTTGGGCCCGGTGCAGGACGCCACGCTCGTCGGCTCGACGATCGCGCAGGCGGCCGGCGTTCGAGCACTCGTGGATCTCCACGAGCTCGACGTTCTGCTGGCGCTGGACAACCTCGAGCACGTGCTGTCTGCAGCCGACGATCTCAGCTCGCTTCTCGCGGCCTCCGCGGGAGTGAAGCTCCTCGCCACCAGCCGGGCCAGGCTCAACATCTCGGCCGAGGTGGAGTACCCCCTCGAGCCGTTACGAGACCACGAAGCGGTCGAGTTCTTCGCCGAGCGCGCCCGCACCGTCAAGCGCGACCTGCGCGAAGACGAGACCGTTGCAGAGATCTGCCGTCGCCTCGACGGGCTCCCGCTGGCGCTGGAGCTCGCCGCCTCGCGAGTCAAGGTCCTGGACCCGCCGCTCCTGCTCGAACGTCTCGACCAACGCCTGCCAATCCTCACCGGCGGAGGCCGCGACGTGCCCGAGCGGCAGCAGACGCTCCGTGCGACGATCGAATGGAGCTACCGGCTGCTCGACGAGCGGTTACAGGCGGCCTTCCGGCAGGTCGCGGTCTTCGCGGGGAGCCTCTCGCTCGACGCGGCAGAGCAGGTCGCGCAGGTGGAGCTGGAGGACGTCACCGCGCTGGTCGACTGGAGCCTGCTGAAGCCGATCGGCCAGGGGCGCTTTCTGATGCTCGAGACGATCCGCGAGTTCGCGCTCGAGCAGCTGGCCGGGACCGCGGATGCCGAGACGGTCCGGCGCCGTCATGCCGAGTTCTTCCTCGAGCTCGCCGAGCGCGACGAGGACGACCCGCGCCCGCAAGAGGCGTGGCTCGACCTGGTCGAGGCCGACCACGACAACCTCAGGTCTGCGATCGCATGGGCGCGGGAGCGCGGCGAAGCGCGCCTGGAGCTGCGGATGGCGGCGGCGTTGGCCGCGTTTTGGGAGGCACGCAGCTACCTGCAGGAGGGGCTAGGTCACGTCCGCGAAGCGCTCGCCCGCGACCCCGACGCGGCAGTCGGTCTACAGGCAAAGGCGCTGAGAAGCGGAGTACTCCTTGCTATCAAGCAGGGCGATACCGCAACTGCGCGCGAGATGGCGGAGCGGATGACGGCGCTCGCCGAGGAATCCGGGGGCGACGACATCCTCTCGGAGGCGCTGAACCAGCTCGGGATGAGCCTGACGGCCGAGCAGCGGTTCGAGGAGGCTCGCACGATGCTGGAGCGAGCCCTCGCCATCAGCGAGCGGCTCGACAGAAAGCCTCGGGTCCAGTCGTGCCTGCACAACCTGGGCCTGGTCTCGGTGGGCGAGCGCGCGTTCGACCAGGCCGTCGACGAGCTGACCGCGGCGCTCGAGCTTTCTCGGGCGCTCGCGGACGAGCGTTCAGCTTCCAACGACCAGTGCGACCGGGCATTCGCCCTCATCGGCCTCGCCCGCTGGCGGGAGGCCGGCGCCGACGCGCTGGAGTCGCTTCGCGTGGCCGATCGCCTCGGCTGGCCCGAGAATGTCGCCTACAGCTTCCTCGCCCTCGTCCCGGTCGCAGTCGCCGGAAACGAGCTCGAGCACGCCGCGCGTCTCCTCGGTCAGGCCGACCGGCTCCGCGAGGAGCTTCATCTCGAGTTCGAGGACTACTCGGAGGAGACGCGGATCGGCGCTCACGAAGCGCTGGAGGCCCGTTTGCCGCGCGACCGGCTCGACTCCCTGCTGGCGGAAGGCCGGGCGTTGCTCGTCGAGGACGCCGTCGCAGAAGCCCTCGGCGTCTCCCTAGACTGACGCCCGTGCCACCCCGGGACGTTCGCGACTGGATTGCGCTCCTCGAGCGCGAGGACGAGCTCGTCCGCGTCTCGGCCGAGGTCGACCCGCACCTAGAGGTCACGGAGATCGTCGACCGCACCGTCAAGGCCGGCGGGCCTGCGCTGCTGTTCGAGAACCCGAAGTCGAGCCATCCGCTGCTGATCAACCAGTTCGGCACCGAGCGGCGGATGTGCCTCGCCCTCGGCGTGGAGCGGCTCGACGACGTCGCCGCGAGGCTCGAGGACGTGCTCGAGATGCAGCCGCCGCAGGGGCTCGTCGACAAGGTGCGCGGCCTCAAGAAGCTGAAGTCGATCGCGGATTCGATGCCGCAGACAACCCGCCGCGGCGCGGCGCAGCAGGTCGTTCTCACCGGCGACGACGTCGACCTGGCCCGCCTGCCGGTCCAGACCTGCTGGCCCGGCGACGCGGCGCCGTTCATCACGCTTCCCGCGGTGATCACGAAGGACCCGCGCACCGGCGGCCGCAACGTCGGCATGTACCGGATGCAGGTTCTCGACCGGAACACGACTGCCATGCATTGGCAGATCCACAAGGACGGCCGCGCCGACTACCTCGCGACCGACGGTCGAATCGAGGTCGCCGTCGCCCTCGGGCTGGACCCGGTCACGACGTACGCGGCGAGCGCACCGCTCCCGAAGCACATCGACGAGTTGATGCTTGCCGGCTTCCTCCGCGGCGATCCGGTTCAGCTGGTGCACGCGAAGACCGTCGACCTGGACGTCCCCGCCGAGGCCGAGATCGTGCTGGAGGGGTACATCGACAAGGACGAACTGACCGCCGAGGGGCCGTTCGGCGACCACACGGGCTTCTACACCGCCGCCGAGCCGTTCCCGGTCTTCCACGTCACCGCGATGACGATGCGCGAGGACGCGATCTACCCGTCGATCGTCGTCGGCAAGCCGCCCGCCGAGGATGCCTGGCTGGGCAAGGCGACCGAGCGGATCTTCCTTCCGGCAGTCCGCATGACCGTGCCCGAGATCGTCGATTACGACCTGCCGGTCGCGGGCGTCTTCCACAACTGCTGCATCGTCTCGATCCGCAAGGCCTTTCCAGGGCACGCGAAGAAGGTGATGCACGCGATCTGGGGCCTCGGGATGCTGAGCCTCACCAAGGCGGTCGTCGTCGTCGACGAGCACGTTGACGTCCACGACTACGAACAGGTCTTCTTCTACGTCGGCGCGAACGTCGACCCGGCCCGCGACGTCGTGATCAGCGAAGGCCCTCTCGACCACCTCGACCACGCGCCGACGCACCAGTTCTTCGGCGGAAAGCTCGGCATTGACGCCACTGCCAAAGGCCCGGAGGAGGGCACGAGACCGTGGCCGGAGGAGATCGAGATGAGCGACGAGATCCGCGGACTCGTCGACCGGCGGTGGGACGAGTACGGGATCGGCGTCGATGTCGCGCAGAACGGGACGCGAAATCGGCGACGAACACTTAACCTCTCCCGAGCAGAGCGAAGGGACTAACTAGCTCCGCGGAAAGTGCGAAGCACTTTTCGCGGTTAGGCCGTTGCGGCAGTTGTTACGTCGTTGACGGGCAGCCCGCAAAGCCGATTGAATCCGACCAGGTGAGCGGGAGAAGGGAGGCGCTCTAGGTGGAGCCCCAACCGGGCGAGCAGAAACCGCACCTTCCGCCCCCGAGCCTGTGGCCGATCGGCTTTGCGATCGGCATCGTCTGCATCCTCGTCGGCCTGATCATCAGCTGGGCTGCGGTCGCGGTCGGCGCCGCTCTCGCTGTCATCTTCGGCTTTCTCTGGGTCCGCGACGTTACGGGCGGCTACCGGCGCAGCGAAGCCGGCGCCGAGCCCGCTGTCGGAGGGCCAGAGTCGGCGACCGAAGGAGCGCCGGCGATCCCGGCCGACCAAGGCGAGGCGGCCATGCCTGCGCCGGAACCGGGCGAGACCTTCTCGCGCAATACCTTCCTCGAAGGCGCGACGCTCGGCCTCGGCGGCGTCATCACCGGCATCGTCACCGTGCCGATCCTCGGCTTCGCGATCGGTCCGGTCTTCCAGCACCACCACCAGGACGAAGTCGATCTCGGCCCGCTTTCGAACTTCAAGGAGGGCCAGTTCATGGTGGCGACGTTCGTCAGCGACCCGGTCGAAGGCGAGATCTCGCTTCGTACTGCATACATCCGCAACAACGGGTTCCTGGGCACCAAGCCGAGCTTCACGGTCATCTCGAACCGGTGTGCCCACCTCGGCTGCCCGGTGCAGCCGAACGGTCCGATGTTCGACCGCCGCTTGGTCAAGCTGCACACCAAGTCTGGCCCCGTGACCTTGACCCCGACGCTTCCGGCCGGCGGTTTCGGCTGCCCGTGCCACGGCGGGCAGTACGACCAGGAGGGCAACCGCACCGCCGGGCCGCCGGTTCGCGCGCTCGACCGCTTCGAGTTCTACATCCGCAACGGCCGGCTCTACCTCGGCAACCGCTACAGCGTCGGCCACGTCGACGGCACCGGCGCGAACGCGAAGATCGCGAAGTACCGCGTCGCCGGCCCCGGCCAGCACGTGGATGGCGTCGAACAGATCCTCTACCCCCTGCAACCTCCCAGCTGATGCCAGGCAAGCGCAGCCGCAAGGAAGGAATGGTGCGGGCCGCGGAGTACCCGCTCGACTGGCTCGAGGAACGCTCCGGCCTGGTCGGCGGGGTCAAGTACTTCCTCTTCCGGAAGGTCCCTCGGGATTCGGGCTGGTGGCACACGCTCGGCTCTGCGACGCTGACCGCCTTCCTCGTCCAGCTCGGCACGGGCGTGATCCTGGCGATGTACTACAAGCCGGACGCCAACGGGGCGTACGCGTCCGTTCAGCACATCACGCACGATGTGACGCTCGGCTGGCTCGTCCGCGGGATGCACCGCTGGGGCGCGAGCGTCTTCATCATCCTGATCTTCTTCCACATGGCACGCGTCTTCCTGTTCGGCGCCTACAAGTACCCGCGCGAGCTCAATTGGATCGTCGGTGCGCTGCTCCTGCCGACGGCGCTTCTCGAGGGCTTCTCGGGGTACCTGCTCCCCTACGACCAGACCGCGTACTGGGCGACGGTCGTCGGCATCAACATCAACGGGACGGCGCCGTTCCTCGGGCCTTACCTCGCGTCGTTCCTACGTAGCGGTCCCGAGATCACGAGCGACACGCTCAGCCGTTTCTACTCGCTGCACATGTTGCTCCTACCCGGTGCGATCATCGGGCTGATCGGGCTGCATCTCTATCTGATCGTGCGCAACGGTGTCACGTCTGCGCCGTGGTCACCGGACGCCGCGGGACGCGAGCGCGACGAAACACCGACGCCGCGGGGGGCCGGGCTGGTCAGCCCCACGCCACGTGGCGCGGCCCGGAGGCCTGCCGATGGCTAGCCGCCGGCTCGAAGAGAACCGGGTCGCCTTCCAGCGCTACAAGGAGGACGTCAAGCGCGAGGGGAAGCCCTTCTACCCCTACGCGATGTTCCACGACACGGTGATGAGCCTCGTCGTCGTCTGCGTGATCGTCGGGCTCGCCTTCATCTGGCACTACACGAAGATCCTCGGCCCGTCCCTGGCGGCCAAGGCCAATCCGGGCACGACGAGCTTCGTCCCGCGGCCCGACTGGTACTTCTACTTCCTCTTCTACCTGCTGCGGATCTTCAAGTGGCCGAACACGGTCGTGATCGGGACGGTGGGGATCCCGACCCTCCTCTTGATCCTGTTGCTGGCGATTCCGTTTCTCGACGTGCGTCGCGAGCGGCGCCTGCTGCGCCGTCCGGTCGCGATCGTCACCGCAATACTCGTCGCCGTCTCGATGGGTGTGCTCACGTACAAGGGGGCGACGGCCAAGGAAGCCCTCGGCGCCGAGCTCAAGGCAGCCGTCCCCGGCTGGATCGCGAAGGAGAAGCTGCCGCCGGAGGCGAAGCCGGGCGCTCTGCTCTTTGCCTCCTCGGGCTGCCTCAACTGCCACACGTACCAGGGCGTCGGCGGCTCGCAGCTGGGCGCGCCGAACCTGAGCGCCGAGGGAGCGAAGAACAAGGGGATCGCCTTCCAGATCGCTCACCTCAAGTGCCCGAGCTGCGTGAACCCGGGCTCGCCGATGCCGTCGTTCGCAGCGTTCGGAGATCCAGCGCAAGGCGGAGATCCAGCGAACCTGCGCAAGATCGCCATCTTCCTCGAGGCTTCCAAGGGCGCGAAGTAGGGGATGCGGCCGTGCGCATCTTCCTCGGCATAACCGGCGCCTCGGGCGCGCCCTATGCGGCACGGCTCGTCGAGGCGCTGGTCGAGGCCGACGCGGAGCTCGGGATCTGCATCTCTCGCGCAGGCTACGAGGTGCTCGCCACCGAGCTCTACCGCGACGTCTCGCTGCCGCAGGACGAGATCGCTCAGCGTCTGACCGGCGGCGCCGAGGGGGTGACGATCCACGGCGAGCGGGACTGGAACGCGCCGTACGCGAGCGGCTCCGCGAAGGTCGACGCGTACGTCGTCTGCCCATGTTCGATGGGGACACTCGGAACGATCGCCTCCGGCGCAATGTCGAACCTGATCCACCGCGCCGCGTCGGTGGCGCTCAAGGAGGGCCGAAAGCTCATCCTCTGCCCGCGCGAGACGCCGCTCTCACGGATCCACATGCGGAACATGCTCGAGGCCCAGGAAGCAGGCGCGACGATCCTCTTTCTCGCGCCGGGCTTCTACCACGGTTCCGACAGCGTCGAGCAGCTCGTCGACTTCGTCGTCTCGCGGCTCCTCGACCAGCTCGGAATCGAGCACGAGGCCGTTCGCTGGGGCCAGACGTGACCGCCGAGACCGGCAGGCTCGCTCCGGACGCCGTCCGGACGATGTTCGACCGGATCGCGCCGGTCTACGACACGATGAACCGGGCGATGACGGCCGGGCTCGACCGGCGCTGGCGCAACGACACCGCGCGCGCCGTCGTCTCGCCCGGCGACGGCGTTCTCGACGCCTGTTGCGGTACCGGCGACCTCGCAATCGCCTGCCTGCGCGCCGGCGGCCGCGTGACCGGGCTCGACTTCTCCGCGCGCATGCTCGAACGGGCCCGCGGGAAGTCCGATCAGATCGAGTGGGTCGAAGGCGACGCGATGGCGCTGCCGTTCGCGGACGGCTCGTTCGACGCAGCCACGGTCGGCTTCGGCGTCCGGAACCTCGAGGACCTCGAGAAGGGTCTCCACGAGCTGCGGCGTGTGCTGCGGCCGGGCGCGCGCCTTGGGATCCTCGAGATCACGACGCCCCACGGCCTCCTGCGGCCGTTCTACAAGCTTTGGTTCGACGTCCTCGTCCCGCTGGCCGGAAAACTGCTGCCGGGCGGTTCCGCGTACACCTACCTGCCGGCGAGCGTCCGCCGGTTCCCCGAGGCGAAGGAGCTCGCCGAGCTGATGGAGTCCGTCGGCTTCGAGCAGGTGCGCTACCGGTTCTTCGCCGGCGGCATCGTCGCGCTGCACACCGGAGTCGCGGCTTGAGCGCGCTGACTGAGATTCATGAGACCGAAGGCCTGGACGTCTATCTCGACGAGATCGAGCAGCGCCTGCTGACGGCGGTGAGCCGCCACCCGGGGCTCGCCTCGACGGTCGGCGCCGAGGCGCTCGCGGCCGGCGGCAAGAGGCTCCGGCCCCTTCTCGTGTTCCTGGCCGCGCCGGCAGACCGCGAGCCGCCGTACGCGGCGGGCGTCGCGGTCGAGCTCGTGCACATGGCGACCCTCGTGCACGACGACCTGATCGACCGCGCTGGATACCGGCGCGGGCGAGCCTCAGCGTGGGCGCGCTACGGGCCCGATGCGGCACGCGCCGCGGGGGACTACCTGTTCGCGCGCTCTTTCGCCGAGCTGGCCGCGACGGGCGACAAACGCGCCGTGTCGACTCTCGCGTCCGCGTGTCTGTCGCTCGCGCGCGGCGAAGCGCTTCAGCGCGCGCAGACGCACGATCCGGAGACCTCGGTCGAGAGCTACCTCGAGCGCTGCGCGCTCAAGACCGGCAAGCTCTTCGAAGCCGCGTGCCTGCTCGGCGGCGGCGCGTCCCGCTCGGAGCAGCCGGCGCTCGCCGACTTCGGGCTCGCGCTCGGGATCGCCTTCCAGATCGTCGACGACATCCTCGACTGCACGGGCGACGCGATCGACACCGGCAAGATCGCGGGCACCGACCTGCGCGAGGGAACGCCGACGCTGCCGCTGCTCCTTGCCGCGCGTGAGGACATGGTCGTTCGCGAGGCCCTTGCGGGCGGCTCGCTCGACGGGGCGCTCGTCCGCGTCGCCGCAACGGGTGCGCTCGACCGCTCCCGGCTCGTTGCGCTCGAGTACGCCGAGCGTGCTCGCACGTGCCTGAACGGCGCCGCCCGGAGCGCGGAGCTCGAGGCCATGACCTACGCCGTGGTGGAGCGCCGCACATGATCCGCCTGGGCCGCATCGGCTACGTGAACATGGCCCCGGTCTTCTACCGGCT
>JBQCGP010000028.1:0-3291 GCA_051955535.1 Gaiellaceae bacterium | reverse complement strand
GCGCGCGCCGCGGCCGCCCCACCCCGGCGCGCCCTCCGCCCAGGCCTGCACCTAACCCATCCCCGCTGCTGCGGGGACGCGGTGGGCTGCCCCACATCCCCCCCCCCCCCCCCCGCCGCGCCGCGGCCGCTCGACCCGGCTCGAGCGAAGCAGACGCCTTGACCGAAACCAAGATCCCGTCTGTAAGATCGCGCTGTGAGACCGAGCGTCGCGGGAGGGCAACGCGAGGGGTATGCGGCCGCGCTCACGGGCCTGTGGAAGCGCCTGGGCTGGGCGCTTACCGAGCTGGAGTCGATCGCGGCCGATCCGGGCGAGCTGCTCGACGAGGACGGCGTCCTCGAGCGCCTGCCCTCGCTGCAGTACGCGCTCCACGCTGCGAGCGAGCTTGCCCTGGGCCTGAGCCCGCCGGCCACGGCCGAGGTTGCGCACGCCGAGCTCGCGGCCGCTCTCGCCGGTGCGCGGGACGCGACCGCCGAGTTCGCGGAGGTACTCGAGGGGGCGGGCGCTATCGCCGCCGAGGCGCTGCTCCCCGAGTGGCGCGGCGCGCTTTTCCGCGTCCGGCTCGCGCGGCTGAGGGCGGCGACACCGAAGCCGCTTCCAACCGAGCCCGACCTCGAGCCCGAACCACCGGCGCGCGGCAGCGCACTCGCGGCCACGGTGCTCGCCGTCAGCGGAGCGCTCGTCTTTGCGGTTGGAGCGACCGTCGAGCTCTGGCCCGTCTGGGCGCTGGGGCTCGCGCTCTTCGCGAGCGGCTTTCTCGTTTACTCGCCGCGGCCGTAACCTCCCCGGGCCGCCGGGCGTTTAGTCTTCAAAAGTCGTAAACCGCGCCCCCTACCGCGGATCGACCGTGAACAAGCTGCTTCCACGCCCAACCGCGCAATTCCGGCGCCGTGCCTGGCTTGAGTTTCAGCGCGCGCTTGATCCGCTCGCGCCTCCGAAGCCGCTCCCAGGGACGCTGATCCGAGCGATGGACTCCTCCCGGCCCAGAAGCTCGAGGCTCTCGAAGAGGCCGGGCGAGATATTCGATCCAGTCACCGCAAGACGGATGGGCTGGAACGCCTGACGCGGCTTGAGGCCGAGCCGATCGGCGAGCGCGCGTAACGCCGTCTCGATCGACTCCGCATCGAACGGCTCGACCTCCGCGAGCGTCTCTGCCGCCGCCGGCAGGACGGCGCCGTCGGCAGGCGGCTGCTCGAACGGGACGCGCTCGAAGAAGAAGCGGGCGAACGCGGGAAACTCGCCGAGTGTCGCGATCTTCTCCTGGACGAGCGGCGCCGCCTTGCGGACGAGGTCCTCGTCCCAGTCGTACCCCTGTTCGCGCAGGTACGCGACCAAGCGTTCCGCGTACTCGTTCCGAGCCAGGGCCCGCAGGTAGACCCCGTTCATGTGCGTCAGCTTCTCGTAGTCGAACGTCGCGGAGCTCTTGCCGACCCGCTCGAGCGAGAACCGCTCGATCAGCTCCTCGCGGCTCATGATCTCGGTGTGGTCGTCGTAACTCCAGCCGAGCAGGGCGAGGTAGTTGACGAGCGCCTCGGGGATGAAGCCTTCGCGGCGGAAATCCTCGACGGTGATCGCGCCGTGACGCTTCGAGAGCTTCTTGCCGTCGGGGCCGTTCAGGAGGGCCACGTGCCCGTAGGCCGGAATCTCCGACCCCAGCGCGGCGAGGATCTGGATCTGCTTCGGCGTGTTCGAGACGTGGTCCTGGCCGCGGATGACGTGCGTGATGCCGTCCAGGAGGTCCTCGAGCGGCGAGACGAAGTTGTAGGTGGGACGGCCGTCCGATCGGACGACGACGACGTCCTCCAGCTTGTCGTTCGGGTACTCGATCCGGCCGAGGATCAGGTCGTCCCAGCTCGTCGCGCCCTCGTCCGGCATTCGGAAGCGGATCGCCCCCTCGTCCTCGTAGGCCTTGCCCTCGGCGACGAGCGCCCGCGCCCGCTTCTGGGCCTCCGGCATCTGGTCGAGCTGGAAGGTGACGTCGCCGTCCCAGTCGAGTCCGAGCCAGCGCAGCGACTCCTGAATCTGCCCGGTTGCCTCCGCAACCTCTCGACTCGTGTCGGTGTTCTCGATCCGGAGCAGGAACTCGCCATTGTGATGGCGCGCGAACAGCCAGTTGAAGAGCGCGGTGTGGGCTCCGCCGATGTGCAGGTAGCCGGTCGGGCTCGGCGCAAAGCGGACTCGGACGGCCACGCGAGTAGCGTACTGGCGTGCAGCTCGGCGCCCACGTCTCGACCTCCGGCGGCATCCATACGGCGATCGACCGGACCGAGGCGATGGACGGCGACTGCGTCCAGATCTTCACGCAGAGCCCTCGAGCCTGGCGGCCGACGAACCACGACCCGGCCAACTTCGAGCGCTTCAAGGAGCGCCGAGCCGAGGCAGGGATCGGCGCGGTCGTCTGTCACGCGCTCTACCTGATCAACCTCGCGAGCCCCGACGAGGAGATCTACGAGAAATCGGTCGCGGCGCTCGAGAACACCGTCGACGTCGGCTGCGCGATCGACGCCGACGGCGTCGTTTTCCACGTCGGCTCGCACCTCGGCTCCGGCTTCGACGCCGGGCTCAAGCGGGTAGTGCCCGCGCTGCGCAAGGCGCTGAAGCGGTGCTCGGATACGACATGGCTCCTGATGGAGAACACCGCGGGCGCGGGTGGCACGATCGGCCGCTCGATCGAGGAGCTCGCGGCGCTCTACGACGCCCTGGACGCACACGATCGGCTGGGCATCTGCCTCGACTCGTGTCACCTGTATGCGTCCGGCTACGACGTCACTGACCGGAAGGAGCTCGACCGCGTCCTGCGCGAGGTCGACGAGCGGATCGGCCTCGACCGGCTGCGGGCACTGCACGCGAACGACTCGAAGGCTCCGCTGGGCTCGAACCGCGATCGCCACGACAACATCGGCGCAGGCCTACTGGGCGAGGACCTCGGCGTCTTCCTCGCTCACCCGAAGCTCCAGAAGCTGCCCGCATTCCTCGAGGTGCCCGGCAAGGACGGCCACGGCCCCGACGCGGAGCAGGTCCGCAAGCTGAAAGAGCTACACGCTCGCGCTAGGAAGAAGCGGCGGGGCGGATCTGCGCGAACACCCTGAGGCGTCGCTTGCGATGCCGCTCAAAAGGTCGCGCCGACATGGCGGCGCGACCGACAAAGCCCGCGTGGTCTTGTCAGGACGGGTTCGAACGTATCTGCGCGAACACCCTGAGGCGTCGCTTGCGATGCCGCTCAAAAGGTCGCGCCGACATGGGGGCGCGCCCGACTAACCCCGCGTGGTCGTGTCAGGCCTGGTGGGAACG
>JBQCGP010000027.1:0-20498 GCA_051955535.1 Gaiellaceae bacterium | reverse complement strand
TGGGCGATCGCCGCCGGGGTCCTGTTCCTCGGCCGCAAGCGGCGCCGGCCACTGGTCTCAGAGCGCGAGCGGCTCGTCGAGCCGGGTCGCGCCGATCCCCGGGCCGAGTGGCTCGTGCTCGCGCTGCTCCTCGGCGCGGCGTTCGCCGCCGCCCGCTTCATCGCCGTCTACTCCTTCAACCACCTGGCGCACCAGACCCAGTACCTCGGGCTGGCGCTCGGGCTCGCGTTCGCATTGCTCGGCGCGGCGCTCGGCGTTGTCGGCAAGCGCCTCGTCGACGACGCGGAGCACGAAGAGGAATACCCGTCCCCCGGACATCCCGAGGCGCAAGAGGAGATCGCCCAACTCGTCGATGAGAGCGGCGACCGCTTCACGCGCAAACGGCTCCTCCTCGCTGGTGGAGCCACCGCCGCGGGCGCGCTTGGCGCCGCGCTCGTCGTGCCGGCGCTCTCGCTCGGCCCGTTTCTCGACACGGACCCGTTCTACGAGACGCCCTGGCGGCACGGCCGGCGGCTCGTCGACGAGGCCGGCAAGCCGTTCCTCCTCGACCAGATCGAGACCGAGACGTTCTACACGGCGTACGCAGAGGGCGCGTCGAAGGAGGAGCTCGGCTCGCCGCTCGTCGTCGTCCGCTTCGAGCCGTCGCAGCTTCACCTGCCCGCGCAGCGCCGCGACTGGGCGCCGGGCGGCGTCGTGGCGTACTCGAAGATCTGCACGCACGCCGGCTGCGCGATCGCTCTCTTCCGGAAGCCGACCTTCCCGCCTGTCGAGCCGGGCCCCGCGCTCGTCTGTCCCTGCCACTACTCGACGTTCGACCCGACCCGGGGCGGCGACGTCATCTTCGGGCCGGCCGGCCGGCCGCTGCCGCAGCTGCCGCTCTACGCCGACGGGAGCGGACAGCTGCGAGCGCGCGGCAACTTCTCGGGCCCGGTCGGCCCGTCCTGGTGGGGCGTGCGCATGCGGAAGCCGAACACGGGGCCGGCGACATGATCCGAGGCGTCGTCCGGTTCGTCGACGAGCGGAGCGGCACCGCGCCGTTCGTGAGGAAGGCCCTCCGCTACGTCTTCCCCGACAACTGGTCGTTCCTGCTCGGCGAAGTCGCTCTGTACTCCTTCGTGATCCTCGTCGGCACGGGGATCTACCTGACGCTCTTCTTCGAGCCGAGCACCGCCTCGACCTACTACACCGGCACGTACGCGCCGCTGCACGGGCACGAGATGAGCGTCGCCTACCGCTCGGCGGTCGACCTCTCGTTCAAGGTGCGCGCAGGGCTGCTGATGCGGCAGACCCACCACTGGGCTGCCGACGTGTTCGTCGCCTCGATCGTCCTGCACATGCTGCGGATCTTCTTCACCGGCGCCTTCCGAAAGCCGCGCGACCTCACCTATTACATCGGCGTCACGATGCTCGTGCTCGCGCTGCTCGAGGGCTACCTCGGGTATTCGCTGGTCGACGACCTGCTCTCCGGGATGGGGCTGGCGATCGGCTACTCGGTCGCCATGTCGATCCCGTTCATCGGCGCCAACTTTGCGGCGCTGATCTGGGGAGGCCCGTTTCCCGGGAAGCCGGAGTTCTGGTCGCGCATGTACGTCACGCACGTCTTCCTGCTGCCGATCCTGATCGCGACGCTGCTGACGCTGCACCTGTTCCTGGTCGCCGCGCGGCACCACACGCAGTTCCGCGAGAGCCGCCGGACGACCGAGAAGAAGGTGGTCGGGATCCCGGCGTTCCCGGGCTACGCGCCCCGGTCGCTTGCCCTCTTCTGCTCGGTGGCGGCCGTCCTGTTTCTCTTGGGCGGGCTCGTCCAGATCAACCCGATCTGGCTGTGGGGGCCGTACCACATCTCACAGGGCACGAACGGCGCGCAGCCCGACTGGTACCTCGGCTGGTTGATCGGGGCACTGCGGCTCGTCCCCAGCTTCGACGTCACGATCGGCAACTACACGCTGATACCGAACCCGTTCTGGGGCGGTGCGCTCTTCCCGCTGATCGTCTTCGCGATCCTCTACTTGACGCCGTCGCTCGAGCAGCGCTTCACGGGCGAATACGGCTTCCACCACCTGCTCGACCGCCCGCGCGACGCGGCGTGGCGGACGGCACTCGGCGCGGCGCTGTTCGCCTGGGTGTTCGTGATCTTCCTCGCGGGAGCCTCGGACCGCCTCTTCGTCTCGTTCGGGATCTCGTACGAGGCGCAGATCTGGGTCTACCGCGTGCTCGTCTTCGCCCTGCCGATCGCGGCGCTCCTCGTGACGCGGCGGTGGTGTCTGGCGCTGCAGGAGTCCGACCGCATCCACCGGCGGCGAGAGGTCGCCGAGGCGGAGGCTCGCGGCGAGTTGCCGCAGCCGGAGTAAGGGCAGGGAGACAGTCCTCTGCGGGGACAGTCCCTGCTGGGTTAGAGCCGCAGCAGCAGTTCGCGGCTCGCTCAGCCCGCCAGGCGGAAGTAGAGGAACTCCCGGATCGGCCGCGGCCTGTCGGTTGTGCGGATGATCGTCAGCGTCCCACGCGCGTTGTCGTACAGCCCGGTACCGCCGGTGATCGCCAGGTCGTAGAACTGGCGAAAGCGCACGGTCCCGGCCGCGACGACCTCGCCCTTCGGCAGGTCGAACGTGGCGATGCACGTTCTCGTCCGGCCGGTCGTGAAGGTGCAGAGGAAGCGCGCCGAGCCGATCGGCTTCGGCGTGATCCGCCGGTTGAAGAGCTTGTCGAAGATGATCTCCTGGTCGCCTGGGCTGCGTCCGGGCGGGCCGTTGTCGACGCGGGAGAAGCCGAACTGACGGTCGCTGATCCGGATGAACTCGGGGCCCGTTGCGGCATTCGAGTCCAAGCTGGCGTACACAGCCGGCGCCGTCACCCCCGCGAGGAGCGCTGCTCCCACGAGCAGCCGAGAGGTCCTGGGCATTTGTTTCTCCTTCCTTTCCTGGTCTAGGCGGATGAAGCGGTTGGAATTTCGAACCAGAATGTCGAGCCCTGGCCGTTGCTGCTTTCGAAGTCGATGCTGCCTCCGTGAGCCTCGACGAGCGAGCGTGAGATCGCAAGGCCGAGCCCGCTCCCTTCGATGCCCGCGGCCGTCGCGTGCCCGCGGACGAACTTCCCGAAGATCTCGCGCTGCAGCTCCTTGGGGATGCCTACCCCTTCGTCCCGGACGCTGACCCGGACGACGCCGTTCTTGCGCAGGCCCTCGACATGGACGACGCCCCCCTGGGGCGAGTACTTGATCGCGTTCGAGAGCAGGTTCGCGACCACCTGCGCGAGCCGGTTCGAGTCGCCATGGACGGGCAGCGGGGTCGGCGGCAGCGAGACGTCGAGCAGGTGCTTCGGGCTCTGACCTGCGAAGAGCTCGGTCTGCTCGCGGACGACGGAGCCCATGTCGACGAGCTCTTTCGAGATCGAGAGCTTCCCCTCCTCGAGGCGTTGTACGTCGAGGAAGTCGTTGACGAGCGCTCCGAGCCTACGGGCCTGGGCCTCGATGATCCCCAGATACTCGCGGCGCTGCTCGGCGGTCACGTCCCGGTGGAGCAGGACGGACGTGAAGCCGATCACGCTCGCGAGCGGCGTGCGCAGCTCGTGCGCGACCACGCTGACGAGCTCGGACTTGGCACGCTCGCTCTCGCGCAAGCGCTGGTTCTGCTCCTCGAGCTCACGCCGGCTCGCCTCGAGTCGCTCGGCCATTTGGTTGAACGCTGTCGTCAGCTCCGCGACCTCGGCGACCCCGTGCGGTTGCGTCTCGAGCCGAGTCGTCAAGTCTCCGCCGGCGAGTCGGGTCGCGCCGTCCGCGACCTCGCCCACAGGGCGCGCGATCGATCGTGCGAGGTAGAGCCCGAAGCCGATGATCAGCAGTGCCGAGGCGACCAGGCCGCTGACGGCCGCGATGATCGCCAGCTCTGAGCGGTACTGCGCGGCCGACGTCCTTGCGGCCGCCAGGGCGTTCTCCTTCCCCAGGAAGCTCGCGAAGCCGGCGCGGATGGCGGCGAGCTCAAGCACACCCTCGTTGTGCACGACCTCCGTCCGGCTGGCCGCGGGCGTCGTTTTGAAGATCTGGACGACCGGCACCGCGTAGCCGTCGACATACAGCTCGATCTGGTCGACGAGGGTCCTGGCCCGCCCCCGCTCGGCAGCGGTGGTCGAGGCGAGGCGCAAGAAGGCCTTTCGTTTCGCGGGCCAAGCGTCTCGGGCGCTGACCCAAGGATCGAGCAGGTCGCGCTTGCCAGTGAGGACGTAGCCGCGGAGGCCGGTGTCGAGATCGAGGACGAGCTTCTCGAGCTGGAGCGTCTGCGCCGTGACGGCCTTCGCGTGCCGCTCGCGCTTCGTCGCGTCGTCGAGCGTCGTGACGGCGTATACGAGAACCCCGAAGGCGGCGGCGACGAGCAGCGCGAGAAGAGCGCTGCCCACGACCAGGCGCGCCGAAAGCGAGCTGGAGCGTAGATCAACCCTGGCCATCGTTTTCGAGCAGGGCGAGAACCGCGTCGCGGAGCTCGTCCGGATCGAACGGCTTCGTTACGAATCGGTCCGCACCTGCTTGCACGGCCGCGTCGTCGGAATATGCCCAGGCGCTGATCACGATCACCGGCGTCTTGGCGAGCTCGTCGTCCGCCCTCAACTCGGCAAGGATGTCGAGGCCGCTGCGCCCCGGCAGCATCAGGTCGAGCACGATCACGTCCGGGTGGACTCGCCGCGCCAGCGCGAGCCCGCTCGGGCCGTCCGGAGCCTCATAGAACTCGTACGCGTCGCCGAGCGCGAGGCGGACAAGTGTGCGCAGGTTCGGGTCGTCCTCACATATGAGGACCGTTTTGGCGGCGGTCTCGGGTTGGGTGCTCACGACGACGAGGGAGAGGCGTCGGTTCTCACAGGTTGTCTAGTACTTCGGCGAACTTCAAGCCGACCTAAACTCGGACCGATGGAGCGGCAAATAGTTGGGCTCGGCGGCGCCGGGCGGGGCGAGGAAGAGACGCGGCGGCTGGTCGCCCACGTGGTCGGTCTTGCCGGAAAGGCGGCCCCGAGTGTTTGCGCCGTTCCGACGGCGGTCGGCGACGATTCCGACTCCGTGCTGCGTCTGTACGGACTGCTGCCTGAGAACGCGCGGGCGTCGCACCTTCCGTTCTTTCCGTGGCCGCCCAACGAGCTCCGGCGCTTCGTGCTCGGGCACGACGTGATCTTCGTCGGCGGCGGGAACACGGCGAACGCGCTCGCTATATGGCGGGTGCACGGGTTCGACGAGATCCTGCGCGAGGCGTGGGACGCGGGGATCGTGTTGACCGGTTGGAGCGCCGGGATGATCTGCTGGTTCGAGGCCGGCGTCACCGACTCTTTCGGGCCGCAGCTCGAGGGGATGCGCGACGGGCTCGGGTTCCTCGCCGGGAGCGCCTGCCCCCACTACGACGGCGAGGAGCTGCGGCGACCCGTCTATGCCCGGCTCGTCGCGGAGGGATTCCCGGATGGGATCGCCGCGGACGACGGCGTCGGCATCCACTTCGTCGGTACCGAGCTGGCGGAGGTCGTCAGCGTGAGCGACGGCGCGACCGCCTACCGGGTCGGAGCCGGCGGCGAGTCGCCGCTCGAGGCGCGCCGGCTCGATTAGGGGCCGGAGTGCCGGGTACCCGAAAGCGCATGACCTCCTTCCAACGCGCGGCGTTACTCCAGGCACTGCTCGAAGGGGTGGCATTGCCGGCCACGCGCGACGACTTGATCGAGTACGCGGCGCGCCAGGACGGCGGGTACGCGTTCCGGCAGGAGCTCGAGCGCCTCCCGGACCGTGAATATCGTGCGCTCGACGAGGTCGGCGAGGCGCTCGCACCGGTGCAACCCTCGTGGGACGGCAGTCAGCCCCAGACACCGGAGCCCGAGAGCGGGCTGCCTCCGGGCGGCGATGCCTACACGGACGCTACGGCCGAGCCCGGCGCGGTGCGTGAGAAGGGGCCGCGCGGCTAGCGACGCGCTCGCGCTGCGGGAGCACCGTGTACTTGGGGTCGCGCGCGGACTGAAAGCCGGCCTTGAACACCGAAAAGCGGAGCGCAGCCTCACCGCTGAGCACCAGCGCCCCGCCGGCGACGGACGCGAGCCGGCTGCGTCCGCCGGCCAGCGCCAGCACCCCGGCGCCGCCGAGCGTGCAGGCCTTGGCGAGCTTCGCGTAGCGGCCGGCCTCGCCCTGCTTGTACGGCTCGCCGATCATCCCCAGCCGCCGCTCCATCGCGACCATGAGGGCGTTCTCGACGAGCGCGCCGCCGACCGCGAGCCGACGCGCCGGCGCGGCTTCGGCGGGAGGCACGGCGATCGCGGCCGCGGCGCCCGCACTCGCGGCCGCGCTCGAGCCGAACAGGAACGGCAGCTCGTGCCGCGCCTCGTGCCAGACGGGGATCGCGGTGTCCGAGAACAGCGTGCCCGTGTAGACGGCGAGCGGCGCCCCCGACCCGGCTGCGATCGCGCGCGCGGCATCGCTGATCCGGTGAAACCGGCGGATCGCGTGCAGAAAGGCGGAGAGCGAGCTCGCGGAGCTCGAGACGGCGAGGATCCAGCTGCCGACGCTCATCGGCGAGGTGACCTTGAAGACGCGCAGCATGTTCAGGAAGCGCTCGGGCCGGCCGAGATCGGAGATCAGCAGCAGCGGGCTGACAGCGTCCGAGGCAGCGCCGATATAGATGCTGCGCCGCGCCAACCGCTCGTTTCCGGAGACCCGAGCGACGGCGCTCAGGACGGCCGAGGCGCCGCCGAGCCCACCGGTGAACAGGTACCACGGGATCTCCTGCTTCCAGACCGGCTCCTTGAGCACCGGTCGCCCGTAGTACGAGCGCACCTCGGTCACCGCGAACCTCCGGCGAACGCAGCTGCCACGCCGGCGACGAGCGCGCCCGCCGCGACGGTGGCGGTGGCCCACATCATCGGCAGTTTCGTGGTCGGCACGACCGGGTCGGGCGGCAGCCCGTAGACCTCCGGCTCGTCCAGGAGCAGGAAGAATGCGCCGAAACCGCCGACGCCGTCGTCGGGATCGTGGCCGTAGAGCTGGGCGCCGTTCCAGTTCTCCGCCTGGAGCTTCTCGAGCCGCTGCTCGGCGCGCTCGCGCAGCTCGTCGAGCGGTCCGAACTGAATCGAGTCGGTCGGGCAAGCCTTCGCGCAGGCCGGCTCGTGGCCACCCTTGAGCCGGTCGTAGCAGAGGGTGCACTTCCAGACGCGCCCGTCCTCCTTCTTGCCTAGCTGGAGGTTGAAGATCTCGACCGGCGGATCGCCGGAGTGGCGCGGCAGGTCGCGCCGGTCCAGCACGCCGAACGGACATGCGGGGACGCAGTAGCCGCAGCCGTTGCAGATGTCCTGCTGCACGACGACCGTTCCGTACTCGGTGCGGAACAGCGATCCCGTCGGGCAGACGTCGAGGCAAGCGGCGTGCGTGCAGTGCTTGCAGACGTCGGAGCTCATCAGCCAGCGGAGCGCGTCGTCGCCTCCACCGTCGGCGGCAGCGAAGTCGCCGTCGAGCCGCAGTGGCTCGTTCTGCTCGACGAAGGCGACGTGCCGCCAGCTGTTGGCGTCGAGGGTGGACGTGTTGTCGTACGACTCGCCCGTCCAGACCATGCCGTCGTCGGGGACGAGGTTCCACTCCTTGCACGCGACCTCGCAGGCCTTGCAGCCGATGCAGACGGACGTGTCGGTGAAGAAGCCCACCCGCTCCTTCGCCTGGCCGTCGTAGCTGTCGGGCCAGCCGGCCGCCGCGCCGGTCAGTTCCGCGAGCGCACTCATGCCACGCCCGCCTGCTTGCGCAGCTCCTTGACGAACCGGGTCAAGTTTTCCCCGCGCGGGCGGCGCCCGGGCTTGATCCCGACCGAGAAGGCCTTGACCTCCTGGATGTGCACGTTCGGGTCGAGCACGATCGGCGTCAGGTCGTTCGCCGCCCCGCCCGTCGTCAGGCCGCGCGTGCCCCAGTGGTACGGCAGTCCGACCTGGTGGGTCTTGCGTCCCTGCACCTCGATCGGCGGGATCCGGTCGGTGATGAGCACGCGCGCCTCGATCGCGGACCGGCTGGAGTAGACCGTCGCCCAGCCGCCGTGCTCGAGCCCGGCCTCCGCGGCGAGCTCGGGGCTGACCTCACAGAACATCGCCGGCTGCAGCTCCGAGAGGTACGGCACCGTCCGCGTCATCCCGCCCGCCGTGTGGTGCTCGGTGAGGCGGTACGTGGTGGCGACGTACGGGTAGACGTTCGCGCCGGATTCGCCGTCGGAGGGGTTGTACGGGTTCTCGGCCCTCGGGAACTGCTGACGGCGCGGGTTCGCGCGCTGCGAGTACAAAGGGTTGGGAAACGGCGACTCGTGCGGCTCGTAATGCGTCGGCATGGGCCCGTCCTCGAGACCCTGGGGGACGAACAGCCAGCTGCGCCCGTCGGATTGCATGATGAACGGGTGGTCGCCTGCGATCGCCTCCTCGGCGCTCGCACTGTCCGGTGGCACGTAGCTCGGAGGCTTCGTTTCCTCGAAGTCTGGAACGTCGAGCCCCGTCCACCTGCCTTCCTCCCCGTCCCACCAGACGTACTTCTTCCGCTCTGACCAGGGCTTGCCTTCGGGGTCGGCCGAGGCGCGGTTGTAGAGCATCCGCCGGTTCGCGGGCCAGGACCAGGCCCACTCGGGCGCGACGTAGGTCTGCTCCCAGTGAGGCCTCTTCCGCGCCGCCTGGTTGATCCCGCCCTTGAACACGCCGCAGTAGATCCAGCAGCCGCAGACCGTGGAGCCGTCCGCCTTCAGCTGCGGGTAGCCGTCGTGGAACCGCCCGGTCGCGATTTCCCAGCCGCTGATCTCCTGGAGGACGGCCTCGGCATCGGGCTCCTGGATCGCCGCATGGGTCGGGTACTCCCAGCGGAGCGCCTTGATCAGCGTGTCGCGCGGGTGGTCGGAGTCGGCCAGCTTCTGCTTGATCAGGCGCCCGAGGTGAAAGT
This sequence comes from Gaiellaceae bacterium, assembly GCA_051955535.1. Classification (GTDB taxonomy): domain Bacteria; phylum Actinomycetota; class Thermoleophilia; order Gaiellales; family Gaiellaceae; genus 13-2-20CM-68-14. The sequence goes on along the minus strand of JBQCGP010000027.1, from coordinate 11,590 downwards.
AGAACCAGAGCTCGGAGCGGGCGTCGCCCTTTGGCTCGACCGCCTCCCAGTGCCACTGGAGCAGCCGCTGTGTGTTCGTGAACGACCCGTCCTTCTCGGTGTGGGTCGCCGCCGGGAGGAAGAAGACCTCGGTCGGGATCGCGTCGGTCTTCAGCTCGCCGGACTCGATCTCCGGCGAGTCGTACCAGAAGGCCGCCGACTCGATCTCGACGACGTCCCGGACGACGAGCCAGTCGAGCTTCGCGAGCGCAAGACGGTGGGCCTTGGCGTTCGCGTTCCCGACGGCGGGGTTCTCGCCCGCGATCGTGTAGCCCTTCACCTTGCCGTCGAGCATCTGCAGCGTCGTCCAGTAGGCCGAGTTGTCGTCATCGATCCTCGGCAGGAACTTGAAGAGCCACTCGTTGTCCTCCCTCGCGTTCTCGCCGAAGTAGGCCTTCATCAGGCTGACCCAGTAGGCGTCGAAGTGACCCCACGAGCCGGTCGGCGAGGTATTCGCCTCGAAGAACGACGCGAGATCGCCGTACGTCTCGGTGTGCGGCATCGGGAGGTAACCGGGCAGGATGTTGTAGAGCGTCGGGATGTCGGTCGAGCCCTGGATCGACGCGTGGCCGCGCAGCGCCATGATCCCGCCGCCCGGCCGCCCGATGTTGCCGAGCAGCTGCTGGATGATCGCGGCCGTGCGGATGTACTGGACGCCGACCGTGTGCTGCGTCCAGCCGACCGCGTAGCAGAACGCCCCCGTGCGCTCGCGGCCGGAGTTCGAGCAGACGGCATCGCAGTAGTCGAGGAACTGCGCTACCGAGCAGCCGCAGGTGTCGGCGACGAGCTCGGGGGTGTACCGCGCGTAGTGCTTTTTGAGCAGCTGGAAGACGCAACGCGGGTGTTGCAGCGTCTGGTCCTCGGTCGGCGGCTCGCCGTGCTTCAGGCCGGCGCCATGGCCGCCGTGCCCGGACTGCTCGCCGCGGGTCGGGCTGAAGCCTTGCTCACGCTGCCCGGCGGCTCCGTGCACCTCCATGCCCTCGTACTGCCAGGTGCCGACGTCGTACTCGCCCTGCTCCGGATCCCAGCCCGAGAAGAAGCCGTCGAGGTCCTCGGTGTCCTTGAAGTCCTCGGTGATGATCACCGGCGCGTTCGTGTAGTGCTTGACGTACTCGTCGAAGTGGCGGTCGTTCTCGAGGATGTAGTGGACGACGCCGCCGAGAAACGCGATGTCGGAGCCGGCGCGGATGCCGATCCAGTCCGTCGCCATCGCGCTCGTGCGCGTGAAGCGCGGGTCGATGTGGAAGACGCGGGCGCCGCGCTCCCTGGCCTCCATCACCCACTGGAAACCCACCGGGTGGTTCTCGGCCATGTTCGAGCCCATGATCGTGATCACGTCGGCGTTCTGAAGGTCCTGCTGGAAGACCGTCGCGCCGCCTCGCCCGAACGAGGTCCCCAGACTGGGAACCGTGGAGCTGTGTCATATGCGCGCCTGGTTTTCGACCTGGATGATCCCCAGGGCGACGCACAGCTTCTTGATCAGGTAGTTCTCCTCGTTGTCGAGCGTCGCGCCGCCGAGGTTGGCGATCGCGAGCGTGCGGTTGGCGGGGTCGCCCGAGTCGGTTTTGTCCTGCCAGTTCGCGGCGCGGGTCTCGACGACCCTGTCGGCGATCATCTCCATCGCGTCGTCGAGGGAGAGCTCCTGCCAGGCGGTCCCGTACGGAGGCCGGTACTTGACCTTGTACTCGCGGAGCGGGCTCTGGACGTACGACTTCGACGCCTGGCCCTTCGGGCAGAGGCGTCCCCGTGAGATCGGGCTGGCCGGGTCTCCTTCGATGTGCGAGATATCGCCGTCCTTGACGTAGACGAGCTGTCCGCAGCCAACCGCGCAGTAGGGGCAGACCGACTGGACGACGTGCTCGGCTGCTTCGAGGCGGGGCCTCAGCTCTTTGGAGCGGCGGGACTGCGCCGCCTTCCCGAGGCCCAACGGGTCCGCCTCCCGGAGTTGGCGGACGAGCGGCCAGCTCGAAATGGCATCGCCGAGCAGCGACACGGGATGGTTCCTAGCCTGAGCGGAGGTGTTTAAACGCAACGGAAGGCGATATACGTCCAAACCCGTCGCCGGAAGGGTCGCCGGCGGCGGGCTCAACCCGCTGAACTGCGTCGTCCCCGGACCGGAATGTTCTTGAGGCGAATGTGGGCGAGCTCTTTCGGCAAGCGGGGTTGCGATCTGAGCCTTCCGTCCACGACGTCGAGGCCGAGCAGCGTTCGCAGGGCGAGCAGCGGCGCCCCGGCCGCCCAGGCCTGCGGCGCGAGCGCGTCGGGGTATGGGACCGGAACGTTCGTGCCGTCGCGCCCGAAGCCGGCGAAGAGCTCCGGCAGCCGGTTCTCGAAGGCGACCGCCGCGTCGAGAAGGGCCTTGCACACGATCCCGGCCTCGCGGCGCAGGCCGTAGCGGCGCATTCCCTCGGCACAAATTGCCGCGTCGTGCGGCCAGACGGTGCCGGCGTGGTACTCGAGCGGGTTGTAGCCGCGCATCTCACTCGAGAGGCAGCGAACCCCCCAGCCGCTGAAGAGGTCGTCGCGGAGCAGGCGTTCGGCAACGGCGCGGGCGCGCCGCCTCGGCACGATCCCGCTCCAGAGCAGGTGCCCGGGGTTGGAGGTGACGGAGTCGACCTGGTGCTTGCCGCCGTCGAGCGCGAGGACGTAGGTGCCGAGCTCGTCGCTCCAGAAGTCGCGGTCGAAGCGTTCTCGGAGCCTCGCGGCTTTCCGCTCCTGCTCGGCCGCGAGCTCCTCGTCGCCCCAGATCTCGCGCGCGAGCCGCGCCGCCCGCACGCGTGCGTCGTAGGCGTAGCCCTGGATCTCGCAGGTCGCGATCGGCCCCTCGGCGGGACGGCCGTCGGCGAACTGGATGCTGTTGTCCGAGTCTTTCCAGCAATGGTTCTTGAGGCCCATGGCCGACCGGCTCTCGTACTCGAGATAGCCGTCGCCGTCGAGGTCGCCGTGCTCGTCGATCCAAGCAAGCGCGGCTCGCGCGTTCGGCTCGAGCCGGCGCACGAGGCCGGCGTCGCCTGTCCAGCGCTCGTACTCGTCGAGCACGATCAGGAAGAGCTGCGTCGCGTCGTGCGTCCCGTAGTAGGGCCCATGCGGGTCGAGCCCGAGCGCGACGAGCTTCCCACGCCGCAGCTCGTGCGGGATCTTGCCGGGCTCGGCATCCGCGAAGTCGTTCCGCTCCTTCGACTGGAGGTCGGCGAGCGTCTCGAGTGTCGCCTCGGCGAGCGTCGGGTGGAAAGGCAGCGCCTGGTAGCCAGCAATCAGGCTGTCGCGGCCGAACACGGTCAGAAACCAGGGGACGCCGCCGGCCGGCATCGCCCAGCGCAAGTCCTCCTCGCGAGGCCTGATCCTCAGCGCGGCGAGGTCGATCAGGCTGCGGTCGTAGACGCGCTGCAGCTCGTCATTTGCCTCGAGCAGGGGCGCCTCGTCGAGCCACTGATGGATCGTGATCGGCATCTCCGGCTCGGGTGCGCCAAACGAGTTGCAACGAAGCAAAGGCGGCGAAGGTCTCGCGCCCTCGAACGGCGTGATGTCCACGCAGAGACGCCAGCGCTCGTGCGGCGGGATGTCGAGGCGATAAACCATCCGGTCGTCGCGCAGCTCGCCGGCGCGGTTGAACGTGACGCGCGTGGCCCTGCGGAAGCCGTCCTGCCTGAAGGCGAGCGTGACCGAGCGGCCGCCCACCTCGATCTCGGTGCGATCTCCGTAGGCGCCCGGAACCTGCGCCTCGCTGATGTCGGCGAAGTCCGCGGCGAAGCGGAGCTCGAGCTCGAGCAGCCGCACTTCGGCGGAGTTGTTCGAGACGGTCACGTCCTCGTGGACGCCGTCGGCGACGAACCGGTCGCGCTGAACGGTGAGAGGTGGATCCTTTCCATCCGGCGCCGCGACGACACGGCCGGAGAAGTAGTCGACCGCACGGCTCGCGAGCACTTGCAGTGGCGTTCCGCCGATCAGCAGCCGCCACTCCGATAGGTGCCGGACGTCGTTGCAGAAGAAGCCCTGGGGTTCATTGGCTTCGACGTCGCCGTTCTCCTTCGAAAGAAAGAGGGACGTCCCGTCGAGAAGCAGCAGCTGCGCCGCCATCGTGGTGATCTAGTGCCCCATCCAGCAACGCATGCCGGCTTCTGGCCCGCGATCACGCGGCGCCAGAGCCCACCCTCGCTCTTGCCAAGGCTGCGAGCCTTGGCAGCGAGCGAGTGCGGCCTCTGGCTTGGTGCTCGCGACCCAGAAGATCGGCGGCATCACTGGATGGGCACTAGCGCAGCCGCGTGTAGGTCAAACCTGCGGCGCCCGCGAGCACGCCGACCGCGACCGCCGCCCTAGCCGCCGCACGCACTGGGCCCGCCTCGGGCCGTGGCGCGGCGGCGCGCTCGGGATAGGAGCCCGGCGGGCCGGCCGGGCCGAACTGCCTCGCCAGCTGGAGCACCTGCGCGGTGTGCAGCGCGCGCCTGCCGGTCGCGGTCTGCTCGATCTGGCTCCGGCACGAGAAGCCGTCGGCGACGACGATCGTGTCGGGAGCCGCGTCGCGCACAGCCGGCAGGAGCTTGCGCTCACCGCACGCGATCGAAACGTCGTAGTGGCCGGTCTCGTAGCCCCAGCCGCCGGCCATGCCGCAACAGCCGGAGTCGAGCTCCTCGACCTCGAGCCCCATCTTCTCGAGCAGCGACTTCTCGGAGTCGATTCCGCCCGTTGCCTTGTGGTGGCAGTGGCCGTGCAGGAGCACCTTCCGTAGCAGCAGCGGCGGCTCCCAGCCCTCCGCGTGCTCGGCCATGAACTCGGCGAAGTGATGTGTCTGCTTGTGGAGCCGCTGCGCGTCCTCGTCATTCGGCCAGAGCTGGACGAGCTCGTCCTTGAACACGGCGACGCAGCTCGGCTCGACTCCGACAATCGGCGTTCCCGCCCGAATGTCCTCGCGGAGCCGCCGGAGCACCTTGCGGAGATACGCCTCGGCCAGGTCGAGCATGCCGTAGTCGTAGAGCGGCCGCCCGCAGCAGAGGTGTCCCGACGGGACGACGACGTGGAAGCCCGCCCGCTCGAGCGCCTCGACCGCGGCGACACCGACCTCCGGCTCGAGGTAGTTCGTGAAGGTGTCGGCCCAGAGGATCACCCTGCGGCCGCCACCGTTGGACGAAGGGCGTGACGCGAACCAGCTCTTCAGCGTCACCGGCGCGAAGGGAGGGATCTTTCGGTCGGGATGGACGTCGGCGGCGCGCTTGAAAAGTGCGTCGAACGGCGGTGTCTGCGTGAAGAAGTTCGCGACCGCCGGCAGCTTTGAGGCGACCCGCGCCGCCTGGTCGATCAGCCCGAACGCGTAGGCAGGCCGTGGCCGCAGCCGCCCCGCGTAGTGGTGGGAGAGGAACTCCGACTTCAACGTCGGCATGTCGACCGAGACCGGGCAGTCGTTCGTGCAGCCCTTGCAGGAGAGGCAGAGGTCGAGCGCCTCCTTGGCCTCCTCGGAGCGGAAGCCCCCGATCTCCTCGCCGTTCAGCATCTCCCAGAGCGTCCGCGCCCGACCGCGGGTGGTGTGCTTCTCCTCGCGCGTGACCATGAAGCTCGGGCACATGACGCCGCCGTCGGTGCGGCGGCACTTGCCGATCCCGACGCAACGCGTGGTCGCGTGCGCGAACGAGCCGTGGTCGTTCGGGAAAGCGAAGTGCGTCTTGACGGCCGGCGGGTCGTAGTCGGTGCCGAGCCGCAGGTTCGACGTGATCGGGTATGGGTCGACGACCTTGCCGGGGTTCAGCTTCCAATCCGGATCCCAGATCGACTTGAACTCGCGGAACGCCTCGATCAGGTCGGGGCCGAACATCTTGGGAAGGAGCTCGGCCTTCGACTGGCCGTCGCCGTGCTCTCCGGAGATGGAGCCGCCGTGCTCGACGACCAGGTCGGCGGCCTCGTCGAGGAAGGAGCGGAACGCCTTGATCCCGGGCGCGCTCCTGAGGTCGAAGTTCCAGCGCGCGTGCACGCAGCCGTTGCCGTAGTGGCCGTAGAGCGCGCTCTCGTAGTCGTACCTGCCGGCCAGCTTGCGGAGCTTGCGCAGGTACTCGCCGAGCCGCTCGGGCGGCACCGCGGAGTCCTCCCAACCCTCGTAGGTGTCCGGCTTGCCCGGGATGAAGGCGGTGGCGCCGAGCCCGGCCTCGCGTACCTCCCAGACGTGAGCCGCCTGCTCTTCGTCGTCGTAGAGCTTCATGTCCCTCGGCGCGCCGGCGCCCTTTTTCAGCTGCGCCATCAGCTTGTGCGCCTTCTCGTCGGCCTCGTCCTTCGTCTCGCCGCCGAACTCGACGAGCAGGAACCCTTTTCCGTCCGGGAGCATCGTCAGGTACTCGTCGTGGATGCCGACCGACTTCATGTCCTCGAGCAGGACCGAGTCGACGCCCTCGCAGCCGAGCGGCTTCGCGTCCAGCACCTCGCAGACGTGGTCGGCCGCGGCGTACTCGTCCTCGTAGCCGAGCACGAGCAGAGAGCGGGACGGCGGCGAATGGACGAGGTGGACGGTCGCCTCGAGCACGAGCGCGCAGGTGCTCTCGGTGCCGGTCAGCGCTGCGGCGACGTCGAAGCCACGCTCCGGGAGCAGGTCGTCGAGGTTGTAGCCGGAGACCCGGCGTGGGATGTCCGGGTAACGCCGTCGGATCTCGTCTGCGTAATGGTCGCGCAGGCCGGTCAGCCGGCGGTCGATCTCCGGGTCGCCCGAGGAGCCCTTGCCGACCTGCAGCCGCCGCCCGTCGTAGAGCAGCACGTCGAGCGCGTGGACGTTGTCCGACATCCGCGGGCCGGGGCCGTAGAACTGGGCCATGATGGATCGGACGCCGCACGAGTTGTTGCCGATCATGCCGCCGAAGGTGCAGTGGTCATGCGTCGAGGGATCGGGGCCGAAGGTGAGCTCGTATTGCTGCTCCGCCGGCTTGCGCAGGTGGTCGAGGATCAGACCGGGCTGCACGCGCGCGAGACGGCGCTCCGGGTCGATGTCGACGATCTGGTTCAGGTACTTGGAGAAGTCGACGACGACCGCGACGTTGCAGCACTGACCGGCGAGGCTGGTGCCGCCGCCGTGACCCAGCACCGGCGCACGGTAGTCGCGGCAGATCCGCATAGCCTCGACGACGTCGTCGGTCGTCCGAGGGATGACGATTCCGATCGGCAGCTGTCGGTAGTTCGAGCCGCCGGTCGTGTAGAGGGCGCGGTCGCCGGGCTTGAAGCGAACCTCGCCCTCGACTGCGCCTGCGAGGTCGTGCTCGAGCCCGCGCACGTCCACCTCCTCGAAAGTGGTCGGTGGCGACGCGAAGCGGCGGTCCGGGTAGGCGGGGACGCGCATCAGGCTGCGTACCGCTCCGCGTCGGCGCGCTTCAGCTCGAGCCCGTTGCCGGGCCGAGAGCGGTCGGGCTCGAGGGCCCCGTCGATCGGCTCGAGCACGCCGTCGAAGAGCAGCGGCTCGAGCCGGACGTGGTCGTGGAAGTACTCGAGGTGCCGGAACCTCGGCACCGCGCAGCAGGCCGCGACGCTCGCGCTCGGCGCGCAGTGCGCCGAGAGATCAAGGCCGAACGCGGCTGCGAGTGCCCCGGCGCGCAGGAAGCCGGTGATGCCGCCGCAGCGGGTCACGTCGGCCTGCAGGCAGTCGACGCAGCCGTTCGTGACGAGGTTGCGGAAGTCGGCCGGCACAAAGGCGTACTCACCGGCGGCGATGTCGAGGCCTGCCGGGCCGCGGTCACGCAGCAGCCGCAGGCCTTCGAAGTCGGCCGAGCTGACCGGCTCCTCGTACCAACTGACGCCCCACTCGCGGGCGAAGCGCTCCGCCCAGCGCAGCGCGTGCTTGCGGTTCAGCGCGCCGTTCGAGTCGACGTACAGCTCCGTCTCGTCACCGATCGCCTGCCGCGCCGCGTCGAGCCGCTCCGGATCGCGGTCAGGCTCGCGGGAGACCTTCATCTTCACGCGCGGGATACCTTGCTCGACCCAGCCGGAGAGCTGCTCGCGGATCCGCTCGAGCGAGTAGGAGGTGAACCCGCCGCTCCCGTAGACCGGTGCGCGGTCGCGGGCGCGGCCGACGAGGTCGACGCGCGGCAGGTCCAGCAGCCGCGCCTTGAGGTCCCAGAGCGCGAGGTCGACCGCGGAGAGCGCGCAGAAGCCGATGCCCGGACGGCCGGCGTTGCGGAGAGCGACCGCCATCGCCTCCCAGGCCTCGCCGATCGCGAAGACCTCGCAGTCCGCGACGAGGTCGGCGAGCTTTTCCTCGACGAGCATCCCTGCCGCGGCGGGCGCGTAGGTGTAGCCGAGGCCGGTCTTGCCGCCGGCGCACGCCTCGACGACGACAATGGTGGTCGAGTCCCATTCGGCGGTGCCGTCCGACTCGGGCTCGTCGGTCGGCATCGTGTACGCCGAGACGTCGAGGCGGTCTATCGCCTGCCCCTGCCGGACCGAGGTGGCGCTCACCGGCCGGGAACGAACTCTTCGATCTTCTGCTTCAGCGACTCCTTGAGCATCGCGCCGCGGTCGGGGTCGCCGGCCATGGCCGTGATGTAGTGGCGAGCCTGCTGGAAGGTGATATGGGGCGGCAGCGGCGGCACCTCCGGGTCGGTGACGGCCTCATAGACGACCGGGGTCGTCGCAGCGAGCGCCTCGTCCCACGCCGGCCCGACGTCGTCGGGCGAGTCGACCCGGATTCCCTTGAAGCCGAGAAGCTCCGCGTAGCGCGCGTACGGGAAGTCGGGCAGCACCTGCGAGACCTCGTACTTCGGGTCGCCCTCGAGCGCGCGCTGCTCCCACGTCACCTGGTTGAGGTCGTGGTTGTTGAGGACGAGCACGATCAGCCGCGGATCGCGCCAGCGCTGCCAGTACTTCGCGATCGTGATCAGCTCGTTCATGCCGTTCATCTGGAAGGCGCCGTCGCCGACGAGCGCGAACACCGGCCGGTCCGGGTGGGCGAACTTGGCGGCGACCGCGTAGGGAACGCCGGGGCCCATCGTCGCGAGCGTCCCGGAGAGGCTGCCCATCATCCCCTTGCGCAGCTTGACGTTGCGCGCGTACCAGTTCGCCGACGAGCCGGAGTCCGAGGTGAGGATCGCGCCGTCGGGGAGCCGCTCGGACAGCTCGTGGAAGACGCGCTGCGGGTTGAGCGGGTCGGCGTCCAGCTTCGCCCGCTCTTCCATCAGTTTCCACCAGTCGCGGATTCCCCCCTCGATCTCGTCGCGCCAGGAGCGGTCGTCCTTGCGCTCGAGCATCGGAAGCAGCGCCTTGAGAGTCGCCTTCGAGTCTCCGACGAGGTTGACCTCCATCGGGTAGCGGATGCCGACCATGCGGCCGTCGATGTCGATCTGGACGCCGCGCGCCTTGCCCTCCTTCGGCAGGAACTCGGAGTACGGGAAGCTCGAGCCCACCATCAGAAATGCGTCGCAGCCCATCATCAGGTCCCAGCTCGGCTTCGTGCCGAGCAGGCCGATCGAGCCGGTCACGAAGGGCAGGTCGTCCGGCAGCACGGCCTTGCCGAGCAGCGCCTTGGCGACGCCGGCGCCGAGCTTCTCGGCGGTCTCGACGACCTCGTCCGCGGCGTTCATCGCGCCCTGCCCGATCAGCATCGCGACCTTGTCGCTCTCGTTGAGGATGCCGGCGGCGTGCTCGAGGTCGCCGTCCTCGGGGACGACCTTCGGGCGCGAGTAGCCGAGCCCGGAGTGGACGGTGCCGTGTTCGTGCGGCGGCGTCTCGACGGCCTTCTCGGAGGCGAGGTCGTTGGGGATGACGATGCACGTGACGGTGCGCTGGTCGAGCGCGATCCGCACGGCGCGGTCGACCAGGTGCCGGATCTGCGCCGGGTCGGTCGCCATGTGCACGTACTCGTGCGCGACGTCCTTGAAGAGCGTCGTCAGGTCGACCTCCTGCTGGTAGTTGCCGCCGAGGGAGGCCATCGCCTGCTGGCCGACGATCGCGACGACCGGCTGGTGATCGAGCTTCGCGTCGTAGAGGCCGTTCAGGAGGTGGATTGCGCCGGGGCCCGAGGTCGCGATGCACACGCCGACGTCGCCGGTGAACTTCGCGTGGCCGCAGGCCATGAAGGCGGCCATCTCCTCATGGCGGACCTGGATGAACTCGGGGTCGCCGCCGGCGCGGTCGAAGGCGCCGAGGAAGGCGTTGATGCCGTCGCCGGGGTAGCCGTAGATCCGGTGGATGCCCCATTCGGTCAGCCGTTCGAGCACATGGTCAGCGACGAGTTCCGCCATCTCGGTACCTCCTTTGCCTGCGCCTCCTTTCGCGGGTCCTTGCCCGTCGAAGGCGGCGACAATCTTCGTACTACGAGGTGGTTGCCTTCGCGGCGCTCGTCGAAACGCGTAGACCGAGAACGTCGGGGCGGTGGTAGTGGCCCGCGGGGTCGAAACGCTGGCGTTCCTCGTCGAGCCGTGCCGGGTCGAGCTCGGCGTACAGGATCCCTTCCTCGTCGTAGAGCGGCCCCGCGAGGTAGCTGCCGTCGGGGGCGAGGATGGCGCTGCCGCCGCGGCCGATCACGTCGATTCCGTCGAAGAGCTTGCGGAGCGGGAAGTCGTCGGGGTAGGACGCCGCGCGCTGGTAGTGGCTCGGGCTGATCACGAACGCGCGGGCCTCGCGGGCGATGTGGATCAGCGTCGACTGCCAGCTGTCGCTGTCGTCGGCGGTCGAGGCGACGTAGATCTCGACGCCCGACTCATAGAGCGCGAAGCGCGCCAGCGGCATGTAGTTCTCCCAGCAGATCAGGCCGCCGAGTCGGCCGAGGTCGGTCTGGATCGCGCGGAGGCCCTCGCCGTCGCCCGGGCCCCAGACGAGCCGCTCGTGGTTCGTCGGAACGAGCTTGCGGTGCTTGAGCGCGAGCGAGCCGTCGGGCGCGTGGTAGAGGAGCGTGTTGAAGAGCGTCCCGGGCCGCTCGGGGTCGCGCTCGGTGACGCCGGTGACGAGCCAGACCTCGTTCTTGCGGGCGATTTCCCCGAGCCGGTCCGCCGCGTCCCCGGGGATCTCGAGCGACTCGCGCGCGAGCATCGCGAACGCTTCCTTCGCGCCCGGCTCGGCCCACCCGGCGAGCGCGCGCGCCCAGACCGACGAGGGGTAGGCGGGGATGAACGCCTCCGGGAAGACGAGCAGGCGGGCGCCGTTACCGGCAGCCTCGGCGGCGAGCCGCGCGAGCTTCTCGATCGTTGCGTCCCGGTCGAGGATGACGGGCTCCGCCTGGACGCAGGCAACCGTGACCGGATCGCGCATGTGCCCATTCTGGCCACGTCCGGGGTCTGACCCCAAACGTGGCCGGTCTTGCCGCGCTCGCGGCATGGATGTTCGCTCCCGCAAGCCTCAGTCTTTTCCGGCCACGTCCGGGGTCTGACCCCGGGACGGCCTGGCGGGCGCGGAACGCTTAACAGAGGCGCAAAACTGGCTTAACGGGGGTGCAACGGGGCGGCGTTATAAGGGATCCGTGCCCGCTCGCACGCAAGTGCTGCCGGTTGTCGCGCTAGTCACGGCCGGTCTCGTCGGCGGCGCGATCTCGCTCGCAGGCGCCGCGGCGTTCGGCCTCGGCAGCAAGACGACGACCGTCCGGCAGATCCAGCCTGCG
>JBQCGP010000026.1:0-17438 GCA_051955535.1 Gaiellaceae bacterium | reverse complement strand
GCTTCCGTTGGCCCAGCGCCGCCCGATCCGCGTGCGGCGCACACCCCCGCCTCGTTACCGAGCGACACGAAGGGCGAGAGGAGTCTGGGGCCGTCGCCTTGTAGGCGGCGGCCCCGGTCTAGACTGGAGGACAGTGCAGCGCTCGTTCCGCATCGCTTTCGCGGCGCTCACCTTGGTCGCAGGAATCACGCTCGCGTCCGCTCAAGCAGCGTCAACTTCCGCCAGGATCCGGGTCGTGCCGGCGAGCGGCCCGCCAGGCAAGCTCGTGACCGTCCGCGGAAGCGGGTTCTGCGCAGCGACGAAGTGCGGCCGGGTGCTGATCCAGTTCGGCTCGAAGGTGGTGGCGAGGGGCATCCGCGTGTCGACGCGCGGCACCTTCGTGCGTCGTCGCATTCAGGTTCCTGGCGGGATGGTGTCCGGACAGGTCAGCGTCATCGCCTCGCAGCGACTGGCCAACGGAAGGCGGCGCCAGACAGCCACGCTCTTCGAGCTCATCGTTCCGGGGCCTTTAGGCCCGGGTATCGAGTAGCTCGAGCTAGCAGTCGATGCGGATCGCGAGCACGGTCGTCGCGAACCATCGTCCGCGTGGGCCGATCCCGTGCCGCTGAACTCGGCCGGGGCCCGTGTACCAGGCGGCCAGCGCCGTGCGGGCACCGCCGAACGTGCGCAGCAGGTGACGCAGGTAGACCAGCCCCACACGGACGTTGCCCTCCACGGTCCGTGGGTAACGCCGGTCGGCGAGCACGTTCTCCACGAACTGCCACGTGCCCGGAGTGAGCTGGAACACGCCCCAGGCGCCCGCCGGGGAGGTCAGATTCGGCTGGTGCCCCGACTCCATCCAAGCGAGCGCACACGCGAGGTGCTGGTCGACGCCATAGTGGCGCGACCAGCGGTCGATCTCCGCGCGGACGCTCGCGTGCTCGGCGAGCCGGCTGAGCCGGCCGCGCCGTCTTCGCAGCACGGCCAGGGTCTGCGGCCCGACCACGCCGTCGGTCGCTAGGCCGGCGCCGCGCTGCGAGCCGATCACCGCTGCTTCCGTCGCCGGCCCGAAGATTCCGTCCAGCGAGATCGACACTCCATTGCGGCGGAGCAGGAACTGGAGCTCTGCGACGTCCCAGCCACGTCTGCCCGGTCGGAGCTCCCGTCGACCGAGCTCGTGCCGGCCCCAGCGGCCGAGTGCTGCGCGCGTCTCGGGCCCGGCAATCCCGTCGGGCACGAGATGGTGCTTACGCTGGAAGCGCTTCGTCGCGGCGCGCGTCACAGGGCCGGCGACCCCGTCGAAGCCTTCGTGGTAGTAGCCGTGCTGAAAGAGCGCCACCTGTAGCGCCGCCACCTTCGGCGAAGCGCGCGACTGCACTGGGAAGACCGCCGCGACGGCGAGCACCAGCAAAAATGCGGAACGACGCATGGACGGGACCCGTTTTTCGTTCCGTCCAGTACTCCTTTGTAATTAGTACGAAAGCCGCTTGTTCAAGCGGTTATCTCAGCACCGCGTAGCCCTGTCGGGCGATCCGGAACCCGCGCGCGCCGACGCCTCGGCCGAACCTCGTGCAGGTAACCCCGGTCACACGCGATGTGCAGCGAATGCCACGGCCGTTGACGGAGGAGGTGATCGACGCGCCGTACCTCAGGACGACGCAGGGATCCTGCCGGATACATAGCGGGCCAATGTCTCCACGACAGCCGCCGACGGCGACGCCCCATCTCCTCGTGCGGCTATCCAGGAAGAGCGACATGTCGGTCGGCGACCAGTCCAGGTCGCAGCTCGCCGGGCGCGGTCGCAGCTTCTTCCACTTGTTGTGCAGCAGGAGACACGTGACACCGGTTGCGTCCCCGCGGCAGTTGATGTTCCCGGAAGGGCTCTTGAAGTGCAGCGTGCGCGCGGCGGGAGCCGAAGGGCGTCCCGGAGCCTGCGCGGCGAACACCGCCGCAAGGCCTAGCACGGGAACGACAGCCGCGAACCGCGGAGACATCGAGAGCCGACGATACAGTCGGGCACTTAGGGACGCATGGTCACCGCCGACGAGATCCGCGCGATCGCGCAGACCCTTCCTCGAAGCTACGAGGTGCTCGTGCACGGCCAGATCAAGTTCCGGGTCGGCCAGATCGTCTGGCTCGCGTTGTCCAAGGACGGCGAGCGTATGGGGTGTGGCTTCCCGAAGGAGATGCGGCAGGGCGCAGTCGAGGCGGAGCCACAGAAGTTCCAGCTGCCGAGTGAGAGCGACATGCGCTTCAACTGGATCCACGTCCGCCTCGATGCGATCGACGCCACCGAGATGCGAGACCTCGTCGAGGAGGCATGGTCGCGGGCGGTGCCGCTGTATGTAGCGCAGGAGTACGGCCGGAACCGCGGCTACGGGTAGATCCTCGACTCAACCCGCGACCTCCGGCGTGACGGCCTTGCGGCGCTGCTCGTACGCCTATTCGAGCCGCAGGACGACTTCCTCGATTTCGCGCGAACGTGCTTCAGCGAAGCCGCGTTCAGTCGCGATGGCGCGAAAGCCGCACTTCTCGAGGACGCGGCGCGACGCGACGTTGTCGTAGGCGACGCGTGCGTGGAGCGGGCGCGACGGATCAACGGTCAAGAACGCGTCGAGGGCGCAGGACGCGACCCCCTTGCCCCAGTAGGAGCGGCCAATCCAATACGTGACCTCGCGCTCGCCGGGGTCGCCCCACGACCCAATCGTTCCGGCGACTTCGCCGTCGACGACGATGGCTCTGTTGATCAGGGTCTCGTCGGCCCTTAGCCGAGACCAACGGCGCTCGAACGCGTCCCGGTCCATGTGATCGGCCGCCGTGAACGCAGCCATGTGCGCCGCGAGAGGATCCGCCCATTGCTCAAACAGCACCGACAGGTCCTCGTCCCGCACCTCCCGCAACACGCACTGCACAGACTCATCCTCGCCGACTCGGCGGATGGGTAGGTTCCGTAGATGGGTGCGGCCTACGACCCTGCTGCCTGGCACGACTTCGGCGTCGCGCTGGTCAGCGCGAGCGCTGCGCTGCTCGGACTCGTCTTCGTCGTGGTCTCCATCCATCTGCGAGCGGTGGTCGACGACCCCGTACTCGCCGCCGGGCCGAGATCATGCTCGGGCTGCTCGCGACGACGTTCGCGGCCTCGGCGGTGCTGGTGATCCCGGGTCAGGGCCGAGAGGCGCTCGGCATCGAGTTGATGGCGATCGCGCTGATCTACATAAGCCTCTCGACGCTGGCGACCTTCCAACGCGACCCGTTCCGCGCGGGGCGTCTCGCGCGACCGCCTCGCTCGGTTCTTCCTCCGCGAGCTCAGCGCCGGGCTGATCTTCGCCGGTGGGTTGGGATTGCTCGTGCACGCTCTCGGAGGCGCCTACCTCGTGGCGGCGGGCGTCGTCCTCGGTGTGCTCAGCGCGATGCTCGCGATCTGGATCCTCTTCCTCGGTCTCGGGTTCGAGCAGCGGGAGCGCTGAGGGGTCAAGCGCTTCGTCGCCGCGCCCGACCTGCGCGCGCGGCTCACTCACGTCACTTAGAAAACACGAATGCCGTTCGAAGTCGTCATGCCCGCGGAGCGGGGCGGACTTCGAACGGCTAAGCGGGAGCGACGGGACTCGAACCCGCGACCTCCGGCGTGACAGATCAGTTCGAGGGTCGCAAGGTGGACGCCAAAGGACGTCGGATCGCTCTGTTCATGCGGCCCTGCTGGGCGGTTCCAGAGCGACTCGCATGGTTGAGCAAAGCCGTTGCAGACGTTTGCTGCTCGCAGCTGGCGCGGCGGGATCAGCGGGTTCCGACGGTCGCCACGAGAAGGCGTTGAGGCATCCCCAGACGGACCTCCGGCTGGTCGGCGAAGTAGGTGCGAATGGCTTCCGCGGGCCCGAAGTGGTCGACCTCCGTAAACCCGTAGCGGCGCAGCAGCGCCTCCGCCTCGGTCGGCGTGAAGAAGCTGAGCCAGGGCTCGCCCACCTCGCCGGCCGAGCGCGACATCCTGTTCCCGATTGCACGTCCCTGGCCCTCCAGCGTCGAGGGTGGCAGGTTGTAGGTGAGCACGATCCGGCTGTCGGGCGGGCAGGCGGCGACCGTCTCGAGGGTCGCCTCGATCGCGGCCAGGGTGAGATACATCGTCACCCCGATCCAGGAGAAGACGGCGCCCGCCGCGAAGTCGAACCCGCCCGCTTCCAGTCCTGCCCGGAGCGTCTGGGTCTCGAAGTCGACCGGTGCGAAGACGAGGTTGGCGGGCAGGCCAACGCCGAGTTCCGCAAGACGCTCCTGTTTCCAGGCCTGGCTGGCCGGATGGTCGACCTCGAAGACGCGCAGTCGCACCAGCAGATCCGGCCGCCGGTACGCGAATGAGTCCAGGCCCGCGCCGAGGATGGCGTACTGACGGGTCCCGGCGGCCACCGCGCGCTCGACGACGTCGTCCGCCAGCCGGGCCCTCACGCACATCCAGCGGCTGAAGGTGAGCAGGTCCTCCGCGCTCAGTTCCTCGCGCATGCTCCGCGTGATCGAGACCCCTTCGTCGCCGGCCAGCCCCAGCGCCAGGTGATCGTCCAGCACCCAGGGCGGCGGCTCTTCCCGGTGCAGGGCCCGCGCAGCAGCACTCCTCACCGCGGTCTTGCTCGGGCTCCTGGGGATCACCACTCCAACTTCCTATCGCCCTCGATGATGATTCTTCCGCGCGAGCCGCCACCCCGCAACCATCGGCTCGCGCTCTCTCGGCGCACATTCGGCTAGAAACGTTGGTGTGCGGGTGCTCGTGAGCGGTGTTCCCGGCCTAGGCCACCTCGTGCCTCTGCTCGATCTCGCCGGCGCCTTGCAACTCGCTGGCCACGAGGTTCGCGTCGCAACGAACGAGGAGTTCCACGGGGTGATCGCTGGGGCTGGGCTTCAGCCCGTACCGGCGGGGATGAGCAACGTGGAGATGCGCGCGCAGAGGAGCCGTCGCTGGCCCGAGACAGATGCCCAGCCGGTGAGCGTGTGGGCAACGCGGATGTGGGCGCAGGTGATGGCACCGAGCACACTCGCAGACCTCTTGGTGTGCATGGAGGAGTGGCCGGCGGACGTGGTGCTACACGAAGAAGGCGAGTACGCCGCCCCGGTTGCGGCAGCGCAAGCGGGGATCCCGTGGGTCACGCACGGTTGGGGAAGCCCGCTGCGGTCAGCGAACGAGCTGGCAGAGATCGAGGATCTTGCGGCGGCGCTTTGGGAGTCGTGTGGACGCGACGTGCCAGCGGCAGCAGGCCTCTACGCCCACGCGCTTGTGAACCCGTGCCCGCCGATGCTGCAGGACGAGCCGCCGCCGGGCGCGTCTGTCGTCTGGCCGATCCGTCCCTGCCTCCTCGAAGGACGGGGACCCGCGTTGGCGGCTGACGTCTACATCGGGTTTGGGACTGTTCCGAGCCTCGCCAACGCCCGTTCACAGCTGACTGCCGCAGTCCGGGCGTGCACGGCTCGCGGCCTCCGGACGGTGGTCACCGCCCCCAGCGAGCAACTTCGACGCGAACTCGCTGAAATCGACGAGCGCCTCGTTCAGGCGCGCGAGTTCGTGTCGCTCCCCGCCCTCCTTCGTTCATGCAAGGTCGTGATCGCGCACGCCGGCGCAGGGACCGTGCTCGGCGCGCTCGCTTTTGGCGTCCCGGTTGTGCTCATGCCGCGCGGCACGCCGAGCCAGCTGCGCATGGCCGACGCATGTCACCGCGCCGGGGTCGGCCGCCAGTGCGACCCGGCCGACCTGGACGCTGCGCTCGACGAAGTGCTCAACGACCCCGCGATCACGGCCGCAGCGTCCAAGGTCGCGCGCCAGATCGCCGAACTACCCAACGCTTCCAGTGTCGTCACGCTAATCGCATCGCTCGCGAGCGGTCGAACCGAGTAACGCACCGGTCGGCGAAGGCGTCAGCCGCGCCTGTCTTGCGGCCGAGCCGTCAGCGGCGATGATCGCTTAAAGCCAAGCCGGAAGAGGGTCCGAGCCCCGACGCGACTAATTGACGCCCGACGCGGTTAGGTGAGGCGCGACCAGGCTGTGACTTCCGAGGATGCGGCGATGAAGCTGGCGTGTGCGGCGACCTCGTCCGGAAGGCGGTGCATGAGCGCGTCGATCTCGCCGGGATGGGCGAGCCGGTCCTCGTCGATCCGCGGCCGCAGCGAGCGGAGGAGGTTCGCCATCCGCGCGAGGACGTCGTGGCTGTTGGCGCCGGCGCCGACGATCGTCGTCATTCCCAGCGAAGGAGCGGGGAGCCCTGCCGCGGCGAAGAACGACGGCAGCCTAGATCCCGTGTCGAGGTTGGCGCCGCCGGCCGCGATGGCATCGACGACGAGCTGGCAGCAGCGGTCCCAGCTCGGGGCGGGCGGAACGGAGCGATGTCCGGTCCAGTCGAGCTCGTGGAAGGCGACGATTCCTCCCGGTCGCACGCGCGACGCCACCAGCCGTAGCAGCTCGGCCGGGTCGGGCTGGAACTGGAGGATGTACCGTCCGACCACCGCGTCGAACGGCGAGGCGAATGCGATCTCCGCCGGGTCACCTGCGCAGAAGGACACGTTCGGAAGATCGGATGCCCGCTGCTCTGCGACGGAGATCGCGGCGGGAGCACGATCGACGCCGACGACGGCGCCGCTCTCGCCGACGAGCTCGGCGACGAGCATCGCAACGTCGCCGCGGCCGGTGCCGACGTCGAGGACGCGCATCCCCGCCTCGACTCCGGCATCGGCGAGCAACCGGCGGGTGATCGGCTCGATCAGCGCAGCCTGAAAGGCGAGCCGGCGAAGCTCCTCGTCCGAATGACCGAACACGTACTCCGACGCGGTCGCATCGCGATCATCGGTCGCCATTCCGGCCAGTCTCCTGGACTTGGCCTGAAGCGGCAAGAACAACGCCTGCTGCGGAGAGCCGCGTCATTCGTGGCTGTCTGCACGATTCGAAGCTTCGGTAGTGTCGAGAGCCGTGCCGAAGCAGCGGGCATGACGGCCGCGCCTGAACGGTGGCAGCTCGAGGGTGACTCGGCGGAGCTGTACGAGCGCTACCTCGTCTCGCCGGTGACGTTGCCGTGGGCGCTCGACCTCGTTGAGCGGATTGGTGTGGAGGCGGGCAAGCGAGTCCTTGACGTCGCGTGTGGCACCGGCGTGGTCGCGCGAGTCGCGGTGGAGCTCGTCGGCGAGGGCGGACGGGTGGTTGGCGTTGACGTGAACCCGGCGATGCTGCGGGTCGCACGGGCGCGCCTGCCCGAGCTCGAGTGGCGCGAGGCGAGCGTGCTTGCGCTTCCCTTCGCGGCTGGCGAGTTCGAGGTGGTGTTCTGCCAGCTCGGCTTGCAGTTCTTCACGGATCGGCCGGCTGCGCTGTCGGAGATGCGGCGTGTGCTCGCGTCGGGAGGGCGCTTCGGCGCGAGCGTCTACTCCTCGATCGAGCGGAACCCTGCGGCGGAAGCACTCTCGGGCGCTCTCGATCGGCACATCGGCGAAGGCGCGTCGCGGGCGAAGCGGCACGAGCATTCACTCGCTGACCGGGCAGAGCTTGCCGGGTTGCTCGCGGCGGCGGGCTTCGCGGGCGTCCGCGTCGAGACGGTCAGGCTGGAGGTTCGCTTCGCATCTGTCGAGGAGTGGGTGCGGATCCAGTTCGCGGCGACGCCGCTGGCGGGGTTGCTGGAGGGGCGCGAGGCCTCGGAGCGTGAACGACTGGTCGCGCTCGTGAGCGCCGACGTCGGAGCAGGACTCGCGCACTTCGTGAAGGACGGCGGCTTGGCGTTCCCGCAAGAAGCCCATGTCGCACTGGCGATGGCGTAGCAGCACGTGAGCGAGTCGCCGGAGGCTCGCCGGTACGACCGCGGTCTGCTCCTCGGTCCGAAGCGGAACGAGTTACTCGCGCTGTGGGAGGTCGAGCAATACGGACGCGACAGCTTCGGCGACGCCAACTACGTCTGCGTCTACGGACTCCGGCCGCATGGCTGGTACGGACGCGGTGTGCGGCTGCTGGGGCGGACGGTCGTCGAGTGCACACGGGACCGACTCGCGGGCCGGATCAGCCGAGACGTCGCCGCGGTCGCACGCGAGGCCTCAGCTGGCGGAACGGTCCTCTTCGACCCGTTCGCGGGTTCCGGGAACACGCTCCTTTGGCTCGCCCGTCGGCTCAAGCCCCGAGTCGCGGTCGGGTTCGAACAAGACGAGACGGTTGCCACAGCCACACAGCGAAACGTTGCGCTCCTCGAGCTGCCGATCGAAGTGCAACCCGAGCCATACGAGCGCGGGATCCGGGACGTACAGGTCGACGAGGACGAACTGATCGTCGTTTTCATCGCGCCGCCATGGGGCGACGCGCTGACGGATCGCGGCGAGCTTGACCTGCGACGCACGACGCCGCCTGTGGCAGAGGTGGTCGGTCGCGTCGCGGCGACGTTCGACGAACGGAGACTCCTCCTCGCCGTCCAGCTGTACGAGGCGGTCGAGCCCGGCTCGCTGGCCGACATCGTCGACCGCTGTGACTGGTCGAGCCGGGAGACCTACACGATCGATCCGCCCCGCCGGAACCATGGACTCCTCCTCGGGACGCTGCGATGGTCACCGTGACCAGATCAGACAGCCCTCATCTGCATCCTCCACATGTGCGCACCCGGCCGCGGCCTTGGTCGCCAGCGCAAGCAGCACGCACGCCACAGAACGAGTTCGCAGAGTGCCTCGCCGCCCAGCAGCATGAGGTCCTGCGTTGCCAGTGATGCCGAGTCGCACGGCGTTGCTGACCGCGGCCGCGCGAGGGCTGCACCGCGAGGAGTCGCCGCCGTGGGTTTTCGACGACTGGCTCGCGATGCGACTGGGCGGGGATGGGGCGGTGAGGATGGGCGAGATGCTGCGAGAGCGGCTGCCCCGGCCGGAGTTGCTGGCCTTCAGCCGGTGGGTCTGTGTTCGCGGTCGCCTGTCGGAAGACATCGTCGAGCGTGCCGCCGGCGCTGGCGTCCGCCAGCACGTGATCGTCGGCGCCGGCCTCGACTCCTTCGCCTACCGCCGCGCCGACTTGCTGGAGCGCATCCGCGTGTTCGAGGTCGATCACCCGGTTTCGCAGCGGTGGAAGCGTCGGCGCCTGCGCGAGCTCGGTATCGATCCGCCCGCCAATCTCGTCTACGCGCCGATCGACTTCGAGCAGCAAGCGCTCCGCGATGGGCTCACCACCGCAGGCTTCGATTTCGCAGCGCAGACAGTCTGGTCGTGGATCGGGGTGACGATGTTCCTGACCCTGGATGCGATCCGCTCGACCCTGCGCACGATCGCGGAGTGTCCGCCGAGCACGCGTCTCATGCTCACCTACAACCTGCCCCGAGAGGCGCTCACCGGGATCGGCCTCGCCATGGCAACGGTGACACGGGCGGCCGTCCGCGAGTTGGGAGAGCCGATGATCAGCCTGTTCGCACCGGACGAGATCGAGCAACTCCTGCGAGGGCTCGGCTACGACGAGATCACGCATTTCGGCCCCGAGGAAGCTCGCAACACCTATTTCGCCGACCGCGACGACGTCCACTTAGGCGGCGCCGAACGCATCCTGCTCGCATCCGTCGCGTAGTAGCGGCAGGACTCGATGTCGTCGAGAAGCGGTGGAATCCGAATACGGCACCCCAAGAGCCACGTTGGCAGCGTCGTAGACTCGGCGTGTGGCTGAGAGGCCCGAGATTGTCGATCACTACGGTGCGCACTACCGGGCCTTCGCCGCGGGGGTGTACGGGGAGGTTCGCCGTGCCGCGTTCGGTGAGGACATAGGTCAGAACAGCTGGCTCACGGTCGATGAGCTCGACCGCTTCCTCTCCGGGCTCAACCTTGGATCCAGCACTCGCCTGCTGGACGTCGGCTGCGGGTCGGGTGGGCCCGCTCTGCACGTCGCGCGACGGACGGGCTGCCAGGTGGTCGGCGCCGAGCTCTCCGAGGAGGCGGTCGCGGAGGCGACGCGGCTCGCGCACGAGGCGGGACTCGAGACGCGTTCGACCTTCGTGCACGCAGACGCGAGCGAGCCGCTCCCGTTCCAGGACGGCACGCTCGATGCGGTCATTTGCATCGACGCGATCAATCACCGTCCCGACCGCGCTGGCGTGCTCGGCGATTGGGCTCGCGTGCTGCGGGCGGAAGGGCGGCTGCTCTTTACCGACCCGGTCGTAATCACCGGCATCCTCGACAGCGAAGAACTCGCGATCAGGACCTCAATCGGGTACTTCCTCTTCGTGCCGCCTGGAGAGAACGAGCGGCTGCTCGCCGCCGCCGGCGTGACCGTCCTCGACGTCGAGGACACGACCGACCACCTGGCAGAGATCGCCCGCCGGCGGCATCACGCCCGCGCAGAGCGAGCGGAGGCCCTCCGGGAGATCGAGGGGGACGCCGCGTTCGATGGTCGGCAGCGGTTCTTCGACCTCGTCGCGACGCTCGCACGCGACCGCCGACTCTCACGCTTCGTCTACACGGCCGCAAAACAGACCTAAGCGCGTCGAGCGCCGCTCGCGCGACGCCGACGCGCGCAGTCCGCTCCCGCGACTGTCCACGCCGTTGGCTGAGCCGAAACCAGGATGAACCTCACGTCGGTGCTCACCGCGTCGACTGACTCGAGCCGCAAGCCCGGTGGCGAGTACGCTCGGCTCGACTCTCAGCTATCTGCAGAGCCGCGTATGCGAGAGCACCACGACACCATCGTCATCGGGGGCGGTCAGGCGGGATTGGCCATGAGCGCGGTGCTGCAGCAACGTGGCCGGGAGCACGTGGTGCTGGAGCGGGGGCAGATCGGAGAGCGCTGGCGGATAGAGCGCTGGGAGTCGCTGCGCTTCCAGTTCCCGAACTGGTCGCTGGAACTGCCGGGGTATGTCTACTCCGGCGACGACGTGGACGGGTTCGCGCACTGGCGCGAGATCCTGCGCGTCATCGAGGACTACGCCGCGAGCATGCGTGCCCCGGTGCGGGAGCACACCGAGGTGACCGAGCTGCGTGCGGAAGACGGCGGATTCGTGTTGTCGATCCCGGACGGGACGATGCACGCCCGTCATATCGTCGTCGCGACTGGGCCGTTCCAGCGGCCGCGCGTCCCGCAGTTCTCCGAGAACGTTGCGCCGTCGGTGCTGCAGACCGATCCGACTCGCTACCGGCGCCCGGAGGACCTGCCGGACGGCGCTGTGCTCGTGGTCGGTAGCGGGGCATCCGGCTGCCAGATCGGCGACGAACTGCTGCGTGCTGGGCGTACGGTGTTCCTGTCCGTCTCCAGGCACCGGCGCGTTCCGCGGCGGCTCGGCGGCAAGGACGTCTACTGGTGGCTGGACCGGATGGGCCGCTTCGCCCAGACAATCGACAGTCTCCCGGGGCGGCGGTGGCCTCCATCGACTGTTGTCACCGGCGTGAGCGGTGGCTACGACGTCAACGTCCGCCAGATGGCTGCAGACGGCATTCGAGTGCTCGGGCGCGTGATCGGTGCGTCCGACGGCACGTTTGCCGTCGCGAGAAACGCGAACGACGTGCTCGACGAAGCCGACGCGGCGTTCGCCGGTTTCCTGGCCGCCGCGCTGGAGATCGCGGCCACGAATCCGGACGTGGAACTCTCCGAGGGAGAGCCGACCGGGTCAGCGGTCCTGCCAACCAAGGTTGCCGAGGTCGAGTACCTCGACCTGCGTCGCGAAAGGATCGCGGCCGTTGTCTGGGCGACCGGCTACGACTACGACTACGGCTGGCTGCGGGCACCGGTGTTGGATGCCCAGGGCCGCCCGCTCCAGCAGCGCGGGGTCACCGACTCGCCGGGGCTCTACTTCCTGGGCCTGCACTGGATGCACACATTCAAGTCCGGCCTGCTCTCCGGCGTTGGCAGCGACGCGGAGTACCTCGCCGAACACATGGACCTCCTGATCGGCCGTTGATGCGAGCGCCTATCCGGCCAGACTGAGCCACCTGTGGTCTGGGCGCGCCGCCGCACCTGGAGGTCGATCGCTAAGCGGGTCGAGGCTGACCGTGTGCCGCCGGCAGCGGAACCAAGGGCGTAGCCACTCGGGCTGCTCCTTGGCTCCGCTGGCGACGTTGCCCGTCAGTGCAGGAGGTTGAGTGTGTTGGTGCCGTCGTCGACGAAGTACACCCCGGCACCTCCGGGTGCGACGGCAATGCCGAAGAGTGTGCCGTTGCCGTTGGGTCCGGGCGGCGCCGGGCTGTTGTCGAGCATCTTGACTGCGACCTGGTCGCCGGCCGGAGTGGTCTCGACCAGGTTTCCGTCGCCGCCGTTGGCGGTGAGGATGTCTCCGGTCGGGGCGACCGCGAGACCAAGCGGATCGTTGAGCGCGCCGTCGCTCGAGACCGTTGCGCCCCCGTTGGAGGCTGTGCCGGTCGTGGCCGCATCGCCGATCGCGGCGATCCGGTTGGCGGCGCTGTCAGCGACGTAGAGAGTGCCGTCGCTTGCCAGTCCGAGGCCGGTCGGGCCGACGACCAGGGCGGCCGGGTCGGTTCGCTCCGCGAACCCTTCGCCGATCGTCGTCTCGGAGCTGATCGTCGGCTTGACGCCGCTGAGGTTCTTCAGATCGATCCTGACGACGGTGCCCTCGTCAACGGTGTTCGGGCTGGCAGCGACGGTGCCGTTGAGCACGTTTGTCACGAACAGGTCCGCAGTACCGCCGTTGTCGAGCGCTGTCATGTCCCACGGGCCGTTGACGAGCGGTCCGGTGATCGTCTCGACCGGCTTGCCGGAGCTGTCGAGCACGAGCAGGCAGCCCGCCTGCGCGGTCGCCGAGCTCCCGTTCTTGGTCGGGAGACTTCCGACGATCACCCACCCGCTCTTCAGCGCGACCAAGGCGGTCGTCAGTCCGAGGCCGCCAGGGCAGGCGCCGGGCAGCTTGTTCGGATCGAGCGATGCGAAGAGGCTGACGTCCCCAGTCGGGGAGACCTCGTCGATTGTCGTGCCCGTCCCTTGCAGGTTGCGATGGTTGTTGAAGTTGCTGACCAGGACATCGCCCCTGACAAGACTTCCCGTGGTGACCGGCGCGACCGCGACGCCGTACGGGTTGACATCCCCGTTCTTCGGCACCGTCGACGCAACGGTCATGACGTTGTTGAACCCGCCGACGAAGCCACTCGGCGTCGCCGCCGCGGGTTGCGCCGCCGCAGCAATCCATGCGACCGCGACGATCGTCACCACGAGCCCCTGCCACTTTGCCCTCGACCCGGATACAACTGGTGTCAGCGCGTCGCGCATGACCCACCTCCATCCGGTTCGGTTTCAGACCAGTACGCGTCCTGACCGAGAACGGTTTGCCGGCACAGGAGGACTTTGCTTCGAGGTCGACGGCGAGGAAATACGGGAGCGACGGGACTCGAACCCGCGACCTCCGGCGTGACAGGCCGGCGTTCTAACCAACTGAACTACGCCCCCGGGAGCCGGACGATTGTAGCTAGATGCTGTTCAACCCGAGCTGCCGCAGCAAGGTGACGGAGTCCGAGTAGACGTCCTTGCGCGCGACGAGGCCGTCTCGGATCGGGATCACGTCCATGCCCTTGTACTCGACTCTCTTGCCCGTCGGGGGGACCTCTATTCCGCCTCGCGTCATCGTGCCCTCGTGGGTGCCGCGGGCGGTCCACTCCTGGATGACGAGGTCCTGACGGATGTAATGACGGCGGCCCTCGAAGCTCAGGTCGGGAAAGACGGAGAAGATGCCACGGATCGCAGCTCCGATCTGCTCGCGCCCGACGTTGACATCGCCGGTGACGTGGTTCTCGAACACCGAGTCGTCGGTGTGCATGGCGACGATGGCGTCGACGTCGTGGGCGTTCCACGCGTCGTTGTAGCGGTCGATGAAGTCCTGGAGCTCGGCACCGTCCACGGAGTCACTAGCCTAGAACGTAGGTGACCTGGCTGGACTGGGTCGTGGTGGCCTTCGCTGCTTTGCTCGCGGCTCGCGGCGCGCAGGAGGGTTTTGTGGCGGGCGCGCTCGCGCTCGCCGGAGTCGTCGCGGGCGCAATCGTGGGCGGGCGGCTCGCGAACGCCGTGTTGCAGTCAGGCAGCCAGTCACGCTACGCGCCGCTGCTCGCGGTCGGCGGCGCGTTGCTCCTCGTGGTCCTGTTTCAGTCGCTCGGCGCCCGAATCGGGCTGACGCTTCGGGCGGAGCTGTTCAGAGTCCCGTCGCTTCGCTCGCTGGACAACTTCGGCGGGCTGCTGCTCGGGGCCGCCGCGGGCCTCTGCCTCGCGTGGGTGTTCGGCGTCGTCGCGCTTCAGCTCCCCGGCCAGAGCTCGCTGCGGCAGGCAGTTCAGCGCTCGTTCGTGCTGCGGCAGCTGAACTCGATCCTGCCGCCGCGCTCGCTGCTGCAGGCGCTCGCGCGCATCGATCCGTTCCCGGCGCTCGGCGGTCCTGTCGCCGACGTTCCGCCGCCTAATCCGGCCGTCCTCCGCCTGCCGGGTGTGCGTGCCGCGGCTCCGAGCGTCGTCCGAGTGATCGGGACGGCGTGCGGCCTCGGGATCGAAGGGTCCGGTTGGGTCGCCGCGCCCGGCACGGTCGTCACGGCGGCCCATGTTGTCGCCGGCGAGAGAGACACGGCGGTCAATCCATTCGGCTCGAACACGCGGCTCGGTGCCACCGTCGTCGCGTTCGACCCGACGAACGACGTCGCGGTGCTGCGGGTTCCGCGATTGCATGCGAGGGCCCTGCCGCTCGCGAGTCCGACACCCGGAGCGAGCATCGCGGCCCTCGGCTACCCCGAGGATGGGCCCTTCAATGCCACGCCCGGGCGGATCGGCAGGACGCAGTTCGCGCTGATGCAAAACGCGTACGGTGCCGGGCTGGTCAACCGGTTGGTGACGACGCTGCGCGGCACCTTCCGCCACGGCGACTCCGGTGGGCCCGGTGTCGATGCGAACGGGTCGGTGCAGACGATGGTCTTCGCCTCTCGGGTCGGCGGCGGAGGCTTCGGCGTCCCATTCCTGCCGATCCGGACCGCCCTGGCGGCTGCCCACGGCCCGGTCTCGACGGGGCACTGCGCGCCTTAGCCCAGTAGCTCGAGCGCCGCCTCGGGCTGCCGGAAGGGCGGGATGACGTAGACGCCGGCGGCCTTCTCACGCGCCTCGGCGTAGAGCTCGCGCGCGAGGTCGAGCCCCACCTCGGCGCCGTGAGGCCCGGCTTCGCGGAAGCGCTCCTGCACCGGCTCGGGGACGACGATCCCGGGCACCTCGTTGTGCAGGCGTACCGCGAGCTGGTGCGAGCGGACGATGAAGATCCCGACCAGCACGGGGATCGGCCAGTCGCCGAGGCGTTCCTCGAAACGGTCGAGGTAGTCGAGGTCGAACAGCGCCTGCGTCATCGCGAACTGCGCGCCGGCCTCGACCTTGCGCCGGAACCGGTCGAGCTCAG
Source organism: Gaiellaceae bacterium (assembly GCA_051955535.1). Classification (GTDB taxonomy): domain Bacteria; phylum Actinomycetota; class Thermoleophilia; order Gaiellales; family Gaiellaceae; genus 13-2-20CM-68-14. The sequence goes on along the minus strand of JBQCGP010000026.1, from coordinate 2,142 downwards.
TCTCGAGGTCGTAAGCCGAGGGGTTGACGGCGACGCCGAGGAAGAACGAGGTCGGGGCGTCGATCGCCTTCCCGTTGAAGTCTTCGCCGGCGTTGAGGCGGGTGACCATCTGCGCGAGCCCGATCGAGTCGACGTCGTAGACACCCTGCGAGCCGGGGTAGTCGCCGACGTGCGGCGGGTCGCCGGTGACCGCAAGAACGTTGCGGACTCCCTCCGCGTGCGCGCCGAGAAGCTGCGACTGCAGGCCCATCACGGACGTGTCGCGCGGGGTCACGTGCGGGATCGTCTCGATCGCACACGCGCGCTCGATCGCGATCGCCGCCATCAGCGCGTTGGCGCGGGCACGCGCCATCGGGTTGTCGTTGATGTCGACGAAGCCGACGGCGCCTGAATCCTTCAGCGTCTGTGTGACCGCGAGCATGGAGTCGTAGGTGCCGCCCTTCGGCGGGTCGAGCTCGACACAGGTGACCCACTCGCCGGCCTCGAGCGCTGTAGCGAGCTCCGTCTTCTCCGGACGCTCGTGGGCGGCGGTCACCAGCTCGCGCTCGGCCGCCGCAAAAGGAACCGTCGGCTTGCGCTCCTCCTCGTCCGCGCGCGCGATCGCTGCGATCTCCGTCGGCGTTGTCCCGCAGCAGCCGCCGATCACGCGCGCGCCGCGCGCGCGGGCCTGGGCGGCGAACTCCGCGAAGTACTCCGGCGTCGCATGCGGGTAGATGACGCGGCCGCCGGACAGGCTGGCGAGGCCGACGTTCGGGAGTGCGGCGAGCGGCCGGCCGTTGCCCATCGCTTCGAGCGCGGCGAGGGCAGCGTGCAGGCCGGCGCCGTGGTTAGCGCCGACGGCCGCGAGGTCGTAGCCCGCCAGGCGCTCGACCGCGTCCCGGGCGGAGACTCCGCCGAAGGTCTCCGCGTCCTCGTCGAAGGTGAGCATGGCCACGACCGGCAGGCTCGAGACACCCTGGACCGCCTCGATGGCGGTGGTCAGCTCGTCGAGATCGAAGAACGTCTCGACCATGAAGAGGTCGACGCCGCGGCCGTCCAAGAGCGCGGCCTGCTCTGCGAAAACGGGGCCACGCTCGGCCTTGTCGAGACCTTCTCCGAGCGGCCCGATCGAACCGGCGACATAGACGTCGTGTCCGGAGATCTCCCGCGCCTCCCGCGCCAGCTTCACGCCCGCCTCGTTGATCGCGGCGAGCTCGTCCTCGAGGAACCGGGCGCGCAGCTTGTGCCGGTTGGCACCAAATGTGTTCGTCTCGATCAACTCGGCGCCTGCGGCGATGAAGCTCGTGTGCAATGAGACGACGCTCTCCGGCGCCCGGATATTGGCCTCCTCCGGACAGCGCAAACCGGCCACCGCGCTGGAGACGAGCACGCCCATGCCGCCGTCCGTGACGACCGGAGGGCCGTGTTCAAGCCGTTTTTGGAACCGATCGGGCATCCGGGAAGTGAACCACGGCAGTCAACCGAAGAAGGGGGATAGATCAAGTGGAGGCGTCTCGCGATACTCAGGGCACATTCCGAGATGCGCCCCGATGCGGCGGGGGCGCTCCGGATCCAGTCCCGGGGGCCCGATGCGGCGCGGGCCATCGGAGATCTTCACTGCGGCTCTCTCACGGGAGATCAGGCGGGGTCGGGCGGCGGCCCCGCCTGACATTTAGCTGCCGAAAGTGCTTTGCACTTTCGGCAGAGGGTTTAGCTCAAGGCCTGCCGCGGTTCGGTCGATACACGAGAAGACTCCTCCGGTCGGGGACTGACGGCAATCTTCCTGCGGCTGCGTTGGAGCTCACATCGCGGCGGCCCTCGGGCCGCCGCCTTTTCTTTGAGGGACTGTCCTCGAACGGGGACTGTCCCATTAAACGGTTGTTGGGACAGTCCCCATCCGGGGACAGTCCCTGCCTTGGTCAGTCGCTGCCATGCAGCAGCCGGCCCTCCATGCCGCCTGCAACTACCACGACTTGGCCCGTGACGTGGCCTGACAGCTCGTCGGAGGACAGGACGACGACCTGGTGTGCAACATCCTCGGGCTGCGCGATCTTGCGGAGCGGCATCGTCGCGGTGACTCGGTCGAGGACGTCGTCATCGACCTCGCCGCGGGTCATCGGCGAATCGGTCCAGCCCGGGCATACAACGTTCACGCGCGCGCGA
>JBQCGP010000025.1:0-6634 GCA_051955535.1 Gaiellaceae bacterium | reverse complement strand
GTCGAGGTGGGCCGCGTGGGTCAGCACCGGCTCGCGGTGCTGTGCGGCCCAGCCGTCGAGTCCGGTGACGAACTCGATCGTTTTGCGGAGAATATCGTCCGCCCAGCGGTCGCGCGCGAGCACGGGGACGAGCGTCGTCTGCGCCTCGTCTGCCTGGAAGATGCTGAGGCTGTCGGAGGGGATCAGGTCGGCGAGCGTGTCCGCGATCCGGTCGAGCAGCGTGTCGAGGTCCTGTTCCGCCAGCACGTGGTGGAAGGTGTCCGCGAGACGGCGATAAGAGTCGACGAGGTCATGCGCGGGAGGCTGGCCGTTTCCGGTCGCCGTCAGGCCGCTCCCGGGAGGAGCGGAGATGGCCGCAGACCCACGTTGCACGAGTTCATCTTCTGCGAGTTCGAGCGGCCGTTGACCCCCCGTCCGGGGGATCTAGGAGGGTTCTAGCTGCGGCTTCGGTAGACCGTCGCGCCGCCGATCCGCGTCACCAGGCGGTATTCGCGCCTCAATAGGTAGGCGGTGCGGCCGCTGGGATCGAGCTCCACGGGCGGCTGCACGACGAGCACGAGCTTCGCCTGCCGGGTGGCCAGTGCGTAATGGACGGCCCGGAGCGCGCCGGGGATCGACGCGACGTTCCGCGACCACAGGTATTGCGTGGCCGGGCGGCGGTTCGCAAGGTAGTAGAGATCGGCGTCCGCCCAGACGGCGAGGACGCGTTGGGTCGGCAGCGTGTGCGCCTTCACGTACCGGGCGAGAACGGCGTCGTGGACGAGGTGCGGGTCGCTCGGCCAGATCGTCTCGGCCTGCTCGGACGGGCTCGCCCATGCGACGGGCATCGCCACCGCGAGGGTCGCGGCCGCGGCGGCCGCGGCTGCGGCCACTGCCGGGCGGGGTGCCGACAGCCAGATCGTCCGGACGCCTACTGCGGCAAGCAGGGACAGCGGCGGCACGAGCTGGAGGTAGTAGTGCGGGTGGAAGTTGCCGCCGCCGAGCACTCCGAGCGCGGCCGCCGCGACCCAGATCCGCGCCAGCAGCGGTGCACGGCGCCACCCGGCCGCGGTCAGCAGCGCGAGGACGCCCAGCGCCTTCCCGGCCGGCGGCACCGACGTCCAGAGCTGATGTGTTCGGGTCGAGAACGATCCAGTAACGATCGAGTCGCCGTTGAAGCGGTAGCCGACGACCGCGTACACCCAGTCGCTCAGCCGCGCCGCGCTCGCAGCAGCGACGGCGATGGGCACGAGTGCCCCGGCGATCAAGACTCCTGCGGGTGCGAGCCCGCGCCGGCGCTGGCTCCAGAGCAGGAAGACGACGGCTGCGAGCCCAGCGTCGAAGGCCGACTGCTTGATCAGCACTGCGATCCCTGTCAAGGCTCCGGCGCCGGCGAGCGTCAGCAGCAGCGTATTCCTCGCCGCGCCGCGCTCTCGGCCCTCGAGATACACGCAGAAGACGAGCAGCGAGAGCACCGCCGGCAGGGACGCAAGCAGCTCTCCCGAGAGCGTGAACGACTCGATGAACGGAGAGGCGCCGACGGTTGCCGCTAGCAGTCCGGCGGTGACGGCCGTTATCCTGCCGCGGGCCAGCCGCAGGGTGAGCAGCATCGTCGCGGCCACGACCAACGCTGCGATCACCGCTGCGGTTGCGCGCATCGCGAGAGGAGAGCCGCCAACCAGATGGAGAGCGCGAAAAACGACTACGAGGCCTTGCGGGCGGTCGACCCAGGCGCCCCGATAGAGAGTGGCGCCATGGCTCCAAAGCCTGGCCACCTCGGCGTAGCCCCCTTCGTCGGCGGTGAGTGGAGCCTTCCAGAAGGGAAGCCGTACGAGTACGGCGAGGCCGACCGCGAGGCCGCCAAGAAGTGGGGCCCACCGCGCGAGGACCTGGATCGCCGCACGGCGGCGCTCGCGGCGGTCTCCCTTGTCGCGGCGCTGGCGGTCGCTGTCTGGCTGTTCGGTCTCGGCCTGACCCCCGACCGCTACCTGCTCGTGTTGCTGGTTCCCGCGCTCGTGATTCGGCGGGCACGCCGTTTTCTGCTCGATTTCGTTCCCTTCGCTGCGTTGCTCGTGATCTACGCGCAGTCTCGCGGAATCGCCCATCTTTTGCGTCCCGATCCCCACTACCTGCCGCAGCTACACGCCGACAAGTTCCTGTTCGGCGGGGTTGTTCCCTCGGAGTCGCTCCAGCACTGGCTCTGGGACGGGGCGCAGCAATGGTACGACCACCTCGTGCTGGCCGTCATGCGGCTGCACTTCATCGTCCCGCCGCTGCTGGCGTTCATCCTCTGGGTGAAGAGGCGCGCGCTCTTCTACCGCTTCGCGGCGACGATCCTCACGCTCTCCTTCGCCGGGGCCTTGACGTTCCTGATCTTCCCGTCGGCGCCGCCCTGGGCCGCCGGCGAGAAGGGGCTGCTGCCGGGCCTGATCCGGATCCCGCACAACCCGGCGCCGAACCCCTCCGGCTCCCACGGGTACCACTCGATCTCGGTCTCGAAACTGATCGACCCGAATCCGTACGCGGCGATTCCGTCGCTTCACGCCGGTTATGCCTTCCTCTGCTTCCTCTTTGTCGCCGCGTTGGCGTGGAAGACGCGCTGGCGCTGGCTCGCCATTGGCGTCGGCGCGATCTACCCGCTGGCCCAGTCTTTCGCGGTGGTCTACACCGGCAATCACTACGTGATCGACCTGCTGCTCGGCTACGTCTACGCGGGCGCGGCGCTGGCCGGCGTGTGGTGGTTATGGCGGCGGCGCGGCCTGCCTGAGTAGACGGTCGCGCGGCCCGGCGGGGTCGAACTACGCATCTCCGCAGCCCGAACGCGAACTCTTCCCCTAAGGAGCTGCGCATACCTGCCGATTAGTCGAACATGAGGCCGGCGTTCGCTGACTTCTCGCCGACGGTCCCCGCCGCATTCGCAGCCGGGATCGGGATCTCGCTCTCCGTCTTCCTGCTCCCCGCCGGAGTGGCCCAGAAGGGACCGACGCCGGTGCTGCCCGCCTACGGAGGGGCCGCCGGCCGCGTCGCTGCGGATCTCCCGGTTGCCCGCGCCTCGAAGATCCGGAAGGCTGCGTCCGCCTATCCGCAGATTGTCGTCGCGCTGCGACCGCCGACGACGACCGCGCGCCAGGTGCACCACCGGGCTCGGACCGTGGTCGTGCCGCGCACGCCGTCGGCTCCTGTGCGGGCGGTTGCGCGCGCTGCTCGGAAAACGCCGGTCACCAGGGACGAACTGTTCGGCATCCCGCCGAGAGGGAAGGGCAAGGCGCGTGGTCATGGGCCAAAGTCGCAAGCGACGCCGACTCCGCTCCCGCCTGGGCATGGCAAGGGTCTCGGGCGCTCGAACGAGGACCAGGACAGGCTTCCACCCGGGCTCGCGAAGAAGACGCCGCGCGCTTCGGCGCCCGGGCTTGCCCCGCGTCCCGAAAGCAAGGGCGGCGGAAACGGGCGCAAGGGCAAGGGCGGCGGAAACGGGCGCAAGGGCAACGGCGGCGGAAACGGGCGCAAGGGCAACGGCGGCGGAAACGAGGACAAGGGCAACGGTGGCGGAAACGGGCGGAAATGGGAGAACGATTGAGGTCCAACGGCCGCCTGCGGCTCGCAACGGGGTTGCTGCTCCTGGCTCTCCCGCTGGTAGTCGCCGTCTGGGCGTTCGGTGGACTCGCGGCCAAGCGCGAGCGGAACAACGCAGACCAGGAGCTCGTCCGAGAGCTCGATTCGGGTGCTTCGGTTTACACGGGACTCTCACGCGACGCACGTCGCACTGCCGAGCGGCTCGCAGCCTCCAGACGGGTTGCGGAAGCGTTCGCTCACGGCGATGAGCACGCACTCCGGACAATCGAGCGGGCCCACCAGTGGGTCGTCCTCCTTCCCGGCGCGGCGGGCGGACTGAATGGACGGGACGTCGAAGCGCGTCTCAATGTCATCCACCGTGGACGGACGATCGGGCGTGTCCTCGTCGTTCCCCCGTTCGATCGGCGCCTCATCCGGACTATCGCGAGCCAAGCAGGCCTCCCCGAGAACAGCCTTGGTCTCCTGGTCGACCGTCGGCTCGTTCGCGAGGGCGGTGTCGCGCGCGTTGCCGCTCATCCAAGGGCGGGAAAGCCGGCCGACGTTCAGGTCCAGGCGCTCGACTACCGGGTGGTCGCCCTACCGCTCGGAGCACAGCGAGATGCCCCGGCGCTGGTAGCGGTACGTAAGCGATCCGAGATCGCGGCTGCCTCCGACGACGTTCGCTGGCGGGTGATCGGGATCGGCCTCGGCCTGATCGGGGCAATCCTCCTGATGGCATACGGCGTGGCGCCTGCGATCGCCCGCAGCCGGCTTTCGCGGCTGCAACGAGACCAGGCCGAGCGCGTCCTCGCGCATCTCGGTGACGGTGTCTTCGTCGTCGACCGTGACGGGGTGGTGCGGCTCTGGAACCGGGCAGCCGCGGCGATCACCGGCCTCCGCGCGGCGGAGGTGCGCGGCCGCTCGGCCGAGGAGGCGATTCCAGGCTGGAAGACGATCGCGACGTTTGTGCCGGTGGCGGATCAACCGGGGCAAGCTGACGGCTCTTCGAGCGCCGAGACGGTCCCGATCGACGTTGCGGGTCGCGAGCTCTGGCTCTCGATGGTCGCCGTCTCCCTCGATGACGACACCGTCTACGCCTTCCGCGATGCGACGCACGACCGCCGGCTCGAGGAGCTCCGCTCGCAGTTCGTCGCGACGATCTCGCATGAGCTCCGGACGCCGCTCGCTTCGTTGCACGGCGCGGCGCTGACGCTCAGGGAACACGACCTGCCTGTGCAGACGCAGGACGATCTCCTCGAGATGATCGCCGAGCAGTCGAACCGTCTCGCCAACCTCGTCGAGGAGATCCTCGTGGCGGGCCAGCTCGACAGCGGATCGCTCAGCGTCGTTGCGGACACCTTCGCGCCGGAGGAGCTGGTCCAAGGAGTCGCGATGGCCGCCCGCTCTCGGGTCGAGGAGGAGAGGGAGATCGATGTTGTGGTGCCTTCGGTTGTGCCGAAGGTGCACGGCGACGGCGAGCGCACGCGCCAGGTGCTGCTCAACCTGATCGACAACGCGATCAAGTACTCGCCGTCGGGAGGGCGAATCGAAGTGACGCTCGAGGTGGTGGGCGAGCGGCTCCGCTTCAGCGTCCAGGACCAGGGCCTCGGCATCCCGGTTGGCGAGCAGGAGCGTATCTTCGACAAGTTCTACCGGCTCGATCCGGACCAACGGCGCGGCATCGGCGGAACCGGCCTCGGCCTCTACATCTGCCGTGAGCTCGTCCGGTCGATGCACGGGAGCATCTGGGTCGAGTCGGAGACCGGCACGGGCACGACCTTCGCGTTCGAGTTGCCCGCGGAGCCGCTGCCGGTTCCGGTTTAGCGCCGGCGGCTCGAAGGCCTAGGAGGGTTCGGCGAAATAACGTCTGTGCCGCCGGCGCACGCCCCCTGGCAGCGTCCTCAGTCGCGCCCATATCTACGGATATGGACGCTCCCTGCGTCCTCCCCAGGGAACGATCAGCGCACGCCGGCGACGAGCGCCATTCCGCCGAACCCTCCTAGCCGCCGAGCCTCTTGATACGGGCCCTCAGCTTGACGCAGTTGACCCGACCGGCGTTGGCCTCGGCAATCACGCTCTTGAATGCCTGGTACGAGGGCTTCGGCGTCCAGTCGCTGAAGAAGACACCCGACTGCCAGCCGTGGAGGTTGGACTCATCGGCGAGCAGGAAGTTGAAGAAGCCTCCGACGGCCGGCTGGCAGTAGGCGAGCCTCACCGCGTCGGTTAGCTGCGACGCCTGATCGAGCTGCGACGTGGTGCCGAGAGACGCGACGACGGCGTGGTCGGTCTCGGTGCTGAAGTAGAGGATTCGTTTGGCCGCGACGCTGGTCTGGAAGCCGTCCTCCAAGTACCAGATCCGGACGTCCTTCTGGCCCGGAACCGGCTGGTGCGTCCCTCCGAAAGCAGGCCTTAGGTACGAGAGCAGCCGCGCGTAGTCGCCCTCGCCGATGTCACGGCGGTGGCGCGTCCAGGGACGCTCCTTCGAGTTCGAGCCGTACACGTTCTGGCCCCAGACATCGAAGATGCGTGCCCGCCGATGCGAGCGGCGATAGGCCTGTCCCATCTTCTCGATGAAGTTCCTGGCCGAGTGGGAGACGTTCGAGGGTGCATGCGGCCGGTCGTTGCCGCGCGGGGAGATCGAGGTGATCACGCGAACAGACGGGTGCCGACTCTTGATTGCGTCGTAGCAGCGCGCCATCAGCTCCTCGTAAGCGGCCGGAGCAGCGCTCGAGCCCCTGCTGGTGAACTGGGGCTTCCAGAAGTAGGCGAGGTTGGCCTCGTTCCAGATATTGACCGCGGCGATCTGCGGGAAGCGATCGAGCACCGAGGAGACGAAGCCGCAGTAGTCCGCGCGTGAAGAAGCGTTGCGCGGTGCGGCATCTGCGCTTCCGAATACGCTCAGAAGGATCTTCTGCGACCCCGCATTCGCGAGTGCGGCGGCGATCGAAGCCGCGTCCGAGTCGCTCGGCGGGGTTCGGCCCCGCTCCCAGCCCAGGGTCACCCGGGAGTAACCGCGGTTGTGGTCGCTCCCGACCGCAGAGATATCGGGCCGCCACATGACCGCGTCCACGTTGACGCCGACGACCAGACCCCCTCCCGCGAG